>NZ_WLUN01000004.1:0-515532 GCF_009706645.1 Providencia sp. wls1914
CCCGCACGCCGGAAGACCAAGGGTTCCTGTCCAACGTTAATCGGGGCAGGGTGAGTCGACCCCTAAGGCGAGGCAGAAATGCGTAGTCGATGGGAAACGGGTTAATATTCCCGTACTGGTGATAATTGCGATGGGGGGACGGAGAAGGTTAGGCTGGCCGGGCGACGGTTGTCCCGGTTTAAGGATGTAGGCAGGTGAATTAGGCAAATCCGGTTCACTATATGCTGAGGTCTGATGACGAGTCACTACGGTGGCGAAGTAGCTTATACCCCGCTTCCAGGAAAAGCCTCTAAGCTCTAGATTATCATTAATCGTACCCCAAACCGACACAGGTGGTCAGGTAGAGAATACTCAGGCGCTTGAGAGAACTCGGGTGAAGGAACTAGGCAAAATGGTGCCGTAACTTCGGGAGAAGGCACGCTGGCATTAGGTGAAGTGGTTTACCCATGGAGCTGAAGCCAGTCGCAGATACCAGCTGGCTGCAACTGTTTATTAAAAACACAGCACTGTGCAAACACGAAAGTGGACGTATACGGTGTGACGCCTGCCCGGTGCTGGAAGGTTAATTGATGGGGTTATCCGTAAGGAGAAGCTCTTG
Organism: Providencia sp. wls1914; assembly: GCF_009706645.1. Taxonomy (NCBI): domain Bacteria; kingdom Pseudomonadati; phylum Pseudomonadota; class Gammaproteobacteria; order Enterobacterales; family Morganellaceae; genus Providencia; species Providencia sp. wls1914. The sequence continues at coordinate 599 of NZ_WLUN01000004.1, forward strand.
ATCGAAGCCCCAGTAAACGGCGGCCGTAACTATAACGGTCCTAAGGTAGCGAAATTCCTTGTCGGGTAAGTTCCGACCTGCACGAATGGCGTAATGATGGCCAGGCTGTCTCCACCCGAGACTCAGTGAAATTGAACTCGCTGTGAAGATGCAGTGTACCCGCGGCAAGACGGAAAGACCCCGTGAACCTTTACTATAGCTTGACACTGAACATTGAGCCTTGATGTGTAGGATAGGTGGGAGGCTTTGAAGCGTGGACGCCAGTCTGCGTGGAGCCAACCTTGAAATACCACCCTTTAATGTTTGATGTTCTAACGTAGCCCCATTATCTGGGGTGCGGACAGTGTCTGGTGGGTAGTTTGACTGGGGCGGTCTCCTCCCAAAGAGTAACGGAGGAGCACGAAGGTTGGCTAAGCATGGTCGGACATCATGCGGTTAGTGCAAAGGCATAAGCCAGCTTGACTGCGAGAGTGACGGCTCGAGCAGGTACGAAAGTAGGTCTTAGTGATCCGGTGGTTCTGTATGGAAGGGCCATCGCTCAACGGATAAAAGGTACTCCGGGGATAACAGGCTGATACCGCCCAAGAGTTCATATCGACGGCGGTGTTTGGCACCTCGATGTCGGCTCATCACATCCTGGGGCTGAAGTAGGTCCCAAGGGTACGGCTGTTCGCCGTTTAAAGTGGTACGCGAGCTGGGTTTAGAACGTCGTGAGACAGTTCGGTCCCTATCTGCCGTGGGCGTTGGAAGATTGAAAGGGGCTGCTCCTAGTACGAGAGGACCGGAGTGGACGCACCACTGGTGTTCGGGTTGTCATGCCAATGGCATTGCCCGGTAGCTAAGTGCGGAAGAGATAACCGCTGAAAGCATCTAAGCGGGAAACTTGCCTTGAGATGAGTCTTCCCTGACTCTTTAAGGGTCCTAAAGGAACGTTTAAGACTAAGACGTTGATAGGTTGGGTGTGTAAGCGTAGCGATACGTTGAGCTAACCAATACTAATGAACCGTGAGGCTTAACCTGACAACACCGAAGGTGTTTTCGAGATTGAGAGATTAAAGTTGATTCAATGAAGTGGGACGCCGAAAGGTGGACACAACAGCTTGTTCAGGATTGATATTCTGGTTTAGTGATTAAAGGCTAAACGGGAATAAACAGAATTTGTCTGGCGGCAATAGCGCGGTGGTCCCACCTGACCCCATGCCGAACTCAGTAGTGAAACGCCGTAGCGCCGATGGTAGTGTGGGGTCTCCCCATGTGAGAGTAGGGAACTGCCAGACATTAAATTAGCCGAGAAGCCACCCATTGGGTGGCTTTTTTGCGTTTGGGGTACTGGAAATCACAGAAAGGTATACCACTAACTGTTTTACCATTCACAACGTCGGTGATGCCTCTACTCACTAACTGCCTAAAAGCGCCTAATATCGCTTTGCTTCCCAACCCATAAACGGTGTTTTTACTATCAGCAATAAAATTGCCCTGCATATTGAGTTGAAAACCGACCGCCATATTAACCTTACCCGCCTTATATCCTAATCAAGTAGTAAAGAATGCCTCTATTACGTGTATGTTTTTTCTTTGTTAAGCCATTATCTTGCAAGTTTATCATGGCGGATGGCAGGTAATTTGACGAAGATAGTTGGGCTAACCTGGAAAAGTCACAAAAAGGAATAATAAGTTCCGTAAGATAACCTGCAAGATATTTGATATACTGCACTTGAGTCAGTCAAACCAATGCTAAACTAGCATAGTCGACAACAATATTGTTGTTATCAATTTCGTAGGGAATCCGGTACGTGGCTAAAAGAACCTATTCTGTTCGGTACATTGCAGGCGAGCCTGCAAAACGTATTCAGCCTATGCCAATCCATATGCTGGGAGATTCTCTTCCTATTGGTCTTCCTCTGTTTCCTGCGGGTGAAACGTTGGATGTTGTTACGTGGAATATTTATAAGCAGCAGCGACCAAATTGGAAATCTACGTTAGCAGAGCTCGTTAAAGAAAAAAAACTGTTATTGCTCCAAGAAGCACAAATGTCACCAGAATTGGTTTCTTTTGCTGCTTCACATCAGTTGATAGCAGACCAAGTCCCTGCCTTACCTTTTTCCCCTCATCCATCAGGGGTAATGACACTCGCGACCGCTCACCCTATTTATTGTTGCCCATTACGAGAAAAAGAACCGTTATTACGTTTAGCGAAATCGGCGTTGATCACAGTTTATCCATTGCCTAATGGTAAGCATTTAATGGTAGCGAACGTACACGCAATCAACTTTAGTTTTGGGGTTGATGTGTATACGAAGCAATTGAGTAAATTAGGTTCTCACATTAGCAAACATGTTGGTCCCGTTATTCTCGCTGGGGACTTTAATGCATGGAGCCGTCAGCGAGTAAATGCATTAAAACGCTTTATTCGTTCCGTTGGCTTGAAGGAAGTTCTCTACGATTCAGATTTACGGACAAAAGCGTTTGGTCGTCCATTAGACTTTATGTTTTACCGCGGCTTAAAACTGAAAGAAAGCCACATATTACAGACGGATGCGTCAGATCATAACCCTATTATTACCCAATTTAAATTAACTAAGTAATGCCTTTTTAAGATTATCCCACCTTATTTATCCCTGTAATTATTGTAGATTTGATTCTCTATTTTGCGGGGACCATACCTTGAAACGATTATTACCCATCGCTTTACTATTTTGCATGTCCTATGCATTAGGAAAAAATAACCTTGAATTGGCAAAACAGGCTGAACAGTTACCTCGCCTTGTTGTTTATTATTCATCTTATCGCCAGATAGATTACCCCAATGGGGATGTTCCCAGCCATTATGGTGTCTGTTCTGATGTTGTGATCCGCAGTTATCGTAAGCTGGGTATTGATCTTCAAAAACAGCTTCATGAAGATATAAAGAAAAATTTTAGCCAGTATCCAAGCCAAAAAATGTGGGGGCTTCGTAAGCCTGATACCAACATTGATCATCGGCGAGTACCTAATTTAGAAACCTTTTTTGCTCGAAAAGGCACGGTTAAACCTATTACGTTAAAAGGGGAGGATTATTTGCCCGGCGATATCGTTTCATGGCGTTTAGATAATGGTCGTCCACATATAGGAATTGTGACATCCATCAAAGCGTCGAATAATCAATATTACTTAGTGATGCATAATATTGGATATGGGCAAGTCGCCGAGGACATCTTGTTTAAATGGAAGATAGTTGGGCATTATTCATATTAATATTATTATTTCAATGAGTTGTAATGAAGTTTATTTTTTTATTTATGAGTGCATGACTTTTCTTTTACCGGAGAAAGTACTTTAATATCTCAAAGTGATTAGTTTTTTTTGTTAATTTTCGAATTATATGCAATTTATTGTATTGGTTGTTATTGGCATTAAACTATATTTACTAAGTGTAAAGCACGGCGATGAGCAGGTTTTATTTATCGAGTTGTTTTATTTCTTAAGGATTTTAAATCATGAAAAATATAGTTATTGTGGGTGGTGGTACTGGCGGTACCATGTTAGCTAATATTTTGGCTAGAAAACTGAATAAAGACATTTTTTCTAAAAAAATAAAAATAACGTTAATAACAGATAATCCGATACATTATTATAAACCTGCATTTATGTATGTGGCTTTTAATATGTTCTTTAAAGAAGAATTAAGCCGACCTGAGCGTGAATTATTAAGACCAGAAATTGAATTAGTCATTGATAAAGTTGATTCTTTTGATTTTAAAAATAAAGAATTACACTCAAGAAATAATAAAAAATATCACTATGACTATTTAGTTGTTGCAACTGGGTGTATTCCAAGACCTGAACGCATTGAAGGATTAAAGGAAATGGGTAACCATTTTTATGCCTATGATGCCTCGCGTAAATTAGCCGATCAATTATCTAAGATTGAAAAAGGTCGTATTTTTATTACCGTTTCATTTCCTGAAACACCAAATGTTCCCCATCAGTGTGGTATAGCACCGATGGAAACAACACTCATGATTGATGAATTTTTACGTAAACGTCGGGTTAGAGATAATATTGAAATTGTTTATACCTACCCAACGGTTGCACAATTACTGCGTAACTGTTTATTCATGCAACAGCCAGTTTGTGAAGTTATTCCAGAAGTATTTGTTACTAGAGATATTAAAGCTCAGCGAGGATTCACTTTAAGTAAAGTCGACCCAGATAAGAAACTAGCTTATTCCAAAGAAGGGGATGAACAGCCTTTCGATTTATTAATTAGCACGCCACCAATTACTGCGGTAGAGGCGGTCGTGAATACAGGGTTAAGTGAACACAATAATGGTGAAGGTTGGTTACCGACCGATCATGAAACTATGCAAGTCTATGGTGTTGAAGGCGTTTATGTAATTGGTGACACGGTTGATTTACCAATTAGTAAAGCCGGCGGTAGCTGCCATAACCAAGCTGCAATTATCGCTGATAATATTTGTGGCGAGTTGATTTATGGCTATCCAGCGGCTATTTATGATGGTCGAGTGCAAGCTGTTGCTCAAATGGGATTAACGGCGGGTATGCCTCTGCAATATGATTACAAGCACGATGTTATTCCGACTCCGCCAACGAAACTCGGTGGATTACTAAGAAATGGCTTCAATAGAGGTATTTATTGGGCAGCAATCCGTGGCTTAGTTTAATAAGGAATTAAAAATGTCGAATAATGAAAGTCAAAGCAAACTGGTTGAATTATTAAGCTCAGAATCCGGTAATCATCTTGCTGAAAAATTAGCACCGTTATTACAGTTAAATCGCCTAGACAATATTGTGGATCTACTTTCACTAGTATCCGATCTTGTCGATATATTAGATAACAGTACGGTAGAGCGATTATCAAATTCTTTTGAAGATACTTTAGTGCCTGTATGGGAATTAGGTACTGCCTACAATATGGCAAAAATGGAAGGAATACATGATAGTAAAAATCCTAACTTTCGCTCAGTGTATGGATTATTAAAAGATCCAAATACATTGCGTGGAATTACGACACTTTTGCGAACAATGCAAATTGTCGGTTCTCGATTATCTCAATCCCAAGGAGGGTAATTTTTCGGAGGTGGTATGAGTTTAGATATAAAGCATTCTTTCGAAACACGGGCAATTCATAGTCACTATAATGCACAAGATCATTTAGGTTCACTGGCATCGCCAATTTATCAAACATCGACTTATGTATTTAAAAGTGTCGAAGAGGGAGCTGCCTGTTTTAGTGGTGAAAAAGATGGCTATATTTATACCCGAATTAATAACCCAACATTAAATCTATTGGAAAATAGAATTGCTTCCCTTGAAGAAGGGGAGGCAGCAATTGTGTTCTCGTCAGGTATGGGCGCAATCACAGCAACATTTTGGACATTATTAAATCCGGGTGATGAACTGTTAGTGGACTTAACGGTTTATGGTTGTACTTATGCCTTTTTTCATCATGGGTTGGCTAGATTTGGTGTGAAAGTTAAGCACATTGATATGAGTGATCCAGAGAATGTCGCGAAAGCTATTACGGAAAAAACGCGCATGATATTTTTTGAGTCACCCGCTAACCCGAACATGCGTTTGGTGGATATTGCTGCAGTGAGTGAAATTGCGCATCGACATAATATCTTAGTGGCGGTCGATAACACCTACTGCACGCCGTATATTCAAAAACCACTAACGCTGGGGGCGGATATTGTGCTGCATTCTTTGACCAAGTACATGAATGGTCATGGGGATGCTATGGGAGGAGCGGTAGCCACAACGGCAGAGTGTGCAAAACTCATTCGATTAGTTGGTTTGAAAGATATGACGGGAGCATGTTTATCTCCTCATGATGCTAACCTAATTATTCGAGGGATGAAAACCTTGTCTGTTCGTATGGATAGGATAGTCCAGAGCACACAGAAAATTGCGGAATATTTAGAAGTGAACCCAAAAGTCGCTACCATTATGTACCCAGGGTTACCGAGTTTTGAGCAGTACCAGTTAGCCCAAAAGCAGATGAAATTAGCCGGAGGCATGATTGCATTTGAGCTAAAAGGGGGACTTGAAGCTGGTAAGCAGTTCTTAAACCATTTAGCGCTGTTCTCTAGAGCGGTGAGTTTGGGAGATTGCGAGTCGTTGGCACAGCATCCTGCTAGTATGACTCATTCAACCTATACACGGGAAGAAAGGCTACAATATGGTATTAGTGATGGGCTGATTCGACTATCGATTGGTTTAGAAAATGTGGATGAGCTGATTGCGGATATCGAACAAGCGCTTGCATCAGCATGATGTTGATGCGCTAGCGGTTCCATAGAATCGAAAAACATTAAAAAACAGCCCTAGATCTGCTCGACCTAGGGCTGTTTTATTGACCTCTTAATGAAAAGGGATCAGCGTTTTTGGTAATAACGCATTGCAAAGAAGGTGATACTGAGTAAAGCCACCCACACAAAGCCTACAATCAGCGCCACTTGTGTATCTTTAAAGAAGCCCAATAAGGCGATAACAAACACCATAAATGCGATGGTGATTGCTGGGCCTACAGGCCAGAAAGGCACAGGGAATTTCAGTTTTTTGACTTCTTCTTGGCTCATTTTACGGCGCATGGCTACTTGAGACAGTAAGATCATTAACCAGACCCACACCGTCGCGAAGGTCGCAATTGACGCGATGATCACAAAGATTTTTTCTGGTAACAGGTAGTTCAGGTAAACCCCTAATAACATCACAACGGACATCACCAGCACTGTCACCCATGGAACACCGCTTTTGGTCAGTTTGGTAAAGACCTTAGGGGCCTGTCCATCTTGAGCCATGCCATACATCATGCGGCCTGCACCAAAAATATCACTGTTGATAGCGGAAATTGCTGCGGTGATCACCACGATATTCAAGATATTTGCTGCAGATTGAATTCCTAAGCTATCGAAGATTTGGACAAACGGGCTACCGTTTTGACCGATTTGGTTCCATGGATAGATACACATCAGGATAAACAGCGTTAATCCATAGAATAATAGAATACGGATAGGTACAGCATTGATAGCTTTCGGAATAGTTTTTTCAGGGTTTTGCGCTTCACTTGCCGTGATACCAATCACCTCAATACCACCAAAAGCAAACATAACGATTGCGAGAGAGGCAATTACCCCTTCAATGCCATTTGGCATAAAGCCGCCATGCTCCCACAAGTTTTGGATACCCACTTGATGGCTAGTTTCTTGACCAAAACCGTAGATCATCAAGAAGGCACCACCGACAATCATGGCAATAATGGCGCTAACTTTAATAATCGATAGCCAGAATTCCATCTCACCGAAAATCTTAACGTGGCAAAGATTGAGGGCGCTAATAAATAGCACAATACTCAAAACCCAGACCCATTGGTCGACATGTGGGAACCAGAACCCCATGTACATCCCGAAGGCTGTAATATCGGCTAAACAGACCACCAGCATTTCAAATACATAGTTCCAGCCTGTTAAAAAGCCCGCTAGAGGCCCCATATAATGGCTTGCGTAGTGAGAGAATGAACCTGGGACTGGATGATGAACTGCCATTTCGCCGAGGGCGCGCATCACCATAAATACGGCGGCACCACCTAACATATAGGCAAGTAACACCGCGGGACCTGCAGCCTGAATCGCAGACGCAGAACCGTAGAATAGCCCAGTACCAATCGCTGACCCTAAGGCCATAAAGCGAATGTGCCGGACACTCAGCCCCTTTCTGAGTTGATTTTGTTCACTACTTTGCATGTCTTTTCCTGTCATTGACTTTATTTCGAAATATTGTACCGAATATTGTTTCGGTTTCGTTGTTTGAGTTGACGTACTTTCCTGAACGCAGGGTGACTACATTATCACAAAGTGCATTGCCCGCGAGATAGATATCTGCAATATAATATGCGCCAAATGGAATCTTCTAGGAGCAATATGAAATACCCAATTAATGAAATCTTCCAAACTTTACAGGGGGAAGGTGTTTTTACTGGCGTCCCTGCTGTTTTTATTCGTTTGCAAGGCTGTCCAGTTGGCTGTAGTTGGTGCGATACCAAACAGACCTGGGACAAAGAGCCCGCGAAGGAATCCACATTGGGTGATATTGCATTAAAAACACAAGACAGTGATTTATGGGTAATGTCCGATGCCGAAAGCCTAATCCAACTGATGCAACAAAACGGCTATACCGCAAAACACATTGTGATAACGGGTGGCGAGCCGTGCATTTATGATTTAACTGCCTTAACACAATCCCTTGAAGCGAATGGGTTTCAATGTCAGATAGAAACCAGCGGCACTTACCCAATCATCTGCACCGAAAATACTTGGGTCACTGTCTCGCCGAAAGTGGGGATGAAAGGTGGATTACAAGTGCTCGAACAAGCGATTAATCGTGCCAATGAAATCAAGCATCCTGTGGCGCGTGAAAAGGATATTGAAGCCCTTGACCTGCTATTATCTTTGCGAACTCAGGGTGAGCCACCGATTGTGGCGCTTCAGCCTATTAGCCAAAAAGTGTCGGCGACGAAGCTATGTATCGATACCTGCATTCAACGCAACTGGCGGCTATCCATTCAAACCCATAAATATCTGAATATTCAGTAATCACTATGTCTTTGAGCTGTAGGTGATAACTTACAGCTCAGCATCTCTTTGGCTTAGGCTTCTCCGCGATACACACAGCCTGCATTGCAGGTTTCTTTAACCGTAATGGCGCTTAATAGTGGTAATAGTGGCTTGGTTTGCTGCCAAATCCAGCGAGCAAGTACTTCACTGGTTGGGTTTTCTAACCCTTCAATTTCATTTAAATAGTGATGGTCTAGACGCTCATAGATAGGTTTAAAGGCGCTTTTCACATCAGCAAAATCTATGATCCATCCCGTATGCGCATCAATTTCACCCGTGATTTCTAAGCGCACCATGAAAGAGTGCCCATGCAGGCGACCACATTTATGCCCCTCAGGGACATGAGGAAGGCGGTGGGCTGCTTCAAAGTGAAAATCTTTGTAGATGGTTGTGCTCATAAATTTCTCCTTACTAATGTTTAGTAGCGTATTCTACTGTTATTTTTACTCAAAATGTCGTTATTTATCGATTTCTGGCTAATCTTTTTATTCGATATTCATCATCGAATATTTTCTTTAGGATTTTTAGCTATTAGTTATGGCTATAGTTTCTTATCTTCCTAGTTATGGCTGTTATAACCTTTATCTTCATTTGGGATAGAGAATGGCATAAATAACGTTTTATTGACTATTCAATGATGGATCACGTTGGAGTGACAAAATAATGCAAAACAAGCAACCTCCATTATCAGCATTACCGATTTCGACGGAGCAATTAGGGCGCTTACAAACCGCAGTGGGGGATTATTCATCCCATCAATTGGCTTGGCTATCTGGCTATTTGTGGGGCATGGTAAATCAAAACAGTACGCTGAGCGAGCCTGTGGCTGCAAGCCATTCATCTGCAAGCAATGCGCCTCAAGAAACCGTGACCATTATTTCAGCCTCCCAAACGGGTAATGCCCGCCGTTTAGCTGAGCAGATTCGAGAAAAACTACTGAGTGAAAAAATCAGTGCCAATTTAGTCAATGCTGGCGATTACAAGTTTAAGCAGATTAACCAAGAGAAGGTGGTGATCGTCGTGGCATCCACCCAAGGTGAAGGGGAGCCAGCCGAAGAGGCCGTTGCATTACATAAATATTTGAATTCGAAGAAAGCGCCTGATCTCTCAACCGCCCATTATGCGGTTTTTGCGCTTGGCGATTCTTCTTATGAGCATTTTTGCCAAGCAGGAAAAGATTTCGATAGCCAGTTTGCGAAACTGGGGGCGAGTGCGTTGCTTCCTCGGGTCGATGCGGATGTTGAATACCAAGCATTGGCAGACGAGTGGGTAAGCTCTTTGACGCAGATTTTAAAAGCGCGAGTTCCCGCTCAAACGGATAGCCAGCTCATCAACACTCAATCAGGCAGTGTGAATCAGCTCGATTCTTCCCCTTACAGTAAAACAGCGCCATTAACCGCCTCGCTATTGAGTAATCAAAAGATAACAGGCCGTGGTTCCGACAAAGATGTGCGCCATATTGAGATTGACTTGGGGGATTCCGGTCTACGCTATCAGCCAGGTGATGCGCTGGGCGTGTGGTTTGATAATGACCCCGCGTTAGTGGATGAGCTGATTAGCCTGCTATGGCTACAGGGGGATGAGGACGTATTTATTGGTCAACAGCGCCATTCGCTGCGTGATGCGTTAACTTACCAATTAGAACTAACCCAAAACACCCATTTGATCGTCGAAAAGTATGCGCAGCTATCTAAAGATGACAATTTATTAGGTTTGATCAGCGATAAGCCCGCCATTATGCAATATGCGCAAACCACGCCGATCGTCGATATGGTTCGCCAAGCGGCAGCTCAGCCAAGTGCGCAAGAATTTGTGGATTTACTGCGTCCATTGACCCCGCGCTTGTACTCCATTTCCTCTTCACAAGCGGAGGCCGCTGATGAAGTGCATGCCACTGTTGGGGTTGTTCGTTATGAAATAGATGGTCGTCCAAGAACAGGGGGGGCTTCTGGGTTTTTAGCGGATCGTCTCAATGAAGGTGACGAACTGCGGGTGTTTATTGAACATAATGATAATTTCCGCTTACCCGCGGACTCAAATACGCCCGTGATTATGATTGGTCCGGGTACGGGTATTGCCCCATTCCGCGCTTTCTTACAACAACGAGATAACGATGGTAGCGAAGGTAAAAACTGGCTGTTTTTCGGCAATCCGCACTTTGTTGACGATTTTTTATATCAAGTGGAATGGCAGCGTTATGTCAAAGACGGTTTACTGACCCATATTTCATTAGCGTGGTCGCGGGATCAGGCTGAAAAAGTGTATGTACAAGACAAATTGCGCGAACAAGGTAGTGAAGTGTGGGACTGGATCCAGCAAGGCGCACATATTTATGTGTGTGGGGATGCAAATCGGATGGCGAAAGATGTGGAACAAGCATTATTGGATGTCATCAGCGAGCACGGGCACATGGATGAAGAGCAAGCGGATGACTTTTTAAGTGAGCTGCGTGTGATGCGCCGTTACCAGAGGGACGTTTATTAATGAGCAATGAACATCAAAAAGCTGCACCTCAGCCAGCCTTAGTGGTTGAAGGGAAGCTCGCTGACAGCGAGCGGATGAAGCAGCAAAGTAACTATTTACGAGGCACTATCAAAGACGACCTCAAAAATGGCTTAACGGGCGGTTTTGACGGAGACAACTTCTTGCTGATCCGTTTTCACGGCATGTATCAGCAAGACGACAGAGACATTCGTGCAGAGCGAGCTGAGCAGAAGCTGGAACCGCGTCATGCCATGATGCTGCGTTGCCGCTTACCGGGGGGGATTATTACCCCGAAACAGTGGCTCGATATTGATAAATTTGCCTCTGAGCACACGCTGTATGGCAGTATTCGCATCACCAACCGTCAAACATTCCAGTTTCACGGTATTCTGAAAGGGGATGTGAAGCCGGCGCATCAAATGCTCAGTCATGTGGGGCTGGATGCGTTAGCGACCGCCAATGACGTAAACCGTAACGTACTGTGTACTTCTAACCCCGTGCAGTCTGAACTGCATCAGCAAGCCTATGAATGGGCGAAAAAAATCTCTGAGCATTTGCTACCTCGCACCAGTGCGTATGCTGAGATTTGGTTGGATAAAGAAAAGATTGTGACCACCGATGAAGAACCGATTTTAGGGCAAACCTATCTTCCTCGGAAATTTAAAACCACAGTGGTGATCCCGCCATTGAATGATGTGGATCTCCATGCCAATGATATGAACTTTGTGGCGATTGCTGAAAAAGGGCAATTGATCGGTTTCAACGTGCTGGTGGGCGGCGGTTTAGCGATGACCCACGGCGATACCAACACATTCCCACGCCTTGCCAGTGAATTTGGTTTTATTCCCTTAGATAAAACCTTGGCAATTGCTGAAGCGATTGTCACTACGCAGCGGGATTGGGGAAACCGAACTGATCGTAAAAATGCCAAAACCAAATATACCCTTGAGCGCGTTGGGATTGAGGTGTTTAAGGCGGAAGTGGAAAAACGTGCCGGCGTACAGTTTGAGGCTATTCGCCCTTACCAATTTACGGAGCGTGGCGATCAAATTGGCTGGCTTAAGGGAATTGATAACCGCTGGCATTTAACCTTGTTTGTGGAGAATGGGCGCTTAATCGACTTAGCGGATAAACCGTTAAAAACTGGCGTCGCCGAAATCGCTAAAATCCATAAAGGGGATTTTCGCCTGACGGCCAATCAGAACTTAATTGTGGCGGGGATTGCGGAAGAAGACAAAGAGACAATAGAGAAAATTGCCATTGAGCACGGATTGATGAGCGGTGAAGTGACGCGCCAGCGTGAAAACTCGATGGCGTGTGTCTCTTTCCCAACCTGTCCGCTAGCGATGGCGGAAGCGGAGCGTTTTTTGCCAGAGTTCGTCACGCAAGTTGAAAACATCATGGCGGCGCATCATGTGGCGGATGAACATATTGTTTTACGGGTTACGGGCTGCCCAAATGGCTGTGGTCGCGCGATGCTGGCGGAAGTGGGATTGGTGGGTAAAGCCCTCGACCGTTATAACTTGCATTTAGGTGGAAACCGCATCGGTACGCGTATTCCTCGAATGTATAAGGAAAATATCAGCAGCACAGAAATTTTAGCCATCATGGATGAGCTGATTGGTCGCTGGGCAGTTGAGCGTCAACCGAATGAAGGTTTTGGTGATTACCTGATCCGCGCTAACGTTGTGAAGCCGGTACTCAACTCAGCTATCGATTTTTACGAGGTTAAGGAGGCGGTATGAGCCGACTTCAATTAGCGCAAGTTCATCCGTTAGATAAACAGGCTCAAGTCGCTTATTTAGCGGAATTCAATACGCAACTTGAAGAGATGACCGCGCTAGCCCGCATTGAGTGGGCGGTTGAACATCTTCCTGCTGAATTCGTGTTGTCATCAAGCTTTGGCATCCAAGGTGCTTTGGCGCTGCACTTAGTCACGCAAGTGGTGCCAAATATTCCTGTGATTCTGACGGATACGGGTTATCTGTTTCCCGAAACGTATCAGTTTATTGAGCAGCTTACTGAACGCCTGAATTTAAACTTGAAAGTGTACCGAGCGGCGACGAGCCCTGCATGGCAAGAAGCCATTCATGGGCAGTTGTGGACTCAAGGGATTGAGGGCATAGAGCGTTATAACCAATTGAACAAAGTGGAGCCGATGGCGAGGGCGCTGCATGAACTGCAGGCGCAAAGCTGGTTTTCAGGATTAAGGCGGGAACAATCGGCGAGCCGTTCTGAGTTACCCGTACTGAGTCTTGGGCGCGGGATCTTTAAAATTCTGCCGGTGATTGATTGGAATAATAAAGATGTTTATCAGTATCTGACCAAACATAATTTACCCTACCATCCATTATGGGAAAAAGGGTATTTATCAGTAGGGGATACCCATACCAGCCGTCCGTGGGAGCCGGGAATGAGCGAAGAACAGACCCGTTTCTTTGGCTTAAAGCGAGAATGTGGGCTGCATGAAAATTAATGCTTTTTAAGAAAACTAAAGACTTCGTTTAAATAATTAATTACTTGCATTACTAATAAGTAGAAAGTTAATTTATTTGTTTTATAACAAAGGGATGCCTTTATCTAAAATAAGGGTGTCCCTTTATTGTTTATTTATACAAAATCGCGAGAGATAGGCTTAATTTACTGGGTTTTCCTCACTTTATTTAGCTTATGCCTTTCTGTTCCTATTCATGCTTTTTTGTCATTTCAAAGTGACCAATTCAGGCCATATAGTCAATTTCATTGCTCTTATAATTAAAATGTTGGATGGAAGCGATATATGGATTACTTACCCTTATTTGTGAGTGTGCGAGAAAGACAAGTTGTCTTGATTGGCGGCGGTGTGGTTGCGGCACGTAAAGCCGAATTATTATTGAAAGCCCATGCCTCGCTGGTGGTGATTTCCCCTGAACTTTGCGAAAGCTTACAGTTAGCTTATCAGCAAAAACAATTGCACTGGGTGCAGCAGCCTTATCAAGCTTATCACCTTGATGATGCTTACTTGGTGATTGCTGCCACGGATGACCAAGCGCTCAATGAGAAAGTTTTTCATGATGCGCAGCAGCGCCATATTTTTGTCAACGTGGTGGATGACCAACCCCTATGTTCCTTTATTGTGCCTTCGATTATCGATCGTTCTCCCATTATGGTGGCGATTTCATCGGGTGGAACCGCACCTGTCTTAGCCAAATTATTACGAGAAAAACTGGAAACCTTGTTGCCGACATCGCTGGGTAAAATGGCGGAGATTGCAGGGCGTTGGCGTGAGCGCGTTAAGCAGAATTTGACCAAACTCAGTGAGCGTAAACGTTTTTGGGAACTGAGTTTTAGCGGGCGTTTTGCCTCTTTGGTGGAAAGTGGGCAACTGGATGATGCCGAAAAGCAGCTGGAGCAACAGCTAGCGAAGCCGGATAACCAAGGGGAATTGACCTTAGTGGGAGCAGGTCCGGGCGATGCGGGGCTGCTAACACTTAAAGGGCTGAGAGTACTGCAAAACGCGGATGTGGTGCTGTATGACCATTTGGTGAGCTCGGAAATCCTTGACCTTGTTCGCCGTGATGCAGACAAAGTCTGTGTGGGTAAACGAGCAGGAAATCACAGCGTTTCCCAAGAGGAAACCAATCGGTTGATCGTCAACTATGCCCAGCAAGGCAAAAAGGTGGTGCGCTTAAAAGGCGGGGATCCGTTTATTTTTGGTCGTGGTGGTGAAGAGTTGCAAGTTGCTGCCGAGGCTAACATCCCTTTTCAAGTCGTACCCGGCATCACTGCTGCTATTGGTGCGGCGGCTTATGCGGGGATCCCGCTGACCCACAGAGAACACGCGCAGAGTATCACGTTTATTACCGGACATTGCCGACAAGAGGGGGCTGAGTTGGATTGGCAAGCATTAGCACGCGGTCATCAAACACTGGCTATCTACATGGGCACCGTGACAGCTGCCAATATTCGCCAGCAGCTTATTCAATATGGCCGTCATCGAGATACCCCCGTTGCGGTGATTGGTTGTGGGACTCGGCAAAATCAAAAAGTGATTGTGGGGGCTTTGCATGAATTGGAGTCATTGGCTCAGCAAGCGCCAGCCCCTGCATTAATCGTCATTGGTGAAGTGGCGGCATTACATCAACAGCTGGCGTGGTTTGGCCAGCAACCCGAAACCATCCAATGGCGCTCAGCCGTGCTGGAATTGGCTTAATCGAGGAGTAAATCGTGAACGAAAAAAAATTAACCCACTTACAGCAATTAGAAGCGGAAAGTATTCATATTATTCGTGAAGTGGCGGCGGAATTTGCGAATCCCGTGATGCTCTATTCCATTGGTAAGGACTCATCCGTGATGCTGCATTTGGCTCGAAAAGCGTTCTATCCTGGCACGATCCCTTTCCCGTTGCTGCATGTGGATACTGGATGGAAATTTCGTGAAATGTACCAGTTCCGTGATGAGACGGCGAAAAAATACGGTTTTGAATTATTGATCCACCGAAATCCTGAAGGGGAGCGTCTCGGCATCAACCCGTTTGTTCATGGTAGCGCAAAACATACCGACATCATGAAAACCGAGGGATTAAAGCAGGCGTTAGATAAATATGGTTTTGATGCTGCGTTCGGTGGGGCTCGGCGTGATGAAGAAAAATCACGAGCAAAAGAACGAATTTATTCATTCCGTGACCGCTCGCACCGCTGGGATCCGAAAAACCAACGACCGGAGCTTTGGCACAATTACAACGGACAAATTAATAAAGGGGAAAGTATCCGCGTTTTCCCGCTATCCAATTGGACTGAACTGGATATTTGGCAATATATCTACTTGGAAAACATCGACATTGTCCCACTCTATTTTGCCGATGAACGCCCTGTGATTGAACGCGACGGCACCTTAATCATGGTGGACGATGGGCGCATAGAGCTAAAAGCGGGAGAGGTTATTGCCAAGAAAAAAGTACGATTTCGCACATTAGGCTGCTGGCCATTGACGGGAGCTGTGCCGTCGAATGCCAGCACGCTACCGGAAATTATCGAAGAGATGTTGCTATCCACCACCAGTGAACGCCAAGGGCGTTTGATTGATAGTGACCAATCCGCCTCTATGGAGCTGAAAAAGCGCCAAGGCTATTTTTAATTAATCGGTGAGGAGAGCAACACTATGGCTGAATTAGCGTATAACGACGCAATGGCGCATCAAATTCAACTGCAAGGTGGCGTGGAAGCTTACTTGCAGGCTCAGCAACATAAGGGGTTATTGCGGTTTCTTACCTGCGGCAACGTGGATGATGGGAAAAGTACCTTGATTGGGCGCTTGCTGCATGACACTCAACAAATCTACCAAGATCAATTGTCCGTTTTACAAAGCGACAGTAAGCGAATTGGCACTCAAGGTGAGAAATTAGATCTGGCTTTGCTGGTGGATGGATTAGCAGCTGAACGTGAACAGGGGATCACCATCGATGTGGCATATCGCTATTTTTCGACGGAAAAACGCAAGTTTATCATCGCGGATACACCTGGACATGAACAATATACCCGCAATATGGCGACAGGCGCATCAACGTGCTCGTTATCTATTCTGCTGATCGATGCTCGAAAAGGCATTCAAGAGCAAACGCGACGCCACAGTTTTATTAGTACGTTGCTGGGGATCCGCCACTTGATCGTCGCGGTGAATAAAATGGATCTGGTGGATTATAGTCAGTCCGTGTTTGAGAAAATACAGCAAGATTACCAGCAATTTGCTCAGCAACTTCCGCTCGATTTAAACGTCTGGTTTGTGCCGATTTCGGCACTGGATGGGGATAACATCGTCTCACCAAGCGAAAATTTACCGTGGTATCAAGGGGAAACGCTATTGTCGCTGCTGGAAACGGTGCAAGTGACTCAGACGGCCGCTGAGCAGCCATTGCGCTTCCCTGTGCAATATGTGAATCGCCCAAACTTAGATTTTCGCGGCTACAGTGGCACGGTGTCATCGGGGGTTGTACAGGTGGGGCAACGCGTGAAAGTGCTGCCTTCAGGGAGCGTTTCAACTATCAAAGAGATTGTGACATTTTCCGGTAACCCGACTTCAGCCATTGCGGGTGAGGCGATTACGCTAGTACTGAACGATGAAATTGATATCAGTCGCGGCGATTTAATTGTCGCTGAAAACGAAGAGTTACTTGCTAGCCAGCACGCCTTAGTGGATGTGGTGTGGATGTCAGAACAGCCGCTGGTGCAAGGGCAACAAGTGGATATTAAAGTGGCAGGCAAGCGAAGCCGAGGCAAAGTTGAAAACATTCAATACCAAGTGGATGTGAATAACTTAACTCAGAAAGTGGCCACGGAACTGCCATTGAACGGCATCGGTTTGGTGGAGTTTTCATTCGATGAGCCATTACTACTGGAAAATTACCAAAGCAATGGTGATACCGGTGGGATGATTTTGATTGATAGGCTAACCAACGTGACGGTGGGGGCTGGGCTAGTTAGAGAGGCGCAGCCAGAAGAAACGGTACATCGTGGTGAGTTTAGCCAATTCGAAGTTGAGCTTAACCAACTGATCCGCCGCCATTTCCCGCACTGGGGTGCCCGGGATGTGTTAGGTGGGAAGTAACGTTATGGATACATTGGAAAATGGCCTGTCGGAGAATATTGTTTGGCATTCCCATAATGTGACTCGGCAATGGCGAGAGCAGCGTAATGGTCACAAAGGTGCGGTGCTGTGGTTGACGGGCTTATCGGGGTCGGGAAAGTCCACGTTGGCGGGGGTGATAGAGACACAATTGGCTAATTTGGGGATCAAAACCTATCTTCTTGATGGAGATAATGTTCGCCATGGATTGTGTCGTGACCTTGGGTTTAGTGATGCGGATCGGCAGGAAAATATTCGACGGATTGGCGAAGTTGCCAAGTTAATGGTGGATGCGGGGCTGATTGTGGCTACAGCGTTTATTTCTCCTTATCAAGAAGATAGGCAGCGTGTACGTGAACTGTTTGAACTCGATCAGTTTTATGAGCTGTATGTGGATACGCCCATTGAGGTTTGTGAAAAGCGAGATCCCAAAGGGTTATATCAGCAAGCACGAGCAGGAAAAATTACCCATTTCACGGGGATTGATTCGCCTTATCAACCACCACAAAATCCAGAATTACACCTTGATGGTCTGCGCCCTATCCATGATTCTTTAGCGCAGGTGATTCAACTGCTGCAACAGCGAAATATCATTTCTATAGCAAATTGATTTTACTTAAATATCATCCTTTTCTACATTTATAGGGAATTGGATGATATTTAATCTCTTCTAGCGCGAACAATTCTGACTTTTTTAGACAATATTTGCATCGCAGTAGCGTCACGCGCTCAGTTATGGGATGATTAGCAAATCATTTCAGGGGGCAAGATGGGTAAATTAACGCTACTATTAATTGCGATATTAGCTTGGTTACAATATTCCTTATGGTTAGGCAAAAATGGCATCCATGACTATGTCAAAGTCAAGGATGATGTTGCTGCGCAGGAAATTGTGAATACGCGTTTAAAACAGCGTAATGAGCAGCTATTTGCAGAAATCAATGACTTGAATGATGGTCAGGATGCAATTGAAGAGCGCGCACGTAGCGAGCTAGGCATGTTAAAGCCTGGAGAATCATTCTATCGAATGGTCAAAGAGCGTAATAATCCACCGTCATCTCAATAATCATCGTGTAGGGCAGACCACACCCAAGAGCCTGATAATTTCTGATGTAAGATTCGAATCATGATAAATCCAAGAACATCCAGCGCAGTACCGATTGTTGCGCTGATCCCCGCTGCGGGAGTGGGCAGTCGTATGAATGCGGATTGCCCAAAGCAATATTTGTCGGTCGCAGGGAAAACTATTATTGAACACACCATTGACGCCTTATTGCGCAGTGGCGACGTACAAAAAATCGTGGTTGCATTAAGTGCCGAAGATGATTATTTCCATCACCTCGATATAGCCAAAGACCCTCGCGTCATCACGGTTATCGGGGGGAAAGAGCGTGCAGATTCAGTATTATCAGGATTAAACTATCTGGTTTCGCAGCCTGAGTATGATGATGCTTGGGTATTGGTGCATGATGCGGCGCGTCCGTGTCTGCATTTAGATGATTTAAATACTATCGTTCAGTTAGCCACTCAGAATGATTGTTGTGGGGGCATACTGGCGGCTCCGGTTCGGGATACGATGAAACGGGGCGTGGAGGGAACGCAAAGTATTTCCCATACTGTTGAGCGAGAAGCGCTCTGGCATGCCTTAACACCGCAGTTTTTCCCATTAGTATTACTACGCGACTGTTTAGATAAAGCATTGAAAGAAAATGCAGTAATCACGGATGAGGCTTCCGCACTTGAGCATTGCGGTTATCAACCGATATTAGTATCGGGACGAGCTGATAACCTTAAGGTGACGCGACCAGAGGACTTGGCGCTGGCGGAATTTTATCTTTCAAGAATGAAATCATAAGGAAAAAAAATGAGAATCGGACACGGTTTTGATGTGCATAAGTTTGGCGGAGAAGGCCCTATCGTTATTGGTGGCGTTCGCATTCCTTACGAACAAGGTCTTATCGCACATTCGGATGGTGATGTGGTCTTACACGCGCTGACAGACGCCATTTTAGGTGCTGCGGCACTTGGGGATATCGGAAAATTATTCCCAGATACTGACCCTGCTTATAAAGGCGCAGATAGCCGAGTATTACTCAGAGAAGCCTTTTGCCAAGTACGTAAAAAAGGTTATTTAATTGGCAATATCGACGTCACTATCATGGCGCAAGCACCAAAAATGTTGCCGCATATCCCACAAATGCGCGTGAATATAGCCGAAGATCTCGAATGCCACATGGACGACGTCAATGTGAAAGCAACCACCACAGAACAATTGGGTTTTGTGGGTCGAAAAGAAGGGATTGCTTGCGCTGCTGTGGTTTTACTTATCAAAGATAATAGTAATGAAAGTTATGAATGTTCAGTACCTGCATGGTAAACCTCTCTCTTCAGGGACATTAAAAAGTATTCCTGAAGATTTCGTGGTGAAAGAAGATTTGGGTTTTGAGCTTGATGGCGAAGGCGAACACGTTATGGTTCGCGTCGAAAAAACAGGCTGCAATACATTATTTGTTGCGGAACAACTGGCAAAGTTTGCTAAAATTTCAGCAAGAGCAGTCAGTTATGCAGGACTAAAAGACAGACATGCGGTGACAGAGCAGTGGTTCTGTCTGCAAATGCCGGGTAAAGACACGCCCGATTTTTCGGCTTGGCAGCTTGAAGGGTGCCGTGTGTTAGCGGTCACTCGCCAGAAACGCAAATTACGCATTGGTTCCTTAAAAGGGAATCAATTCGAAGTGACATTGCGGGATATTACGGACGCCGATGATGTAGAACAACGCCTACAAAAAGTGGCTGATTTAGGTGTTCCGAACTATTTTGGCGACCAACGTTTTGGTCGGGATGGGCAAAACTTGGTTCAAGCTCGCCGCTGGGCAAATCAAGAAATTACAGTACGTGAACGAAATAAACGCAGTTTTTATCTCTCTGCCGCGCGAAGTGCTATGTTTAATGATATCGCCAGTGCGCGAATTGCAAATCATACACAGCAACACGCAATGTTGGGGGATGCACTGCAATTAACCGGACGTGGTAGCTGGTTTGTGGCGACGGCAGAAGAGTTAGACTCTCTGCAAGCGCGTTTACAATCTGCTGAGCTAAGTGTGACAGCGCCGCTTCCTGGGGATGGCGATTTAGGCACTCAAGATGATGCCCTAGCTTTCGAGACTCACTGTTTACAAGATTATCAGCCATTTATGGCACTAATGAAAAGTGAGCGAGTTTCTCCAGCGAGACGAGCTGTACTGGTTAAGCCGCAAAATCTGCAATGGCAGTGGCTAGACTCGTCAACCGTGAAGCTGTGCTTTTTCCTGAATTTAGGCAGCTTTGCCACGAGTGTTGTACGCGAAATTATTAATCAGGATTGTATTGATGCTGAACATATTATTGAGTAACGATGATGGTGTATCGGCGCCGGGGATTCAAACTCTGGCAGCGGCATTGCGCCAACATTATCATGTGCAGGTGATTGCACCCGACCGCAACCGTAGTGGCGCTTCAAATGCATTAACCTTGGATAGACCATTAAAAATCCAAACATTAAGTAATGGTGATCTCGCTGTACAAGAAGGCACTCCAACGGATTGTGTGTATATCGGGGTGAATAAAGTTGTGCGTCCTCGCCCTGATATTGTGGTGTCTGGAATCAACTGTGGCCCAAATCTCGGGGACGATGTGATTTATTCTGGTACCGTTGCGGCGGCAACAGAAGGGCGTCACTTAGGTTTACCGTCTATTGCGGTTTCATTGGATGGTGATGTGCATTATGAAACGGCGGCCAAGGTAACGTGCGATATCCTCACAATGCTGCAAAAAAATCCATTGCGTGCGGGAAATATCTTGAATATCAATGTGCCAGATATTCCTTATGAGGAGCTAAAAGGAATTAAAGTTACCCGCTGTGGCAGCCGTCATGCGGCATCTGAGGTTTATAATCTAGAAGATCCTCGCGGTAATATGCTGTATTGGTTAGGGCCGGTTGGGGAAATTCGTGATGCAGGCCCAGGTACGGATTTTGAAGCGGTACAAAATGGCTATGTTTCGATAACGCCGTTACAAGTGGATTTAACGTCTTATAAAACTCAGGCTGTATTAGAAGAGTGGCTAGATAAGTCAGGAGTGAAGGCAAAATGAAAATTGGGCTCATGAAAGAACTGCTGGCACAATTGCGCCAACAGGGAATTCACGATGAGCGCCTATTAGACGCGCTCGCGCTAGTTCCTCGCGAACGGTTTGTTGACGAAGCGCTCTCTCATAAAGCCTACGATAATATCCCATTACCCATTGGTCATGGACAGACCATTTCGCAGCCGTATATTGTTGCAAAAATGACTGCATTATTGGCGGTCAAACCGACGGATCATGTGCTGGAGATTGGCACGGGATCTGGGTATCAAACGGCGGTTTTGGCTCATCTTTGTGAGCATGTGTATTCAGTCGAAAGAGTTAAAAGCTTGCAGTGGACGGCAAAACGTCGCTTTAAGTTGTTAGATTTACATAATATTTCTACTCGCCACGGTGATGGCTGGGAAGGCTGGCAATCGAAAGGCCCTTTTGATGGGATCATTGTTACCGCCGCACCTAGCGAAATTCCGTCATTGTTACTTAAGCAGTTAAAAGATGGTGGACGCCTCGTGCTCCCTGTCGGTGACAAAGATCAGGCTCTGAAATTAATTACCCGTCGCGGTAATGACTATCACACTAATGTGATTGAAAAAGTGCGTTTTGTCCCTCTTGTTGCTGGCGATTTGAGCTAATAACCCTTTAAGTTATTTTGAATTAATGGGTTATTTCGCTCAAACTGTTAAGTGATAATCTCAATTTGTTATACTTTTGATACATTTAACTTGTCCATTATTTTATATTTCTGCTTTAATAAGCGAAATATTTTAAGATACTAATATTCTATAAGCATTAATTGCATTCTAACTCTTTAGTATCAGGTCAGATTTTTCTTCACGGGAGAAGAAATATGAAAATTGTTAGCCCAATAAACAGAATTCGATGGGCGGTTATCTTTTCATTTAGCGGTGCTTTATTAGCAGGATGCTCAACGCCTTATCATCCCGCAGCACCGATTTCGAGTGTGAATGATGGAGGTTCATCTAGCCAACAATCCGCACCAAGAACGGTGCCGAATCCTCCGTCCAATACTGGAATGAGCACGGCGATGCCTTCAGACAGACCTAATTTGTCGTCTAATAGTTCGATGGGAAATAATGCCTCTAGACCTGTTTCAACCAGCAGCGATGGACGTATTGTTTATAACCGAGACTATGGCCGCATTTCTAAAGGAAGTTATAACGGAAATACCTACACCGTTCAGCGCGGTGATACTCTGTTCTATATTGCCTATATAACGGGTAATGATTTCCGTGAGTTAGCATCGAAAAACAATATTTCTGAACCATACAGCCTAGATGTAGGTCAGGTGATAAATATTGGTAATGCAAATGTGAGCTCGATCACACAAACTGCGTCAAATAGTCAACAGCGCCCGGTTGATATTCAACCAACTAATGGGTATCCTGAAAATAGTAGCGGGCAGAATTCAGGTAAGATGTTGCCGAATAACAAGAAACCAGCCTCAACGGTTTCAACGACAACAGCGAGCCCAACCACTACGACTGCAACAGCAACAACAGGAAGTAGCACCAATAATTCGTCAATTAAATGGCGTTGGCCAGCTGATGGGAAGATGATTGAAGGCTTCTCTGATGCGCAAGGCGGAAACAAAGGTGTTGATATTGCTGGTTCTCGCGGTCAATCTGTTATTGCAGCTGCTCCTGGTAAAGTCGTCTATGCCGGTAATGCACTGCGCGGATATGGAAATCTCATAATAATAAAACATAACGATGACTACTTAAGTGCCTACGCACATAACGATACGTTACTTGTGCGTGACCAACAGGATGTTGCTGAAGGTCAAAAAATAGCCACTATGGGTAGCACCGGAACAAGTTCTGTTCGTTTGCATTTTGAAATTCGTTATAAGGGAAAATCAGTAAACCCGTTGCGTTATTTACCGCAGCGATAAACTGGGCGGAGTGACACATTCCGTCCTCATTATCTTGGGTCGGAGTCACTGATGAGCCAAAGTTCGCTGAAAGTTAACGAGTTGTATAATGACCTCGATGAAAATGCGATGGATGAAGCATTTGATGAGAGTCAATTCAAAGAAGAGGATCTAGTTTCAGAACTGGATGAAGAAACGGAATTACTCCAAAGCGCGAGTCAACGTGTTTTGGACGCAACCCAAATTTATCTCAGTGAAATTGGATTCTCTCCACTCCTCACCGCAGAGGAAGAAGTTTTCTATGCTCGCAGAGCCCTTCGGGGAGATGTGGCATCGCGTCAGCGCATGATAGAAAGCAACCTTCGCTTAGTGGTAAAAATATCTCGCCGTTATAACAACCGAGGTCTTGCCTTACTCGATTTGATCGAAGAAGGAAATCTCGGGTTGATTCGTGCAGTTGAAAAGTTTGATCCCGAAAAAGGCTTCCGTTTTTCAACGTATGCGACTTGGTGGATCCGTCAAACGATTGAACGCGCTATCATGAATCAAACCCGAACAATCCGCCTACCGATTCATATCGTCAAAGAACTCAATATATACCTTCGTACAGCCCGTGAACTTGCTCAAAAGCTCGATCACGAGCCAAGTCCTGAAGAGATAGCTGAGCAATTAGATAAACCTGTTGAAGATGTTAGCCGAATGCTACGTTTAAATGAGCGCATTACATCGGTTGATACGCCTATTGCAGGGGATTCTGAGAAGTCACTGCTGGAAGTATTATCGGATGATAATGATTCAGGGCCTGAAAACACTATCCAAGATAACAACTTAAAAGAAAATATCGTTAAGTGGTTATATGAACTCAATCCGAAGCAACGTGAAGTTTTAGCGCGCCGTTTTGGTTTGTTGGGATATGAAGCGGAAACTCTGGAAGAGGTTGGGCGCGAAATTGGGCTCACTCGTGAAAGAGTTCGTCAAATTCAGGTAGAAGGTTTAAGACGTTTAAAAGATATTTTACAAGGCGAAGATTTAACGCTGGAAGCGTTATTCAATATGTAATCTGCCGTGTTAAAACACATGAAGCCCCTGTTGTCGTTGATAACAGGGGCTTTTCTTTTTAGTTGGTGGAGCTAATTAATCGGTACGCCGCTGTGGAACTTAAAGTCTTCGTCAGGCATTAAAATCAACTTAGCCTCAACTTCCCCATAAAAACGCACACGCTCAGTGATATCTGTTTTACTAATCAACTGAGCAAGTTGCAGATAATCCTGATAATGGCGCGCCTCTGAACGCAGTAATGAGGTATAAAAATTGGCAAGTTGCTCATCCAAGTGTGGCGCCAATTTAGCAAACCGCTCGCAAGAGCGCGCTTCAATATAAGCCCCAATGATGAGCTTATCTACCAAAGTTTTCGGATCATGAGGGTCTAAATGACTGAATAACCCTTTCGCGTAGCGACCTGCGGTGATCCCATCATACGCAATGTTCCGTTGATGCATAATTTCTAGCACTTGGTAAAAATGGTGCAATTCCTCTTTGATTAACAACACCATTTTATCAATCAAATCTTGGCTATATGGAGACTGTTTTTTCGCTAGGATCTGTTTTGAGATTTGGTTCTTATTTTTCAATGTGTGAACATCACCAATGCGATCATACGCAAAGGCTTCATAGGGTTTGAACCACTCTAATAAAATCGCCGCACTTTCTTTATCCACTGCATATTTGCGAATTAAAAACATGGCACTTTGCGCGGCTTTTAATTCACACAGCAGATGATCCTTCAAAATTGTTGGCAAATTTTCAGGTTGACTGGCTTTGTGGATCCACGCATCGGGCGTTTCACACTGCAAAAATTGTTTAATTGGCGCTAGTAATTCAGCGTACTCATCCATGCTACTTATCCATTTCCTTTAAACGATATAACCAATCAAGGGCTTGGCGTGGAGTTAGTTTGTCAGGGTCGATTTCCTCTAAAGCGGCTAATACTGGGGATGGTTCTTCTTCCACAGTCCCTAAGAAGCTCAGCTGAGCGCTATCCACATGACTCGCATTGGCATTATTGGAGATAACTTCTAGCTCTTTGAGTTTTTGCTTCGCGCGTTTGATCACTTCTTTTGGGACGCCAGCCAGTGAAGCAACGGCTAAACCGTAACTCTTGCTTGCCGCACCGTCTTGCACATTATGCATAAAGGCGATGGTATCACCGTGTTCAATCGCATCGAGGTGAATATTGACCGCACCTTCCAATTTTTCCGGTAAGGTGGTTAATTCAAAATAGTGAGTCGCAAATAAGGTCATCGCTTTGATGCGATTGACTAAGTTCTCTGCACATGCCCACGCTAAAGAAAGCCCATCATAGGTAGATGTACCGCGACCAATTTCATCCATCAACACTAAGCTGTGTTCAGTGGCATTATGCAGAATATTCGCAGTTTCAGTCATCTCTACCATGAAGGTTGATCGCCCTGAAGCGAGATCATCGGAGGCACCGACGCGCGTAAAAATACGGTCAATAGGCCCAATGACGGCTTTACTGGCTGGCACAAAACTCCCGATATAAGCCAGTAAGGTGATCAGGGCAGTTTGGCGCATATAGGTACTTTTACCGCCCATATTGGGGCCTGTAATGATCAGCAAGCGGCGTTGCGGAGAAAGAGACAGCGGGTTAGAAATAAAAGGCTCACTAAGCACTTGCTCGACAACCGGATGACGACCTTCAGTAATTTGAATACCGGGCTTGTCTGTTAATTGAGGACAGGCATAACCGAGGGTGTCTGCACGCTCTGCGAGGGTGGAGAGGACATCCAACTCAGCCAGCGCTTCGGCACTGGTTTGTAACGCAGCTAAATGCGGTAGCAGCATATCGAACAATTCATCATACAAGGCTTTTTCGATAGCGAGCGCTTTACCTTTTGATGTCAGTACTTTATCTTCATACTCTTTCAATTCAGGGATAATGTAGCGCTCCGCATTTTTCAGCGTTTGGCGACGAACATAATGAATTGGCGTGAGGTGGCTTTGTCCACGACTCACTTGAATGTAGTAACCATGTACCGCGTTATAGCCCACTTTTAGGGTATCGATACCCAGTTTTTCACGCTCACGAATTTCTAAGCGATCGAGGTAATCTGTTGCTCCGTCTGCCAATGCGCGCCATTCATCGAGTTCGCTGTTGTAGCCAGGGGCAATGACGCCGCCATCACGGACTAACACTGGAGGTGCATCGACAATCGATTTTTCCAGTAGGGTTTGCAACTCATCGAATTGACCAATACGTTGCGTTAGTGCACCGAGGTAGCCGCAATCTGATTGCGCTAGAATTTGGTGAATATCATGATATTGCTGGAATGCATGGCGCATACGCGTTAAGTCGCGAGGGCGCGCTGAGCGTAATGCGAGACGAGCGAGCACTCGTTCTAAATCACCAATCTGGCGAAGGAACGGTTGTAGCTCAAAGCCGTATTGTTGCAGTGCACCAATGGCTTGCTGGCGGTTGTTCAACACGGAGAGGTTACGCAATGGGGTATGAAGCCAGCGTTTTAGCATACGGCTTCCCATTGGGGTGACACACTTGTCCAAAATCGCGGCAAGGGTATTTTCGGTGCCCCCAGCAAGGTTTTGGGTTAGCTCTAAATTTCGGCGAGTTGCAGCATCTAAAATTACATTATCTTGTTGTTTTTCCATGATAATGCTACGAATATGCGGCAGTGCAGTTCGCTGCGTATCTTTCACATATTGCAGCAAACAACCCGCAGCACGTAAGGCTTTATGCGCATTTTCAACGCCAAACCCGATTAAATCTTTGGTGCCAAATTGCAGGTTTAATTGCTGTTTTGCCGTGTCTAATTCATATTCCCATAATGGGCGACGGCGTAAGCCTTTATTCAGTTCAATCAATGACATGCTAGCGAAATCTTCAGGATAGAGTAATTCCGCTGGGCGGGTACGCTGAAGCTCGGCTTTTAATGACTCTTCATCATCAATTTCACTGATGATAAAACGACCTGATGCGATATCTAAGGTCGCAAAACCATAGCCTTGAGGCTCTTGCCATACCGCTGCCAGTAAGTTGTCTTGGCGTTCATTGAGTAAGGCTTCATCGGTGATGGTACCCGGTGTGACAATACGTACTACTTGGCGCTCAACAGGGCCTTTGCTGGTGGCAGGATCACCAATTTGCTCGCAAATGGCGACAGATTCTCCCATCTGTACCAATCGGGCTAAATAGTTTTCGGCTGCATGGTGAGGAACGCCCGCCATCGGGATAGGTTGACCGGCAGATTGACCACGCTTGGTGAGAGAAATATCCAGTAACTGAGAGGCTTTTTTAGCATCATCAAAGAACAGTTCGTAAAAATCCCCCATACGATAAAACAGCAAAATATCGGGATGTTGTGCTTTGAGTTTTAAGTACTGCTGCATCATCGGCGTATGGGATTCGAAACTTTGATTTTCTGTCATGTTTTTAACTTGTTGAATATTTGATGTATTTATGGGCTTTTGACTTTCGGCGTAAACGCTATTTTATCTTGTTGTTAGGGTGAATTCGCGGAAAGTTGAAAGGGCGTTTGCGACCCTCATAGTAGCCCAGTTAAGGGAAAACTTGTACTGCTAATAACGGGGTATTTACCTCAAAATCTCATTGAGTGAAGCGAGAGTTAAGTTAAAAGAGTTGAGAAAGTTACGCTAATAGGCCGAATGAAACCCCAGAGCTGAAAGAAGCTAAATAATATAAAGCGCAAGGTATTCCGGTATCAACTCTGAATGCAGGCTTAATACAGTTTCATCCCGAGCTGTTAGCTGCAACTTGAAAGCTCTAGGGTATATGGTATCGTACGCGCCAGAAATACCTTTAAGAGAGCCCGTCACGGTGGAAAAAAAGAAAACCTTCCCGCAGCAGAAAAGCGGCTTGCACCCGCGTAACCGTCATCGCTCGCGCTATGATTTCCCGGCACTGATCGCCAGTTGCCCTGCACTGGAGCCGTTCGTCAAACCGAATGCCTGGGGCGACATCTCGGTAGATTTTGCCGATCCTACGGCGGTTAAAATGCTCAACCGTGCGTTGCTGCAACATTTTTATGGCATCGAACACTGGGACATTCCCGCCGGTTATCTGTGCCCTCCGATCCCTGGGCGTGCCGACTATTTACACCATCTGGCTGACCTGCTGGCGACCAGCAACGGCGGTGAGATCCCTCGTGGTAAAGGCGTGGCAATCCTTGATGTGGGCGTTGGTGCCAACTGTATTTATCCGATCATTGGCCTGCGTGAATACGGTTGGCGTTTTACTGGTTCGGAGGTTGAACCAGTATCGCTCAATGCGGCCAAAATGATCGTGGAGATGAATCCGACGCTGAGAAACGGCGTGCGTCTGCGTTTGCAAAAACAACCTGAATCTATTTTGAACGGTATCATCGGTGTGGCGGAGAAATTTGATGCCACAATGTGTAATCCTCCATTCCATAGCTCTGAACAGGAAGCGCAAGCCAGCACCCGCCGCAAACTGCACAAGCTGGGTAAAGGCGAGGTAGCCGATACACCAGTACAGAACTTTGGTGGTAAAAATAAAGAGCTATGGTGTGAAGGCGGTGAAGAAGCCTTTGTACGTAAAATGGTAGAGGAGAGCGTTAGCCTAGCACAAAACTGCCTGTGGTTTACCTCGTTGATTTCTAAAAGCACGACCCTGCCTTCGATTTATCACGCGTTGAAGCAGGTGGGGGCGGCGGAAGTCCGTACCATTGAAATGTCGCAGGGGCAAAAAATCAGTCGCTTCGTGGCCTGGACTTTCCACGACGCACAACAGCAGGTCGCCTGGGCGGCAGAACGCTGGCGTTAATTTCTCTGGTGTCGGTTATTTAACTGGCACCGATAAAATTTCGCATTTCTCTTTCAATTTCTGCATGTTGCGTTATTCTCAACATATCTTCCTAAAACAAGCTTGTTTAACTTAAAGGGTCTATCAAGTCGGTGGCTATTCAGTTGTAACTCATTATAATTGTTCATAATGATGAGGGCATATTCAACATTTCCAGCGCTAACTCGATCCATGCCGTAGCCCGACGACTTGGATGGGATTCTTTCAAAGTTGCTAGAGCCAGCTCATAGGCTAGAACAGGCTCCGTCACTGGAATAATGGAAAGCCCCTCAATATGATTCTTTTTCCACATACTTTCAGGGAGTAAGGTGATACCAACTCCTGCGCGCACCATCGCCATCACAAGATCTAAATGCCCACTGCGTCCTGCAATAATTGGTTTTTTGCCATAGATCCCGCACGCACTAACAACTAGTTCATTAATTCGAAAGCTATCTTGAAAAAAGATAAATGGTTCATTCAGAAGTTCTGAAAACTTAACGTTATTTTGAGTGGCTAATGGGTGTTTTTCGTTCACGAGTAGCATCAATCGGTCAGTCGCAAATCGATATAAATTAAATCGTTGTTCATCAAATGGAGACATTACCGCTGCCGTTTCTACATCTCCTTTGAGCATGGCATTCATCATATGGTTTGAACTTAATTCAATGATCTGCAATTCGACTTGTGGATATTTCTGACTAAATGCCATGATGATATCGGCAAAATAGGTTGAGGCAATTACAGGGGGTAAACCGACCTTCAAGATCCCTGTGAGTGGGCCTGACTTGTCTTTTAATGCGTTATTAAGACTGTCGAATTGCGCCAGAATTTGCTGAGCATGGCGGAATAAAATCTCACCATCATCGGTCAGTTTCACGCCGTCGGTTTCGCGGATCAGTAAGGTTACTTCAAGCTCTTGTTCTAATTTTTGAATGCTGCGGCTGATTGCTGGCTGGGTGACGTATAATTTATCCGCTGCTCGGCTAAAGTTATTTTGTTGTACTACTTCGACAAAATAGCGTAATCCTCGAATGTCCATCGTGACCTCTATTACATTTTGTTATAGCGATAATGATTATAAATAATTTCCGTTAATGCAATATTAGGGCTAGTAATAATACAAAGCTGAATAATCAGCATAAATTATTATTAGGAATTGCATTATGAAAACGGTTATCGAATATGTTCTGGAACGCTTGCAAGCACTGGGTATCAACGAAGTTTTTGGAGTCGCAGGGGATTACGCTTTTCCTATTGAAGATGCCGTTTGTGAAAGTGGCTCATTGCGTTGGATTGGTAATTGTAATGAGTTAAATGCCGCTTATGCCGCGGATGGTTACGCAAGAATCAAAGGTGTTGCCGCACTTTCGACAACATTTGGAGTGGGGGAACTCAGTGCGTTGAATGGTCTTGCGGGGTCTTATGCTGAGCATTTACCTATCTTCCATCTGGTGGGCATGCCAGCGAGTGGTGTCCAGAAAAACCATCGTCTTGTTCACCATACTTTAGGCAATGGTGATTTTGATGTGTTTTATCAAATGAGTCAGCATTTGAGCTGCGCTCATGCGATATTGACTCCAGAAAATTGCATTGATGAAACCGAGCGATTAATTGCAGCAGCCCTAAAAGAACGTCGCCCCGTCTATATGGGTTTCCCATCTGATTACGCGGTGATGCCCGTCATTGCCAATGGGAAACATAAAAAAACTGAGTCACAGAAAAGTGATACACAGTCACTCAATGCCGCAGTGAATGCCATTTTAGATAAACTTAATGCCAGCCAACAAGCCTGTATTATTCCGGGGATTTTGACGGCGCGTTTAGGCTATTCGGATGATGTGCAGGCAATTATTGATAAGACAGGCCTGCCGTATGCCACGATGTTTATGGACAAAAGTATTGTGAGTGAATCCAACCCGACGTATATGGGAATTTATAATGGCAAATTAATGAATGCTCAAGTGGGCGAATTTGTTGAAAGTTGCGACTGTATTTTAGGCATTGGCGCGGTATTAACGGATTTTAACTCAGGCAGTTTTACGGCATCTATCTCCCCTGAGCAACGTATTAATATTTTAGCGGATCAGGTGAAAGTGGGTTCTGCGGTTTACCCAAATGTGATGATGAAAGAGGTATTGGATAAACTGCAAATATTAGCGCCTTCGTTAAAGCATCAAGGTATTGCGGCTCAAGGATTGGGTGAGCCTCGACAAGGTGATAACGGTCAAATTACCGCACAATATCTGTATCCGCGCTTAGAGAAAATGTTCAAGGACGACGATATTGTGATTGCGGAAACAGGGACAGCATCAATGGGCTTGGGTTTTGCTTTACTGCCTAAAGATGCTCAGTTTCATAACCAAACATTATGGGGATCAATTGGTTGGGCAACGCCAGCAGCATTTGGCGCAGCAATAGCTGCACCCAATAAGCGCGTGATTTTAGTGACCGGTGAAGGTTCACATCAATTAACGGCGCAAGAAATTAGTCAATTTTCACGCTTTGGGCTAAAGCCGATTATTTTTGTGCTTAATAACGATGGTTATTTAATTGAACGATTATTATGTAAAGAGCCAGAAGCTTATTATAACGATCTACCTCAGTGGAATTATGCACAATTGCCAGCGGCATTAGGGTGCACTGATTGGTATTGCCAAAAAGTCACCACTTGCGATGAATTAGACGCTGCTATTAAACACGCTGAAGTGACGGATTCAGCCGCCTATATTGAGATAGTTATGGATAGATACGCCGCTTCCGATCTGGCCAAAAAATTAGGTAAGTCTGTGGCATCGTTATATTCGTTTTAACATCAGGCTGAGCCATATTTTTAGTACTGATTTAAAACGTTAGAAATAGCATAAATAAAAGCAATTTATGCTAAGTTTCGCACGATATTAAATTTGATATTCATCGCTACATTCTTTATTTTAATAGGTAAATATAATCTTATATTATCAGGTAAATAATATTCTTTTAACGATGCTCATAATTTTATTCTCTAAAAAAGAATGCATTTCAATGGGGACGTTATTTTAATAAGAGGTGATTTTGATGAATAAATTAAAAATAGCATTGGTTTCTTTGATGTTTTTAAGTCCATTTGCGATGAGTGCAACTGAGATTAATTATGTTCAGTCCATGGAAATGAAATTAGTTGGCAACATTAATATCGTAATGAATGCAGCGACAACAACGGATTATGTGAATGCAGTTTCACAAAAAGCGGATGAAGCGGGCGCAAAATACTTTATTATTACCTCAGTGAACTCTGAAGGTGAAGGTAACGATATTTCAATCAATGCTAGCTTATACAATAAATAGTCTATATTTATATTTTATGCGTCGTGATCCCCTGCACTTAAGTTGTCGTTAAGTGCAGTTTTTTTATACGCCATTCATTTTATCCGCAAGGCTCCCACCTTATTGAATTACCAAGAATACAAACAAAAATTTAATTTTATCTGTGTTAAGATTTTGGCTAAAGATATCCATTATCAGTTGTTCAGGAAGGGATCTCAGTCTTATGTCTGAAATATTAACTCAGTGGTTAATGGAATATGGCTATTGGGCTGTATTTCTTGGCGCGATGCTTGAAGGGGAAACGGCAGCTTTTCTATCGGGAGTGGCCGCACATAATCAATTACTCTCTTATCCTTTGACGATGTTATTTGCTGCGCTTGGTGGTGTCGTCAGTGACAATGTGCTTTTTTTTGTCGGGCGTTATGCGGGAGCTCGGGTATTGCCTAAATTTCAAAAACATCAGGGTAAGATTGTACGAGTTCAGCAGTTAATACAACGCCATGAAAATTGGATTATTATTGGGATCCGCTTTGCATATGGAATGAGAACGGTTGGACCGATTATTATTGGTGCTAGTAAGGTAAATCCACTCAGATTTTTTGTATTAAATATCCTTGGTGGCGCAATTTGGGGATGTTTGATTGTTTCTATCGGCTACTTTGTCAGCTCCCTTGTTTTTGCGCTCCCATTTCACCCGCATCTCTCTTGGCTAGCTATCATTGTTTTGGTGATTGTTGGTGTTTGGTGGATCCGCCGGCGGCGACGCTGAGGATCATCGTTGATGATTGTGAGCCACCGTGGCCTAGGGGGCTAAGCGTCATTATTTAAGATGTTTTGGTGTTTCTGCCCTGATTATTTTTCCCATTGCTTGCAGCAAATCTGAGGTTTCATATCTGTCGGTGACGATTTCAATATAGGCGGCAGTATCTATTCTTTCGAGTGTATTGAGAACTCGATCGAGTTCATCGCAAGTGGTGATTTTCTGACAATACCAATTTTTGCATCCAAGGGTTGCGGGAAGCTGAGCATAGTTCCAAGGGTGGATATCGTTGTAATAGGCCTCGGGTTCATGGCAGAAAAGGCGTTCAATTAAATAGCCATCATTATTGAGAACAAAAATAAGTGGTTTCAGCCCCCAGCGAGCAAATAAGCTAATTTCTTGCGCGGTTAATTGATGGGAGCCTTCGCCGGTAGCCAGGATCACGCGGCGATGAGGCGCGGCAAGTGCTGCACCTAGTGCCGCAGGGGTTGCCCAGCCAATCGAACCCCATAGGGATTGAGTTTGAAAAGACACTTCTTTAGGAAGAAGTGCAAAGCCTAATCCCATGGAAAATGTTCCAGTGTCTGCTATAACGATGTCATTTTGCTTAATAAATTGTTCAAATCGCGGGTATAAATAATCACTGGTTATTTTTCCGTTAGCATTACTGATTGGTTCACCTAGGCCGTGAACTTTTATTGAGCTGCTCGGAATAAATGTCAGAATATCTCTTAGTTCAGCAAGTAGTTCATAAATATAAACATCGGAATATCGAATTGCATCGATAACGACATAATTATCCATTATGTGGATCATATTATTTGTATCAAGATCTGCAGTGAAACACCCTGTGTTTACATCACTCATCATCGCGCCAATATTGAGAATACAATCGCAGCCTTCAATAAACTCAGCAATGGCTGGATTCATTAAATGTCCACTGTACATGCCTATATATTGTGAGTGGGTTTCATTTAAAACACCTTTATCCATAAACATTGTGGCATAAGGTAAGTGAGTGATTTTAATCAGTGCTTCTGCTTCTTTGACTAAGTCAAATCGTGATATGAGCGAACCCAGTAAGGCGCATGGGGATTCACTGTGGCTGAGTTTATTGACTATCAAACTGAGGACTTTTTTTAAGGTATCAGGACGACTACTTGGTAATGTGAACGGCTTGATACTCTGTACTACGATGCGTTTCACAGCATGATCAGCAGGGATGCCAATATAAACTGGGCGCCTTTGAGCAAATGCCTGAGCGATTAAACGGGTCATTTCACTGACACAGTTTTCTGGTGTCAAAACCGTGTGAGCACACGAAAAGGATTGAGCAACTTTATAAAATACCTCGAAATCACCATCACCTAAAGTATGGTGCATAATAGGTTGATTTTTTTGGATATGGCTGGCAGGCATTCCGACTAAATGAAAAATAGGTAATCTTTCTGCATACGCCCCTGCAATGCCATTTAATGCACTGAGTTCTCCAACTGCGAAGGTTGTTGCGAGTGCCGCAAACCCTTTTACGCGAGCGTAACCATCTGCGGCATAGGCCGCATTTAATTCATTGCAGTTTCCTACCCAACGTAAATTTGGGGAGGCGCAGACGGCATCATTAATAGGAAAGGCATAATCACCTGCAACACCAAAAATATCATTAATACCGAGTGCTTGTAATCTGGATAAAACATGTTCGATAACAGTTTGGACCATGTGATTTCTCCATATTAGAATCATTCAACAAAATAAAAAATAAATTTATTTTTAATTTTTAGGTGATTATTTTATTTTTGTATATTGATAATAGTAGCTGGAATATCAAATGTGGGAGTGTTTTTTTTATCAGAAATGATAATAAAAAGAATATTGACGTAGTGAAATGTACGAAAAGGATAGAAAAAAAGATAAAAAAGGCATTCAAGAGAATAAATTTAATCTTTTGAATGCCCTAGGTGAAGTGAATATTAGCGTTGTGCTGCGGTCACCATCACTTCAACGAGTACTTGCTCACGTGCCATATTCGCTTCAACAGCGGCGCGAGCAGGGCTAAATTCAGCTGGCATCCAATTTTCCCAAACGGTATTAAAGTCAGCAAAATCACGCTTCATGTCTTTTATCCACACTTGAGCTGATAAAATGCGGGTTTTATCGCTATTGCTAGCAGCTAATAATGCGTCAATTTTGTTTAATACATCTTGGGTTTGAGCGGTAATGTCTCCGGTTAAATCTGTA
Organism: Providencia sp. wls1914; assembly: GCF_009706645.1. Lineage (NCBI taxonomy): Bacteria > Pseudomonadati > Pseudomonadota > Gammaproteobacteria > Enterobacterales > Morganellaceae > Providencia > Providencia sp. wls1914. Next base: position 36,469 of record NZ_WLUN01000004.1, read on the forward strand.
GGCACTTGTCCAGATAAGTAAACTAATCCAGCATATTCAACGCTGTCTGCTAAGCGTGGTTTTGGGTTATTACGTTTAATGGACATTAATTACCTCGTTAATCCTTCTAATGAAATAGGGGTGCGTTGCTGGGTAATGAGCTGAGTTAATATCTCTGCGCTACCCGCTGCTAATGTAAAACCTAAACTGCCGTGACCCACATTGAGCCATAAGTTGCTGTGTGTAGTTTTGCCTAACATTGGTGGTCCCTTTGGTGTTGACGGACGTAAACCGCACCATGTTTCAGCTTCATCAATTTTAGGTAAATCCGGGAATGTTTTTCTAATAATGTTTTTTAATGCAGAAATTCTGTTTTCTCGTAATCCAAATTTGTCATAACCAATATCGACCATAGCCGCGATGCGTAATTGGTCATTAAGTTTGGCGTAGACAATTTTATTGCCATAGTCGGTTACGCTAAGTTTAGGAACGATATGTGCCATTTGTGGGTATTCCACACTGAGGCTGTAGCCTTTTAAACCGAGAATTGGCACATCAATGCCAAGGGGTTTTAATAACTCACGGCTACCATTGCCTGCGCAAATCACCACATCATCCGCTTGAATTGTGCCTTGATTTGTTTCTACACCCGTAATGGTATTGCCAAGTTTAATAAAGGATTTGACCGAGTGCTCTAGGCATAATGTAAATTGTGGCAGTGTTGATAAATAAGCCAGAATATTTTTGCAGAATAAATAACAATCAGCAGTTTCATCATCGGGCGCGTAAATCGCGCCCACTAGTTGTGATTGGATATTCTTTAATGCAGGCTCTAATTCAACGATTTCATCCGCATTCAGGACTTTTTGAAATTCCTTATCCACGGTTTCACTGGCTTTTTTAAAGCTAGATTGCTCGCGATGGATAATTAGCTTTCCTGATTTTTCCCAAGCGAAATCAGCAATATCACCATTCGTCCGCCAAGTATTCATGACATTTTGACTGAGTAGTGATAATCGTAATAAATGAGCGCCATTAATTTTATTGGTTGTGCGGTTACAGGCTAAGGTGAATTGGGTCATCCAAGAAAGCTGCTGTAATGTAAAATCGATTCTCAAATTTAATGGGGAATCATTTTTACCCATCCAGCGTAAGCCTTGTAATGGAACGCCCGCATCTGCAAGTGGCGAAACATAGCGATAACTTAATTGTCCACCATTGGCAAAGCTGGTTTCCATGCCAACGTCAGAATCAGATTCAATTAATGTGACGGTTTGACCCGCTTTAATTAAAGCATATGCAGTACTTAATCCAATCACTCCAGCACCGATCACTACCACATGTTTAGTCATAATATTCCGCAACCAATAATAACGTAGGAGTTATCATTTAACGGCGAATAGTCAGACTAAACAATTGAGTTTTCATCACCGGAGTATAACTTTTGGTTAACTACTGCGTTGCGTTTTTTTAGTATTAACGACAAGGTGTTTACATAATTTTGCGCGGCTTTCGTGAGTGGTCTATCTGCGCGGTGGAAAACGGATACGGCTAAATGCAAGTTCTCTTTAAGAGGGTAGATCATCGATTCTGGCAAGGTATGTTCTGCAGAAAAAATGTCGGTAATACTGCAACCTAGGCCAGCACGAACGAACTCCGCCGCCATGTGGTAGGTGTGTACGCTGATATTGGATTCTTGGAACTCATGTCTTTGCTGTAGCAGTTGAGAGAGGGAGTCGGAGCCTGGGTGGATCCAGCGGTCTTGGTCAATATCCACCAGTGAAACGGGAGATTTTACGGGAGTCTGGCTATCCACATAGACGAGTGGAATATCAGCAACAGGCAATACGGTGATCCCACCTTCAATGGCCAAATTAAATGCAATACCGATATCAAGATCTTGCTGCGTTAATAATTGCAAAATATCCGTGGTGTGATGGGTTCCAATAGTGAGTTTTATATTCGGGTGTTTTTTAATAAATAGTGCGGTGACTTCAGGCACTAGGTTAAGACCAAGGCTAGGTAAACAGCCAATCGCTAATTTCCCTTGTGGGTTTCTGGATAAATTCTGTGCCAAAATTCTGAGTCTATCTAAATTCTGATAAACCTCTTTCGCCTCTTCAAATAATAAATTGGCTTCATCTGTTGGCAGTAATTTCCCTCGGATCCGTTGAAATAAAACGAGCCCCAATTGCTGTTCAGCATGTTTGAGGGCTTTACTCGCCGCTGGCTGGGAAATATGCAGAACTTCTGCTGCGCGAGTGAGTGAACCGCAGGTCATCACTGCATAAAAGATATCAAGGTGCCTTAACTTCATTATTGGTCGTCCATGGTTAGAACTTGGTAATACTTTGCATTTTTTCTTATTCTACAGAAAAAAATTCCATGGATCCGATATCGAGGTCACTTACCAGAAATGAAAAATGCCAGCTCATATACTTTTGGTTATGAGCCGGCAAGTGCTATCAAGAATTATGCGATGGCTGCGCCTAATTCAATATATAACTTGATGATGATACTGTTGGTGATATCCACCAAGAACGCACCGACCATCGGTACCACTAAGAAGGCTTTGTGTGATGGGCTGAATGCACGAGTAATGGTCTGCATGTTAGCGATTGCCGTTGGTGTTGCCCCCATCCCGAACCCACAGTGACCCGCACTGATAACGACAGCATCATAGTCACTGCCCATCATCTTGAAGGTGACAAAGCAGGCGAATAACACCATCACAACGGTTTGTACCGCAATAATGATTAATACTGGACCCGCCATGCTAGCTAATTGGCCAAACTTCAATGACATTAGCGCAATAGCAAGGAATAACGAGAGCGCCACGCTACCTAAAACGTCAACAGTCGGCTCGAAAACTTCATGTTTAAACACGTGAGTTAAGACGTTACGGATGATGATACCGACAAATAAACACCAAACGAAAGTCGGTAAGTGCATTGGCGTATCTTTTACTAACTCACTGATATAGCTACCCGCAACGATACAGATAATCAGCATTGAAATGGTTTCAATGATGTTATTGGCATTGATTTTTCTTTTTACCGTTGGTTGTTCAAATGCTTCAAGGATGGTCTCTTTTTCTTGCTCAGTCGCTTTTGGAATGGTCACTTTTTTCAGTAAGTGGCGCGCAACTGGCCCCCCGACTAGTCCACCTAGAACCAGACCCATAGTCGCACACGCCATCGCCAGCTCAACAGCGCCTGTTACGCCATATTTATCGGCAAGGATAGGGCCCCAAGCACCGGCGTTACCGTGACCACCTGTTAAGGTGATTGAACCTGCAATCAGACCGATAAATGGACTTTCGTTTAGCATGACAGCTAAACCCATGCCCACAGCGTTTTGGATCACAATCAAGATGGTTACAGCAAGTGTTAAAATAACGAGAGGTTTCCCGCCTTTTATTAATCGCGAAAAATCTGAACTTAAACCAATTGATGAGAAGAAGGCGATCATCAATGTGCTTTGTAATGAGGTATCAAACGAGAAAGTATAGCCTGCCGCTTTATCAACAATTAATAAAACGATAGCAACAATAAATCCGCCGACAACAGCATCAGGAATATGGTTTTTCTGTAGAAAAGGGCTGATTTTCACCACAATCATCCCAATAAGCAGCGCTAAGCATGCAAACAATAGCGTATAGCTGGCATCTAGGGTCATTATTTTTACCTCACATTTATTTACCAGAGCATTCACTTTTGCGATTTAACATTAGTGTTAAATGAAGTTACTTTGCTTAACTTTTGTTTAACAATGAGTTTTATTGAGGTTGATATAACTTTTAGTTAAGTAAATCGTTCGAAAAAAGTACTTTTATTGATTGGTTTAAGTCATTACTAGAAGGTTATTTAATCAATGAAATCACTAATGATTAGTTATTGTATTGATTTTGTGATGTATTTTAATTTCTCTCATCTGGCGGGAAAATGACATAATTTTATCGTCTTTTTTCGAGCGCTAGCGCTGGTGTTACGTTGTGGTAATTGTTGGAAATGTGATGGGTGGCATAAAAGCCGCTATATTGTTAATGAATGTTAAGAAATTGCAACGTAACTCACGTTTTAGCCAGTTTTGATGCCGATGAATCTGCTTTTTCCGCGACAAATTGAGGCTGAAATTAGTATAAAGACCAATATTCTTAAGTACCTTTCATGCTTTATATGGATTAAATCTTAGAGGGCAGTATTTATTCCCATTGTATTGTTATCATCGAAACAAGATGTTTATTTAACTAATTGTATTTAATGATAATTAAAAAATAGAGTGGATTTTCTTAATGCCCTAGTGCTCGGATGAGTCAATATTCTTCATTGTAGGGATTGGTTATGATGGGCGTTAATTCAGGTATCTTAATTAGGGTATTTTAAATGAAGAAAACCATTCGCCAAGTGACTTTTGATTTACTACGTCAATTGAACATTACCACTATTTTTGGGAATCCCGGTTCGACGGAAGAGACATTCTTAAAAGATTTTCCGAGTGATTTTCGTTATATCCAAACATTGCATGAAGCTTCTGCCGTTGCAGCCGCAGATGGCTATGCCCAAGGCATGCGTAAAGTGGCGATGGTCAACCTGCATACCTCTGCGGGGCTAAGTAATGGGATGAGTAATATTCTGACCGCTTATATGAACCGTACGCCACTGATTATCACGGCGGGTAACCAAACCCGTGAAATGTTGCTGATGGAGCCTTGGCTAACCAATATTGAGCCTGAAACTCTTCCAAAGCCATGGGTTAAGTGGAGCTATCAGCCTGAGCGTGCGGAAGATGTCCCTGCCGCGTTTATGCGAGCATATGCGATGGCACTTCAGCCACCAGCAGGCCCCGTTTTCTTATCAATCCCCCTTGATGATTGGGATAAACCAGCCATTGCCCAAGAGGCGGTTGTGCGTGAAGTTTCCCAGCGCATAGGCTATGACCCTGTTCGTTTACAAGCGTTTGCTGATGCGTTTAATGCCGCCAAAAACCCAGTATTAATTTATGGCTCCGCCATTGCGCGGGGGGAAGGCTGGGACGCGGGCATCGCATTAGCCGAAAAATTGAATGTGCCTGTTTGGGCGGCGCCTGCCTCTGAACGTCCGCCGTTCCCTGAAACGCACCCATTGTATGCGGGCGGATTACCTTTCGCGATGGGGCCGTTGTCAGACAAGCTAAAAGGACATGATTTGGCGTTGATTATTGGAGCGCCTGTTTTCCGTTATTATCCTTATGTAGCAGGAAGTTATTTACCAGATGGAATGCGTTTACTGCACATTACCGATGATCCTATCGAGGTAGGAAGGGCGCCGGTTGGTGATAGCTTACTCAGTGATGCGATACTCGCGATTGAAGGGCTGACCCCGTTAGTGAAAGCTAGAGCCGCAGCGAAAAATAAGGTTGAAAAACAGTCTCATGGTATGGCGCCACACCCTGCCGCGCCAGAGGTGAAGGGAAGTTCAACGGTATTAAGTGCAGCGCAGCTGTTTAAAGCGCTGAGAGAAGTTTCTCCGCAAGAGACTATCTTAGTGGAAGAATCGCCGTCAAACCTTGGCGAGTTACACCGTGAATGGCCAATCGATGCACCGGATTCTTTCTATACCTTTGCCAGTGGATCATTAGGTTGGAACTTACCAGCAAGCGTGGGAATTGCCTTAGCGGAAAAAGACAGTGGCCGACACCGCCCTGTGATGTCGATTATTGGCGATGGCTCGATGCAATACTCGATTCAAGGGCTATGGAGCGCTGCACAACATAATTTACCGATTGTGTTTGTGATCCCACGAAATAGCGAATATGCCATTTTAAAATCTTTCGCGGTGTTAGAAGAGACGCCGGGGGTCCCTGGGCTGGATATTCCAAACTTGGATATTGTGGCATTGGGTAAAGGTTATGGTTGCACGGCGTTAAAAGCCACGACGGTGGATGAGGTCAAAGCGGCTTGCCGTGAGGCATTTAAGCGCCAAGGCCCAACGGTGATCGAAGTGCCTATTCAGCCACAAATTCCACCACTGATTTAATATGCGGATTTAAATAAGAAACAGATAGAAATAAGAAACAGATAGAAATAAGAAACAGATAGAAAAATAGCCTCAAGTAGAGGCTATTTTAATAAAGAGGGGAGCAGACTTAGTGCTTCACTAACGTTGAGAAGTAATACACTAATGGCACTGCAAGGATCCACAGACTGATTGGAATTTCGCGCCACTTGCCTGCCACGGCTTTAATTAAGATATAGAACAGTAACCCGCCTGCAATCCCTGTACCGAAGCTATTCGCGATTAACGTGATCATCACCATCATTAATACTGGCAGACCGTCGGTAAAGTTCGCTAAATCCACCTTACGTAATCCGCTGAACATATTTAAGCCAATTAAAATCAACGCAGGAGCGGTGGCTTGTGCAGGGATCATTAACGCGATTGGGGTGAACAGTAGCATTAGCAGGAACATGAACGCCGCCGCTAATGCGGTCATACCGGTTTTACCGCCTGCTTCTGCGGCTGCTGAAGATTCAATTAATGCGGTCGCTGCTGGGATACCCACCATTGGACCTAACGCTGCTGCGATGGAATCCACAATAAACGGGCGATTGATATTCGGCATGTTGCCTTCTTTATCCAGTAATCCGGCTTCGCCACCAACCGCTAGTGTGGTTCCCATGGTGGAGAAAAATTCCGCTGCGAAGAACACAAATAAGAAAGGTAAGAAGGCGATGTTTAAGGCGCCAATTAAATCTACCTGACCTAAGACTGGAGCAATAGAATGCGGCATGCCGATAAAGCTTTCGGGTAACTTTGTGACGCCAAACGGAATGCCCAGTATAGTAGCGAACAAAATGGCCCATAAGATCCCACCAGGAATACGGCGAGCCTGTAATGCGATAGCCACAAAGAAGCCCGCAAGAGCGACTAAGGCTCCCGGAGAGAGAAAATCCCCCAGCATTAATGCGTTGGTTTTTGGGTTGGCTAAGACTAAGCCAGCATTACGAAAACCCAACACTGCCACAAACAGACCGATAGATGCTGTTAAGCCTAATTTGATGGATTGTGGTACGGAGCGAGTGACCACTTCACGCAAACCGAATTTGGTTAACAGGAAAAATAAAATTCCAGACCAGCAGGCGATACCTAAACCGATTTGCCAATCAATCCCTTCACTGCCTGCAAGGGTGATCCCCACTAACACCGAGCCACCAATACCGGGGCCCACAATAAAAGGTAGGTTGGCATAGAACGCCATTAATAGGCTGGCAAGCACAAAGACAATAATGGTCCCTGTGGTAGCAGCGCCTTTATCCATCCCACCCGCAGCTAACAATCCGGGAATGACCACGAGTAAATAGGCGGCTGCAAGGAACCCAGTGGCTCCCGCAAGGCATTCTGTTCTGATTGAACTACCACGCTCACGCAGCGCAAAACGCCTTTCTAACCAACTCCCTGATGTTGGCTGATGAAGAGAATCGTTAGCCATTAATTGGCGCTCCTATCATTATTTTTTATTGGATGAGTATTTTTACTGCAGTTATCGCTTTCAGTACGTTCTAAGACGGCATCCACTATCTGGCGAGTGGTTCCGCAAGTCAGTCCTAAATCGGTTAAATGGGGGCCTGCATTACAAGCAAGGCAAGTACCTTCAATGGCTTTGAATACGCGATACGGAGGTTCCCAGTCAGCAATCTGGCTGCTCAATTCTCTGAGTTGGCGAAATTGTTCTGCCAGCTCAGGTGCAGGTAATTCCGATAGCATACCTGCAATTGGCATGGCCACATGAGCAAGGATCTTGCCGTCTTGAACTAATGCCATACCGCCACCGCTTTCAATCAATAGATTGGCTGCCATCGCCATATCGTTGGCATCACGCCCGAGCACGACAAGGTTATGGGAATCATGGGAATAGCTGGTGGCAATGGCGCCCCGTAATTCTCCCCATCCTTTTAGTAAGGCAATTTGTGGTTTGGCATCATGGCGTCCATGGCGATGTTGTACGCGGATCAAACTAAATTCATCTGGCAGTTGCACGATACCGTTTTTGACTTGAACATCGACCTCTCCCCACTGAGTAAAGCGGGCCCCGCTAATATGGCGTAAACGCGCAGTACCATTTTGCAGGTCAGCTAATTGAAGCTGGCAATCTTGGGGGGAGATTGGCGTCAGGTGCATAGTATCGCATGGCGGTAAAATCGTATTTTCAGTGGCAATTGGCGAAATAAGTTGCCCATTTTCTGCCACTTTTTTGCCGTCGACATAAACTTGCTGAGCTTTTAAGGTATCGAGTGAATCAAGAACCACTAAGTTGGCGCGACGACCTGCGGCTATCAAACCTAAGTCATTGCGCTGTAGGCGAATTGCGCCATTGAGTGTCGCAAAGCGCAACACATCGGTTGCTTTCATTCCGTGCTCAATTAATAAATTCAGCAGTGCAATTACACCGCCTTTTTCAATCAATATGTCTGGCGGAACATCGTCTGTGCATACCGTGATTTGTGAGGATAAATGAGGCAGTGTTTGCAATGCCGCCACAATTTCAGGGAGCAAATACGGGTGAGAGCCACGAATTTCCAGTGTTAGCCCAGCACGTAATTTTTCGAGAGCATCTTCCGCTGAAGTAAGCTCATGATCTGAAGTGACGCCAGCAGCGAGATAGGCTTGTAAATCAGCGCCTTTTAACCCGCGGGCATGACCTTCAATGATTTTGCCGGAGTTTAATCCAGCATCGAGGATCTCTTCCATGCGTTCGCTGCCATTTAGCACGCCGAACATGTCCATCACTTCTGCCACCCCCCGTACTTCTGGCCAGCTCAGCATGGTGGACATCTCTTGTCCTGCGAAGTCTGCACCTGACATTTCTAAACCGGGAGTTGACGGCACAGAAGAGGGGGCTGCAACCATCACATCAAGTGGCAAATTACGGCTAGCATCAATGGCATAGCGTACGCCATCTAATCCCAAAACGTTGGCAAGTTCATGGGGATCCCAAAATACGGCGGTGGTGCCTTGTGTGAGGACAATTTCAGCATAACGAACAGGAGGAAGGTGGGAGCTTTCTAAGTGAACGTGGGTATCAATAAACCCCGGGGAAATAAATTTTCCCGATAAATTATGGGTTTCATGGCTATCAGTACGACCTCCTGTTGGATGTACGCTGGCGATCAGTCCTTCAACAATACCGATATCCGCAGGTCGAATTTCCCCGGTGACCATATCGATAATATTGGCGTTGGTGAGTAAAAGATCAAAAGGCACTTCGCCTTTTGCGGCTTGTACGGCACGACGTCGAGTTTGATTTGTTAGCTTCATAAAACACCATCTCAAAGATTTATGCCGCTACTTTATGAGCAAGGCAAACGTTTGCCAAGATGATAAAATTTATCGAATCATAAAGAGAGGTTATAATGAAGCGCATCATGATAAGAATGACGATCCAATTTGCGAGGAAATACAATGACTGAGCCATGGCAGCGCCTTCCGGCATTAACTTTAAAGCAGTTGCAATATTTTGTGACCCTTGCACATCTGCGCCATTTTACCGAAACCGCAAATCGCTTAGCGGTGAGTCAGCCTGCATTGAGCAGCGCGATACGGCAGATTGAAACTGTGATTGGCGGTAAGTTGATTAACCGTACGGCAGCGTCAGTAACATTGACGGAGCTAGGCGCCGCAATCTTACCTCATGCAGAGCGCATTTTAAGTGTCTCCCACCGAGGCTTCAGTGATATTCAAAAAATTATCGAGGAGGGGGGCGATGGCACATTGCGTATTGGGCTGGTTCCTTCTGTCAGTTCGTTATTATTCCCGATTATTCCTGAACAATTACAGCAACATTTTCCTAAGCTGAATGTGGAATTCTATGACCAAACGAATGACGCATTAGTGAGTAAATTAGTGAATAACGAAATTGATTTTGGGGTAGGTGTATTGGATAGCTCCGTTCCTGCCGAATTAACTTTATATCCTTTGCAAGATGACCCCTTTGTGGCGGTGATCCACCGTGATGAATTTATTTCAGATAATGCATTTCATCTGCCGTGGAAGCTGTTAAATAACCGTGATATTGCCATGTTTTCGAAAGGAAATATTAATCGACTAGTGAGCGCAACAATTGAAAGTAATCGTTTTAATATTAATCCGCGTTATCAAGTCGATTATATTGAAACCTTATATGGATTAGTAAGATCGAAATTAGCGATTGGCATTTTACCTCAGTTATACACGGTGCATTTACGGGATCCGGAACTAAAAGTTTTACAGCTACAACAACCCGCATTAATGCGCTCAATATCTTTAATGCGTAATAACCAAACGCTAACGCCAATGATGGAATCCGTTTTTCAGCTATTATTTAGAGCATTACGTCGTACACCTACTCATCAATCTTAATTTTACAGCGTACTTCTATATCAGATTTTTTATAGTTCATCATGATTGTTTGATTTTCAATAAGTAAGAAGTATTAAGCACTAATCGTAAAACTATTTTTATTGAGATGAATAAGATTACTACCCTTGACTGTTTATTTTTTGGTCTGTTTTTTGATGTGTAATATGTTGAGGATATACATGAAAGCTATATTGAAAGTCAGCCTGCTCACGACAGTAATGCTATTGATTACTGCCTGTGGTGATCTCGATCTTATGGGAAATAAAGGAAAGTTTTATTATAGTAATCCGACAGAAAACACGATTTCCTTTAAAGTGGACGGTAAAGATTATCAGGTCGAACCTAACCAGTATGGCTCAATATCATTAGTTAGCGGTGAACATACGCTTGAAGATGATGCCGGTCATGTCACCAAATTTATGGTGTTTGAACATAATTCCGGTGGGATCCTAAACCCTAATCAAGGGGTGTATTACACGTTCTCGGAAGTGTATACCGAGCAAGATAAATATAAGGGTTATCAGCCAGCGCCGCGAAATGTCACTATTTATGGGCACGAATTAAGCTTACCCATTAAAAGCAGTAATGCCGTGGTGATTGATGGCAATTTATTCCGTTGTACTTACCCAATTGGCAAAGCGTTGCCGGGGGCAGAAAATAAGCAATACAAGCAAGAAGATATTAAATCAAAATGTTTTGATCAATCAGAGTTAATTGAATATTTTGCTAACGAACACGATCAAAATTTAGTGCCTAATTCACCACAAAATGAAGAGAATAATTCGATTAGTCAGCATTTAAGTTATCAAATTCCTCAAGCGGCTTTCCGTGATCCACAGGTTCAATCGGTGGCGAATGAGATTATCGCGCTAACGGAAACGCTGAAAAATGCGAACAAAGTCGATATTCATCAAGACTTGAATAAGCAATATCATCAATTAACTGTTCAGTTAGTGGAAACGTATACTGAAAGTCCTTCCAGTAATGTGGCTGAGGAATATATAAAATTGAATGGGTTTATTAAAGAAATTAACAAACTCAGAAATTATGGTGTGTGGGTAAGATAAGTCTATTCCATTAAGTTTATCTGAGCGTCTTTATAATTAAGAATTTGCTTGTAAATTAAGCAGAGTAATCTTATGTGATATCCCGTTGAAACACGGAAACTAAGAGATAGTTTCGTTAGGATAATATTATAAAGAGGCTCAGTGATGAATTTATTTAAGACTTCATTTTTTACTGCAATATCTGCTGCATTCCTACTCTTTTTTTCCAGCGTCTCTGGCGCTAAATCCATTGTTGAACCCGTTAAAGATACTGAAGTATTAGACTTAGTGTTTATCTTGGATAAAAGCGGTTCTATGTCAGGATTTGAATCTGACACTGTCGGTGGATATAACAGCGTACTGACAGAAAATAGAAATAAATCGGGTAAAACCTTTATTACCACGGTGTTGTTTAATAATAAAACCAGTTTATTACACAATAGAGAACCCATTGATAAAGTTAAAAACCTCACGCTAGATGACTATTCTGTCGGTGGCAATACCGCTTTATTAGATGCCATTGGCGATACCATGGTGAAAATGCGTGAGAATAGAAAAATCACCAAGAACAATAATGTTTTGTTTGTGATTATTACTGATGGTGAAGAGAACAGTAGCACCAAATATAGTCAGGCTAAGATTAAATCTATGATTAAATCTGCAGAAGTTGAAGATAAGTGGGACTTTATTTTCTTAGGTGCCAATATTGATGCAATTACGGCTGCGGATAATATCGGTATTAAGAGTTCTAATGCCACAGGTTATGTTCAAGATGGCACAGGCTACGATAAGGCATATAAAGCGGTCAATAAAGCCGTAGAAGCCAAACAGAATGCTGCACCAATATCAGAGGAATGGAAACAGGAAGTTGAGCAAGATGCGAAGGATCGCAAAAAATAAGAAGATAATAAAATCAGTCTGTAAATGAGCGTGCTAGAAGCCCCGAAATAATATTCGGGGCTTTTTTATGGCGCTATTTAGCGTCTTTCAGCGCGGCAAATAACCCTTTAGCGAGTTGGTCTTTCTCGGATTGAATACCGGGTAAAACGAAATAGTAACCCCCTCCAAACGGTTTAATGTAGCGCTCCAGTGGTTCGCCATTTAACCGTTTTTGAGTATCAATAAAGCCGGTTTTTAAGTTCTTTTGATATGAAACGAAAATCAGCCCCATATCCAGAGCGCCGTTATCGGTTAAGCCAAGAGAGTAGCTGTAACTGCGGCGGCGTAACTTGGCGGTGTGGCGCGTTGGGTTTCTTGGTTCGGCACGGCGCATGTGGGAGTCAAATAACACGCGGTCACCGTGAGGATCTTTGTCGAACGCAGGGTCATCCATTTCGTGCTTCATGCCCATTGGTGCGCCAGTTGCTTTATGGCGCCCAAAGTCATTTTCTTGGTCTTCCAGCGGGGTTCTATCCCAGAATTCAAGATTAAAACGAATTAAGCGAACCGCTTGATAGGTTCCACCAACGCACCATGCTGGCTCTTTGCTGTCTTCAGTGACCCAAATCAGCTCATCCATTAATTTGCTGTCGTCGGCTGGCGCATTACCGGTACCATCTTTAAAACCAAATAAATTAATTGGAGTAGAGCGTTTATCAATATCCCTTGAGGGTAAGAACCCATCGATTTTCCAGAGTGGAAACCAATAAGGTGAAGTGTGGCGGAGAATATCGCGTAGCGCATAAATCACGCTTTCTTGGCTATTGGCACATATTTGCAGCACCACATCGCCGCCACACCATTTATCTTCTAAGCGGTCGTTCGGGAAGCTGGTCATTTCCACCAATTGACTCGGTTTGAGTTTATCTAACCCAAAACGTGAATCGAATAAGCTATCGCCCAAGGAGACCGTGATACTCAAGGCGTCAGGCTGAATAAGCGTACCTAAAATTCCAGACTCTGCGGGCGGCATTTTATCATTCTGATTCGGCGTAGATTTTTGTACTTGGGTCAAAAAGGCAATGCGTTGAGTTAATACAGTGAACAGCGTTTGCAGCTCATCAAGAGTCGTCGACGTGATTCGAAAAGCGATAAACGAGGCATTTTTCTGTTCTGGGGTTAACACGCCCGCTTGGTGTGAACCTAAATAATTGATGCTTTTGTCATAAGTCAGCTCGCAATCCGCAATGGATGCTTTCGCACTGAGGGCTGGGGCGGCGAGGATTGCACCTCCCATGACTAAGGTTTTTAGCGCATGGCGGCGAGATACTTTAGATTGAGAAAATCCCAAAGGTTGTGACTCGCTTTTTAGTTTAGCTTGCATAAATTTATGCCTTAATATTTATAGTAAACATCAACATCCATCTGAGCGCGTAATGTCGCGAGCAGTTCGGCTTGTTGCGTTAACAGGGAATAGAGCGCCATTTTGTCTTGTTGTTTTAGTTGGCTGTAAGGCTTGTATTGACCTTTAGCTAATTGATATGACTGCACTATTTTATTAATTTTCTGATCATTTTCTTTTATTTGATCAAGGGTCTTGGATTCAATAAACGGGCTGATAACCTCGATGATGGCTTGAGAACCCTTGGCATTTGCCGCCATATCCGACAGGTCAGAGAGACTATAAATATTCTCTTGTCCCGACAGTTTTGTTTCGAGGATCATCTCCATAAAATCAGCGGAGGCTTGCACCAATTTCGGAATTTCAATGGTTTCTGTCAGGACACGTTTTTGTAAATCTTTCCCTTTTAATAACAGCTCATCAGATGCTGGCAGCGCCGCTTTGAGATCTTGCTTTGCAAATAAAAGGTATTCAACCAAGTGAAATCCCACGAAGCGGTAATCTTTTTCTTTATCCAAAAAATAATCCGCACGCGGGTTGATGGTTCGGTCGGTATTACCAAATAACACAATGACCGGACGCACGGTTTCATAGTGCTGGTGGGCTTGTATATAGGCCGCTTTCGCCTGCGCTAATTGACCTTTTTGCACACTTTGATTGAGTTTTTCTAATTGCACCACCATTTCACTTAACTCCTTGTTGACGAAGGATAAGTATTCTTGAATGGCGGGCTGATATTTTTCAGGGGTGGGAATATCCCCCTTGGCAATGATGATGTTGTCCCCTGTTTGCACAGGGGAGCGTAGGGCTTTGCCATAGGCAGTCGATGCCACGAGTGACGCGACGATTACGCTAATGGCTAAGCGGGTGATTTTACGCATTTTGTAAGTTCCGTTTAGCGGCATGTTTTTTGCTCCAAACAAACAGTGCGAGGATCACAACCCAATAGATAACAAAGGTGATGACACTGAGCCAAATTGGCTGTGAACGGTATGCAAAGAACGATGAGATAAAGTTGCCAACCACACCGGAGTCATCCAGTAATGCGCTGGTATCCCATGCTGGGTAGATTAAAAATTCAGGAATTGGATAGTCAAACTCAATTATTAAGTTTGAAATCTCTTCGACGCCTCTGAGCAACAAGGAGAGGGCGAGGAACAGTAAAATCACGCCAGTGACTTTAAAGAAAATTTTCCACGAAATAATGCGGTTAGTGAGTAAGAAGGCGTACAGCGTCATACCTGCAATAACGACACCCGCGGCAACTTCAAAGATAAATTCGTTAGCATTTTCAGCGGTTAACGACATGATGAAACTGGAAAGGAAAACGACAATTTCGCTGCCTTCACGGGCAATCGCGATGGCGATAATCAAGGTCGCGCCCCACCAACTGTGGTGTTCTGCATTACGATTAATACCCGATTCCAGCTCTTTTTTCATCGAGCCGCCGCTTTTGTTCATCCAATAGACCATTTGAACAATCAAGATACAGGCGAGGATCTCCATGACTATCATGAAAATAGATTGTCCTGTGTCATCAAGGACATTGAATACGCCGTAAATCAGCAGTGCGAGTAAGATGGACATGGCGATACCCAATCCAACACCGCCCCAGAGGAATTTCATCCCATTACGAGCATCAGGGTGGCGTTTGATCCACGCATAGATGATGCCGATAACTAATAGCGCTTCAAAACTTTCGCGCCAAACTACGAAGAGAACTTGTCCCATGTTGAGTCCTACTCTTTAGCGATGATCTCGCCTTTTGGATGTGACAGATGGAAATCGTCGAAAAATGTGTAACTACCTGGTTTTAACGGTGCAATGACCACCACGGAACTGGCACCGGGGGCTAATACTTTTTCTTTGCGCAGTTGCAAACTTTCGAACTCTGCGGGTTCAGTGCCGGTATTGGTAATTTTGATACGAATAATGGTTTTTGCTGGCACTTCCAGAACGCGAGGGATTAAATCCCCATTTTTCATTTCTAATTCAACGGTATATTTTTCGGCGCTTAAGGCAGATTGCGGTAGTAATGCGCAAATAAAAACCAGTAAAAAGCTGAGTAATGTTTTCATTGTTGGCTCAAACTTATTAAAAATTGAGAGTTCCTTACTAGCGAAAAAGGGCTCGCGCGGAATATTACCCCCGCGAAAGCCCTCAGCGCATCATTGAAAAATTAGTAACTGCCTTTGCGACCTATGCCGGCATAGTCAAAGTCCCAAGAGACTTCAAACGGTTCGAACCAAGGAGCAACCCCGGTTTCTTTATCAATGTGACGACCGAAAGCAGCTTGTTGATTGTGTGAAGGTGGGTAAATTTTATAAGTAACGCGATATTTACCATTACCATCCAGTTTAATATTTTCACCGTAGTGAGGACCATCGCTCGCTACCATCGGCATAAAGGTGCCTGATTGAGTCTGTGGCTTATCGCCCAGCTTGGTGACGGTATACTCGACAGTTAAGTAAGGCATCCAATCGCCTTCTGCAAAGCCGTTCGGGTTATCTTCTACGGCGTGGATGTCGGCTTCTAAGTGAACGTCGGCTTTATCCGCTGGCAGGTGAGCCATCTTGTGATGACCTTCTTCGGTGTCCATGGTGATAGGCTGTAAATAAACACCTTGGATTTCCATGCCGTTTTTAATGACTGGGTGACCGAGAGGATACTCTTGAGCAAAAGCGGATAGAGAGAATAAGGCTAAGCCCGAAACGGCTGCCTGATAAGCGAATTTCATTGTGACATCCTTACCTGAATGAAGTTAGAAGCATAATGATAATCATTACTATTAATCAAAAACAAGCAGAATGTTTTAGGCTTATATCCAATCCTTACTATGAATATATTTAAATTTAATATTAATCAAAGTGTTAATGCTTTCTTTTTTAGTGATAAAAAATAAGTGTTAGAAAGGTGATTTGCTTCAGACACCGTAGTGGGTTTCACATGCTATAGTCGAAACGTTGATCGGTATTTATTAGGTATAAAATCGAGGTACTGGAGATGCAAAAACGTTATTTGGATTGTTCCGCTTCTGAAATTGCAAAAATGAATAAGAAAAGCTTACTGGAAGCGATTAAAGCCAGCGAAGGGCGATTACTGGTGAGTGAAACTATCGGGACTATTCAGCCCGTCTTGATGAACGTCACTAATGCGGAACTGGCAGCAAGCCAAGGCGCAGATATTTTGCTATTGAATGTTTTTGATGTGAATAATCCTGTGATGCAAGGTTTACCAGAAGGCATTGCACCCGATGACATTATCCGTACCTTAAAGCACTTAACAGGACGTGCAATTGGCGTGAATTTGGAACCTGTTCCTGCAGGGTTTAATAATCCCCATCAAGATAAACAGTGGAAAATGTCTGAAGGGCGTTTGGCCACTGTCAAAAATGCCCTGAAATTAAAGCAGATGGGGGCAGATATTATTGTCCTGACAGGGAATCCGGGTAATGGCGTGACTAACCAAGAAATCAACCAAAGCCTCAAAGAACTCAAAGCGGTGGTGGGGGAAGATATCGTTCTTATTACGGGAAAAATGCATGCAGCGGGAGTCCTCAATGCGTCTGCTGAGCAGTTAATTACCGAAGAGGATATTCATTCCTTTATTAAGAGTGGTGCAGATATTATTTTACTGCCTGCACCGGGTACCGTTCCGGGAATATCGTCGGAATTTGTGCAGAAAATGGTGAGTTATTGCCATTCTCAGCGAGTGATGACCATGACCGCGATTGGCACGTCCCAAGAAGGGGCTGATCTGCAAACCATCCGCCAGATTGCGTTAATGTGCAAAATGGCAGGAACAGATTTACATCATATTGGTGACTCAGGTTATAACGGCATTGCCTTGCCAGAGAATATTTTGAATTACAGTATTGTGATCCGCGGTGTTAGACACACTTATTCTCGTATCGCCCGCTCGATTAACCGCTAACCTTTGCTGTTTTTCTGAGTGAATCCCTGCGCTAGAAATGGCGCGGGGATTTCGCTCGAAATGCCATTTCTCATTTTTGCAATTAGTAAATCAACAGCTTTCTATGATTGCATGACTATCACTGAAATAATTAAAGTTCTTTTACAGGATAGGTTTTTTTTATATTTGAGCCATCACTGTACATTTCGGTGATACTGAGTTGATCATCTTTAACGTTATAAAATACCTTTTCATCTAATGGATCATCTCTCCAACGTCCGATACTATCTGGGTTGTTAGATGCCCACATCACTTGATTACCTATTAGCTTGCACTTAATTGCCCACCGTGTTCCGTCAACAGGTCTGATGTAGTGTACATATGCAACTGCAGATTCAATTTTCTCTAATTGCATGATTTTATGATCACGACCAAACATTGCAGCGGAAGCTGCTTTACATACTTTTCCAACATCAGCTTCAGAGGCATAGAGTGATGAGCTAAAAAGTATGGATAGGAGCAGTAGTTTCTTCATTAGAAATATCTCATTATTAATGTGTTAAATAATGTTATCGGCATCAATAGGATTAACTGCACAAGTAACCGTTTTGTCATTTCCACCGCCAAAAAAATATACAATTCCCGCTATACTTCAGGTAAAATCCAGCCCATTTTTTAAAAAATATCTATAACACAATAAAGAAGTGAGCTATGTCGCAAAATACGAATTCAGTGCCAAAGATTGGCTTTGTTTCGCTTGGCTGTCCAAAAAATCTCGTTGATTCAGAGCGTATCTTAACGGAACTGCGTACTGATGGTTACCAAGTCGTTCCTAGCTATGACGATGCCGATCTGGTTATCGTGAACACCTGTGGCTTTATTGATAGTGCCGTTCAAGAATCGTTAGAAGCTATCGGCGAAGCGTTGAACGAAAATGGTAAAGTGATTGTGACAGGGTGCCTAGGCGCAAAAGAGAACCAAATCCGTGAAGTTCACCCGAAGGTATTAGAAATTACGGGCCCACATAGTTATGAACAAGTGTTAAATCACGTTCACCACTATGTGCCAAAACCAGAGCATGATCCGTTCTTTAGTTTAGTCCCAGAGCAAGGCGTAAAATTAACGCCAAAACATTACGCTTACTTAAAAATATCGGAAGGCTGTAACCACCGTTGCACTTTCTGCATCATTCCTTCAATGCGTGGTGACTTAGATAGCCGTGCCATTGGCGATGTACTCAATGAAGCCAAACGTTTAGTGGAATCAGGTGTGAAAGAGTTACTGGTGATTTCTCAAGATACGTCTGCTTATGGTGTGGATGTTAAACACCGTACAGGGTTCTGGGATGGTCAGCCAGTAAAAACCAGCATGGTTGGATTATGTGAACAGTTAGCGTCTATGGGCGTTTGGGTTCGTCTGCATTACGTTTATCCATACCCACATGTTGATGATGTGATCCCATTAATGGCTGAAGGTAAAGTATTACCTTATTTGGATATTCCATTACAGCACGCTAGCCCGAAAATTTTAAAACTGATGAAACGTCCGGGTGCGGTAGAAAGAACGTTAGAGCGTATTAAACGTTGGCGTGAAATTTGCCCAGAGTTGACATTGCGTTCGACGTTTATTGTTGGTTTCCCTGGTGAAACAGAAGAAGATTTCCAGATGCTGTTGGATTTCTTACAAGAAGCTCGATTAGATAGAGTCGGTTGCTTTAAATACAGCCCAGTTGAAGGCGCAAAAGCGAATGAACTGGCTGATCAAGTCCCTGAAGAGATTAAAGAAGAACGTTATCATCGCTTTATGCAGCTTCAGCAAAAGATATCCACTCAGCGCTTACAAGAGAAAGTGGGTCGCGAGCTTTTAGTTATTATCGACGAGGTCGATGACGAAGGTGCTGTAGGCCGTAGTATGGCCGATGCGCCAGAAATTGACGGCATGGTGTACCTCAATGGCGAGTTTGATGTGAAAGCAGGGGATATCGTTAAAGTGCTGATTGAGCATGCTGATGAATATGACCTGTGGGGCACCGTTGTTAGTGAATAAAAAATAGGCTATTATCTGGCTCAAAATTTAGCCTGCGGATCACTTTCGCAGGCTTTTTTCGATATAACCCACTGTTTTGGGTTTTTTCTATATTTCAAATACTTGATCTATATCATCCCGCCAAAATCTATCAAATCATAACTTGATCTAGGATATAAAACTTAACTGACAACTTGACATAATCAGAGAGAATACTTATCGAAGAATAAGGCTGATTATGACTATTGATTTTACAATTCCCAAACTCGCACAGCTTACAGAAAAATCTTCATGCTCCATTAATCCGGAGTTATTGATACAACTGGCAAGTGAAGCCATCACAAGTGGCTTATCACCTATCCATGATTTTGACATTGAAGGAATGTTGTTGGATAAATATGGTCAAACCTTATGGTCTAACCGTAAATCAGACAGCAGCACCATGTTACCATCTTGGATATTCTCTCAAATGCAGGTTACTTCGTTAGATGAGCAGCCGATTAACTCACAAGGACATACTTACTATTTCGCCCCTATTTATGATGAAACGCGCTTGCTAGCCACGTTGGTGTTACGTGGGGAGCCAACCAGCAGCAATATATTGTTAGCACTCACTCTTACCCTAGGGCGAGAAATCAGTGAAAAGTTGAAGTGCCACTTTTACTGGCAAAAACTTTCGGAGAAGACTCTCGGACATAATCTGTTCCATGACTTGAACATTCATGAAGTGGAAAAAGCGTTAATTATCGAAGCCGCACTGGCTTACGGCGGAAAAATTCAGGAGATGCATCAAGCGTTAAATATGGGACGTACGACACTGTGGCGCAAGTTGAAGCAGTATCAGATTGATATTCGCGAATACAAGCTATAATCCCAATAAAAACAGCCCAGCCAATAAAAAAAGCTTCTACTGGTTTTCTGCAGCAATGCTGAAAACGTTCGAAGCATTCAAATCACACAGCCTTACGGTAATCACTAAGCCCAACTATCAATGCATATTGATTGCGGGCTCAGTCACGCCTTGCAGCGAAACGAAAGAGAAGAAATGAAAAAGAGCTAAGATTATCAACCTATCTTGTCGATAAGTATGTTGATCTCAGTACGTTTTTTTTTAGGAATTGGTTTTAATTTGATGTTATAGATTTTTATTTCAGTGAATACACATACTCACAGTTAGAGTAAATGGCTATGGGGATATATATAGGTTTATATTTTATTTTAAACTAAATATATTAATCTTACATTTAGCTATAAATGCGATTTTTTATTAATAACCAGAGTAACAGTTTCCTTGTATAAAAATGATAGTGCAATTTATTTAATTTTCCACTATTGATTAAAAAATAGTTATTTTAGGGTGATAAATTAATAAAGCGAAATAAAGTGCATAATCGTTATGCTAAGTTTGATAGTGAAAAATAGTTAACCGAATAGTTAAATGGATAGTTAAGTTAAATGATTAAACTAAATCGTTATCTAAATAAAAATCTAAATTTAATTATATTTTTCTGGATGATCTCGGGGATGAAAAAATGCCTAATGATTTTTTGATAAACCATTAGGCAGGAAGGGTGTCTGGTGAATAAAGATAATTAAGCGTTTGCAGAATAAGTATTAATATATTCATACTCTTGGATTAATTGAGGCAGTGATTTTATTCCTAGTTTTGTATAAATATTTGAACGGTGTACTTCTACGGTTCTTGGTGATAATGATAGTTTTTCAGCCGTTTCTCTGCTGGTGTTCCCGTCTAAAATCATGTCCATGATTTCACGCTCTCTTGCAGAAAGACGGTCGAATTTATCGGCTAAATAGATATATTTTTTATGATTTTCATTTTGTTTATCAAAGTGTTCATTAGCTCCTTGAATAGCGCTTAGAAACACTCTGTCATCAAATGGAAATGCATAGAAATCAAAGGCTCCAGCCTTGAAACAGTCTCTGCATAGTGCCGCGGAAGGTTCTTCTGCGATGACGATAACAGGGACAACGGCTAAAGATTGAGTAAGGTTTTTTAATTTATTAATATGACTTGAGTTATTGCCTACGAATAATAAAACACAATCCTTTGCATTCTCTTCTTTAGGGTAAGTATAAGTACTAATAAATACCTCTTCGTCATTATAGAATTTAAAAATAAAATCTAAAGATTCCATCTTTGATTTCAGTTTATTCTTAAAGACATTATCGTTTTCAACGATTACATGAATGGCGCTATTCATCACCAAACTCCTGTTAAACGGATTTGACATTCAAATTAACGTAGTTTAATAGAATGAGAATAATTTACCGATGAAAATGGCAATATATTTTCAACTATTCTTTTTTATAGATTATTGCTGAACGTAATTGATATTAAAAAAAGTACTAGCCTAATTTTAATATAAAAAAGAAACAAAAGTTAAAGTATGTGTCAAAACGTAACATCTGTTTAATGTTTTGTAACAAGATAGAGTTTTAAGCTTGTCTTACGATTATTATGTTTTCTAGATAAAATGAAAATAATGTTATTTAGCTAAGTAATAATATCGCAAAATGTTAGTCATAAAAAGCACTATTAGCAATTTTATGAAATTTAATTAATCATCCGCCTTGATATTTTTTATCTGCTTTTATGTTTTGTGATGAAGTTATTAAAATTCGCTCCGTAAAATTGCAATGCACTCTAAAAAAAGTGAGTGAATACACGTAATGATTTCCTTAAAAGATATTGCACTATAGGTTTTCATATCATTAATAAAAGTGTTTAGTGTGAATAAATTGGTCGATAACCTTAGTGATAGTTTGCACTTCAACCTATTATCTTTCCGTTATTGGCGTATTATAGAGAAGAAAAATCAACCACACTTTCATACGGATAAATTATGTTGCTGCGTTCCGGGGTAGCATTAGCTATCTTTTCTTATATTCTTTGGGGGATAACCCCGCTGTTTTATCGGTTACTTCCAGATGCTCAAGCCATGGAATTACTGGCGCAACGATTGATTTGGTCTCTTCCGTTCTTATTTTTTATTCGGTTGCTTATCAAGAATAAATCCCTGTGGAAACAAGTGTGGGCAGATAAACGTTCAATTGTGCTATGTTTTTTTAGCTCCTCGATTATGGCGGTGTCGTGGACAACCTTCACTTATGCTTTAACCCATGGACAAGTACTGGCTGCGAGCTTGGGTTATTTTATTAATCCCTTATTTTCCATTTTGCTTGGGGTGATTTTTTTGCGAGAGCGCTTAGTTTTTGCAGAAAAACTCGCGGTGGTGTTTATTTTCTCCGGTGTTGCCTACCAAATTATTCAATATGGGGAACTGCCCGTTTTAGCGTTAGTGATGGGGAGCGCCTTTGCGGTTTATGGTTTGATCCGTAAATTTATTCGTTTTGATGTTATCACCTCGCTGTTTTTAGAGGCGCTCTGGTTATTACCCCTAGCGGTAGGTATTACATGGTGGTTATCCGCACATGGAATGAGTGCAGTAGAAAATGGTGATTGGCAAACCAAAATGCTGTACATGTTGGCGGCACCTGTGACTATCATTCCATTGCTCTTTTTCACGGCAGCGATTAAACGCACCACATTAACGGTGATTGGTTTAGCACAATATATAGAGCCAACAATTCAATTCTTGTTAGCCGTTTTCCTGTTTAATGAAATTTTCGATTGGGTCAAAGGTGTCAGCTTCACCTTGATTTGGATTGGCCTACTGTTTTGTGTGTTAGCGCTGCTTCATAAACGCTATGGCAAAGGTGCGCGCCGCCAACCTTATGTGACCGGGCGAGATGAACCTCCTCAAATTTAACCTGTGATTTTAATCAATTAGCCTGTTTACGGAGAATACCGTCAGCAGGCTGCGCTTCTATTATGGTCAAAGCAAACGATTGCGTATATAATCCCTGCCATCTTTTTAGACATTATCTTTTATGTAGCAGCATTTATCTCTGGGGATATAAGGTCATTATCATGAGCCAATTAGGTACTGCACTTTGTTCTAGCGCGACAAAAGTTATGCTTCTCGGTTCGGGGGAGTTAGGTAAAGAAGTGGCGATTGAGTGCCAGCGTTTGGGTATTGAAGTGATTGCGGTGGATCGCTATGACAACGCACCCGCGATGCATGTTGCTCATCGTAGCTACACCATTAATATGTTGGATGGTGAAGCACTACGCCAACTTGTTGCGAGCGAGAAACCGGATTTTATCGTGCCTGAGATTGAAGCGATTGCCACCAAAACGTTGGTGGAACTCGAAAAGCAAGGTCAAAAAGTCGTGCCATCTGCTAATGCGGTTTACTTAACCATGAACCGTGAAGGGATCCGCCGTTTAGCAGCTGAAGAGCTACAGCTCCCAACCTCTGAATACCGCTTCGTGGAAACGAAAGCGGATTTTGAAGCCTCAGCCCATGAAATTGGCTTTCCCTGCATTGTAAAGCCAGTCATGAGCTCGTCGGGGAAAGGGCAGAGCATCATTCGCTCCGCAGAGCAGCTTGATAGTGCGTGGAATTATTCCCAAGAAGGTGGACGTACAGGTCAAGGGCGCGTGATTGTTGAAAAAATGGTGAATTTCGATTTTGAAATTACCTTATTAACCATTAGCGCGGCAGACGGTGTGCATTTCTGCACACCAGTGGGGCATCGCCAAGAGAAAGGCGATTATCGCGAATCTTGGCAGCCGCAAGCGATGAGTGACATTGCTTTGCAAAAAGCGCAGGATGTGGCGAAGAAAATTGTCACCGCTTTAGGTGGATACGGCTTATTTGGTGTGGAGCTGTTTGTCTGTGGCGATGAGATTATTTTCAACGAAGTCTCTCCTCGCCCTCATGACACAGGCATGGTGACGTTAATTTCTCAAAACCTATCTGAATTCGCATTACATGTCCGCGCTTTCTTAGGCTTACCGATTGGCACTGTTCGCCAGTATGGGGCTAGCGCATCGGCCGTGATTTTACCAGAGCTGCATAGCCGGAATGTAGTTTTTTCGGGCATTCATGAGGCACTTGGTTCTGATATTCAATTGCGTCTATTTGGTAAGCCGGAAATAGCAGGAACGCGTCGTTTAGGTGTGGCGCTCGCGGTCGGAGATTCGATTGAGCAAGCCCTAGAGATGGCAAAAACGGCGGCGGATCGAGTGAAAGTAACAGGCTAGTGATTATCCCCCGCCATGCTGGGTTTAGGCGGGGGGCTTTTTAGGGGGATTATTGCCTATCTTCAATAATCATCGCGGCTGCGCGTTCCGCAATCATGATGGTTGGCGCATTGGTATTGCCACTTGGGATTTCTGGCATCACAGAACAATCCACCACACGTAGTTTGTTGATCCCATGAACGCGAAGACGTAAATCCGTGACGGAATTTGCGGTATCGGTTCCCATACGGCAAGTGCCAACAGGGTGATAAACCGTTTTACAGAAATTACGCACAAACTCTTCTAATTGCTCCTCATCATGCTGAACTTGGGCTGGCGGCATCAATGTATTTTTACTGACAGCTTGCAATGATGGCTGGCTTAATACCTCTAAACCGAATTTCACCGCACGTTTACAACCTGCCATATCTTCTGGTTCAGCCAAGTAATTGGCGTGAATTTTTAACGGATCTTGCGGGTTTTGGCTACGCAGTAAAATTTCCCCGCGAGACTTAGGTTGTAAGTAACCGACTTTCAGTGAAAAACCGTGAGCGGCAGGTAGCGGCTCCCCCGGTACATCATCCCAGCTATCTAAAATAGGTAAAAAGTGAATTTGCACATCTGGGCGACCTTGGTTGCAACTGTCTTTAAAGGCGGCGCCTTCTAAAACGTTAGAAGCGAGTAGCCCACTGCGAAATGCCATCCACTCAAAACCATGTTTGATAGCGGCAAAGCCTTGGTCGGCACCAAATAAGCTGATGGGCTCTTTGGTGGTGACGTTGATGGACATATGCAAATGGTCGTGAAAGTTTTTGCCCACGGGTAAATTCGCTACGGTTTTGATCCCTAAAGAAGAAAGGTGTTCTTCAGGGCCGATACCAGAGAGCATCAATAACTTCGCTGATCCCATTGCGCCGGAGCAAACTAGCACTTCTTCTCGCGCTAGGGCTTCGACTTCGTGACCATTTTTACCTTGGTAAGCCACGCCAACCGCTTGCCCATCGCGGATAATAATGCGATTAACTTGGGTATTAAGTTTGAGAGTTAAACGGTCGCTATTTGCCACTGATTTCAAATAGGTTTTGGAGGTGCTTGCTCTTTCCCCATTGTGTGTGGTGGTTTGATAGAAACTGGTTCCTTGTTGGCTCTCTCCATTAAGGTCATTAACGTAAGGTAAACCATGTTCTTGAGCCGCTTGAATGAATGCCATAGAAAGTGGATGGCGATAACGGTTTTCACTGACGGGAAGAGGTCCTTCAGTGCCGTGGTATTCCCCGGTTAGGCTTTCATTGCGTTCGGCTTTTTTAAACCACGGTAGGACATCTTGATAACCCCAGCCTTCGCATCCGTACTTTTGTTCCCAGTTATCATAATCCTGTTTTTGCCCGCGAATGTAGATCATGCCATTGACTGAACTGCTGCCCCCGAGCACGCGACCTTGAGCAATTTGCATTTTGCGGTTGTTGGCGTGAGGTTCTGGTTCGGTTTCATAGGGCCAACTTTTTTGGGCAATAATTTTTGCTACACCAGCAGGCATACGGATAAACATGTGGTTATCGCTACCGCCCGTTTCAATAAGTAGCACGTGAGCTTGGGTTTCTTGGATCAGGCGTGCGGCGAGAACACAACCTGCGGAGCCTGCACCGACAATAATATAGTCATATTTTTGTGTGCTCATTTCATATCCTCATTGAAATTAACATTCAATCATCATTTGGTTAACAATAACGCCTTTGAGTTATTAATGTATGAATAATGTTCTGTTAGTGTGATTCGCTTCAAAAATAATTTCCTATGTAACTATTTTTTAGTTTTATCTAATTATTGTTATTTAAAAGGAAAATATTAATTTCATAATTTTTTAGTCTTATTTTTAATTTTATTAATAAGTTAATGTTTTATTGATTGGGTTATTCTTAGTGAAAAATAGTGCGAACGAAAAAGACGCATAGAAAAGAATTGCGTGATTATCTGATACCCATTAGGAATGCTTTAAGGGATGCTGGGCGTCTAATAAAATGAGAGGCGCCTTTACGAATGAAAGCGATACTAATAAAAAGCATGCTGATGAGTTCTGTGTTGACGACGATGGCAGCTGCCATGCCACTCGAAGAACAGTTTCAGTTAATGGCGGAAGAAGAAAGTGAAAAAATCCGCTGCTTTGAACCTTCTTCACCTTTCCTGTATTGCCTTAAAGGAAGCGTATATACAAAAGGTGGCATCAGGCTCGTGGATAAGCAGGATAATGAAGTGTATCAGTTTTACTATTTTGATAATGGTCTTGACCCTGCGAGTGAAGGGCTATACCGAATTCGTCAGGGGGAAAAAATAGGTTATGCCAACGCACAAACTGGAGATATTGTGATTGAGCCGATTTATGATTGTGCATATCCATTCGAAAACGGTAAAGCCAAGGTCGGCGAGAAGTGTGAGCGGCAAACCGACGGAGAACATAGCTGGTGGATTGGGGGAGAATGGCAAGAAATTGTTAATCCGCTCAAGGGGGGGAATTAGCGTTTTATTCATGTATTACCCTCTGGGATTTAACAAAAGCCACAATTTAAACATGATTTTAAAAATTGCTTAACTTATTGAAATAGAAAATATTTGATACTCAGATCACATTTTTTGAGGGTTGGGCGACGCTTGAAAACCATTCACTGCAAAAAACTAACCGCTTAATTCTGTATGCCACCACTCAAGGTAACTTTTCGCTTTTCCTGATAGTAATTTCTTACCATACCCACTATGGCAGAACTCAATTTTTCACATTCAAAATCATTCAACCACTGCCTATTAAAAAATCATTTGTTATTCATCGAAAACGATTAAAAACAACGTTTTCGCAGTTTAATAAACGGTAATTACGTATTAATGGCATGTTCGTTCTACCTCAGAAGGGTGTTCTATGAACAAAAATGGTATTTTAAAACACATTCCATGGATGATCCTCGGGATCATCGGTGCAATCTGTTTAGGGGTTGTCGCGCTAAGACGCGGCGAGCACATTAGTGCATTATGGATCGTCGTCGCATCAGTGGCGGTGTATCTGATTGCTTATCGCTACTACAGCTTATATATCGCTAAAAAAGTGATGAAGCTGGACGAAACGCGTGCTACACCAGCGGTCATTAATAATGACGGCTTAAACTATGTTCCAACCAATAAAAACGTTCTGTTTGGTCACCACTTTGCGGCTATCGCAGGGGCGGGTCCATTAGTTGGACCAGTATTGGCGGCTCAGGTGGGTTACTTACCGGGAACATTGTGGCTACTGGCAGGGGTTGTCCTTGCGGGGGCGGTACAGGACTTTATGGTGCTGTTTATCTCCTCACGCCGTAACGGTGCATCCCTTGGTGAGATAGTTAAAGAAGAATTGGGTCCGATCCCAGGTACGCTAGCACTGTTTGGCTGCTTCTTAATTATGATCATCATCCTCGCCGTATTGGCGCTGATCGTGGTTAAAGCACTGGCAGAAAGCCCATGGGGTGTCTTTACGGTTTGCTCCACTGTGCCGATTGCGCTCTTTATGGGGATATACATGCGCTATATCCGACCGGGACGTGTGGGTGAAATTGCCGTTATCGGTATTGCACTGTTAGTCGCTTCTATTTGGTTTGGTGGTGTGATTGCACACGACCCTTACTGGGGCCCAGCACTGACCTTTAAAGATACAACTATTACTTATGCTTTAGTCGGTTATGCGTTTGTTTCCGCGTTACTGCCTGTATGGCTGATTTTGGCGCCTCGTGACTACTTAGCAACATTCCTGAAAATCGGGGTTATCGTTGGTTTAGCTGTGGGTATTGTTATCCTTAACCCTGAACTGAAAATGCCAGCAGTGACGCAGTTTGTTGATGGTTCTGGCCCAGTTTGGAAAGGTACTCTGTTCCCATTCCTGTTTATCACCATTGCGTGTGGTGCGGTATCCGGTTTCCACGCCTTAATCTCTTCAGGTACGACGCCAAAACTGTTAGCGAACGAGAAAGACGCGCGTTACATCGGCTACGGTGCGATGTTAATGGAATCTTTCGTGGCTATCATGGCGCTAGTGGCCGCTTCTATCATCGAGCCAGGTCTGTACTTTGCAATGAACACTCCACCATCAGCATTAGGTATCACTATGCCTAACCTGCATGAGCTGGGTGGCCCTGATGGCGCGGCAATTATGGCACAACTGAAAGATGTGTCTGTTCATGCAGCAGCAACGGTCAGTTCATGGGGCTTTGTGATTTCCCCTGAACAAATTATGCAAACAGCGACAGATATTGGTGAACCTTCGATTCTGAACCGTGCCGGTGGTGCGCCAACCTTAGCTGTCGGTATTGCATTTGTATTCCACGAAATTATGCCTGCTGCCAATATGGGCTTCTGGTATCACTTCGGTATCCTGTTTGAAGCACTGTTTATCTTAACGGCACTGGATGCGGGTACCCGTTCTGGCCGCTTTATGCTGCAAGATTTACTGGGTAACTTCGTGCCATTCCTGAAGAAAACCGACTCTCTGTTTGCTGGGATCATCGGTACAGCTGGATGCGTAGGTTTATGGGGTTATTTACTGTATCAAGGCGTTGTTGACCCACTGGGCGGCGTTAAGAGCTTGTGGCCACTGTTCGGTATCTCCAACCAGATGCTGGCAGCGGTAGCGTTAGTCCTGAGTACCGTTGTATTGATTAAGATGAAACGCAGTAAATACATCTTAGTCACTGTGTTACCAGCGGTATGGTTATTAATCTGTACCACATGGGCTCTGGGACTGAAATTATTCAGCGATAATCCTCAACTTGAAGGTTTCTTATACTTAGCGAAATCTTACAAAGAGAAAATCGCCGCGGGTGGTGCTGAGTTAACGGCACAAGAAATTACTAATATGAATCACATTATTATTAATAACTACACTAACGCGGGTCTGAGTATTCTGTTCTTAGTGGTGGTTTACGGTATTATCTTCTACGGTATCCGTGTGGGAATGAAAGCCCATAAAAACCCAAATCGTACAGATAAAGAAACCCCTTATGTTCCTGTTCCTAAAGAGGGTGTGAAAGTGTCATCTTCACACTAAGAGCAGAATAATGCATCGAGTTAAGTTTCACTCGAAACAGTAAGGGAAGCCCGACATTGTACGAAAATGCAGTGTCGGGCATTTTGCCTTTGGAGATGGTTATGTTTGGAAACTTGGGTAAAACTGGTAAATATTTAGGGCAGGCGGCGCGTATGCTGGTGGGGATCCCCGATTACGATACCTATGTGCAGCACATGAAAGATAATCACCCCGATAAACCTGTGATGACCTATAAAGAGTTTTTTCGTGAACGACAAGATGCTCGCTACGGCGGCAATGGTAAAGGCGGATTTCGCTGCTGTTAACGAACTTTCTTATCAATGAATGGCATGATGAGGGCAATAATGAAACCAATCAATGTAACGATTTTAACGGGCTTTTTGGGGGCAGGAAAAACCACGCTATTGAGCCACATTCTCAACGCGGAGCATGGCCATAAAATTGCCGTGATCGAAAACGAGTTCGGCGAAGTTCCTATCGATAATGCGTTGATTGGCGACCGTGCCACGCAAATCACCACCTTAAGTAATGGCTGTATTTGTTGCAGTCGTTCTAATGAATTAGAAAATGCGCTGTTGGATTTATTGGATGGTTTAGACAGCGGCAAACTCGATTTTGAGCGTTTAGTGATTGAGTGTACTGGTATGGCCGATCCAGGTCCGATTACACAAACATTTTTCTCTCATGAAGTGCTGTGCGAGCGTTATTTATTGGATGGCATTATTACTTTGGTGGATGCAGTTCATGCCGATAAGCAGCTTAATGATTTCGCCATTGCCCAAGCGCAAATTGGTTATGCTGACCGAATCCTTCTCACCAAAACCGATATTGAGCCAAATACTGATGCGTTGATTGAGCGTTTGCAGCGCATTAATGCCCGAGCACCGATTTATCCAGTGGTTCATGGGGATATTAATTTAGATTTGCTGCTAGATATTGAAGGCTTTTTGTTGGATTCAAAACTCAATGTTAAGCAACCGACGTTCCGTTTTGCGCCTAAGCAGCAAAATGAAGTAGGGTCGATTGTGCTGGAGTTTGATTACCCTGTAGAGTTGATGGCCGTCTCCCAAGTGATGGAAGATTTATTACTCGGTTTTGCAGATAATTTATTACGCTATAAGGGAATTTTGTCCATTATCGACGAACCAAAGCGCCTTTTATTCCAAGGCGTCCAGCGCCTTTATAGCGCCGATTGGGACAGAGATTGGGGTGAAGATGAAACGCGCAGCAGCGTCCTCGTTTTCATCGGCATCGATCTCCCTGAAGCCGAAATTCGCGAAAAATTCGCTGCACTAGAAACCAGAAATTAAAAATCAGCAGTCAGAATAAAATCAGAAAGTAAAATTAAATTCAAAGTCATCAGAAGCCAGAATAAAATTCAGAAATCAAAATTAAACTCAAAGTTATTAGCGCTGAAGGAAGGCGACAAACGCCAGCTATCCCTAGGAGCATACAATAGTATGTGACTAGGGTAGCTAAGAGAAGTCAACGCACCAGCAGCGTTAAGAACGAAGAGTTTTGGAGGACATTATTTCTATGATTTGGACATCCGTATGCCGCATTGAGCCTGCTGCCAACGAACACAAATTCGCAATCGACTGATCCACATCATCCGATACAATCCCGTCCGAGCCTCTTACGCAGCTATTATCTAGTGCCATCAGTACGGCTTTGTATGCCGCACTCGCACTGGTGGAGACTTTCATTGCACAGCTGTTGGATGCCCCATCACAGATCATGCCGCTGACGTCGCCGATCATGCTTGAGATTGCCATTGCGACCACTTCATAGCGAGCTTCCAATAACCATGCAATCCCAGCAGCAGCACCCATTGCTGCGGTGGTTGCCGCACATAATGCAGAAAGCGCAGGCAGTTGGTTATGAATATAAATGGCCATTAAATGGGAGAGCATCAGCGCACGAGCTAACTGTTCTTCGGTAGATTGCAGATAATCTGCGGTGACAACGACCGGCATAGTAGCTGCAATACCTTGGTTACCGGAACCGGAATTACTCATGGCGGGCAATACCGCACCGCCCATACGTGCATCAGAGGCTGCCGTTGTGCGGATCATAATTTCGGATAATAAATCTTTGGACAATAAACCGCGGTCACGTTGAGCCTGCAACGTTTTACCAATATGCAGGCCGTAGCTATTGCGCAAACCTTCTTGAGATAACGCATCATTTAAGTGTGCGGCTTCAAGAATGAAACGAATATCGTCTAATGGTGCTTGAGTTGCGAACTCATAAACCGCTTTAGCAGTGACTTTCGGTAAGCTGACATCGGTACCACAATCAACGGGATCCCGGGTTTCTGTTTTATTCTCAGTAATATCGAACAGAACCTGATCACCATGGATAATTTTGACAATATGCGTGTGAGAGCCTGCGATGATCACCGTGGCAGAATCATTGTCGCTGTAGGCTGTCGCTTCTGAATAAACAACATCATCACAAGGGGATTTAATATCAACGGTGATGGAACCGTCCGCGAGCATCGCTTTACTGCGTGCAATTGCTTCAGGTGATGCTGATTTTAATACTTCTAACCCAGCGTCGGCATCACCACCCACTGCGCCTAGCGCCGCGGCAATCGGTAATCCCACCATTCCTGTTCCCGGAACGGTGACGCCCATACCATTTTTCATGAGATTAGGGGAAACAAATGCGGCAACGCGGATCACTGGCGATGACAGATAAGACGCTGCTTTTGCCGCTGCATAAGCAAGGGAAATGGGTTCAGTACAACCCAGAGCAGGTTTAACGTCTTGTTTGACGGCATTGATAAAATATTGCCAGAGAAGTTCTTCAGTTTGCGTTGCCATGGTGATATCCCTAAAAGTCATGTGGTGATGGAATTATTCTAATGAAGAGGACGGAGAAAAACTTCACAATGTTTATGGATAAATGGGGATGAGAGAGAAAATTTATCTCTAATATGATTTGTTTGGGGTAAATATTTTTAAATATGATGCCGATCACAAAAATCCTACCTATTTTCATAGGTAGGATACGGTGAGCTTAGCTTTCTAAATCGAGGCGTTTACTTTGCCATTTACGTGAACGCCAGCGCCACGCATTGGTGAGCCCGCGAACCCACTCATCGACAAAGAATCCAATCCAGATACCGATTAACCCCATTTCCATTTTTATTCCAAGGAAGTAGCCTAATGGAATGGCGATCCCCCACATAAAGAGTACGGCGGTTAATAATGGGAATTTCGCATCACCAGAGGCGCGAAGGGCGTTTACCATGACGATGTTGATAGTACGTCCCGGCTCTAAGAATACGGATAATAAGAAAATTGGCAGCAATAACTGAATGATGCCTTGATCGTCCGTTAAGCTTTCGAGTATGGGGGCGCGGAATAACCAGAACACAAACACCACGCCGATAGTGACGTAAAAGCCCCATTTCAAACTCTTAAACGCACGGCGATAGGCATCTTCAAAGCGCTTTGCGCCCACTAAATGCCCGACCATAATCTCATTACCAATACTGATGGAAATTCCAAACAGCATAATAAATAGCGAAAGTTGGAAATAGAGGGTTTGCGCAGCAAGGGCAGTTTCACCCATTAAGCCGATAAAGGCGGATGCGGTCATAAAGTGCAGGATCCACACCAAGTTTTCGCCTGCGGCAGGTAAACCAATATGCAATATTTTGCTGAGCATTTTACTGGACCAACGGATCAGCATCATTGGGGTAAATTTGATTCTTAGCCCATAGAACAGCAGGCAGAACAGTAAAATGACTGCCACAACACGTCCAACCACCGTTGACCATGCAACGCCTTCCAGACCATATTGCGGTAAACCAAAGAAGCCATACAGCACAATCATGTTACCAATCACGGTAATGATATTGGCAATCAGAGTGACCCACATCGCTGGCTGAGCTTTACCATAAACGCGTAAACAAGCCGCGAGAATGATGGAGATCGCTTCTGGAATTAAACAGATACCCAAAATGTGTAAATATGCGTACCCATCATCCATTAAGTGGGATGGGGTATTCATAATGGTCAGAATTTTGTAGCCAAAAAAGAGCGCAATTAAGGCACTGGAGAAACCTAATATAAAGTTAAAGGCGATGGAAATATGAATCGCTTGGCTGGCTTTATCACGGCGACCTGCCCCCAGATATTGGGCGATAACGACGCTACATCCCACGCTAATAAAGTTAAAGATAGTAATAAATAGGTCAAAAACCTGATTCCCGACCCCCATTGCAGCAAGGTAGGCAGTCGATACATGGCTCACCATGTAGGTATTAATTAATAAGGTGGCCAAATGAAGGAAAATATCAATAAAGATTGGCCAACTGAGGGAATAGAGTGACCTCTCAGTGACATCGGGCTGATGCATTAAGAACCTTTGTATTCGTTGAAATTAGAGAAAAGAACGAGATTTGCTCGGATTCTACCTCTAATTGATAAAGTAACCTAGTAATAAAAGCCGGAACTTTTTAGATAATTAAGCTTTGTTTAATCTATATAAATTTGTTATTGATATGCATCTTGTATTTGAAATATGACATCAGAATGACCGAGGAGTCACAATGACAAAAATTAAAACAGCAATAGTGGGTTACGGCAATATAGGTCGTTATGCACTAGAAGCTGTTCAAGCCGCTGATGATTTCGAGTTAGTCGGAATTGTACGTCGTAATACCCAAGATATTCCAGCGGAATTGGCCGGATATAACGTGGTTGATGACATCGAAAAATTAGATGGCGTGGATGTTGCGTTACTTTGTTCCCCTACACGTGCTATCGGAACTTTAGCAGAGAAAATCTTAAGCCTAGGGATTAATACCGTAGATAGCTTCGATGTGCACTCTGATATCGTGGCATTAAAACACCAGCTTGATAGCGTCGCGAAAAAGCATGACAGTGTGTCAATTGTATCGGCAGGCTGGGATCCGGGTTCAGACTCCATCATGCGTACGCTGATGTTAGCAATGGCACCAAAAGGGGTGACTTACACTAACTTTGGCCCAGGTATGAGTATGGGGCATAGCGTTGCGGCGAAAGCAGTTGATGGCGTGAAAGATGCACTTTCAGTCACCATCCCTCTAGGTACTGGCGTCCATCGTCGTATGGTGTATGTTGAGCTGGAAGCGGGTGCAAAGTTTGATGATGTGGTGCGCGCAATCAAGCAAGATAGTTATTTCTCTTCCGATGAAACGCATATTCGCCAAGTGGATAGCATTGATGCATTAAAAGATGTGGGACACGGCGTTCAAATGACCCATAAAGGGGTTTCTGGTGCGACACACAATCAGTTATTCGAATACTCAATGCGTATCAATAACCCTGCATTAACGTCGCAGTTTATGGTATCTGCCGCACGTGCAACCATGAAACAGCCTGCGGGGGCGTATACCGTCATTGAAATTCCACCGGTGAATTTCCTGCAAGGTGATTTAGATAGCTTAATCGCTAAGCTGGTTTAATTTTCAAATAGCGTTAATCACTGATTAATGGTGCGCAGCATAATGAATAGCATTGTGACTGCGTGCCATTTTCTCTCCTCGCTTTTTATTTTATTCCCCTTCAGAATAACGCCATTATTTAGGATTGGTTCGACACCAGCATAGAAGAGTGTCAACGGAGAAATAGAATGGAAACACCCAAGGAAAAGAAACCGGTTACGAATAAAAATAGAGGGCGCCAATCCTCATCAGCAAGTTTTTTCCCTAAGAAGAAAGCGGTCAAAAGCGTTAAAGAGACCCACAATTCATTTAGCGTCGTTCGTGCTTTTTCGAAAATGATCAATTATGGATTTTCAATATTCTATGTGGGTTTTATTATTTCGGTTTGGTTTTTCCCTGAAAATTACAGTGTCGAGATTATTTATAACCTCACGCTGATCCTCATATTCGAGTTTATCCTAGTGCACTCCGGCGTATTTATGTCGGTATTTAAGAATTTTTTTGTGATATTAGGATTTGCCTTGGTTTATGGTCTTTTTGCGCTGGCCATTAATATGTCAGTGCTGGGAGATTCTCCCGTCATTTTATATCTCTACAGTGCGACAGTGGTCAACAGGATGCTGTTTGGATTAACCAGCCGAACCGACCAAGAACGCCAAGAGAATATGGGGTATTCCGCTTTAATGGCAATGAACTTTATGTTCAGTATCTTTACTGCGCTGTTGTTCTCGTGGATGGTGCCGTATGGTGGGTTAACGCCAGCGTATCTGGAATCGATTCATTATTTAGACTCTATCGGTACGGGTGGGGAGTTTCCTGAAAAGCCGCATGTGGCGTTTGCGTTTGGCGTGCTCTATTTTTCGTTGCCTGTTGTCTTGCCTGCGTTATTTGGGCTACTGAGTTTACGAAAAAAGAAAAAAGCCCAAATGGCCGATGTGGACGGTCAATAGGTTGGATAGCCAATAAGTTGAATAATAAATAGAAAGAAAAACGCCTACCGAAGTAGGCGTCCTGGTGTTGGCAAAAATAAAGTAAAACAAAAAATACAGAATGAAAACTAGCGAGTTATTGATTTAAATTGCTGTGTGGTCTCTTTCAAT
Source organism: Providencia sp. wls1914 (assembly GCF_009706645.1). Classification (NCBI taxonomy): domain Bacteria; kingdom Pseudomonadati; phylum Pseudomonadota; class Gammaproteobacteria; order Enterobacterales; family Morganellaceae; genus Providencia; species Providencia sp. wls1914. The sequence goes on from NZ_WLUN01000004.1 coordinate 72,800, forward strand.
GCCACTTCTGTCGGTAAACGTTCCATGGAACTTGCACCGTAGAAGCCGTGGCAATCTGGGCAATGCGCTAAAATATATTCTGCATCTTCCGGCGTGGCGATAGGGCCACCGTGGCACAGAATAATCACATCATCACGTACAGATTTTGCGGCTTTCGCCCAATCATTGATAAGTTCAACGCAATCCGCCAGTGTGACAGCGGTTTCCGCGCCGATGTTGCCGCCAGTGGTCAGGCCCATGTGTGGCACAATAATATCCGCACCCGCCTGTGCCATTGCAATGGCATCTTCACGGCTAAAGACGTATGGCGTGGTTAATAACCCTTTTTCATGCGCCATGCGGATCATATCGACTTCTAAACCGTAACCCATGCCTGTTTCTTCTAAATTGGCGCGGAAGTTACCGTCAATCAGTCCGACGGTTGGGAAGTTTTGCACCCCAGCAAAGCCAGTTGCCTTGATATCATCAAGGAATTTATCGAACTGACAGAATGGATCGGTACCGTTAACCCCAGCAAGCACAGGGGTGTGCTTCACGACTGGGAGAACTTCTTTCGCCATATCCATCACGATTTCGTTGGCATTACCATAAGCCAGCAGACCGGCGAGAGAGCCACGACCTGCCATACGGTAACGACCTGAATTATAAATAACGATTAAGTCGATGCCACCGGCTTCTTCACATTTAGCGGACAGACCAGTACCTGCGCCACCGCCAATGATGGGTTCTCCACGAGCAATCATCTCTCTGAAATTTTTCAGTAAGTCTTCGCGGTTATGTTTCATTGATGAACCTCTACTTGTTTACTATTTCCTGATGTAATTCAATAACCTGCTCACAGAATTCAGGGGAATTAATGTGATGCGGGCTTAATATTAATTGTCGTTTTTCTGTTGTGACTAAGTGCTGTGTTAATGCGTCGATAAAGGCTTGGTCTGCCTGCGGATCCCAAAATGGTGCGCCGTCGATGTCTAATGCGGAAAAACCGGCTGTTGGGATAATAAAGCGAATTTCGCCCTCACAAGCATTCAGCTTTTCTGCTATCCAATGTCCCATTTGACGGTTTTCTTCTACGGTTGTTCTCATCAGTGTGACTTGGGCATTATGGTGATAAAACTGTCTGTCTTTATATTGTTCTGGCACGGTGGAAGGGCGACCAAAGTTCACCATATCCAACGCACCGCAAGATAATACGCAAGGTGTTTGAGTTCGCGCGATGGCACCAAAGCGGTCTTCATCGCAAGCCAATACGCCACCAAATAGGTAGTCGCACACTTCCGTGGTGGTGATATCCAAAACGGAATCTAATAAGCGGCTATCAATCAATTTTTCCATGGCTTTGCCGCCACTTCCCGTTGCATGGAATACTAGGCAATCATGGTCATGTTCTAATTTTGCTGTCAATTGCTGGACGCAAGGGGTGGTGACACCAAACATGGTCAAGGCAATGGCGGGTTTATTTTCAGCGGTATCGGCTTCACCGTTATCAAACCAGACAGCGCCAGCAATTTGGTTGGCTGCATTTTTCAGGACTTTACGTGAAATGACATTGAGTCCAGAAACATCCGTGACGGAGTACATCATGGCGATATCACTCGCGCCGATATACCCGGAAATATCGCCCGAGGCCATGGTGGAGACCATAAGTTTTGGCACACCGACAGGTAAAATTTGCATTGCTGGTGTAATCAGTGCCGTACCCCCTGAGCCGCCTAGCCCAAGTATTGCGGCGACGTCAGTTTGTGCAGCAAGATAGAGGCTGAAGGCTTGCGCCATCGCTTCTATCGCTTTCCCGCGATCTCCGCAGAAAATGGCGCCAGCACCTTGAGGGTGGAAACTGGCAACCATTTCGGCGGTGACATCAGCATTTTTTTCTAATAATGATGGCTGAGTACTCAAATCAACGGTACGTACAGCAAGCCCTGCATTTTTAATTAAGTCACTGACATAAAAAAGTTCAGCGCTTTTGGTGTCTAGGGTGCTTGCGACATAAATAAAACCCTGATGCTTTGGCATAGAAAAATCCTTTGTTTTTTATGTAACTTTGTTTGGTTACTTAATATGTGTAGGGTATGTTGAATTTTCCATCTCAATGAGACTATAGTATCATTTATGATAAGTCAATAATGAGACTGTAGTCTCATTTTTTGGCGTTATCTGCTTGGATGTATAGAAGATGATTTGTATCTTATTGATTAAACATTATAAATAGAGTGGTTATCATAAAATAGTTAAACCAGATTAATGGTTTTTGTCCATGAATATTTAAATATAATGATTTACCGTGCTGTATTTATAGCGTAATTTCGAGAGCGAGCACACAACATACTCGTCAGACGATTAAGAATGCTTATCGGAAAATATGTACTGTGAAAGATATTGTCTACACTCATAGAAAGGCGATTTTAAGGATAAAGACATGCCACTGAGCCATCTCATGCCAGACTACAAAGGAACGCGCAAACGTACCTATAATTTACTCGTGTCAACGGCAGTTGATCTATTTGAAAAAGGGGCAATGCCGTCAGTGTCTGAGTTAGCGATGGAAGCGGGCGTTTCGCGTGCGACTGCGTATCGTTATTTTCCAACGCAAAGTGATCTGATTGCCGCGACAGTGAATGTTAGCCTCGGCCCTATTTTGACATGGAAACCGCAAAGCGAAAAAACAGAAGAGCGGATCGATGAGTTGTTACGTTATGCATTTCCACGTATGTTTGCTCACGAAGGGGTTTTGCGTGCAGCGTTACAAACATCACTTCAACAGTGGGCGCTTGGGCGTTCATCACCTTCACCGGAACCCGAAGAGAAACGATTAGAGCGTGGTAATCGTAAAGATATTTTGGCGATGGTAACATCACCGATGAAATCTGAGTTTCCGGATGAAGTCATTGATAAAGTGATTAAAGCATTTTCCGTGATCTACGGATCGGAAATTTTCTTGGTATTAAAAGATATCTGGAAATTGGATAACGATCAGGTCACTGAAATCGCACAATGGATGGCAAAAGCGATTATTAATCAAGCGACTGCGGATAAGCAGCAGATTGAAAAACCATAGACATTAACCCCTCTCAAATTCACCTAATATCCTCCTGTCTATAGGGGGATTTTATGCACCTCGTAGGATTATCGGTCAAACCTTCACGAAAAACAGGCACGACACTCATTTCTGCATTCTTAGCCTCATGAGCTTGAATGATTGTGATATAACTTAATCTCATAATTAATTATATCAATGGTTACTGTCCGATGATAAAGCTGATAAAAATGAGTGTTGGGATCATTCTTTGTGCCATTGTTGGCGGTGCACTCACTTATATCGGCATTCCCTTAGCGTTGATGTTTGGCCCTATTATCGCCATTATAATTTTCCATCGTTTTGGCTTCTCATTCCCTATCCCTAAACATACCATTACTTTTGTTCAAGTGACGCTCGGAACCTCTGTGGGGTTGATGTTTAATCAAGTGTCGCTGAAGGATGCAGATAACTTATTGTTACTGTTATTGATGCTGGTGGTCTGTTTGGCCGTGCAGTTTTCATTTAGCTTTTTCTGGTTTCACCGCAAGGTCGGGTGGACAAAACAGGAAGCGATGTTGGGCTCGGTACCGGGAGCAATGGCCGCTATCCTTGCCTTAACGGATCACACCCATACTCCGCCGCAAAAAATTGTCATCTCACATACTATACGTTTGATTATCCTTATTTTATTGGCAGGTTTGGTGGTGGGGAGTGAAGGTGATCCTCAGCCACTAATTGAATGGCCAGTGTTAACCCTAGAATCCACGTTCTGGTTATTGGTGATAGTGACGGTGGGAGTGGTGGTCGGGATGTTTTTGCAACGCCTGCGAGTACCGGCGCCTTTTATGTTAACGTCCCTCGGGGCGGCAACGTTAATTCAAGGTTGGATTGATGTTCAGCTCGATTTCCCATTGATGCTGACTGAGCTGAGCATGGTGTTAATTGGGATGAATATCGGAAATCATTTCATTGTATTCCCGCTATCCGCGCTGATAAAAAATATCTACTCTTCAGCCCAAGTGGTGATCATCAATATTATTTTGACCTTTTTGATCACGGTGTTTGCTGCGTGGATCACGGGGTATGATATTGCGGTGTTATTGTTGGCTTGGGCACCGGGAAGTATGGAAGCGATGACGTTTGCAGCAATAACGATGAATTTAGATGCGGGCTTTGTCATGTCGAACCATATTATTCGGATGGTGATTATCCAAACGATTCCATCAGTAGTTCTGTTTTGGCAGGAGCGAAAAGGGAAGAAAGAGGGATAAGATGGAAACATGTATCGATGTGGATTATAAGGGGCATCGACATGTTTCCGCTGGGATTTTAGGCTTATTTTACGTAAGCAAATAGCCCTAAAGAGTCTCTCGCCAAAGATTGGCATTTAAACTCTTGAGTCAGTGGAATACCTTTTAAATCATCGTAGCTTTCTTTATTCAGCTTACTCATTTTATCGGAGTTGTAGTTTCCCAAATCCCACTTATTACTTTTCGCAAAATAAACAATGGCGCGTTCAATTTCTCTGTCAGGAATTTGGGAATAGCCGCAATCATATTTTAAATAAATAAATACAGCGGTCAGATCAGCGAGGTCTTCAGCTTCATTGGTAGAGAGTGCTTTGGCGGTATTGGTTAGCCCCAAAAGCATCATTAAGCATGACATCAATATAAATTTTTGCATTCGATATTCATCTGGTTTTTATGTCAAGTAACATTAGCATAAGAACATACTCGCATTACATCAATTTGCCTGATTTCTTTATGGCTACGATGTACTCTATAGATACTAAGTACTTTAGATTATTTTGTGTATAGATTCGTTAGTCAATTCTAACTTTCTTAAATCTATGTAATAAACCCATATTAGATGCATGGGTTTATTGACCTTCCTGTAAGGGGAAGCTTTATCATCCCAATCATTAAACCACGTTTTGCTTGGCAAGGGCAATTTCAGACTTGTCATACCGTGCTCACTGATTGTTGATTTTGATAAATAAAAGGAAGGTTATCTATGTTACGTCGTGATTTTCTGAAGCTGAGTGCCATCGCTTATGCTGCGAGCGCACTGCCAGTTTGGAGCCGCATGGCTGTTGCTGCCGGGAATTATCCCACATTGGCTATTCCACCACTTGTAGAACCGGATGCACAAGGGAATATTCAAATCGCTATCAAGCAAGGTATTTCACAGTTTGTACCAGGCAAGAAAACCACGACGTGGGGATATAATGGCGATTTATTGGGTCCTGCACTGAGCCTGAAAAATGGGCAGTCAGTAAACATTAATATCACCAACCAATTACCTGAAGAGACAACCGTACACTGGCATGGGCTGGAAATTTCCGGCGAGCAAGATGGCGGGCCTCAAGCGATTATCGCTCCCGGAGCTAGCCGTAAAGTCAATTTCACCCTCAACCAACCTGAAGCCACTTGCTGGTTCCATCCTCATACTCACGGAAAAACGGGTTACCAAGTGGCGATGGGGTTAGCGGGATTAGTGCTTGTTAAAGATGAAGATAGCCAAAAACATGGCTTACCGAGCGAGTGGGGCGTCGATGATATTCCCGTTATTCTGCAAGATAAGCGCTTAAAAGATGACGGACAAATTGATTATCAATTAGATGTCATGAGTGCTGCCGTGGGCTGGTTCGGGGATATGATGCTGACCAATGGAGCGGTTTATCCTAAACATGTCGCACCGAAAGGTTGGATCCGCCTGCGGTTATTAAACGGTTGTAACGCACGTAGTTTGAACGTATCGACCAGTGATGGACGAAAAATGTATGTGGTGGGCAGTGATGGTGGATTGCTGGCTGAACCTATCGCATTAACTGAATTGCCGATTTTAATGGGCGAGCGCTTTGAAGTATTGATTGATGCCTCAGATGGTCGTTCCTTCGACCTTGTCACTTTACCTGTTGGGCAAATGGGAATGACCATCGCGCCATTTGATCAGCCACTGCCTGTTTTACGCATTGAAACGACTTTAAGTGCGGGCGCTGGAAAATTACCTGAGCAATTAGCAACGATTGCTGCCATTCCTTCACTGACGGGGCTAAATCGCCGTAAATTCCATTTGATGATGGATATGCGCTTGGATATGCAAGGCATGATGATGCTGCGCGAAAAATATGGTCCGCAGGCGATGGGGAACATGGGGGGTCATGGTGGTATGATGGGGAATATGGATCATTCCAATATGAATGGTGGCAATATGGGGAGTGGAAACATGAACCATGGCAATATGAATAACAACAATATGGGTCATGGCAATATGGCAGCCGGTACGCAAAGTAATGGCGGTCATTGCGGTATGGGCACGGGTGATCTGGATATTCATAATGCGAACACCATCAATGGACAGGTTTTCTCAATGACCCATCCTGCGTTTAATGCGCCGCTAAATCAGCAAGAGATTTGGGTGATTTCAGGGCGTGGCGATATGATGTTGCACCCATTCCATGTTCACGGAACGCGTTTTAGGATCCTCAAAGAAAATGGTCGTCCAGTTGAACCGCATCGCCAAGGTTGGAAAGATATTGTGAAAGTGGAAGGCCAAGTGAGCGAAGTCTTAGTGGAATTTAAACATACTGCGACGCCACAGCACCCTTATATGGCACATTGTCACCTACTGGAGCATGAAGATACTGGCATGATGATGGGCTTTACCGTAGGCTAAGGTCATCGAAACTGGCAGTGGCGATGTGGTCACTGCCATTTGTTTTGTCGTCGCGTCTTTGTGTGGCTTATGTTAAAATTACGCGCTTTCCTTTCCCATACATGCGTAATAGATGATGAAACATACTCTGGATGTAATGATCTCTGAAGAAGAGATTGCTCAAAGAATCAGTGAATTAGCAGACAGCATTAGTGCTCATTACCAAGACAAACAAGGTGATTTAGTGCTGGTTGGTCTGTTAAAAGGCTCCTTCATTTTTATGGCGGATCTGTGCCGTAAAATCACCGTACCTCATGAAGTTGATTTCATGACCGTATCAAGCTACGGCAATGCAATGACATCAAGCCGTGATGTGAAAATCGTGAAAGACTTAGATGAAGATATTCGCGGTAAGCATGTGCTGATCGTGGAAGATATCATTGACTCAGGCAACACGTTAAATAAAGTCCGTGAGATTTTTGGCCTGCGTGAGCCTGCATCTGTAGCAATTTGTACTCTGTTGGATAAGCCTTCTCGCCGTGAAGTGGATGTACCGGTTGAGTGGATTGGTTATTCAATCGAAGATAAATTCGTTGTCGGTTATGGTATCGACTACGCGCAGCAGTATCGCCACCTGCCGTACATTGGGCATGTTACCCTGCTGGAAGAGTAAGTTTTTTAAACTGTATTCTTAGCAATAAAAAGAGCAGCCTAGGCTGCTCTTTTGCTATCTTATTTTCGAATACTATCTCGTTTTCGAAAAATTATTTTTTCTGTGTGAGCTTAGAAATAGCCTCACGATAACCTAACTCTAACTTCTCGCGGCTATCTGAGGTAATGTGTAAGTCGTGTAAGCGACCATTATTGATACCGTAAACCCAGCCGTGGATCATGATTTTTTGACCACGTTTCCATGCGGATTGCATGATAGTGGAGTGACCTAAGTTATACACTTGCTCAACCACGTTTAATTCGCAAAGACGATCTAAGCGTTCGCACGGTTTTAGTTCACCTAACATAGAGCTATGGCGATACCAGATATCTCGAATGTGTAATAACCAGTTATTGATCAGGCCCAATTCGGTGTTATCCACCGCTGCTTCAATACCACCACATCCATAGTGACCACAGATAATAATGTGTTCGACTTCCAGAACATCAACCGCATACTGAATAACTGATAAACAGTTTAAGTCCGTATGAATAACTAAGTTCGCCACATTACGGTGAACGAAGAGATCCCCAGGGGCTGCGTTGATCAGCTTTTCGGCAGGCACTCGACTGTCTGAACAGCCGATCCATAGAAATCTTGGTTTTTGAGCTTTTGATAATTCTTTAAAGAATTCAGGATCTTTTTCTTTTACAGACGCTGACCATGCTTCATTATTAGCAAACAGCTCTTCAATTTTTCTCATCATGACTTATAGCCTAGTTGTGTGACTTTGCGATAAAATCTTATACAGCATTTATTGATTAAATAATAATTAGTTATACTAATTTCACATCTATGATGAACCACTCATTTATACATGACAACCCTCATTAAGGGGGATGTTGAATAATATATTGTTAAATTATTATCACTTTTCTGCATAACATCCGACAGGAAAAAGTGGCATCATTAATCTATATTGCCTCCAAACAGCCCCAAGAATAAAGGTATTTTTAATATATGACTTACGCACTCGAACTATCGCAGCTGACCAAAACCTATGCAGGTGGCGTGAAAGCCTTGCGTGGCATTGATTTAAGCGTGGAAGATGGTGATTTCTATGCCTTACTTGGACCGAATGGTGCAGGAAAATCAACAACGATTGGCATTATTAGCTCATTGGTCAACAAAACCAGTGGCTCGGTAAAAGTGTTTGGCTATGACTTAGATAAGCAAGTTGTCCTGGCTAAACAGCAACTTGGGTTAGTGCCTCAAGAGTTCAACTTTAACCCGTTTGAAACGGTCTTACAGATTGTTTTAAACCAAGCGGGTTATTATGGTGTTCCTCGTCATGTGGCAAACCAACGTGCAGAGCAATATCTTACTCAATTAGATTTGTGGGAGAAACGTAATGAGCGTGCGCGTAATTTATCCGGTGGGATGAAACGCCGCCTGATGATAGCTCGTGCCTTGATGCATCAGCCAAAACTGTTGATCCTCGATGAGCCGACTGCCGGTGTTGATATTGAACTGCGTCGTTCTATGTGGACGTTCCTGAAAAAGCTGAATGCACAGGGCACTACCATTATTTTGACCACTCACTATCTGGAAGAAGCGGAAATGCTGTGCCGTAATATCGGGATCATTCAGCATGGTGAGCTGGTGGAAAATACCAGCATGAAGCAGCTTTTAAGCCAGCTAGAGTCAGAAACCTTTATTTTCGATTTGATGCCAAAGAGTCCAATTCCAAGTCTAACGGGGTATGAATCTCGCTTAGTGGATACGTCAACTCTCGAAGTGGATGTGAAGCGTGAGCAAGGGCTCAATGGCGTATTCAGTCAGTTAAGTGACCAAGGAATTCAAATTTTGAGTATGCGCAATAAGGCTAACCGCCTTGAAGAGCTGTTTGTCAGCTTAGTGAAAAAAGATAACCAAGTTTCAGAGCAGGAAGGTGCGCAATGATCTCGCTATATTGGGTTGCCCTAAAAACGATTTGGATCAAAGAGGTCACTCGTTTTGGTCGTATCTGGGTGCAAACATTGCTGCCACCTGTAATCACTATGTCGCTCTATTTTGTGATTTTCGGAAACTTAATTGGTTCACGGATTGGCGATATGGGCGGTGTAGATTACATGCAGTTTATCGTCCCTGGCCTTATCATGATGGCGGTGATCACTAACTCATACTCCAACGTCTGTTCGTCATTTTTTGGTTCTAAATTCCAGAAAAATATTGAAGAGCTATTAGTTGCTCCCGTACCGACTCACGTGATTATTGCCGGTTTTGTTGGCGGTGGGGTTGCACGTGGGATTTTAGTCGGATTCTTGGTGACTATCGTATCTTTGTTCTTTATCCCATTGCAGGTTCATTCATGGTCAATGGTGGTGATCACGCTGTTATTAACGGCGATTGTGTTCTCCCTTGCGGGTCTGTTGAATGCGATTTTTGCCAAAACCTTCGATGATATCAGCATTGTTCCAACCTTCGTTTTAACACCACTGACCTATCTGGGTGGGGTGTTCTATTCGCTATCTTTACTGCCGCCATTCTGGCAAGCAGTTTCTAAGCTCAACCCGATTGTGTATATGATCAGTGGCTTTAGATATGGCTTTTTAGGCATTGCAGATGTGTCTATCGTCGTGACTTTGAGCGTATTAATGGTGTTTTTAATTATCTTCTATGCTTTGACATGGTATTTAATTGAACAAGGTCGCGGATTAAGAAGTTAACCTAGCAAATAGGTTGAGTTGAGGGTGAAATGGGACTTTTCGCCTAATATATAAAGAGGGAAAATCACGCGTTTATCCCTCTTTATGTGTCACTTTAAATGCCCCTAAGAGGGGCATTTCTATATTAAATTAAGCCACTTGAACAGGCACGGCTTTAGCAATGCGGCTCATTGTGTTGTTCGCATCAAAGTAAGCCACTTTGGGTTGATGCTGGCGGGCCTCTTCATCAGGTAACATACCGTAAGTGCAAATAATCAGCTTATCGCCAACCGCAGCGCGACGTGCCGCAGCACCATTCACAGAGATAATTTTAGAACCGCGTTCCCCTGCAATCGCATAGGTTGAAAAACGTTCGCCATTATCCACATTATAAATATCGATAGCTTCGTATTCTAAAATGCCAACAGCATCCAAGAAATCCTGATCGATGGCGCAAGAGCCTTCATAGTGAAGATCAGCTTGAGTGACCGTAGCGCGGTGGAGTTTGCCTAGTAGCATTTTTCTTTGCATTTCTTCTTCCTCATTCAAGCCACAGCGTTGTTGGCTGCGTGCTCTTGCCCTAGTCACATACTTATGTATGCTCCTAGGGTCGCGTTTACTTGCCGCCTAGCTGTGACATGAATGGGTTTGAATAAATCTCAGGTTATTCTTCCGTATTCAAGCCACAGCGTTGTTGGCTGCGTGCTCTTACCTAGTCACATTTATTCTTCCTCATTGTATGCCACCGCGTTGTTGGCTGCGCGCTCTTGCCCTAGTCACATACTTATGTATGCTCCTAGGGTCGCGTTTACTTGCCGCCTAACTGTGACAGCAATGAGTTTGAATAAATATTAGGTGACTTGAATCTAAAGTATTTTGTTTTTAAGCGATATCGAGCGGTAACTCGACTTGCAGATTGTCGATTAAACGGGTTTGACCTAACCATGCGGCCATTAAAATCACAGCGCGGCGGCTGGAAACCGTCAGTTCGCCGAGGTTATCGGCATCGCGAATAAAGAGCTCGTCAGGGGTAAACCCTGCTTGGCGCAAAGACTCTTCCATTTCACCAATTAAACTGGTTGCTGCCGCGGGAGAGTTCGTGAGCTTCTCACCTGCTTTTTGCATAATCGCAAACAGCTGAGGGGCGATTTTTAGCTCATCGGCAGACAAATTATTATTGCGTGAACTCAGAGCCAGGCCATTCTTAGCGCGAACGATAGGGACACCGACAACCTGAATATCGAAAGAAAGGTCAGTTACCAATTTACGTACTAACTGAAGCTGCTGATAATCTTTTTCACCAAATAATGCAATATCAGGCTGCACGAGATTAAATAGCTTGGTCAGCACTGTTGCAACGCCACGGAAATGCCCTGGACGGCTAGCGCCTTCTAGCATGGTGGAAATTTCAGGTACTTCAACGTAACTTTGGTTGTCCATACCTTCAGGATAAAACTCGGCGGCAGACGGTGCGAAAACTAAATCAACACTTTTACGTTTCAGTTTTTCGCAATCTTCCTGCAAGGTACGAGGGTAATTGGCTAAATCGGATTGACGGTCAAACTGCATTGGATTGACAAAAATGCTGGCAATAACAATGTCGGCTTGCTGTTTAGCTTGGTCAATCAGTGTCAGGTGCCCATCATGTAAATTGCCCATCGTTGGGACAAACGCAATACGTTTGCCTTCTTGTTTCCAGCGACGAATTTCACGGCGCAAGATTGGCGATGTTTCAACGATCCGCATACTTCCCATCCTTATCGTTATATTTTATATAGAATTACGAAAATGAGTGAGCGTCACTCGGGTAAATTTCTTGCTCAACTTCTTGAATATAAAGGCGAATTGCATCGTGAATATTGCCCGCTTCAGCCAGAAAGTTTTTGGCAAACTTCGGTGGTTTGGCGGTGATCCCTAACGCATCGTGCATCACCAGAATTTGCCCGTCAGTGCCATTACCCGCACCAATACCAATGACTGGCAACAGTAATTCTTCAGTCACTTGGTTCGCAAGGGATGTCGGTACACACTCAAGAACCAGCAGCTGAATACCTGCATTCTCGAGGGCAATCGCATCTTTGATAAGCTGATTGGCGGTAACTTCATCACGACCTTGGACTTTATAGCCCCCAAGGACATTCACCGCTTGTGGGGTTAAGCCTAAATGGCCGCAGACCGGTACGGAGCGTTCACACAGCATTTTGACGGTTTCACATAGCCAGCTGCCACCTTCGATTTTCACCATATTCGCGCCAGCTTGCATCAAAATAGCGGCATTGGCACAGGCTTGCTCCGGTGTGGCATAACTCATAAAAGGCATGTCGGCGATGATGAATGTGTTAGGGGCGCCTTTACGTACGCAGCGAGTGTGATAGGCGATTTGCTCGATGGTCACTGGTAGGGTGCTGGTTTCGCCTTGGATAGTCATACCTAAAGAGTCACCAACCAGCATCACTTGGATACCTTGCTCAGCAAACAGTTGAGCAAAACTGGCATCGTAGGCTGTAATGGTAGCGAATTTGTGTTTCTCTTTTTTATATTGACACAAATCAGCGAGAGAAATGGGTTTCATTAAAATAACCTCCGGAAATGATTTCTCTTATGACCATACCTGAACGAGGTTAAACACATTAGGAATTTATTCCCAAAGCATTAGGCCATTTTGAGGGACGTGTGTAAGTCTTTCTGACAGTTTTTCACCATCAGGAAAAATCAGGGAAGGGGTAATGTCACTGAGCGGATAAAGCATAAACTCACGCTCTTTTAGCCCATAATGTGGAACAGTTAAGCGCTCGGTGTGGATCACTCGATTGCCAAACAACATGATATCGAGATCTAATGTTCTCGGCCCCCAACGCTCATCTTTACGAACGCGGCCTAAATCTAATTCAATTTTCTGGGTGTAATTGAGTAATTCTTCAGGTTCGAGTTCAGTTTCCAGCAAAACTGCCAGATTGAGATAATCAGGTTGATCCTGTGGGCCGAGGGGTTTAGTTCGATAAATAGAGGAAGTGCTCACAACGCGAGTGCTTGGAATCGCATCTAATGCGGCAATCGCTTGTTGTGCTTGCTTCAGTGGCTCGCCTAAGTTGCTGCCAATGGCAATGTACACTTGCTCCATCTCTTTATCTCTCTATCTTAATCTCTCTATGGTGATCGCAACGACCGTTTAAGTCGCTGCGATTGAACCATTATGATTTATTCGGTTTTCTATTACCGGATTGTGATGAACGATGCGGACGCTGGCGGCGGCGAGTTGGGGCACTACCGAGTTCCGAGATCATTTCACGCTGTTTCTGTGCATTAGCTTGTTGGAAGTCATTCCACCATAAAGCGAGTTCTTGTAGCTCATTACGGTGTTCTACATTGGCTCGAAGCTCTAATAAATCAAAGGCAGCACGGAATTTAGGGTGCTCCATCAATTTATTCGCACGACGCCCTTGGCGACGTGGTAAACGTAATTGCAACATCCAGATATCACGCATGGTGGTCGTAATACGTTTTGGTATTGCAATAGAGCGGCACTGTTCATCCAGTACATCATTCATTGCCAGCGCAAAGGCATCATAGTAAGCAAGACCGCCTTCCTGTGATAGTTTCTCTGCGTGCTCAGTGACGGGATACCATAACATGGCTGCAAATAAAAATGCAGGGTTGACGCGCTTATCATTTTTTAGTCTGAAGTCGGTGTTTTTTAACACCTGTTCAATGACTTTTTCCATTGGTGAGTCACCATTCTCAGTGAAGCGGCTCGCAATCACTGGGAACAGTTGTTCAAACAGATGATACTGATTCAGCATTTTATAGGTGGCGTAACCATAACCTGCTTGAAGTAATTTTAATGACTCTTCAAACAGTCGTGCAGAAGGGATTTCACGCAGCAATGGAGCTAAGCGATGAATTGGCTCTGCGGTATTTGGCTCGATACGCATATTCAGCTTACAGGCGAAACGCACGGCGCGGATCATACGAACTGGATCTTCACGGTAGCGAGTTTCTGGGTCGCCAATCAGACGAATAACGCCATCTTTTAAGTCTTGTAATCCATTGACGTAATCGCGTACGGAGAAATCATCAATGTTGTAATACAGGCTATTGACAGTAAAGTCACGGCGGATAGCATCTTCTTCAATGGAACCGAAAATATTGTCGCGAAGCAGCATGCCATTTTGCGCTTGAGATGACAGGTTTTTATCATCGACTTCTTGGTCGTGGTGACCGCGGAAGGTGGCGACTTCAATAATTTCTGGGCCAAACATAATATGCGCAAGGCGGAATCGGCGACCAACCAGTCGGCAATTACGAAATAGCTTGCGAATTTGTTCTGGGGTTGCATTGGTGGTGATATCGAAATCTTTTGGCTTTTGGCCTAATAATAAATCACGTACACCACCGCCAACTAAATAGGCTTCATAGCCATTTTTATTAAGGCGGTACAATACTTTCAGTGCATTTTCACTAATGTCATCACGCGAGATTATGTGTTGAGCGCGTGGAATAACGGTAATCGATTCTTGTTTCGTCACGGATGTTCGCTTCTGTGTTTGAGCATCGGAACGTTTAGAGGGACGAACCGCTTTCTTTGTTTGTCTCGTATTCTGGTCATGTCTAGTATTCTGCTCATGCCGAGTTTTCCTCTCAGATTTTTTCTCTGATGCAGAAGGAGTGACTGGCCTTTCACCGGCTGCCTGTGTGTCTCGCGCACCACGCTTTGGCATCGAGTCCTGTTCTGCGGACGATGCTGGTTCATTGCGAGATAAAATATTGCGGCAGAAATTTGCTACTCGGTTAAAAATAGTACACCTCGATGTCATTACATAGATTCATTAAACAAAATAAGCGGCTAATCATAGCTCACTGAAGTTTCTTTGAGAATGGTTAAACGAATAAAAGTCATGGCTAATTATTTTTTATATCAATTAAACCAGTGAATATTATACAAATTGTAGCTTTTTGCGCGAGACGCAAACGATAACAAATGTAGAGAAAATGAGAGAAATAAAGATGAGGAAAAGGGGAGTTTAAACATTTTTGAGGGTGCGAATCCTTATAACGGCGCAGGGTTAATGCGCCGTTGAGGACTCCCAAAACAACAATTAGCCAGCCATCTGCTTTTCGCGGATCTCTGCTAATGTTTTACAGTCGATGCACAAATCTGCTGTTGGACGCGCTTCCAAACGACGGATGCCAATTTCCACACCACAAGATTCGCAGTAGCCAAAATCTTCATCTTCAACTTTCTTCAGCGTCTTTTCGATCTTCTTGATCAATTTACGTTCGCGATCGCGGTTACGTAATTCGAGGCTGAATTCCTCTTCCTGAGCGGCTCTATCAACGGGGTCTGGAAAGTTAGCTGCCTCATCTTGCATATGAGTAACAGTCCGGTCCACTTCATCTCTGAGTTGATTGCGCCATGCTTCGAGAATGAGCTTAAAATGCGCCAATTGGGCTTCGTTCATGTACTCTTCGCCAGCCTTCTCATGATAGGGCTCAACCCCGGCAATGGCGAGAATGCTTAAGGACGATGTCTTACGTTTTTGCCCTTCTTGCATAATGCTTCTCCTACACACGCAAATTTTACAAAAACCCCAAGGGGGAAAATTTAAGGTCGCTATAAATATCAGAAGACAGCCGTCTTGGCAATCGTTCATGTGATGAGTTTTGTAATGCTGTGAGGACAAGCGTGTTTCTTCCCTTCACTAGCACTCCTAACTCGATGACCTTGTTTAAATATCGACTAATCTAAAATGACTTAGTCGGGGTGAAGCGAATTGATGTCCCTATTTGCATTTTTTGTTTAGATATATCCACTTGATAACACAGAACTTCGACGCCATTGGCTATAGCCTGTTCTAACAATGCTGCATATTGAGAGTCAATATGTGCAGCCGCGGATACTACGTGGATACCGCTATGTAAAATTACAAACATAAGTATGGCGCGTTTTCCTTCTTTCGCAATCATAGTCAGCTCTCTAAGGTGTTTTTGTCCTCGGATTGTCTGAGTATCAGGGAAATAACCATGGTTGTTTTCCAGCAAAGTCACTGATTTTACTTCAATAAAACAATCAGCTAAGCCCTCTTGAGTGAGTAAAAAATCAATTCGACTGTTTTCACTGCCATACTTCACTTCAGGGGTCACTATACTGTAGTCAGATAATTCTGGAATATGCTTTTTTGCCAACGCTTCTGCCACTAATTGATTTGCTCGCAGCGTATTAATACAAATTAGATGGTTGCTTTTGGTTTGCGTTAATTCCCAGCTGTACGGATATTTTCGTTTTGGATTATCCGAGGTGGAGTACCACACGGTATCCCCAGGCGTTGCACAGCCTGTCATCGCCCCAGTGTTTGCGCAGTGTATCGTCATTTCCTCACCCTCGGGGGTGACGACATCCGCTAAAAAACGTTTATAGCGTTTAATTAAGATGGCTGATTTTAAAGGGGGGATAAATTCCATGTATTCTCCGTTTACCGCGTTGTTTGTGACATAACATAGCACCATGCTATAGATGGGCTTGGATAATAGACAGTATTAATGCGTCATATTCGTTAATGCGACAATTTGTTAATGCTACAATGCTTCTCATAGAAAGTTAAACCTCATGGAGTTACCCCTTAGTGTTCCCTATCTTAGAAGTAAGTGATGACTTACTCGCTGCTCTAGCGAAATCCTCTCAAGTTCTGTTGCATGCGCCGACGGGAGCAGGGAAATCAACGGTATTGCCGCTAGAAATCCTCAAAAGTGGGCAGATAGAAGGGCGAATTATTATGTTAGAGCCGCGGCGTATTGCAGCGCGTTCAGTCGCCGCTCGCTTGGCGCAGCAGTTAGGGGAGTCGGTAGGGGAAAGCATTGGTTTACGTATGCGCTCAGAAAGCAAAGTGAGTGCAAAAACGCGTTTGGAAGTCGTGACGGAAGGGGTTCTCACTCGCCAATTACAAAATGACCCGATGCTTGAAGGTGTCGGATTGGTCATTTTGGATGAATTTCATGAGCGTAATTTGCAGGCTGATTTAGGTTTAGCGCTGTTGTTGGATTCTCAGCAAGCACTGCGGGACGACTTAAAAATTCTACTAATGTCCGCTACGCTGGATGATCAAGGGCTTAGTCAGTTATTTCCCGATGCGCCGGTGATAAGTTCGCAAGGGCGGGCATTCCCTGTTCAACGAGAATATAAGCCCATCAATCCGAACAAACCGTTTCATCAAGAAGTCGCGAGCGCGGTTTGGCAGCTGATGCAGCAACAAACTGGCTCTTTGTTACTCTTTTTACCGGGTGTAGGCGAAATTGAGCGGACGAAAAGCGAGTTAGAAGGGTTAGTGACTGACGATGTGATGTTGTGCCCAATGTATGGCGCACTATCAATTCAAGCCCAGCAACACGCGATTCTGCCTGCCCCCGAAGGAAAACGTAAGGTTGTGCTGGCGACCAACATTGCGGAAACCAGTCTCACCATCGAGGGGATCCGTTTAGTGGTGGATAGCGGTTTTGAGCGCGTAGGGCAATTTAACCCGCGAAGTGGGCTTACAAAGCTCATTAAAAAACGCATTAGCCAAGCTTCAATGACTCAACGTGCGGGGCGAGCAGGGCGTTTAGAAGCGGGTGTATGCTGGCACCTAATGAGTGCCGAACAAGCCGAACGTGCAGCACAATTTAGTGAAGCGGAAATCAATAATAGCGATTTAAGCGGGTTATGGTTAGCGCTCCTTCAATGGGGTTGTCACGATATTTCTCAACTCCAATGGTTAGATGTTCCCCCTGAGGCGGCATTATCGGCAGCGAAAACTCTGTTATTCAAATTGGGTATCACCGATGCCCAAGGGAAACTCACGTCGATGGGCAATAAAATGGCGGGAACGGGAACGTCAGTGCGTACTGCGGCGATGCTGTATCACGCGCAACAAACTCAAAATAAATCCGTTATTCAACTTGCTGCATTATTAACAGCAATTATTGAAGAGCCTCCCCGCGGCGAAGTGATTGACTTACATACCCACTTAGAACGCCCGACGGAAAATTGGTGCAAACGCGCCTCTATCTTAAGTGGTGAGAAAGTTACCCATTCTTTAGGGAAAACTTCTGGGTTGATTAGTGAGTGGTTACCAACCTTACTTGCCACAGGGTTTCCTGACTATATTGCGAAATCCAGAGACAACCAAACCCGTTATCAATTAGCCAGCGGGTTAGGGGCAACACTGAGTGACAATAACCCACTAATGGGCAATACATGGCTGATGGTAGCGGCATTATGGCAGTCAGAAACCTCGGCAGATGCACGTATCTCCTTGGCATATCCTATTGAAATTGAAAAGCTTCAACAGGATTGCCCGCATCTTTTTAGCACTCAAGAGACAGTTGAATGGGATGAGCAGCGGGGGAGCTTGCTGGCATGGCGCCGCTTGCAATGTGGGCAGTTAGTCGTGAAATCTCAACGGCTAACTAATCCAGAACCGGATGAGATTAAAAAAGCGCTGGTTTACTGGCTTCAGCAAAATGGTTTGCAACAGTTAAACTGGCAAGAAAATACCTTACAGTTGCGCATTCGTTGTGAATTAGCGGCGCGTTATTTTCCTGACTCGCCATTGCCTGCAATGGATGATGAGACTTTACTCGAGACGCTTGATGAATGGCTAGCCCCCTATCTTAATGGCGTGACAAGCAAGAAAAAGCTGCAAGAAATTGATTTAATGAATTTATTATTGAATCGATTGGATTGGCAGCAACGCCAATGGCTCGACAGCACTTTCCCTATGACCTATGTTGCCCCTTCTGGGAGCGAGGTAAGTATTCACTACGCGTTAGACAAGCCTCCGGTGGTTGAAGTTCGCCTGCAAGAAGTGTTTGGTGAAAAAGCCAATCCAACGGTGGCAAATGGCAAAGTGACATTAACATTATCATTGCTTTCACCGGCAAGGCGCCCTATTCAGATAACTCAAGATCTCGGTGCATTTTGGCAAGGGAGCTATAAAGAGGTACAAAAAGAGATGAAAGGGCGTTATCCAAAACATCCTTGGCCAGATGACCCTGCAAATGCCGAACCAACGCGACAAACAAAAAAAGCGATGATGAGTGCGAAATAACCTAATTTTGTGCTCTAATAACGGGCTGTAAATTAGGCAATGGCGCCCAATAGGCAGCGTAAGGAAGTGTAATTAGGAGCTTTCTTCCGTGAAATTCCTTGAATTATGAGCCAAAATTAGCCTTATGTTACATTTACGCATCTGTAATTGTGCTTACGCACATGTCGTTATGTTTGCGCATACATAGTTAGATTTTAATGCCTATTTAGGTATAGGAGATATGGAGCGACCATGTCCGGTAAAGATTTTGAACCCATTGGCAGACGCAAAAGACGCGCTGCCGAGAAACAATCCTCCTCTTCACGCCGCCGTAGACGCCGCGATGATTATGATGAAGATCTGTATGATGACGAAGATATTGATGATGAATATCTTGATGATGAAGACGATGAAGAAGAGCAAATGACCAAAAAAGGCTCAAAAAAGAACAAACCTCGCAAGAGTAAATGGCGCTGGTTCTGGCTGCTAGTTAAATTAATGCTGGTACTCGCAGTGATACTGGCGGCTTACGGTTTTTATCTAAACCAACAAATTAAAGAGCGCCTTGATGGTAAGGTGTGGGACTTGCCTGCGGCAGTATACGGACGCATGGTAAACCTTGAGCCGGGTATGGATTACAGCCAAGCTGAAATGACCAACCTGCTTGAAGGGATGCAGTACCGTAAAGTCAGCAAAATCACCACATCCGGTGAGTTTGTGGTGAAAGGCAATACCATTGAAATTTTGCGTCGCCCATTTAATTTCCCAGACCAAAAAGAGGGGCAAGTCCTCGCGCGTCTGGTGTTTGAAAATGGCATGCTGAGCAAGATTGAAAATATTGAAAATGGGCGCTCGTTCGGTTTCTTCCGTTTAGATCCGAAACTGATCACCATGATGCAATCTGCGAATAATGAACAGCGTTTAGTGCTGCCAATGGCGGATTTTCCTGAATCCTTGGTGAAAATCCTCCTCGAAACGGAAGATAGAAACTTTTATGAGCATGATGGTGTTAGCTTATATTCTATCGGTCGTGCGGTGGTGGCGAACGTCACCGCGGGTCGCTCCGTGCAGGGGGGAAGTACCTTAACGCAGCAGTTGGTGAAAAACCTATTTTTAACCAACGAAAGAACCCTGAAACGTAAAGCTAACGAAGCCTTTATGGCATTGATTTTAGACTACAACTACAGCAAAGAACGCATTCTTGAGCTGTATTTGAATGAGGTCTATTTAGGGCAAAATGGTAATGACGAAATTCGCGGCTTCCCGCTGGCGAGTTTGTATTACTTTGGCCGACCAATTAATGAGTTAAGCTTTGACCAACAAGCATTGCTGGTGGGAATGGTGCAAGGTGCATCGACCTTTAACCCGTGGACTAAGCCACAAAATGCGATTAAACGCCGTAACATTGTACTTAAAATCCTCGAAACCCGCGGTGTTATCGACAATGAGATGTACCAAGTTCTGAGCGCTCGACCACTCGGTGTGAAAAACAAAGAAGGGTTAGTCGCATCTCAACCCGCGTTTATGCAGATGGTGCGACAAGAGCTAAGTGAGAAGCTTGGGGATAAAGTTAAAGATCTCTCTGGTGCGAAAATCTTTACGACCTTAGATCCTGTGGCGCAAACGGCGGCGGAAAATGCAGTCGAGTTCGGCGTGGCTGATTTACGTAAAGCACGTAAATTGGATGATATCGAAGGTGCCATGGTGGTGGTTGACCGTATTAACGGCGAAGTGCGTGCAATGGTCGGCGGCTCTGATCCACAATTCTCAGGCTTTAACCGAGCGTTGAATGCCCGTCGTAGCATTGGTTCTTTAGCAAAACCACCAGTTTATTTAACGGCATTAAGTGAGCCAGACCGCTTCCGTTTAAATACGTGGCTATCCGATGAACCACTGACCATCAAAGTCGGTAATCAAAGCTGGAGTCCACGAAACTATAGCCGTAACTTCAATGGCCGTATGATGCTGGTGGATGCATTAGCGAAATCACAAAATATTCCAACCGTAAACTTAGGGATGGAAATTGGTCTCGACCAAGTGATGAATACGTTTATCCGCCTGGGTGCACCAGAAAGTGCGATGGAAAAAGTGCCTGCGATGTTGTTAGGTGCGGTGAACTTAACGCCAGCTGAAGTGGCGCAAGTGTACCAAACCATTGGTGGCGAAGGTAATCGTGCAAAATTATCTGCATTACGTTCAGTGATTGATGGTGATGGCAAAGAGCTGTATCAAAGTTACCCATCCGCAGAGCGTGCCGTACCATCTCAAGCCGCTTATTTAACGCTGTTTGGTATGCAGCAAGTGGTACAGCAAGGGACTGGGCGCGTATTACTGAATAAATATGGTAAATACAATCTGGCGGGTAAAACGGGTACCACCAACGATCTGCGTGATAGCTGGTATGCGGGTATCGACGGTAAGGAAGTGGCTATTGTCTGGGTCGGTCGCGATAACAACGGACCAACACAGTTAACAGGCTCAACAGGGGCATTACGTGTTTATCAGCGCTATTTAGATAACCAAACGCCACTGACACTTATCAACCGAGCGCCAGAAGGGATAACCGACATGCGCGTCATGATGGATGGCCAATTTAGCTGCTCTGATTTAGGTGGCGGCAGAATGTTGCCAGTCTGGACAGAAGATCCGCAAAGCCTATGCCAAGGATCAGCATCGCAAGATCCGGCGTGGAATTTGAATGGGAATGGTGAGGCTCCGCAAGAGGATACTGCCCCGGACTGGGTCAAAGATATGTTCGGCGATTCTCCGTCCAATTCTCCGTCATCCCGCACGCCGTAGCGTTGTTGGCTGCACTCGCTAACCCTAGTCACATACTTGTGTATGCTCCTAGGGCTTAGCTCACTTGCCGCCTAGCTGATTCTCCGTCATCCCGCACGCTGTAGCGTTGTTGGCTGCGGTCGCTAACCCTAGTCACATACTTGTGTATGCTCCTAGGGGGTAGCTCACTTGCCGCCTAGCTACAGCGCACGGGATTTAGGAGAATGGTGAGATAAGCAGATAAGTTTTAAAAAGATAAAACAAACAGAAAATAGATAAAAAATAGGCGCCGTCTTATGTAGATGGCGCCTATTTTTTTGAGCGGTTTATTGCGGGGATTATTCGGCTTTGATTTTTGCCAGTGCAATTTCCGCGGCATCGATGGTGCGCTGGATATCTTCATCGCTGTGGGCGACAGACATAAAGCCCGCTTCGAATGCAGATGGTGCTAAGTAAACGCCTTCTTCTAACATGTAGTGGAAGAATTTCTTAAAGCGAGTCACGTCGCATTTCATCACGTCTTGGTAGCAAGTTACAGACTCAGCGTCAGTGAAGAACAGACCAAACATCCCGCCCACATGGTTGATTACCATTGGCACGCCTTGTTCTTTAGAAACACGGGCTAAGCCACGAGCCAGCTTATCGGTCAGTTCTGTTAAGCGTGCATGAACTCCCGGTTGAGAGACTTCATTTAAGCAGGCTAAGCCAGCTGCCATCGCGACAGGGTTACCAGAAAGTGTGCCTGCTTGGTAAACCGGGCCGATAGGCGCTAATTTTTCCATCACTTCATAGCGACCGCCAAAAGCACCCACTGGCATACCGCCACCGATGATTTTACCTAAACAGGTTAAATCCGGTTGTACGTTGTAGTGATCTTGAGCGCCACCGAGTGCAACACGGAAGCCAGTCATCACTTCATCGATGATCAGCAGTGCATTGAATTCATCACATAATGCACGCAGACCCGGCAGGAATTCTGCGGTTGGTGGAACGCAGTTCATGTTGCCCGCAACAGGTTCAACAATCACACATGCCACTTCTTCAGGGTAGTTTTCGAAAGCTTGGCGTACAGAGGCTAAATCGTTGTATGTGCAAGTTAATGTATGCTTAACGAAATCTTCAGGTACGCCCGGAGAGTTAGGCTCACCCATGGTCAGTGCACCGGAACCTGCTTTCACTAATAGGCAGTCAGCGTGGCCGTGGTAGCAACCTTCGAACTTAATAATTTTATCTCGACCTGTATAACCACGAGCAAGGCGGATCGCGCTCATGGTGGCTTCAGTGCCGGAGTTAACCATACGGATCATATCGATAGATGGCACTAACTCACACACCAGTTTTGCCATTTCCACTTCAGCAGCCGTTGGCGCACCAAAGCTTAAGCCTTTATTGACTGCTTTAATCACCGCATCGCGGATAGCCGGATGGTTGTGACCCAATACCATTGGACCCCAAGAACCCACATAGTCAATGTAAGCTTTGCCATCGACATCATAAATGTAAGCGCCATCAGCGCGTTCGATAAATAACGGAGTACCACCCACACCATTAAAGGCGCGAACAGGGGAGTTAACACCGCCAGGGATCAGCTGTTGGGCTTCATTATATAATTCTTCGGAATGGTGCATTGCAGGGCTCCTGAAAAGAGACTAAATAAAAAGTTGCCGCTATTCTAAAGCACAAGGGCGATTAAACCAATGCTATCAATCACAATGATGGATCAATCATAAAGATGAATAGTAACTCTGTGCTCAATTGTGTAACAACACTTGAACCAATGAGTCAGGTGACGGATAATTGAGAAATTGATCTAAGTAGGCTTTGCCTTACCTATGAATTTACCGGTCACCGGTCTGGAGTAATAAATGAGTGATGATGTAGCTCTGCCTCTGCAATTTACCGATGCAGCTGCAACCAAAGTCAAAGACTTAGTTGCCGATGAAAATAACCCAAATCTGCGTCTGCGCGTCTACATTACGGGCGGTGGTTGCAGTGGCTTCCAATATGGTTTTACCTTTGATGATCAAATCAACGAAGGGGATATGACCATTGAGAAACAAGGCGTTGCACTGGTTGTAGACCCAATGAGCCTGCAATATTTAGTGGGTGGAAGTGTGGATTATACGGAAGGGCTGGAAGGGTCGCGCTTTATTGTGACGAATCCTAATGCCAAATCTACATGTGGTTGCGGTTCATCCTTCAGCATCTAAAATTTTTCGTCATATTTTTCGTCATATTTCAAGTTGTGACTGTGTTGGCTTCATTCGTCAACCCTAGTCACATACTTGTGTATGCTCCTAGGGATTTCCTCATTTGCCGCCTTGTCACACCTCGAACTATTTAGAAAAATCCTGCTGTATTCTCAAATTCTCAAATTCTCAAATTCTCAAATTCTTAAATTCTTAAATTCTTAAATTCTTTAATTCTTAACGTCTACTTCTTTATTTTTCAGTTTGGTAGAGCGTTTAGCTGGTTGCATAGCTGCTCGGTGGCATTGATGATGCGGGGGCCGGCGCGGTGGAACCAATCCTCATTTAAGCGAATGATAGGGACATTGAGTTGAGTGCCCCAGAAAGCTTTGACGGCATTTTCTTGCTCTGGTGAGCCGGTCATGATGATGGCATCGGGCTTGCGGGTGAGAACTTGCTCACGGCTGACTTGAGGCCATTGGACTGCGCTGTTTTCAAAAACATTCTGAGCACCGCAAGTCTTAACCACATCATTTTGAAGGGTATGATTACCAGCGCTAAATAATGGCTGAGTGCCGAGTTGGATAAATAATTGCTTAGGTTTCTTATTAGTATCTAATTTATCTTTTTGTATCTTTAGCGCGCTGCGCATTTGGCTGATATTTTTCTCTGCCACTTCAGGACGAGGGCTGTATTGTGCAAGTTCCTCCAATGAGGCGATAACGCCATCAATGCTTTGCGGATCAAAATAGACAATTGGAATCCCCAACGACGCTAGTTGATCTAATGGTCTCTGTGGGTTACCGCCTCGCCACGCTAAAATCAAATCCGGCTTTAAGGCAATAATTCGCTCCACATTTAACCCTTGCCAATCCGCAACTTGCTCAAGCTTTTTGGCAGAGTCGGGATAATCGGAATAGGCGCTCACGGCAACTAAGCTATCTCCCAATCCCACGGCATAAGCCAGTTCAGTATTAGCTGGCGATAAACTAATGACTCGGGATTTGGGGGCGGCGAATGCACTATTGATTAGGGTTAAGAAAAATAGAAAACCAATCAGTGAGCGCATGAGTTTGGTCGTTAGATTCATAGCATTACTTCACAAAGAGGTATTAGAAAAGGCATAAATGAAGGTCAGTTATGCCTTAGAAAGTGAGAAATAAATTACGCTAATGCTGTGACAATCGCAGCAACCATTAGGGATGATTGACGTGCGGCGACAGGTAAGAATTCATCAAAGCTGGTGTGAGACTCTTTATCCGCCACATCTGAAATTGCACGAACCACCACAAAAGGCACGTTAAACTGGTAGCAGACATGACCGATAGCCGCAGCTTCCATTTCAACGGCAGCAACGCTTGGGAATGTCGCTTTGATACGCGCTAAAGGCTCGGCACCATTGATGAATGCATCACCACTGCAAATCAAACCACGCACTGCGTTCATATCTAGCGCTTTGACACATTTTTCGGTTGTTTCGATTAATTTTGCATCTGCAATAAATGCAGGTGGGCACTGTGCCATTTGACCGGGTTCATAGCCAAATGCGGTGACATCCGCATCGTGATAACGTACTTCTGTAGAGACAACAATATCCCCAACATTTAAACGAGGATCTAAACCACCCGCTGACCCCGTATTGATCACCACATCTGGTTTACAGTGTTCTAACAGTAAAGTAGTACCGATTGCCGCTGCGACTTTACCGATCCCTGATTTTAATAAGGCAACATCAACGCCGTTCATTTTTCCAGTGTAAATTTCACAGCCAGCAAGGCTTAATGTTTGGCAACCTTCAATTTTTTCGCGTAGGGTCGCAACTTCTTGCTCCATCGCACCTATGATACCGATTTTCATTATGTCATACTCACTGTTGATTAATTAGACACTTATGTCGTAGATGGCTAAAGTGTAACATCGAAAGGTGGGTTTTCCTCTGCCTTTTCTTTGAGGATTTAGGAATAAAACGGTAAGGCGCAGAGGCTAGCATGGCGGAAAAAGAGATTAATTTTGTTAAGAAGCTGAGTTTTCAACGTAACTATATGAGCAGCGGGAAAAATCAAAGAGTCTCACCCGATGATGAAGATGCCGTAAACCGTCTATTTGAAAGTGACCGTGGGCGGATTATTAATTCGGCAGCCATTCGTCGCTTACAACAGAAAACCCAAGTTTTTCCCCTTGAACAAAATTCCGCCGTACGCAGCCGTTTAACCCATTCTCTTGAAGTTCAACAAGTTGGGCGCTACATCAGCAAAACGGTGTTGGGTGAATTGAAAAAGAAAAAATTGCTTGATGAATATGGGTTAACCGACCGTTGTGATGCCTTTGAGAGCCTCGTAGAAATGGCGTGCTTGATGCATGACATTGGCAACCCGCCGTTTGGGCATTTCGGTGAAGCCGCGATTCAACGCTGGTTTAGTAAATTATTAGCACCAGACTATTTGTTCACGCCTGAGTCTGAAGACCCATGTAAAATTAAAGCGTTGCAACTGACGGGTAATGAAAAACAGGACTTATTTCGCCGCCAGTTGAAGCGGGATTTATGTTCATTTGAGGGGAATGCGCAAGGGCTGCGTATGGCTCATCGCCTATTGAAGCTGAATTTAACCTACGCCCAGATTGGCTCTATCTTAAAATATACTCGCGGCGCCTATGATCTTGAACCTATTCCTCCAGAGTTTGATTATTTAATGAAAAAGCCAGGCTATTACTGGTCTGAAGCGGATTTTGTCAGCGAGCTCAGTAAAAAACTGGAGATGGACAAATATTGCCGTTTTCCTCTCTCCTATATCATGGAAGCGGCGGATGATATTTCTTATTGTATTGCGGATTTAGACGATGCAGCAGAAAAGGGCATTTATACCGTTGAGCAGCTAATTGAGTACCTAAAAGCAGAGTGGGGCGAGGTAAAATCTGGGGATCTCTTCGATCAAACTATTTTGCGGGCATTCAATAATATCAGCGATAACCACACGAGGCGCATTCAGCAAGATCAGTTTTTCATGTATTTACGCGTCAATATTACGGGAAAGCTTGCACATTACAGTGCTCAACGCTTTATTCAAAACCTACCTGAAATTTATCACGGTAGCTTTAACAGCGCGTTACTTGAAGATAAAAGCCAAGAGCATCGCCTATTAAAAGCTTTAAAAACAGTGGCGTTTAAGCATGTGTTTAATCACCATGAAGTGGAAGAACTAGAGCTACAAGGCTACCGAATTATCAGCGGATTATTAGATGTTTACAGCCCACTGTTGATGATGGATAAAGAGGATTTTGCAGCATTAGTGGCGCAGAATTATCATAAACACTTTTTTATCGAAACTCGCCTATTTCATAAGTTATCGAATAAACATCGACTCTCGTATAACGAAGCCTTAGAAAAAATTTCAGTCACCAGCGATGCGGATAAATCGATGTTAGAGTTTTATTATCGAGCCAGACTGATTCAAGACTACATTAGCGGAATGACTGACCATTATGCTTATGAAGAGTATCGAAAATTTATGGTGACAAATTAATGCTGATAAAAAAAGTCAGTATATAGCGTGACAAAAAAACTAAGTGGTCACTAATTTCGGTAAAAAAATGCTATGATAGCCCGCTAATTTGTCTACCCAATTATCAGGCAGTCGCAGTGATAAAGTAAGCCGTTATACAGTAAATATGGGCTTACCAACCTGTGGCTTGAAATAGAAATTATTTAACCCCGTTTAGTGACTACTTATGGCCCAATTTTACTCGCCAAATCGCCGCACCACCCAATGCCGTCAAATCACGGTTCATGTCGACAGTCTAGATGCCGCAGGGCAAGGCGTAGCTCGCCATGATGGCAAAGCCATATTTATCACTGGTTTATTACCAGGGGAAGAGGCGCAAGTCGAACTGACTGAAGATAAACGCCATTTCGCGAAAGCCAAAGTCATTAAACGCCTCAGTACTAGCCCGCAACGTGTGAAACCCCGCTGCCGTTATTTTAATCAATGTGGCGGATGTCAACAGCAGCATGTGGAAATTGGGCTTCAACGTGAAAGCAAAGCGCAGGCTTTACAGCATTTAATCGGGCGCGAAACTGGGTCTGTATTGCCTCCTATTTCGGTGATTGGCGGTGAAGAATATGGTTATCGCCGCCGCGCGCGTTTGGGACTGCAATATCAAAATAAATCCAATCACTTAATGATGGGGTTTCGCCAAACGCAAACCAATACGCTGGTGGACATTAAAAGTTGTTCTGTATTACACGCAGAGCTCGATGCGCTGCTAGCGCCACTGTCCAGTTGTTTAAATCAGTTATCGATTGCTAGTAAATTAGGGCATGTAGAGCTAATTCACGGGGATAACGGTAATCTTATCCTGTTACGCCATTTAGCCCCTGTTGACGCATCTGATAGAAAATGCTTGCTAGAATTTGCCAAATCTCATGAGCTTAGTATTTGGTTAGCGGGGAATGAAGGGCAATTATTGCCGCTTGAGATTGACTCCGCGTTACCTGAATATCAGGTGGCGGGTGAAACCTTGCAATTTAGCCCTGCCAATTTTATTCAAGTGAATGGCGAAATTA
Source organism: Providencia sp. wls1914 (assembly GCF_009706645.1). NCBI lineage: Bacteria > Pseudomonadati > Pseudomonadota > Gammaproteobacteria > Enterobacterales > Morganellaceae > Providencia > Providencia sp. wls1914. The sequence goes on from NZ_WLUN01000004.1 coordinate 101,423, forward strand.
ATCAGCACATGGTGGCGCAAGCCTTAGCATGGTTAGATCTAAGCCCAGAAGATAGGGTATTGGATCTTTTCTGTGGGATGGGTAACTTTACGCTGCCAATTGCCCGTTTAGCAAAAATGGCGGTTGGTGTTGAAGGTGTTGAAAATTTAGTCACTCAAGCGAGAAATAACGCCCAGCGCAACTCAATTGAGAATGCGGCGTTCTATAATGAGAACTTGGAAGAACAGATCCACACTCAGCCGTGGGCGCAAGAAGGTTTTAATAAAGTGCTGCTAGATCCTGCTCGAGCAGGTGCCGCTGGTGTAATGGAACATTTAATTAAACTGATGCCAGAAAAAATTGTCTATGTTTCTTGTAATCCAACAACGTTAGCAAGAGACAGTAAAGTTCTGCTTGAAGGCGGGTATCAGTTATCTCAATTGCGGATGTTGGATATGTTTCCGCAAACTAGTCATCTGGAATCTATGGCGCTATTTGTTCGTAGCCCAGAGGTGTAACAGGTAGGGAGAATATATGGTTGCAGTAAGAAGTGCGCATTTAACCCCAGCAGGTGAATTTGCCCCCGAAAAGTGGGTTAATGATTTGGGTTTGAATAACAAACAATCAGAAGAAAAACTCATCCATACCTGGCAGTATTGTCACGATAAATTATCGGGGCAGGATATTGCGCCTCTGCTACTGTGGCGCGGCATTGAAATGACCGAAATTTTATCCACGCTCAGTATGGATATCGGTAGCTTACAAGCTGCGTTACTGTTCCCTCTGGTTGAAGAGGGAAAACTCGACGAACAATCCGTTATTGATGATTTTGGTCAATCCATTCATGCGCTGGTAAAAGGCGTGATTGAGATGGACGCCATCCGCGAACTTAAAGCCACACAATCTAACGAAACCAGTTCCGTACAGGTGGATAACATCCGCCGTATGCTGCTGTCGATGGTGGAAGATTTCCGCTGCGTGGTCATTAAACTCGCCGAGCGTATCGCCCATTTACGGGAAGTCAAAGATGCCAGCGAAGATGAACGCGTCTTAGCAGCGAAAGAGTGTTCCAATATTTATGCGCCGTTAGCAAACCGCTTAGGGATTGGACAATTAAAATGGGAATTAGAAGATTTCTGTTTCCGTTATCTGCACCCGGATGAATACAAAAAAATTGCGAAATTGCTGCATGAGCGCCGTATTGACCGTGAAGAGTACATCGACAATTTCGTCAGCACATTGCGCAAATATATGCTCAAAGAGCAAATCCAAGCGGAAGTGTATGGCCGACCAAAACACATTTACAGTATTTGGCGCAAAATGCAGAAGAAATCCTTAGCATTCGGCGAATTATACGATGTGCGTGCGGTGCGTATCGTGGTTGAACGCCTGCAAGATTGTTATGCGGCGCTGGGGATTGTGCATACCCATTTCCGTCATTTACCCGATGAGTTCGACGACTACGTTGCGAATCCAAAACCCAATGGTTATCAATCGATTCATACCGTGGTTTTAGGGCCAAATGGCAAAACCTTAGAAATTCAAATTCGTACCCGCCAAATGCATGAAGATGCTGAGCTGGGCGTTGCTGCGCACTGGAAATACAAAGAAGGCGCAAGTGGTGTTGGTAAAGGCAGCAGCTACGAAAACCGTATTGCATGGCTGCGTAAACTGATTTCATGGCAAGAAGAGATGGCAGATTCTGGCGAAATGCTGGATGAAGTCCGTAGCCAAGTGTTTGATGACCGTGTGTATGTGTTTACACCAAAAGGCGATGTGGTGGATTTACCAACAGGTTCTACACCACTCGATTTTGCTTATCATATTCACAGTGATGTCGGACACCGCTGTATTGGGGCGAAAATTGGTGGGCGCATCGTGCCATTTAGCTACCAATTACAGATGGGTGACCAGATTGAAATCATCACCCAGAAACACCCAAACCCGAGTCGTGACTGGCTCAACCCTAACCTCGGTTACGTGACGACCAGCCGCGGACGGGCGAAAATTCAAAACTGGTTCCGTAAACAAGACCGCGATAAAAACATTCTGGCGGGGCGTCAAATCCTCGACAGCGAATTATCCCATCTGGATATCAGTTTACGAGACGCAGAGAAACAGTTGATTGCTCGCTATAACGTGCACTCACTAGATGAAGTGTTAGCGGGTATTGGCGGTGGTGATATTCGTATCAACCAATTGGTTAACTTCCTACAAGCTAAGTTTAATAAAGCGACCGCAGAGGAAGAAGATCGCGCGGCGATGAAATCACTGGAGAATAAATCTGGTGTCCCAAGAGCACCATCCCATGGCAGTGGGCGCGTGGTGGTCGAAGGGGTCGGTAACCTGATGCACCATATTGCGCGTTGCTGCCAGCCAATTCCGGGAGATGAAATCGTCGGCTTTATTACCAAAGGTCGCGGAATTTCGATTCACAGTGCGGATTGTGAACAGCTTGCCGAGCTGCAAAGCCACGCGCCAGAGCGTGTGATCGATGCCGTTTGGGGTGAAAACTACTCGAGCGGTTACTCGTTGGTGGTAAGAGTCATAGCCAATGACCGCAGCGGATTACTGCGTGATATCACGACGATTTTGGCGAACGAAAAAGTCAACGTGTTAGGGGTAAGCAGCCGCAGCGATGTGAAGCAGCAGCTCGCCACCATCGACATGACCATCGAGTTATATAATATTGAGGTGCTGGGACGAGTTCTCACGAAGTTAAATCAATTACCGGATGTGATCGAAGCCAAAAGGCATTCTTCCTAATTTTCTTCATATTTTGGCGCGCAGCGTTGTTGGCTGCGCGCGCTCGCCCTAGTCACATACTTATGTATGCTCCTAGGGTCTTGCTTACTTGCCGCCTAGCTGCACATCCAAACTATTTTGAAAATACCCTCTCCGTCGTTTACTGAACGAAAACTTAAAAGATTTAGCGTATTTAATTTAATTTGGTTAAGGTATCAACCTCATTAAATCACTATGTAATTATTTTTTGATAAGGGTTAAATATGCAGCAGGGCAATAAACAAATTGAACGGTTACTCACTATTATGGCGCGTTTGCGCGACCCGCAAAATGGCTGCCCGTGGGATACGCAACAAACGTTTAAAACCATTGCCCCTTATACCCTTGAAGAAACCTACGAAGTCCTAGACGCCATTGAACGAGAAGATTTTACCGACTTAAAAGGCGAGTTGGGGGATCTCCTCTTTCAAGTGGTGTTCTACGCGCAAATGGCACAAGAGCAAAATCTCTTTGATTTTGATGATATTTGCCAAGCTGTCAGCGACAAACTTGAACGTCGCCATCCTCATATTTTCGACGAAAACAACCAGCTCAGCAGCCAAGAAGCTATTGCGGGCTGGGAACAACGCAAAGCCAAAGAGCGTGCAGAGAAAGACCAATACTCAGTGTTGGATGATATCCCGAATGCACTTCCTGCCTTAATGAAAGCCTATAAAATTCAAAAACGTTGTGCCTCAGTCGGTTTTGATTGGGATACGCTGGGCCCTGTAGCTGGCAAAGTCACCGAAGAGTTAGCGGAAGTGATGGAAGAAGCCACTCAAGCAGTCGTGGATGAACAGCATCTTGAAGAAGAAATTGGCGATTTATTATTTGCGACCGTCAATCTATCTCGCCATTTAGGACACAAACCTGAGCTTGCCTTACAAAAAGCGTGCAGTAAGTTTGAGCGCCGTTTTCGTGAAATCGAAAGACGATTAGCAAAAACTGGCAAATCGACAGAAACTGCTACACTTGATGAGATGGAAGCATTGTGGGCGTCTATCAAATTAGATGAATGATTCAATCTAGACAGCTAAATTTTTGCAAAGAATGCTCGTCGATAATGATAGTCACGGATTGAAATAGTTATTCAAAATCAAACAATCGGCAAAATGATGTTTTTTCAGTGATAGATTAAGCTGAAAGGATTTAGCATTTACACAAAAATGTGTTAATCTTGCAAAACAGTTGAATAGCACCCTAGAAAGTGACTATTTATCAAACGATAAATATTTTTATTTTTAACTTGCTGATTTATTTAAGGTATTAATGAAAACTAGCCTTATTGCGCTTAGAACATTTGTAGGAGATTTAAGGTTCGGGTATACTGTTTTCCCGTCCTGTTATATCCATCATCTTTTAAACCTAAACGTTCAGGTTCAGCATGAAAACTAATTATATTTTTGTGACCGGCGGGGTCGTATCCTCTCTGGGTAAAGGCATTGCCGCAGCCTCCTTGGCGGCTATACTCGAAGCCCGTGGACTCAATGTGACCATTATGAAACTGGATCCCTACATTAACGTAGATCCAGGCACAATGAGCCCAACCCAACACGGGGAAGTTTTCGTTACAGAAGACGGCGCTGAAACTGACTTGGATTTAGGTCATTATGAGCGTTTTATTCGTACCAAAATGACACGTCGCAACAACTTTACGACTGGACGTGTTTATTCTGAAGTCCTGCGCAAAGAGCGTCGTGGCGACTACTTAGGCGCGACCATCCAAGTTATTCCTCATATCACTAATGAAATCAAAGATCGCATCATCCGTGGTGGTGAAGGTCATGATGTTGTATTAGTCGAAATCGGCGGTACAGTCGGTGATATCGAGTCTCTGCCATTCCTAGAAGCTATTCGTCAAATGGCTGCGGAAGTGGGCCGTGAGCGCACACTGTATATGCACTTAACGTTAGTGCCATACTTAGCGGCTGCGGGCGAAGTGAAAACAAAACCAACACAGCATTCTGTGAAAGAGTTACTGTCAATTGGTATTCAGCCTGATGTGCTGATCTGCCGTTCAGATCGCGTTATTCCTGCGAATGAGCGTGCGAAGATTGCCCTGTTCTGTAATGTTCCAGAAAAAGCGGTTATCTCTCTGAAAGACGCAGATTCAATCTATAAAATCCCTGGCATGCTGAAAGCGCAAGGTTTGGATGAGTACATCTGTAACCGTTTCCGCCTTGAATGCAAAGAAGCTGATTTATCTGAGTGGGAACAAGTTATTTACGAAGAAGCCAATCCAGCAGGTGAAGTTACCATTGGTATGGTGGGTAAATATGTTGAATTACCAGATGCATACAAATCAGTTATCGAAGCACTGAAACATGCAGGTCTGAAAAATCGCTTAACCGTGAATATTAAGCTGATTGATTCTCAAGATATCGAAACCCGTGGCGTTGAGCTACTCAAAGGTCTGGACGCGATTTTAGTCCCAGGCGGTTTCGGTTCTCGTGGTATTGAAGGCAAAATTCTGACGGCACAATATGCTCGTGAGAACAAAATTCCTTATTTAGGTATTTGTCTGGGAATGCAAGTGGCGCTGATTGAGTTTGCACGTAATGTTGCGAACATGAAAGATGCGAACTCCACTGAATTTGATGCAGATTGCAAATTCCCAGTTGTTGCGCTGATTACTGAATGGCGCGATGAAGATGGCAACGTTGAAGTGCGTTCTGAAGAGAGCGACCTTGGCGGTACGATGCGTGTTGGTGGTCAGCAATGTCATTTAACTGATGGCAGCTTAGTGCGCGGTATGTACGGCGCAGAAACGATTGTTGAGCGTCACCGTCACCGTTACGAAGTGAACAATCTGCTGTTGAAACGTATCGAAGATGCGGGTCTGAACATTGCAGGTCGTTCTGTGGATAATAAACTGGTTGAAATCATTGAAAATCCAAACCACCCATGGTTTGTGGCTTGCCAGTTCCACCCAGAATTCACTTCGACCCCAAGAGATGGTCATCCGTTGTTTGCAGGTTTTGTTAAAGCCGCTGGTAAGTACCAGAAAGGTGAGTTGAAATAAGATACGGGGAAGTCGGCAATTTTCGCCAACTTCCCGAAATTTAACTTGTACTGAGGAAAACCTAATGTCCAAAATTGTTAAAGTGATCGGTCGTGAGATCATTGATTCTCGTGGTAACCCAACTGTTGAAGCTGAAGTACATTTAGAAGGTGGTTTTGTTGGTTTAGCTGCGGCTCCATCAGGCGCATCTACAGGTTCTCGTGAAGCACTGGAACTGCGTGATGGTGATAAATCACGTTTCCTGGGTAAAGGTGTTCTGAAAGCTGTTGCCGCTGTTAACGGTCCAATCGCTCAAGCAGTTATCGGTAAAGATGCTAAAGATCAAGCAAATATCGATAAAATCATGATTGACTTAGATGGTACTGAAAACAAATCTAAATTCGGTGCAAACGCAATTCTGGCAGTTTCTTTAGCAAACGCAAAAGCAGCTGCTGCGGCAAAAGGTATGCCTCTGTATGAGCATATTTCTGATCTGAATGGTACTCACGGTCAATACTCTATGCCTCTGCCAATGATGAACATCATCAATGGTGGTGAGCACGCAGATAACAACGTTGATATCCAAGAATTCATGATCCAACCAGTTGGCGCACCGACACTGAAAGAAGCGGTACGTATGGGTTCTGAAATTTTCCATCACTTAGCAAAAGTACTGAAATCTAAAGGTATGAACACGGCTGTTGGTGATGAAGGTGGTTATGCACCTAACTTAGAATCTAACGCTGCTGCACTGGCTGCTATCAAAGAAGCGGTTGAGCAAGCGGGCTACGTTCTGGGTAAAGATGTGACTCTGGCGATGGACTGTGCAGCTTCTGAGTTCTACAACAAAGAAACTGGTAACTACGAGCTGAAAGGCGAAGGTAAAACCTTCACTTCACAAGAGTTCACTCACTACTTAGAAGAACTGACTAAACAATACCCAATCGTTTCTATCGAAGATGGTTTAAACGAATCTGACTGGGATGGTTTCGCATACCAAACTAAAGTTCTTGGTGACAAAATCCAATTAGTGGGTGACGATTTATTCGTAACTAACACTAAGATCTTAAAAGAAGGTATCGAGAAAGGCATCGCTAACTCAATCCTGATCAAATTCAACCAAATCGGTTCTCTGACTGAAACATTAGCTGCGATTAAAATGGCGAAAGATGCTGGCTACACTGCCGTTATCTCTCACCGTTCAGGTGAAACTGAAGATGCAACTATCGCTGATTTAGCGGTTGGTACTGCAGCAGGTCAAATTAAGACTGGTTCTATGAGCCGTTCTGACCGTGTTGCTAAATACAACCAACTGATCCGTATTGAAGAAGCTCTGGGTAACAGCGCACCATTCAACGGCCTGAAAGAAGTTAAAGGCCAAGCGTAATTTATATTCGCTGAAATTAACTCCTAGAATGGGTCGAGAAATCGACCCATTTTTTTTGCCTAAAATAAATGTGCTAGATAAATAGTTTTGAAAGTATTTAAGCCTTATAGATAATGCGGAATAACTCCATCTCGTCCTTTTTAATTTTTATGCTACTAATAGAGCCGCAATCAAATAGTGATTGTTTGGATAATTAACATGAATATTAAATAAGGAAATTATTATGGGAAAGGATAGCCATGACTCGCTATTTACCGCAGCAAAACAAGTATATGCATATGTAAAAAAAAATGCAGATTTAATGAAGTGCGTTGCTACAATAAAGTTAGGTTATCAGCAAAATGGTGCATGGAATGAACCTCTTTCAAACCTAAAAGCGGCATTAGAAGAGAAAATTACTGATGTTACCTATATTAATTATAGCCGCACTATTCCTTTGGGTATCGAAGGCTTAAATATCATTGAGCAGAAACAATTCTTAGCCGATTTTAAAAAACATTTCTCAGAAAATACTCATATTGAAGTTAAAGTCCAGGGGCAAAATGATAATAATTTTTCATTGTTAAATGATGATGAATTGTTAGATGGTTCTGCATATCGAATATTACCGAAGAATTATCGTGAGCGATATAATAGCCGCTCAATGTTAATGTCTCGATTAACAGTTAATGTGAAGAAAGAATATTTCTCAGACTTAGCCAAGGCATTAATGCAGCTTTATGAGCATGATCCCCATAAAAAAGTGATGCAGACAAAAATTATGGGCCCTAAAAAATTAGGACGAATAACAGATCAAGCGGTGATTTATTTTTCTGAAGCGAACCTACAAAGTGCCACCGAGATTAGCCAGCAACTAAAAGCATTATTACCCGAAGATGCGATGATTGAGCATGTCCCGATGGGAATGTATCGTGTTGATAAAGGTTTTTCTTATTCAGAAACCCTTGAAGGGCAATCCAGTAGCCATGGTGAATCAAGATCTGAAATGATATCTAAAGGGATTGTTTCATCACTGATTTCAGATGAACCATTAGAACAAAGCCTTTCCAAAGAATTAAGGATACAAGGCTACGATGTGGAACAGCCCGCTTTGTTGTCTCAGTCTGTTAAGGAAACGTATTTTGACATTTCGATTACTGGCGGCGGCACGAATTCAGATAATCAGCCTAGTATAGATATTGAAAAATTTAAGCAAAACCCAGTTGAATTTGCCCGTGACTACAATATTAATACCAAAATACTTAACTCTATTTTGCAAATACCCACGGAAGGTAGAATATTATTCAGTAAAAATTTTGGTAAAGGTTACCAAGTTGAATATGTGGACGCCAGTTATGGTCAAGACCAGCGTTACGCCATAGATTGCTATCTTTTAGATTCAAAGGCGCGAAATAAAGAAAGCAAACGTGTCGAATATGTGGATATCCCTAAAAATCATCCGGAGAAAGCGTTTTTATTCACAGGGTTATTGCGTGGCGAGTCGGTTGTGGTGATTGAATTAGACCACGAAAACTACCGTGTTTATCGTGATAACCGTGCTGATGCTTCATTACTTTATGATAATGTAGTGATGGCTGTTGATGCGCGGGATTACACGATCGTCGAGCAAAATATTAGTAAAGCTAGCGCATTTATGCATTTTAACGGTGATGAGTGGAAATTGATTGTTCAACCCCAACGCAATCGAATCTCCCTCAGTGTAGAAAAAAATATGGTTAGAGTCCAAAAGGCGGGGGACTATAATTTTTCCGATAGAAAGCTACGCTTTGAAAATGTTAGGGAGAGACTTCATAGTGAATTAAAAATGCTGGCCAAAAAAGCCAATGTGAAAATTGGCGATATTCCAAATGAAGAAATACTTCCTTCAGAACCACTGACTGAACCCTTTGAAAATCATTCATCATTAAAAACGTGGCTGGATATTGGCAGCCAAGTAAAACAAAAATTAGATACTCAAATTCAAGAGTTAAAAAAAAATCGGAAGTTACTAGAGGAAAATTTAATTGGCGTAACAGATATAACATACAAAAATAAAATAGAACATGCCATTGAAATGAATAAAACTATTGTTTCAATGCAGAATAAACAATATGGTGAGCTTTTTTATCATTTACGTGAAGTGGAATATAGTTGGTTATGGCAACGTATTAAAACAAAACAGGGTATGAATGCAGTAGTTAAAATTAAAGAGTTTGACCCGAATATGGAAATAAACTCACCATATGCTTACTATTTAACAGTTAATGAACGGTATGAAAACTTAATTTATCTGCACAAGTTAACGCGAAATATGCGGTTTAAAAATGAATTTAATGAAGGAATAAATAAATACAAAGACATCAGTATGCAAGGTGTCAATGACTTAGTTCCTTCACAGCAATTGAAAAAAATGTACGTCACAAATGAGTATACAGCAAGAGAGCGCGGTGCGTTATATCGTGTTATTCAAGAAACAGCACATGCTGAATATATCACTAACGTATTGAGGCAAACGGGGAAAATTAGTGAGTTATTTTCTGAATCTGGTAGTAAGAAAAATCGATTAATTCCACAAGATTTTTATTTATCGTTAGTAAAAAGTGATTCCGGTGGGCGCTGTTACCCATTAGTCAGAGGAATGTCAGTGAGCTTAGCGCGAGAGGGGCATCTAGGTGCGGATAAACTCATTGATAAGCTATACACCGCAGCGGCTAATCCTGAAAGTCGAGATTCTTTATTATTACAAGATTCTCTGAAAAAATTACACTCTAATGTTGAAGCAGTCGAAGCTTCTTTTTCCCACGGCATTATGGGACTGAAAAAAATCCAAACCCTACTGGATATTAAACCTGAAACCATAATGTTTGCTGTAAACAGCAAAAGTCACTCAATGCTGGTAGGTAAAACAGTGATTGATGGGAAAAGTACTTATTATTTTTATGATCCTAATTTTGGTTTATTTTCATTTAAAAATAGCAGGATGCTATTTTCATGTTTAAAGAAGTTTTTCAATGAAAAGAAAATGGCTGATTACTATTCTGCCTATGAAGTTGATAATAAACCAGCATTTGAATTGGTCTTTATTAATACAGATGATATGGCAAAGGTTCCTATTGGTCATCATTTAACTGTCAATGATTTAAGTAATGATGAAGAATTATCTAATTTAAGCGATAGAGGAATAAAAGTTGAAGAATTAATTTTTAAGCAAAAAGAAATTACTGAAGACACAAAATTAAAAAGCACACTGACAATACTGGACGCTCAACAGTGGGGAGAGCGAATCAATGAAGCAACAATGAAACTTACAGAGGAAAAACAATTTAATGGAAAATGGATTCCACTATTTTCTAGTGTAGAGCAAGCCGAGAATAATACATATCGAATTAAATTTATCCATATTGATAATACAGACCTAACTCGTTGGGTTGAAACAAGCGATAAAACTTTTATCGAGTTTCACCAATATTCAGTCGAGCAAATGGGGATTTTCAGCAAATATTATCGATTTGAAGAAAATGAAATGAAAGCACGGCTCAATGACGCGAGTTCTGTTTCCGTTGATGGTTTGAATGCAGGAATTGCGATTCAATCCATTATTCAGTGGGTGGAAAATAAAAATCGTAATGACGTCTCAGAGCGAAAAAACTCACCAAATTTATTTTTGGCGCTAAAAATTCATACCTACGTAAATTATTCGATGATGGCGTATAGCACCGTCAATGATATGACAAAAATAAATAAAATCATCAGGCTCGGATTAAAAGCGGAAAGCACAGCCAGTGCAACGGAAATAAACTGTTTCTTTTCATCAATGGCAAGAACAGCAAATGAAGGGTTGGCAGCCCTTTTTAGTGGTGTGCTTGTGGGATTTGATATTTATGAACTCACCAATGCAGATAGTGATCCCGAGCGCATTGTATTTGGCACTCAACTTACTTTTGATTCAGCGAGTTTTGTTACTGGAGCTGGTGGGGTTGGGCTAGGTGCAATAGGGTGTTCCACAGCAGCAGCTGCATTAGGGAGCGCCAGTGTGATGGTTGCAGGGTTAGGTATTGGCTTTGTAGGGCTTGCACGTAATTTTGCGATTATTGGTGAAGATGCAAAAGCCGTTGGCGTCTATTTTTCTACGTTGGATAGCGCCTATAATGGCAATGGCTATGACTTTATAGCAGATAAAAAACTGCTGATTCCTAAGTTTGGCGCTGTGTTTGATTCACTTGATTTAAGAAATAATAAAATTCAATTTGATAGCCAATATATTTATCGAACAAGTCCTCGCTCTTCGGGAGGTGGGCGCCATAACTATATATTTTGGGCAGGGAACTTCCCTACGATGGTTAAAGATCGAGAGCAAGCTATAAATATCCGTCAGGGGATTGGCTATCAGTCAGCGAGGCATCAATTAGATTTTAGTCATGCAGATGCCATTATGTTGCCTGTTATTCCTAAATCCTATATTAAATACAATTACAACTTATGGCCGGGATGTACATCGCGTCATGATAATGGTTTCGATGTTATTCGCCGATTAGAGCAGGAAGATAATTTTGATTATGATTTCTATATATTCCCTAGCGAAAATACTATTACACAGATTTTCCATGAATATGTGGATACCTCAATTGATGTAGTTTTAGATGAAAATAATCGTGAATTAGTTATTCCGCAGTTAGCGAAGGAATGGCATGGGAAAATTGAATATAAAATAAAAGGTTATGGCGGAACGTATAAGCTCAATCTAAATAATGGGGTACGTATCAGCCTAACGGATGATGTACAAAATAATCAAAACTCGAAATGGGTTATAGATGCCAGCCAACTTGAAGATTGCACGGTTAAAATTCAAAATAATCAATTAATAGTGGGGAATATTAAAATCGATGTCGATGCTGACCGTGTGAAAGGTCAAATCGTTGTTGTTGATAAAAATAAAGAAGTACAGGAAATTAATTTTTCAGCGGCTCAGGTAGCTATTTTGAGTGAAGATGAAAAATTATGGCAAGGAACTCCCAAAAGTTTAGACCAACATTTACAACACTATGCTAAGAAGCATAAAGCGCACGGGCAGTATATTACGATCGATAATCACCAACATAATGGCAAGGATGTAGGGCGAGCATTCTATGATGTGAGCAAACAACGTTATATTTTTATCGATACCCTTGATGCCAATAAACAGCACGCTATTTTAAGTACCGTGGTGGATGATACGGCTTATTTCTACTTACCAGTACAAAAGCAAATATGGGAAGTGGATATTGCAACCGGTGTGGTGAGTGCTGAATATCAATTAGAAAATCAAAATAATCGTCCATTTGAAATATTACAGTTATGGAAAGGTGATGGGCATATTTATTTTTCATGCAAATATACAGATAGCAATGAAGTTGTTAATTTTCAACTTGAGCAAAATATAATTAAATTAATCGGCTTAAACGCGAATCCAGCTTTATTAGAACAATTAGCTCAAACACCAACCCAGTTTTCAACGATAACGCCTCAGAGACTCCTACAGAACTATATGTTAAGGGGGACTCACAAACCTGATGCTAAGCAGTCTGTGCAGATTGAAGCTGATTTAGGTCAGAGTGTGACCATATCAGGGATTGATAGCAACCAAGCTCTACATCGTTATTGGTTAAGAGTAGCGGACAGACTTCTCATTAAACCTAATTTATCCCCCTCTCTTGGTTATGGTGAAGAGCCGACCAATATCCGATTACATCAAAGCCATTGGGCTATTCCACCAGATTTGGCATTAATGGGAAGCCTATTTGATGATAAAGGAACGGAAATTTTCTATTTTTACAGCCATAAAAATAAAGAACTGTATCGCCAAGAAGGCGCAGGGCAGAACATATTAAATGTGATTAAACCGACAGCGCAGTTTTTAAATACCCCTCATAACTTACAAAATGTTGTATTTTGGCAAGGTAGTTTATTTATGTCTGATTCGGATGGTGTCGTTTGTCAAATCGATGCCAGCGGGAAATATCATCCAGTTGCATTAAATGAAATTTGGCTTAAGGGGCGGGTAAATTGGTGGGAAAAATTGGGGGATTACTATTGCTGTAAACCAATCACATTGATTGGGCTAAATAAAGAAAATTCTCAGCGAGCTATTCCCGCGTGGTATCTAAATGGAAAGGTGATTATTGCTCATGAATTATCACTAGAAAATAACATCCAACTTCTAGGATTAAGCACGGATAATTCAGCTGGATTGATTTTTGATCCAATCGCCAAGAAATTATATAGCCAACCATTTGCGATGGAGAGTCAGTTATCTTCTGCATTTGGACAAGGCCAGCACTTGATTAGCGGTGCTCAGTTACCAAAAGTTGTCGATGTTTATCCTAATTTACGGCTTGATAATGTGAAAATTGTCGGTAATGGCTTGTTGATGTTTACTGAAAGCGGTGAAATTCTGTATGTCGATATTTTAGCGAATGAAAACCAATCACAAAGCGCTCATATCGGTTCTTCATTGATTATTCGTGGTGGCAAGCAAAATGATAGGTTATCGCCCGCAATCATTCAGGATGTGGAAAACATCGTGCTGAATGCTGGAGATGGGCAGGATACTTACAGGATTTCGAAAGAAGCATGGGCGTATTATCACTCTATTATTATCGATAATCATGCGCTTGATTCTCAGTTAGATACGCTAATTTTACCTGTCTCAGAGAGTGATGAATTGGTGATGAGCCGGCACGATGACGATTTATTTATCACCGATATGAGCCAAAATACCACTTTAGTGTTGAGGCAAGTTTTTGGTGATCAAAAACAGGCTCATCAACATTTGCAGTTGCGTTTCATCAACCAAACAAAAGATGTGTCATTAGAACAATTTATTCAGCGCCACTCACTGGATTTAACGATTGATCTGGCAGAAACGCATATTGAGCTTAAGGATTATCAGCGTATTGAAAGTGATGTTCATTTTTCGTTGTTGTCGGAACAGGCTGCAGGGTTTGCACAGAAAGATTCATTAGGAATGCCTAGAATGGATACCCAGTGGTTACCGAGCATGACATTGCATAATGGTTTGTTAGGCCATCCATCCCAAGGATAACTCATAAAAATGTAAGCCAGCCTGAATTACATAGTCAGCTGGCTTACAGCTCACAAAATAGAAATGGAATTATTTATCTGAACTATCAAATTGTTATATATTTCTGGTGAGGGGAATTTATAGAGGAACGTCGCAGTTAGTTATTCTTACCTATACATTGTCTTAAGTAATTAATTGCCATTTTTGTGAATTAGCAGTGAGATTTTTACGATTTTCACCATAAAGTGAGTAAATTGCGGGGTGCAGATCGCAATTTTGGGCTATCTACATTTTCATCTCATTCAATTAACTCTATATTTTACTCCTCTTAAAAAACGATTAACAAAAATTACTCGAAAACTTAAATTGCTTCCGAACTATGGAGTTAACATGGATGCTTCCGAATCTTTGACACCATCGGCTTCTCCAACCCCTTCAAATAAGCGTGGTTGGATTATCCTAGCGGTTGATATTGTAGTTTTACTTTTACTGTTGAAATTTTTGCCTTTTGATCCAAAAGCAAATGCAGGACTGGCTTTAATGGTCTTTGTGGGCGTGCTTTGGTTAACAGAGGCTATTCACGTCACTATCACGGCATTATGTATTCCTTTACTGGCTGTTGGGCTGGGATTAATGGGAACCGGGGATGCGTTAAAAGCTTTTGCTAACCCAATTATCTTTTTGTTCTTTGGTGGATTTGCGTTAGCAACTGCACTGCATATTCAAGGTCTTGACCGCCTAATAGCTAACCGCTTGTTGATGGCTGCTCGTGGGCGTCTCTCGGTTGCTGTGATTTTACTGTTCGGGGTGACCGCTGGGTTATCCATGTGGATCAGCAACACGGCAACTGCCGCAATGATGTTACCGCTGGTTTTAGGTATTCTTTCTAACCTCGATGTTCGCCATGAGCGCAATACGTTTGTATTCGTGTTATTGGGTGTGGCTTATAGTGCTAGTATTGGTGGCTTAGGAACGATTGTAGGTAGCCCACCGAATGCGATTGCCGCTTCTGCGCTTGGCTTAGATTTCTTATCATGGATGAAATACGGTATTCCAATCATGGTAGTTTTACTGCCAATGATGTTTGTGCTGATGTACATGATGCTGCGTCCGAATTTAAAACACCGTTTTGACATTGAATTAGAAAAAGTTGAATGGAATGGTAAACGCATTACCGCAATGGGCATTTTCTTTTTAGCGGTTGTTTGCTGGATCACCAGTACATTTATCAGCGAAGCTTTAGGTGGTGTGAAAGATTTAGATACCATCATCGCATTGAGCGCGGCAGTATTAATTGGTATTACGGGCGTGGCGAGCTGGTCACAAATCCAAAAAAATACCGAGTGGGGCGTATTAATGCTGTTTGGTGGTGGTTTGACACTGAGCGCGATTTTAAGCTCATCTGGTGCAAGTAAAATCATGGCAGATTGGATGCAAATGACATTTGGTGAAAGCCATTGGTTTGTGATCATTCTTGCGGTGACAACCTTTATTATCATCCTGACGGAATTTACCAGTAATACAGCCAGTGCGGCACTGTTGGTTCCAATCTTTGCAACAGTTGCGGAAGCATTAGGTATGCCAGTCATGGCGTTAACCATGATTATCGGTATTGGTGCATCTTGTGCCTTTATGTTACCTGTCGCGACACCACCGAATGCGATTGTGTTTGGCTCGGGTTATATTCGACAAATTGAAATGGTACGTGTGGGTGCTGTATTGAACGTGGCATGTATCATTGTCATCTCTCTATTTGCTTGGTTCTTCTGGCTGTAATAGCAACCGGAAAGTTCGATAAAAGAGAAGTGGCGACTAAAGCTCAATACAAAAAATAGCAACATAATAAATAGTACGGCCTCAGAGAATGAGGCCGTTTTTTATTTCTGATGCTGTTGATATGACAAGCACCTATTGGTTCTTCCCTAGCTGAAAGGCTCCTGTATTGAAGACTGAAATCTCATTATTTCCACGTAATGAGGGATTTCTGGTGTGAGTGAATCCTTTAATATCAATTATATCTTGCGGGCAAAGAGTGCATACTTTGCATAATGTTTGATGGCTTTCAAGAGGGCGGGTATTACCGAAAGTCGTGACATCCTTGTCTGTCACAAGATGGTGTGCTTGTTGATGAAAAGTCTCGATTTTCGTATAACGACCTGCACTCAAAATACCGTCATGAAAGGGAGTGAAAATGGTGTTTGATGGATTGAGGTTGTGTTGTTTCGAAGAAGTGATAAAAGGGGTGTCTTGATGATTGAAGCGATTAGCAAACAAGACAGGCTTTGCTAATTGAAAAGGTGAGGATGATGAGGGTTGGCTAGATGAATTTGAATTAACTAGCTTGATGACTCGTTGTTTTGGAGAGCGTCCCTCCATTTGAATGACTTTCGCCCATATCATCTTGGCGATTTGGATAGTCAAACTCCGCTGACCATGGTTTTCATTGCTCAAGAAAAAATGATGCTCAATAGCCGTTGTTGAACGAATATTCCGACTGAGTAGAAAGGGTCTAGTTAGCATTATTGTATGAGTCATCTGTTATAAGTTCCTTGCTATTAAATGTCCTTAACGAGGATGACTATAACGCTAATTTCTCATTCTGCAGTTATCAAAAAATAGAATAGACCTACTAAAAATCCCTGAGCGATAGCAAAAAAAAGACCACATTGCTGTGGTCTTTTTGTACTTATGAATTTAATCAGTGGTTTGCTGGTGGCTGATGGTTATCAACGTGCTCTGGTACCTTTGCAAAGCGGCGACGGATCACCACAAAGAATACCGGAACGAAGAAGATAGCCAATGATGTTGCTGCGAACATACCACCCAGTACACCTGTACCGACGGAGTTCTGTGCCGCAGAACCTGCACCATTACTGAATACCAGAGGGATAACACCCAGCATAAATGCCAGTGATGTCATCAGGATTGGTCTTAGACGCATTTTAACTGCATCTAATGTTGCTTCAATCAATCCTTTACCTTCTTTCTCCATCAAGTCTTTGGCGAATTCAACAATCAAGATTGCGTTCTTCGCCGATAACCCAATGGTGGTTAACAGCCCTACCTTGAAGTAAACGTCGTTATCTAAGCCTCGGACGGAGGTGAAAAGTAACGCACCGATAACCCCAAGTGGCACCACTAACATAACTGAGAACGGTACAGACCAGCTTTCATACAGTGCAGCCAGACACAGGAATACAACAATCAGGGAAATCGCATACAGGGCAGGTGCCTGGTTACCAGACAAACGCTCTTGGTACGACATACCTGTCCACTCATAACCGATACCCGCAGGTAGGTTTTCTGTGGTCAGTTTTTCCATCATCAGCATTGCAGCACCGGTACTTTGACCTTCTGTTGCTTGGCCTTGAATGTTCATCGCTGGAACACCGTTATAACGTTCTAAACGTGGTGAACCGTATTTCCAAGGATCTTGAGATGTATCTAAGAATGCCGAGAATGGCACCATTTTCCCTTGGTTATTACGAACATACAGGTTGCTGATATCTGACGGCAACATACGGCTTTCCGCGTCACCTTGTACGTAAACTTTCTTCACACGACCGCGGTCGATAAAGTCGTTGACGTAAGTACCACCAAACACGGAGCTGAGAGTTGCGTTGATATCGCTGATCGCAACGCCTTGCGCCTGTGCTTTTTGTTGGTCGATATAGATACGGTATTGAGATGTATCATCTTGGCCATTAGGGCGTACACCTTGCAGAATTTCAGGGTGCTGCGCTGCCAGTCCAAGTAACTGATTACGTGCTTCCATCAGTTTGTCATGGCCTAAACCGCCTTTATCAACCAGTTCGAAATCGAAACCGTTTGATGTTCCTAATTCGACGATTGCAGGCAAGTTAAAGGCATAAATAAAGGCACCTTGTTTTTTGGATAGTGCTGCGTTTGCACGCGCAACAATCGCATCCACATGGTTTTCTTTACCTTTACGCTCATCCCAGTTTTTCAGAACGACGAACGCGAGACCCATGTTTTGCCCTGCACCTGCAAAGCTAAAGCCACCAACGGTAAATACAGACTCAACGTTTTTACCTTCATCTACTCTGAAGTAATTACTGACTTCATCCAAGATGACTTCGGTTTGTTCTTGAGTTGATCCTGGTGGTAACTGCACCATGGATAAGAACACCCCTTGGTCTTCTGCTGGCAAGAATGACGATGGCAGACGAACGAACATGAATGCCATGCCTACGACCAGTAAAACGTAGATCACAAGGTAACGACCTGTTCCATTCAACATACGGCTTACGCTGTCTGTGTAATGGTGAGCTTGCTTTTCAAATACGCGGTTAAACCATCCAAAGAACCCTTTTGTGGAACCATGGCTGCCTTTTTCAATTGGCTTCAACATAGTTGCACACAGTGCAGGGGTCAGGATCATCGCAACTAATACCGATAGCAGCATCGATGAAACGATGGTGATAGAGAACTGACGGTAAATTGCCCCTGTAGACCCACCGAAGAAGGCCATTGGGATAAATACCGCAGACAGCACCATTGCAATACCGACCAGAGCACCTTGAATTTGGCCCATGGATTTTTTGGTCGCCTCTTTTGGTGGCAGACCTTCTTCTTGCATTACACGCTCAACGTTTTCAACAACAACGATGGCGTCATCCACGAGAAGACCGATGGCAAGTACCATCGCAAACATGGTTAAGGTATTTATCGAGTAGCCAAAGGCCGACAAGATAGCAAAGGTACCTAACAGAACCACCGGTACGGCGATAGTTGGGATCAATGTTGCACGGATGTTCTGTAAGAACAGATACATAACCACAACAACCAGCATGATCGCTTCAACTAGCGTTTTAACTACCTCGTTAATCGAAATCTTAACGAATGGCGTTGTATCGTATGGGTAAACTACTTCTAACCCTTCAGGGAAGAACGGTTCCATCTCAGCTAAGGCTGCACGTACGTTATTCGCCGTATCCAGTGCGTTAGCGCCAGTTGCCAATTTAATACCGATACCTGCTGCTGGCATACCGTTAAAGCGAGCAACGGTACTGTAGTTCTCCGCACCCAGTTGAACAGTGGCTAAATCTTTCAAACGTACTTGAGAACCATCTTGGTTCACACGCAGTAAGATGTTAGAGAACTCTTCAACGTTGCTTAAACGGGTTTGAGCAATAATTGAGACGTTCAAACGCTGGCCGCCAACAGGAGGAGTTCCCCCTAACTGACCGGCAGCAACTTGGTTGTTTTGTACGCGAATAGCATTAATGACATCCGAAGTTGTCATATTGTACTTAACAAGTTGCTCTGGTTTTAACCAAATACGCATTGCATATTGGGTACCAAACAGCTGGGTTTCACCAACACCATTTACACGGCTAAGTGGGTCTTTAATATTTGACCCTACGTAGTCGGCAATGTCGTATTGACCCATTGAACCGTCTTTAGAAATAAAGCCTGCAACCATTAAGAATGAGCTAGTGGACTTATCCACACTAATACCTTGTTGCTGTACTTCTTGAGGTAATAGTGGCATCGCCAACTGGAGCTTATTCTGTACCTGTACTTGGGCGATATCGCCATCAGTACCCGCTTCAAAAGTCAGCGTAATACTTGCTGAACCTGATGAATCACTGGTTGATGACATATACACCAAGTTATCGATACCGTTCATGTTCTGTTCGATAACTTGGGTCACCGTATTTTGTACCGTTGACGCATCCGCCCCTGGGTAGTTAGCTGAAATGGAAACAGCCGGCGGTGCAATCGTCGGGTACTGAGCGACAGGTAACTTGATAATTGCCAGCAGACCCGCAAGCATGGTGATAATCGCAATTACCCATGCAAAAATTGGTCTATCTATAAAAAACTTAGGCATTAATCAATAGCTCCCTTATTTAGACGCGGTTTCAGGTTTTGCCTGAGTGTCTACAATGGATTGAGTTTCTAAGTTTGCTTGCTTCGGCACAACAACCATACCTGGTTTGATTTTCTGTAAGCCAATCACAATGACACGGTCGCCATCTTTCATGCCTTCAGTCACTAACCAGTTGTTGCCAATCGCTTGTGCGACTTGTACTTTGCGTACTTCAACTTTGTTTTCAGCGCCAACAACCATCACTTGCGCATCACCTTGTGGAGTACGTGCAACACCTTGTTGTGGGACTAAAATCGCGTTTTCTTTCACACCATCTTCTAAAATAGCGCGAACAAACATACCTGGCATCAGCTCTTTATTCGGGTTAGGGAATACAGCACGCATTGTGATGGAACCTGTGGTTTCATCGACAGTCACGTCAGAAAACTCTAATTGTCCTTTCTGCGCGTATTCTTGTCCGCCACTAATGACTAAGCTAACAGGTGCTTTACCCGGCTCTTTTTGCAGAGCACCATTTTCGATTTCAGCTTTTAAACGTAAGAAATCTTCACTCGACTGAGTGACATCCACATAGATTGGATCTAACTGTTGAACGCGCATTAGTTCAGTTGCTTGACCAGCAGAAACTAAAGCACCTTCAGTTACGTTGGATTTGCCTGTACGTCCACTGATAGGGGAAGTGACTTTGGTGTAATCCAAGTTAATACGTGCTGTTTCAACTGCCGCTTCAGCGGCTTTTACCGCTGCTAATGATTGCGCATATGTTGAGCTAGCTTGATCGTACTCTTGTTGGCTAATGTAATTCGTGCCAAGCAGTGGCTTATAACGTTTAACAGTTAATGCGGCGAGATTAGCATTTGCTTGCGCTTTGGCTAATTCTGCTTTAGCACTATTGTAGGTTGCTTGGAAAGGTGCCGGATCGATTTGATACAACGATACGCCAGCCTCAACATCGCTACCTTCTTTGTAGTTACGTTTTAGGATGATGCCACTTACTTGTGGGCGAACCTCTGCAATACGAAATGCAGATGTACGGCCAGGAAGTTCGGTCTTAATGGTCAGAGGTTCAGCTTTCAGCGTAACAATTCCTACATCAGGCGCCGGGCGTTCACCGCCACCTTTCTGTTCTTCGTTACAACCAGATAACGCTAAGCCGCCTGAAAGGACCAACAGAGCCAGAGGTAACACCCCTCTGTTTTTTCGCATAAGTTAACCTCAATTAATCGATATGAGTTCAAAACAAAATTAAGAAAAAAAGCAAATTATATGATTTATCACTATGCTATAGTACAAACATACACTAATGTATGTAAATCAGCTTTCGATAAAAACGGGCGTCAATGGCACGAAAAACTAAACAACAGGCTGAAGAAACCCGTCAGGAAATATTAGATGCAGCCATCAAAACATTTTCTGAACGAGGAGTAACAGCCACATCATTAGCCGATATAGCCAAAGCTGCGGGTGTTACCCGGGGAGCTATATATTGGCATTTTAAGAATAAGGTGGATCTGTTCCATCAAGCCTGTGAATTTAGCGATAATCAAATTACTCAAGCTGAGGATTATTATCGTTCGAAATATACCAATGATCCACTTTTAATACTAAGAGAATTGCTAATATATATTCTTACCGATTTTATTAGTACTCCTAAAAATCGCGCGTTAATGGAAATCTTTTTCTTAAAATGCGAATTAGTCGGAGAAATGGCATCTGTCGTTGATTTTAAGCGTGAAAACTATCTCGCAAGTGAACAGCGGATTATTAAAAATTTACGTGATTGCGTGGATGCGGGACAACTTCCAGCCGATTTAGATTTAGCGTGTAGCGCGGTGATGATCCGCGCACTGATGTCGGGCTTACTTGAAAACTGGTTATTACAGCCAGAGCGTTTTATGATAGACGCACATACCACGACGTTAGTTGATACTCTATTAGAAACGCTTAAAAATAGCGTCTCACTGCGAGTCAAACCAACGCCAAACGAATAATCGGAGAAAACCATGTCATCCATTTTGATCATTGCGAATGGCGCGCCATACGGAAGTGAAATGTTGTTTAACTCTCTGCGCTTAGCTATCACGCTAAAAGAGCAACACCCACAAACCGACCTGAAAATTTTCTTAATGTCTGACGCAGTTACTGCTGGGATCACAGCGCAAAAACCGAAAGAAGGGTATAACCTTCAGCAAATGTTAGAGATTTTAACCGCGCAAAATGTCCCTGTTAAGTTATGCAAAACCTGTACTGATGCTCGTGGTATCAGTGAGCTACCATTAATTGATGGTGTCGAAATCGGTACATTAGTTGATTTGGCTGCGTGGACATTAGATGCTGAAAAAGTTCTCACCTTTTAATTTTATCGCCATAGATTAAAAAAGCTTTTTGAGAATTGAGCTGCGGTTTGTCAAAATTGCAGCTCAAATAGCAAGTTAGAACTCAGTATATTAGATCTAAGTATATTAGAACTAAACAATTTAAGTGTTAGATAATAGTAGGATCACAACGAGATATCATGGGCCCACTAATGCAATACAGAAAAGCGTGGTTATATTCAATTAGAATATTTTTGGCATTTGCCATCACCTTTTTCTCTTTTCAAATTTCCGCAGCAACAATTAGTAACCTTCCCAGCAAAAACGAGATAAAAACAGAGCTCAATTCGCTAAATAAAAAAAACAATGCAGGGCAAGAAGATAAACTCGCTATCGCCGATTTGGAAAAGTCATTAAATTATTATGATGAACTGGAAAAACTCGATCAGCGTTCAGACGAACTGCAAAAAAAATTAAGTCACTCCGGTGAAGAGTCAAAAAAAGCGGTTCAAGGTTTATTACAAATAAAAAATCAGAGTGAAAATCCTGATATTAACTTTCAGCACCAAATTGAAAATAGCAGCCTGCAACAATTAGAGTCCATGTTGGCAACCCATTTGGATAACCTGCAAGCTGAGCAAAATGATCTCGCCACATACAACAGTCAACTGATCGGTTTGCAAACTCAACCTGAGCGCGCCCAAGCTATCATGTTGGACAATGCTCGAAGACTGCAAGAGATCCGCAACGAACTTAACAGCACATTGACCGACTCTAGCAAGCTGCGCACCACACAAGTGAATATGCTGCAACTTGAGCAATACCTTCTACAGCAGCAAAACGAATTTCAAAAGCGCGTTCTCCAAGCTAATACGCAACTCCAAGATGTTTTGCAGAAACAGCGTGATTACACGGCGGCGTACATTGAGCAACTCGATGCCCGAATTCAGGTGATCCAAGACGCTATCAGCAAAGTGCGTCTCAGTGATTCTCAATCGACAGTCCGTGAAGCACAAAACACCTCTACGGATGATGCCGTACAGCAAAATCCGATTATTCAAAAAGAGGTGGAGATCAATAACAAGCTGAGCAACCGCTTGATTGAAGTGACTCAAGACGGCAACAAAATGGTGCAAAATGGTATCCGAGTAAAAACTTGGTTAGAACGCGCCACTCAATCAGAACGAAACTTAAAAGAGCAAATCAACGTATTACGCGGAAGCTTGCTGCTATCGCGAATTCTTTTTCAGCAACAAATTGATTTACCCGCGGATATTCTCACCAAAAATTTGCCTGTCACCATCGCCGACCTACGTTTGGAGCAGTTTGATATAAACCAGCAGCGTGATGCGTTATACCAACCTACGGATTACATTAATAATCTGGAGCATGAGCAAGCGGTTAAGGTCGGAGAGCAAGAAAATGCCCGCTTGTTTACCCCAGAAGATAAAGCTGCGCTGGTAAAAATCCTGGATGTTCGCCGTGAATTATTGGATGAATTGAATTTACAATTAGGCGGTCAAATTTCCCAAGCCATTAATTTGCAACTGGATCAAAACCAGTTATTGAGCGTGGTCAGCTCCCTTGAGCATACTTTGGCTCAGCAGATTTTCTGGGTAAACAGTAATAAACCGATGGATATTGAGTGGTTAAAAGCGTTCCCAGAGGCGGCCAAAAATCAACTAACTCATCTCGATTTTGATTTTTCATTATCGAGCCTGAAAAAAGGCTTGCTGAGCTCGCTGTGGGTGACGATTCCGTTGTTATTGGCGGCACTGATCTTTATCTGGTTGAATCGAAAAATCACTCAGCGTCTACATGATATTGACCTGCGTTTATCCAGCTTGCGTAACGACAGCGTACTGAATACACCGTTGGCCCTGTTACTCACGTTGCTGCAAACCATTCCAATCTCATTAGTGGTTATCGCCATTGGTTACTGGTTCTTAAAAACCGGTAACCTGCAAGGGGAGTTTATTTGGTCTTATTTCTTGCAACTTGCGATTTTCTGGGCGCTATTTGAATTAACGTTTAGGGTATTAAAACCTCAAGGTATTGCAGAGAAACACTTTAATATTGAACATGAAAATGCCCAGCGTATGCGTCGTCGAATGGTGCGTTTATCGGTACCGCTGATCCCGCTTATCTTCTTTTCCACCTATGGAATGATTAACCCGCTGAAGGTGTCTGAGGATGTGATTGGGCAGCTCGTGGTTTCTATCTGTTTATTATTATTGTGTATTTTTACTATTCCGTTCTGTAAACAGGTTTGGAAGGAAACGGGTAGCCACTTAACGCGCTCCATTTTGATCACGTTACTGACATTCTCACCGTTAATTTTAATCGGTTTGATGATCGCGGGTTACTATTACACCACACTCCGTTTAGCCAACCGTTGGTTAGATAGCTTGTATCTTCTGGTGCTTTGGTACATCACGTATAATGTCTGCTTGCGAGGCTTAAGTTTAGGCGCTAGAAAACTGGCGTATAAGCGTGCGCTTGAGCGTCGAGCGCAGTCAAAACAGCAAGAAGAAACTGAAAACGAGCCTATCAAAGAGCCGCCTATGACCATTGAGTTGATTAGCCAGCAGTCTCTGCGCTTAACGACAATGGTGCTGTTTATTATCTTTGCGTTTGCGTTTTACGCCATTTGGTCTGATTTTATTACGATTTTCTCCTTCCTCGATAGTATCCAACTCTGGAGCTATACCGCTACATCAGCGGAAGGGGCGAATATCATGCAGCATGTGACTTTGGCCAACCTAATTTTAGCGGTGGTGATTGTAGTGGTGGCGTGGATTATGACGCGCAACTTACCAGGGTTATTGGAAGTGTTGGTGTTGTCACGCCTCAAACTTCGCCAAGGTTCCACCTATGCCATCACCACCATGTTGACCTATGTGATTGTCAGTATCGGGGCGATTGCTTCCCTCGGGATGATAGGGGTGACATGGAATCAGTTGCAATGGTTAGCCGCTGCCTTAACCGTTGGTCTCGGTTTTGGTTTACAGGAAATTTTTGCGAACTTCGTTTCGGGGATTATTTTATTGTTCGAAAGACCGATTCGTATTGGGGATACAGTCACCATCGGGACTTACTCGGGAACGATCAGTAAGATCCGTATTCGTGCCACTACGATTGTGGATTTCGATCGCAAAGAGGTGATTATCCCGAACAAAGCATTCGTTACTGAGCGCTTAATCAACTGGTCGCTCTCAGACACGGTTACGCGAATTACGGTCTCTTTAGGTGTTGCGTATGGCTCAGATCTGGAAAAAGTGAAACGCGTATTACTGCAAGCGGCAACCTCTAACAGCAAAGTGATGACGGACCCTGCACCTGCAGCCTACTTCTTAAGTTTTGGCGCTAGCACGTTAGACCACGAACTGCGTTTTTATGTACGCCAGATCGGTGAGCGTACCATCACCAGTGATGAAGTGAACCGTGAAATTGACCGGTTATGCCGTGAAAACGATATCAATATCGCCTTCAATCAATTAGAAGTGCATTTGCATAACAATCAGGGTGATGAAGTGCAGGAAGTGACGAAAATTATCAAAGACAAAGATAATGATAAAAATGGCGATGAAAAATAACCTGCGTTAATTACCATTCTGACAGGCTGCTTCGGCGGCCTGTTTGTTGAGATAATCCTGCTTAACTATCTCTAATGCTTTCAAGACGGTATGGGTATCGACTTCAGC
Source organism: Providencia sp. wls1914 (assembly GCF_009706645.1). NCBI lineage: Bacteria > Pseudomonadati > Pseudomonadota > Gammaproteobacteria > Enterobacterales > Morganellaceae > Providencia > Providencia sp. wls1914. The sequence continues at coordinate 127,489 of NZ_WLUN01000004.1, forward strand.
CGATTCTAATAAGTAAATTAAATCCACCGCGAGCTGGGTTTCGAGTGGTGCAGTGTCCAGTGTTTCCATTCACGACCCTCTAATCAAAAAATTGGTTTTCTTGGTGCTCGATGGCTTTTTCAATACGCATTAATGCTTGTCTACAGCGGTATAAGCGCCCGGCTAATGCGGCGAGCTCTTTTTGGCACTGGTGCTGTAAATGTGAGTCAGTTAAGCCACTTAAATAGAGCTCTTTTTCGCTCACCATAGCCTGCAAACGGCGTTCATAATCTTGATGTTGTGATAAACGTTCATATAAATCAACCTGTTCCTTTTTCGTCCGAAAAGAATCTTCTTTTTCCCGTAATCCTTGAGTGGAGAGTTCGCGGGAAATAGCTTGCATTTGATGCACGATTTTTTCGGTTAAAAAGTTCACTTGCTGGGCATGGTTTAGCGAAACGCTATTACACAATTGCTGATACAAGGTATTGAGCTCTTTCTGGCAATCACCCAGTTTGGTGGATTTATGGCTAAATAGCTGCATATCAAATCGGGAGTGTGAAAACTCATGGTCTTTGATGGGGGCGACGCGCTCAGCTAACTCATCAATCTGCTTTTTCAATGCCTCTAACAGAGCCTGTGTTTTCATTTTTTATTCTCAATAAATGTGAAAAGTGGCGGAATATTGATATCCAACAATAAAACTTACAGCAAATAGACGGCTTCTTATTGCATTTTTATGGTAGTTTGCATAGATTCTACCCTTTCGTATTTACTATATTGGTTTTTATTATGACCGCTAAAGAGCAACAACTGCAATTGATTAAAGAAAGTATCGCGACTATCCCTAACTATCCAAAAGAGGGTGTGCTGTTTCGCGATATTACCACACTGTTAAATGACCCGGCGGCTTATCAAGCGACAATCGATATGCTGGTTGAGCATTATCAAAACAAAGGTGTGACCAAAATTGTTGGTACTGAAGCCCGTGGTTTCCTGTTCGGCGCTCCTGTTGCATTACGCTTAGGCGTAGGTTTTGTGCCTGTGCGTAAAAAAGGCAAATTACCGCGTGAAGTTTTAAGTATGACGTATGATCTGGAATACGGCACCGACACTCTGGAAATCCACAAAGACAGCATTACCGCGCAAGACAACGTGCTGGTGGTGGATGATCTGTTAGCAACTGGCGGTACTGTCGAAGCGACCGTGAAAATGATCAAACAGCTAGGCGCAAAAGTGGTGGATGCTGCTTTCGTTATCGGACTGCCAGATTTAGGCGGTGTTGAGCGTTTAGCAAAAGAAGGCGTTACTTCCTATAGTCTTGTTGAGTTCCCAGGCCACTAATCTGCTCCACACTCTTCTTACTATTTTTACTGCAGTCTCGCCCAATGGGTTGAGGCTGTGGTAGCATGGTACTATTATTATATTTATCAATGTCCCATGTTGAATAACAGTGGAATCCATGAGCTATCAGGTACTTGCCCGTAAGTGGCGCCCCCAAAAATTTTCAGACGTTGTTGGTCAGCAGCATGTGTTGACTGCACTTGCTAATGGGCTTGAGCACCAACGGCTTCATCACGCTTATCTTTTCTCGGGTACCCGCGGTGTCGGGAAAACCACGATCGCCCGCTTGTTTGCCAAAGGGTTAAACTGCGAAACGGGGATCACGGCAACACCTTGCGGAAAATGCGCCAACTGTTTGGAAATTGAACAGGGGCGATTTGTTGACCTGATTGAGATTGACGCGGCATCACGCACTAAAGTCGAAGATACGCGAGAATTACTGGATAACGTCCAGTACGCACCAGCGCGTGGTCGCTTTAAAGTCTATCTTATTGACGAAGTTCACATGTTGTCGCGCCACAGTTTTAATGCGTTGCTTAAAACACTGGAAGAGCCGCCGGAACACGTCAAATTTTTACTGGCGACGACCGATCCGCAAAAACTGCCTGTCACGATTTTATCCCGCTGCTTGCAGTTCCATCTAAAAGCGTTGGATGTCCCACAAATCAGCGAACAGCTTGAGTTGATCCTAAACGCGGAAAATATTGAGCACGATACTCGCGCTCGTCAGTTGATTGCCCGCGCCGCAGACGGCAGTTTGCGTGATGCATTGAGCTTGACTGACCAAGCAATTGCCATGGGGCAAGGTAAAGTCACTGCGGATATCGTTAGCCAAATGCTGGGCACACTTGACGATGAGCAGCCGCTCGCCATTATTGAAGCCTTAGTTCGTGCGGATGGTCTTGGTGTGATGGCCCAAGTCGAGCAAGCTGCTTCCCGTGGCGCTGATTGGGAAAACTTACTGGTTGAAATCCTCTCTCAGCTTCACCGCATCGCGATGATCCAACTACTGCCCGCGGAACAAGAAACCGATCCTTCCTCCACGGAAGGGCGCCTAAGACAAGTGGCACGATTAATTTCTCCAGCGGATCTTCAACTGTTCTACCAAACCTTGCTGGTGGGGCGCAAAGAACTGACATTCGCGCCAGAAAGACGCATGGGCGTGGAAATGGCGCTATTAAGAGCGCTAGCCTTCCACCCAAAGAGCATTATTGAAGAAGTGGAATTGCCGCCGAAATTAGTTTCAAGCGCGCCGACGTCCACTTTTCAGCCAGAGCCAGCACCATCAACGGTAAGACGCCCGGCCCCACAGCCTGCGAGCGCAGAGAACTTACCGGAAAATAGCCCAACATTGCAGCTATTAAAAGCCAGACAGGCACTACAAACGCCACAAAGTGAGGATCCGAGTCCAAAAAAGACTCATCCGGTGACGTCCGAAAGGGCTAAGCCGGCGGTTTCAGCACTTGAACGGCTGGCCGCGGTAACCAGCAAACATCAGCAAAATGTGATGGAAAAAGCGTCACAGAAGACGAAGCCTGCGAAGCCGAAGCCTTACCAGTGGAAGCCTCAAAATGGTGAAGTTCTTGACGCAAAAGACGCAGTAACAACGCCAACTGAAATCAAAGAGGCGTTGGAATATGAGAAAACCCCTGAATTAGCAATAAAAATCACCGAAGAAGGGCGCGAGCGTGATAGTTGGTCAGGGGAAATTGCGCAATTAAATATTCCGAAGCTAGTTGAACAATTGGCTTTGAATTCATATAAAGAAGAATTGGATGAGTCGCAAATTGTATTGCACTTGCGCTCCGCTCAACGCCATCTTGATAAACCTAACGCTCTCAAAGCGTTGCAAGACGCGTTGAGTGAACATTATGGTCGCCCTGTTGAACTGAAAATCGTTCACGATGATAATACGGCGGTGAAAACGCCGCTGGAGTGGCGTCAGGCGATTTATGAAGAGAAACTGGCGCAAGCCCGTCAGTCTATTATTGCGGATAAAACAATTCAAAAATTGCGCGCCATGTTTGATGCGCAATTGGATGAAGAGAGTATTCGCCCCGTTTAACGCTACAGTTGCGAATCTGTAGCCTCAGTTGTGAGAGAAAACTATGTTTGGTAAAGGTGGATTGGGTAACCTGATGAAACAGGCCCAGCAAATGCAAGATAAAATGCAGAAAGTTCAGGAAGAAATCGCTCAACTCGAAGCTACTGGCGAATCTGGTGCTGGCTTAGTCAAAGTGACCATCAACGGTTCACATAACTGCCGTCGTGTTGAAATCGATCCTAGCCTGTTAGAAGACGACAAAGATATGCTGGAAGACTTGATTGCTGCGGCATTCAACGACGCAGCTCGTCGTATCGAAGAAACGCAAAAAGAAAAAATGGCTAGCGTATCTAGCGGTATGCAACTGCCACCAGGCTTTAAGATGCCATTCTAATGCAAACGAGTCCGCTTCTTGAATCATTGATGGAAGCGCTGCGCTGTCTCCCCGGTGTGGGACCCAAGTCAGCGCAGCGAATGGCTTTCCAACTTCTGCAACGTGACCGTAGTGGCGGAATGCGTTTGGCTCAGTCTCTGACTCGTGCAATGTCCGAAATCGGGCATTGCCGCGATTGCCGCACATTTACTGAGCAAGACACCTGCAATATCTGCGATAACCCGCGCCGTCAGCAAAATGGGCTGATTTGCGTGGTGGAAAGCCCCGCAGATATTTATGCTATCGAGCAAACCGGTCAATTCTCAGGTCGCTATTTCGTACTCATGGGGCATCTGTCACCATTAGATGGCATTGGACCGATGGATATTGGGTTAGATAGGCTCGAAGAGCGACTGGCATCGGAAAACATCACTGAAGTGATTTTGGCGACCAACCCGACAGTGGAAGGGGAGGCGACGGCGAACTATATTGGGCAGATGTGTGCGCAGTATGGGGTGGCGGCGAGCCGGATTGCGCATGGGGTGCCTGTCGGTGGGGAGTTAGAGATGGTTGACGGAACCACCCTTTCTCACTCGTTGGCGGGACGCCAACGGCTCTAAAGTCCTCGTCATTCTTTGCGCCGTAGCGTTGTTGTCTTCATGCATCAACCCTAGTCACATACTTGTGTATGCTCCCAGGGATTAATGCATTCGACGCCTAGCTACGGCACAAATTATTTAGAGGATGATGGTGGGGAGTTGTTTTTAAAATTTAAAGGCAAACCCCTCAAAGCAAAAACCTTAATTCAAAACCTTCAAAGCAAAGCATCGTAGTTTTTGGTAATTTCCTTTCGTTTAGATTAATTTGGCTACTAATTTGTAGTTAGTGGTTGAATTCTATTTTTTTGTCCCCAAATTAGTTTCCATCGATAAGTCAAAACTAACTATTAGATTGATGATATAGAGGCGATTAATGAGTATGAAAGGACAAGAAACTCGTGGGTTTCAATCAGAAGTCAAACAACTGCTACAGTTGATGATCCACTCTCTTTACTCAAACAAAGAAATTTTTCTGCGTGAGCTAATTTCCAACGCATCCGATGCGGCGGATAAACTGCGTTTTCGTGCATTATCTAAGCCTGAACTGTATGAAAATGACGGCGAACTGCGTGTGCGTATTAGCGCAGACAAAGACAAAGGTACGCTAACTATCAGTGACAACGGCATCGGTATGAGCCGTGAAGAAGTCATTGAAAACTTAGGTACTATCGCTAAATCAGGCACCAAATCATTCTTAGAATCATTAGGCAGTGACCAAGTCAAAGATAGCCAAATGATCGGCCAATTCGGTGTGGGCTTCTACTCCGCATTTATCGTTGCCGATAAAGTCACCGTACGCAGCCGTGCAGCGGGTGCTGAAGCGAGCGAAGGGGTATTCTGGGAATCTGCTGGCGAAGGTGAATACACTATCGCAGATATCGAAAAAGCCGATCGCGGAACCGAAATCACCTTACATCTACGTGATGACGAAAAAGAGTTTTTAGATAACTGGCGCTTACGTTCCGTTATCAGCAAGTATTCTGACCATATTGCTCTGCCTGTTGAAATCGAAGAGAAAAACGAAGAAGACGGCACCGTTACTTGGGAAAAAATCAACCAAGCGAAAGCACTGTGGACGCGCAGCAAATCTGAAATCTCAGACGAAGAATATATTGAGTTCTACAAGCATATCTCCCACGACTACGCTGACCCATTAACGTGGGCGCATAACCGTGTGGAAGGGAAACAGGAATATACCAGTCTGCTGTATATTCCATCTCAAGCCCCATTTGATTTGTGGAACCGCGACCAGCGCCACGGTTTAAAACTGTATGTTCAACGCGTCTTTATTATGGATGATGCTGAGCAGTTTATGCCTAATTACCTGCGTTTCGTTCGTGGGGTATTGGATTCCAACGATTTACCGTTGAACGTTTCCCGTGAAATTCTGCAAGACAGCGCACTGACTCGCAACTTGCGCAGTGCACTGACAAAACGTGTTCTGCAAACACTGGAAAAATTGGCGAAAAACGACGCAGAGAAATACCAAACTTTCTGGCAGCAATTCGGGCTGGTTATGAAAGAAGGCCCTGCGGAAGATATGGGCAATGGTGAAGCGATTGCAAAACTGCTGCGCTTTGCAACCACCCATAACGACAGTAGCGTACAAAATGTTTCGCTGGAAGACTACGTAAGCCGCATGGTGGAAGGTCAGGATAAGATTTACTTTATCACTGCCGATAGCTACGCTGCCGCGAAAAGCAGCCCGCATTTAGAGCTGTTCCGTAAGAAAGGCATCGAGGTTCTGCTGTTATCCGATCGCATTGACGAATGGATGATGAACTACCTCTCTGAGTTTGATGGCAAACAGTTCCAATCTGTGAGCAAAGCTGATGAGTCGTTAGACAAGTTAGCAGATGAAAACAAGGCTGAGCAAGAAGAAGCCGAGAAGCAGTTAGAGCCATTTGTTGAGCGCGTAAAAACCTTCTTGGGCGACCGTGTGAAAGAGGTGAAACTGACTCATCGTTTAACCGATACACCAGCCATTGTGACCACTGATGCGGATGAAATGAGCACCCAAATGGCGAAATTATTCGCGGCTGCGGGTCAAGCGGCGCCAGAAGTGAAATATAACTTCGAGCTGAACCCGAGCCATGCATTGGTGAAAAAAGCGTCTGAAGTGGAAGATGAAAGCGTGTTTGCAGATTGGGTGGATGTACTACTCGACCAAGCCTTGCTGGCAGAACGCGGTACGCTGGAAGATCCAAACTTATTCATCAAAAAAATCAACGAATTACTTTTAAAGTAGTCCATTAAGGTATTTTCGTTTTCGAACATAAACCACGTAAAAAAGCGATTTTTTGCGTGGTTTTTTTCTTTTGCGAAAAAAGATAAATGGGAAAACGTTTACGTGTCTTCTTGAGTCAGATGCCATGCTAATGGTATGGTAGAGCGTTTTCTTTTCAAATTATAAAAAACTAAATAGCAAGGGGTTTACGCAATGCGTATCATTCTGCTTGGCGCTCCAGGCGCTGGTAAGGGCACTCAAGCTCAATTTATTATGGAGAAGTTTGGGATCCCTCAGATTTCAACCGGCGACATGTTACGTGCCGCTGTAAAATCAGGGAGCGAATTAGGTTTACAAGCTAAAGAGCTGATGGATAACGGCAAATTAGTGACTGATGAACTGGTTATCGCATTAGTGAAAGAGCGCATCAAACAAGATGACTGTCGCAATGGCTTCTTGTTGGATGGGTTCCCGCGTACCATTCCTCAAGCGGATGCAATGAAAGAAGCAGGCATCAACGTTGATTACGTTTTAGAATTCGATGTTCCTGACGAAATCATTGTTGAGCGTATCATTGGTCGCCGTGTTCACGCACCATCAGGTCGCGTATACCACGTCACTTTCAACCCACCTAAAGTTGAAAACAAAGATGACGTAACTGGCGATGAATTAACTATCCGTAAAGACGACCAAGAAGACACGGTTCGTAAACGTTTGGTTGAATATCATGCACTGACAGCGCCATTAATCGCTTACTATCAAAATGAAGCGAAAGCGAGCAGCACTCAGTACTTCAAGTTAGACGGTACTCGCAAAGTGACTGAAGTGAGCGCAGAGTTAGCAAAAATTTTAGGCTAATTTTTCTGAGCGTGATCTAAATAGATTCAAATAAACAAGGCAGCGCAAAAACGCTGCCTTTCTTTTTGTGCCACAAGTTGGCAAAATTAGTTACTAAAATCTGTTATTGTTGGGAATGATTATCAATTAGGAGCTGTTCTAATGTTAGAAAAAAAATATGGAATTCTATTGGTAAATTTGGGGACACCCGATGCCCCAACAACAACAGCCGTTAAACGCTATTTAGCTGAATTCTTGACTGACCCGCGTGTTATTGATGTTTCCCCATTGATTTGGAAGCCGATTTTACATGGCGCTATTTTGCCAATCCGCGCTTCCAAAGTAGCAAAACTTTATGGCTCAATTTGGATGGATGAAGGTTCGCCATTATTGGTTTATTCACAGCGTCAGAAAGAAAAATTATCTGCATTTTTTCCTAATACGCCGATTGAGCTGGGAATGACTTACGGCTCGCCGTCAATAAAGAGTGCTATCGACAACTTGATTGCACAAGATGTGACGGAATTAGTGGTTTTACCGCTGTATCCACAATATTCATGCACCACGACTGCCGCGGTTTATGAAGCCATCACTCGCGCCTTTAAACCGATGCGGACTATCCCGTCAGTGCAGTTTATTCGCAGCTATGCGACACACCCAGCGTATATTCAAGCCTTAGCGGAATCTATCGAAGCCAGTTTTGCGGAACATGGTGAGCCGGATAGGTTGATCCTCTCTTTCCACGGTATCCCGCAGCGTTACTGCGATTCAGGGGATATTTATGATAAAGAGTGTGAGCAAACCACAGAATTATTAAAGCAGGCCCTGAAATTTCCAAGTGACCGAGTGTTAATGACTTACCAATCTCGATTTGGTCGTGAACCGTGGTTAAGCCCATACACGGATCAGACGATGAAAAAGCTACCGTCAGAAGGGGTTAAGTCAGTTCAAGTGGTTTGCCCTGGTTTTTCGGTGGACTGTTTAGAAACCTTAGAAGAAATTAGTGAGCAAAATAAAGAATTTTTCTTACATAATGGTGGTGAGCAATATCGTTATATTCCTGCACTGAATGACAGCGATATCAGCATCAATATGATTCAGTTAATTCTGAAAAATCACTTAGAAAGAGTGATTTGATAGGTAATTTCATAAAGAAGGTTAATGGTTATATCCAAAACTTAAATTTTGACTATAATTATGACCTCAATATTCAATGGTACAATTTAGAGTGCGTTGTTTGGAATTAACATGACTGAAAAAACCAATTTATCTCCAGAATTAAAAAAACAGCTAGAGCAAGATCCGCAATATAAATTGCAGCACAATGATGAGATCGATCTCATGGCGCTGGTGGCGGTTCTGTTCAAGAATAAATTATTGATTATTATAGCAACAGTCATTGTTACCGCACTGAGTATTGGGGTTGTCAAAATGTTACCTCAGAAGTGGACGAGTGAAGCGGTTATTATTCCGCCAACGTCTGAAGAGGTAAAAGAAGCTAATGAATTTTCAGCACGCTTAAATGCATTAGGCATGGAAGTTGACTTGGGTTCTCAGCGTATTTATAACGAATTTATCGTTCAATACCGTTCTAAAGTTAACCAAGAAGCCTTCGTTAAAAGCACCGATTATTTTAAAACACTGCTTGATAAACTCGAGAATAAAAATGATCCTCTCGAGGTTCAACGCTTAGTGAATCGCATCATCGCGGATTCGATTAAATTGAAATACAACGGTAAAGAAAAAGACAGTGATGATAGCGACATCGTTCTGTCATTTACCGCGCCAACAGCGGTTGAAGCGCAAGATTTAATGGACGGGTATATTCGCTATACAGCGAGTATTGTCCGTAAAAGAATGAAAACTGAAGTGGATAATGCGATTGCACGCCAACTGATTTATAGCGTTGAAGCATTAAAACAAGATACCAACAAAATCCAGATTTCTTATGACGTTAAAATTGAGCGTTTAAAACGCGCTATTACCATCGCGAAAGCCGCTGGAATTACACGTCCAATCGCAAGAGATTCAGTGGCAATTAATGATGACCCTGATTATCCAATTGCATTAGGTTCAGAAGCGTTAGAAGAAAAATTGGGCATTGAGTTAAAGAACCGCGACTTAGCGCTGATCAGTGAAAAACTGCAAAATGCAAAAGTCTATATTGAAAACTTAAACTCACTCACAACTAAAGAATTAGATTTTGAGCCAGTGAGATTTATCCTGACTCCGGATTTACCGATTACTAAAGACTCCCCTAAATCGATGCTTATCGTGGCATTAGGCGCTATTCTTGGCTTTATTATGAGCTGTGCGTTTGTACTAGGTCGTGACCTGTACCGTAACTATAATCAGCAAAATACTCGCCGCAAGTAATCACTCTAAAGCATTATAAATACCTAACCGGCACCTTTTTATCGAAGGGTGCCGGTTTTGTTTTATCGTGTTAGAATACGGAAATGTTCCTTTTTTAATGTTCCCAATATGAAATTCCCCGGTCAACGCAAATCTAAACATTACTTTCCCGTCTCCCTCAGAGATCCTCTTTTACAACCGATGAAAGAGATGCTCTCTGACGATGAAAACTGCAAATCGTATATTGTGGGTATCGACCAAACGCTCGTCGATATTGAAGCCAAAATTGATGATGAATTTATTGAACGTTATCAATTAAGTAAAGGTCACTCTTTAGTTATCGAAGATGATGCGGCTGAAGCGCTCTACAAAGAGCTCACCGATAAGAAACTGATCACCCATGAATTTGCAGGCGGCACGATAGGAAATACGCTTCACAATTACTCTGTCTTAGCCGATGACCGCTCTGTCTTATTGGGCACGATGTGTAACAATATTCAGATTGGTAGTTATGCTTATCGCTACCTCTGCCATACTTCAAGCCGTATGGATCTAAACTACCTACAAGGGGTAGACGGTCCTATCGGGCGCTGTTTTACGCTCGTCACTGATAACGGTGAACGTACGTTTGCGATTAGCCCGGGGCATATGAACCGCTTACACCCCGATAGCATTCCTGAAGAGATTATTGCAGGTGCATCAGCGCTGGTATTAACGGCTTATTTAGTGCGTTGTAAGCCGGGGGAAACAATGCCGGATGCGACGATGCAAGCTATCCATTATGCGAAAAAACATAATGTTCCCGTGGTACTGACATTGGGAACCAAGTTTGTTATCGCTCAAGATCCGCAATTCTGGCGTGATTTCCTTAAAGATCATGTCTCAGTGGTCGCCATGAACGAAGATGAAGCCTTGGAATTAACTGGCTTTAGCGATCCCCTATTGGCATCTAATATGGCGCTAGATTGGGTTGACCTTGTTCTGTGTACAGCTGGGCCTTCAGGGCTGTATATGGCAGGTTTTACGGAAGAAGAATATAAACGTAAAACTCAGCACCCACTACTGCCGGGAGCAATTGCTGAATTTAACCTGTATGAATTTAGTCGCGCGATGCGCATGCAAGATTGCAAACAGCCTCGTCGCATTTTCTCTCATATTGAACCTTATATGGGCGGTCCCGAAAAAATCATGAATACCAATGGTGCGGGTGATGGTGCTTTATCTGCGTTACTGCATGATATTACGGCGAACTCTTATCACCGTTCAAATGTGCCTAATTCCAGTAAGCACGAGCGTCAATATCTCACTTACTCCTCACTGGCACAGGTGTGTAAGTATGCGAACCGTGTAAGTTATCAGGTGCTTTCTCAGCATTCACCGCGCTTAACTCGCGGGCTACCAGAAAAAGAAGATAGCTTAGAAGAGTCCTATTGGGATCGCTAACTTGGAATAAGTCTGAAATAAAAAAACACCTCGAATGAGGTGTTTTTGTTTTTATTATGACGTGAACGATTACGCTTCTTTGGCGATCCCCGCAGGATGCTCCGCTTTAACAGCCTCAACCGCTTTCTCATCTTCTTGTTCATAGCGCATCGCTTGTGGAACAGAGATTTTAATCGCAATAAATACCGCTAAGAAACCGCCTACTAATTTACCTAACAGAATTGGTAGCACTAATGTTGGCTGGAAGTTTGCGGTAAAGGCTAAGTGGTCGCCAATTGTCGCTTGAGCACAGACCCCAAAGGCCACGCACAACACTTTATCCCTTGCGCGCATTTCTTTGAATAAGTGGTAAGTTGCAATGATATTCGCCATCACCATGATGAACCCCAGTGAACCCGTATCGCTCAGTTTTAATCGGCGGCTGAGTGCGCTGACTAGTGGCTTACAGTAACGTTGGAACAGGTAACAGATAGGGAATGTACCTGCGAGCATGATCCCGATATAACCGGCAATCTCGATCGCACGGAATAACTCATTTTGATCGGCAAATAACGGATCGAATCCCCAAGCCCCAAAGACTTTACTAAATACGCCGGTAAAATGTTCCACAATGGAGAAGGCTAATACTAATTTTACGAATGCATCCATGATCTTACCGAAGATCAAAAAGCCCGTAACCATTAGCATTGGACGATATTTTAAGCCCGCTGCCAGCAAGAAACAGAAAACGAATAGCGGCATTAGATATTGCAGCATCGTCAAGAAATCAAGGGTGAGTTGATGAGTGGCTGGGGAGTTAGTCGAAATAATATCGCGAACAGGGATATTATTGAGTGTGATCAACAGCAATGAAGCTAATACCCCGAATGGGATTGAGATCAATCCTGCCATTGCCCCTAAAGCTAAATATTTGTGATCTTTACGGTTTAACATCGTTAAACCAACAGGGATCAGATAAACAATGGTTGCCCCTGAGGTATAACCGATCAACATCGCGGTGATCCACATATCACGATTCGTGGTTAAGGCATCGGCTAATTGATATCCGCCCATATCCACCGCGATAATGGATAGTGCTGCGATAGAAACATCAGAGCCAACAGAGCTAAATACTGGCCCTAGGATGTAAGATATCAATTGTGAAAGTAGTGGAACGGCAGCCATGATCCCAGCTTGAGCGAGAAACACGGGACCAATAGAAAAAATACCGTTTACAAACTCTTTTCCAAGGTCGCTGGCAGGCCTGACAATCGATGCAACGGCACCAATCACGGCACCGCACATGATTAAGTAGATAATATAGTTTCCGAATTCGGCCATAGTAGGGTTTCCTTTCTTTTTTATTGTTGGAAGAATTAATTTCTGAGCTGGCGAGAACGGGCAATAATGTCGCGATACTGTTCCATTACGCCTTGCATGTTGGTTCCATCAGGACGTGTGACGCTAGTATTGCGTCGTATCGCCATTTCATGGCTTATTCCCAAACCTTTACGAGCAAGCAAGGCGGCCCCGAGTGCTGTGACTTCACGATTTGCTGGTGCTTCAATATTTTTTTGTAATAAATTGGCTAAAAACTGCTTAAAGTACTGATTTGACGATAACCCTCCATCGACTGAAATGGACTGACCTAATGGAGAGATTTTCTCCATTGCGAAAATAACTTCGGCGGAGCGGGCGGCTATTCCTTCTAAGACCGACTGCATCATATCTTTCTTATCGGTATCTAATGAGAGTCCCGCCCACAGGCCAGCAGCGCTACGATCCCAATAAGGGCAGCCTAAGCCTGAAAGTGCAGGTACAAACGCTAAACCACGTTTAATCGCGGGCTCATCGCGAAAATCTGAAAGCTCATCAAAATCCTCAAATAGACCGATTTTACGTGCCCAGTTGATTGCCGAGGCGGCGTTATACACACCACCATCTAAACCGAAAACAGGGGCTTCACCCGGAAACTTCCAGCAAAGTGTAGGTAACAACCCGCTTTGATGAGTTTGTGGGATATCGCTCCCCGTCAAGGCTTGCAAGAAGGCGCCGGTACCAAAGGTAATCTTGGCATCTCCTTTTTGGCGGCAACCATGACCAAAGGTTCCCGCAAATTGGTCGACAATAATGGCGGTGACTGGCGTGAGATGTCCGTCGAGATTGACAGCGCCAAAGTCACCGATATTGTCGCGCAGCGGTGGCAAGCAGTGGATTGGTACACCAAAAATCTCACACAGCTGAGGATCCCACTCGAGGGTATGAATGTTGAGTAAAGAGGTACGTGATGCGGAGTTATAATCCGTCACAAAAACATCGCATAAACGATCAAGGAAAAATGCATCCATAGTGCCTATGCGTAGGCGGTTTTTATCTGCAAGGGATTTGGCCCCCACCACATTCTCCAGAATCCATCCCATTTTGCTGGCCGAGAAATAAGGATCTAAGGGCAGCCCCGACTTTGCTTGGACAAGCGGCTCAAGTCCCGCCTCTTTAAGCTGCTGGATGGTTTTTTCAGTACGCAGATCTTGCCAAACAATTGCGTTATAAAGGGGGCGCTTAGTCTGAGCATCCCACGCAACAATACTTTCGCCTTGGTGACAAATACCAATAGCATCAACGACTTCACAACTATTCAGACACTTAATGATGTTCGTTAGGATCTCTTCAGGATCGTGCTCAACCCAACCACTGTTTAAGGTGATTTGCTTGTGTGGAATACTCATCGGGGAATGGTAATGGCCGCCTTCTTCAAAGACGACGACCCGGGTTCCCGTTGTTCCCTGATCGATAGCGGCATAACGTTGATTGAGCATCGCTGAATTTCCCAGTGTTATAAATGTTGTAAATAGGTTTGTTTTTTTGCTTACTATCGTTTAATCGGAAATAAAATCCACAAAAAACTCACAATAACTTCTGTGAATGTGAGAACTGTCACAATAAGATAACAATGTGAGAAGTTTTTGGAGTGTTATTGTGATTTGTGTTGTTTTATATATTGAGGTTGTGGGAATTATGTGGTTTTATGTGTCCAAGTTTTATATTAAGGATTTCAGCCATGAATGCTAATAATAAAAAAATGTGGGATGTCATTGTCATCGGTGGGGGTGTCATTGGCTGTGCAGTGACCCGAAAATTCACATTGATGGGCGCTAAAACACTGCTGTTAGAGCGTGGTGGCGATATTTTATCAGGAGCAAGCAAAGCAAATAGCGCGTTGTTACATACCGGTTTTGATGCCACACCAGGGACATTAGAATTGGAATGCATGCAAGATGGGTATCAGGAATTCATTGATATTAGAGAAAAAATGAATTTGCCGTTACTCAAAACTGGCGCGTTAGTCGTGGCTTGGAACGAAGAGCAGCTCAATAAGTTGCCGAGTATTGTAGAGCAAGCACACACTAACAACGTCATGGATGTGGGCATGATAGATAAAGAAGAGCTTTATCGTCGAGAGCCTCATTTGGCTGAAGGTGCGCTGGCAGCGGTTGAGGTTCCGGGGGAATCGGTGATTGACCCATGGAGCACGCCGCTGGCGTATTTAACTCAAGCCGTGAAGCACGGTGCAGAATATCAATTCCACTGTGAAGTGACTGCGGGTGAGCTAAATGCGGGAATTTGGACATTATCCACATCAAAAGGTGAGTTTTCTGCCCGATTAGTGATTAACTGTGCCGGTATTAATGGGGATATCGTGGAATCTATCTGCCACCCATCACCATTCGAAATTAAACCGCGTAAAGGCCAGTTTTTGGTATACGACAAAGCAGCAGCGGCCGATATCAATGCGATCATTTTGCCTGTACCCACAGCGATTACTAAAGGTGTTCTGTTATCGAAAACCATTTTCGGTAATTTACTGTTAGGCCCAACAGCGGAAGAACAGCAAGACCGCTGGAAAGCGGAAGTGAAGCAAGAGGTTTTGCAAGATTTAATCGACCAAGGCTCACGCATGTTGCCATCACTGCATAATTACAGTGTGACGGCCACCTATGCCGGATTACGTCCCGCCACGGAAGAAAAATATTATCGAATTAATGATTACCCCGAAAGGCAGTGGATATGTGCTGGGGGAATTCGCTCAACGGGCTTAACGGCAGCGTTGGGGGTCGCCAATCACTTAGGGAAACTTTACCAAGAGAATTTTGACGCATTATTTGAGCTATCACCGCCAACTGAATTAATTTGGCCTAAAATGCCGATGCTCTCTGAATATGATGAGCGTGATTACCAATGTAAAAATAATGGCGGCATTGTGTGCCACTGTGAGTTAGTGACTCAACGAGAAATTGAAGCCGCGTTTGATTCTGACATTCCACCAGAATGTTTAGGTGCACTTCGTCGTCGAACTCGCGTCATGATGGGGCGTTGCAATGGTTTTTATTGTAGTAGTCAGGTCGCTGAAATTATTAACGACCGCTTTGACAATACCTTAGCGGTGGAGGCAGTGAAATGAGCTTAAATTACGATGTGATCATTATTGGCTCAGGGCCGGCAGGTATCGCGGCAGCACAAACATTGCGTCGCCGTGGTATTCACAATATTGCGATTTTAGAGCGTGAAGCCCACGCGGGTGGTGTCCCTCGTCATTGCCAACATCCCACTTTCGGTTTGTTAGTATTCAAACGCCCAATGAAAGGCAACCAGTTTGCGGAAAAAATTGTTAAAGACTTGGGAGATACACCAATACTAACGCGTTGCACTGTGACGCAATTACAACCTAATGGCACTTTAACAGTCACGACACCAGATGGGGTGGTTGAAATGCGCGGTAAGCGTATTTTGATTGCAACAGGTGTTCGCGAAACACCACGTCACCCACGCTTAGTTTCTGGCTTGCGTCCTCAAGGTATTTTAACTGCGGGTGCGCTACAGCAATTTGTCTATTTAAAAGGGCAAAAACCGTGTTTGAACCCAGTGATCGTTGGCAGTGAGTTAGTCAGTTTCTCTGCATTATGGACATTAAAAAATGCGGGCGTAAAAGCGAAAGCCATGATTGAAAGCGGCGAACGAATTCTGGCATTCAAACCGGCTTCATTGTTTGCGAAAGCCATGGGAACCCCGGTGTATGTGAATAGCAAAATCACGGAAATTGGCGGCTTAGAAAGAGTCGAATATGTGATGGTGGAAACCGCAGGGCAAATACGCAAAATTGAGTGCGACTCTGTGATTTTTACAGGGGGCTTTGTGGGTGAAAATACGTTAATTCGTAAAAGCCACCTGAATTTTGAGGCCAATACAGGCAAACCCGTCACTGACCAGCGTAGCCGCTGTTCTGATGGCAGCTATTACGCGGCGGGTAACATGCTGCACCCTGCGGATATGGGGGATCAGTGCTACCAAGAAGGGGTGATCACTGGCGGATATATTGCGGATGATTTATTAGCCAATCACCATCAAACGGATGTACAGCAAGGAAATAGATTGCCTGTTCGATTTGCTGAGTCAATTCGTTTTACAGTACCTGCATGTATTAATATGTCCGAAAATACAGCGAAAAATGTGGATTTCAACATTCAAGTCAACAAGGCAATAACGGGAACAATCCGTGTGATGGCGGGCAATACCGTGCTGTATGAAAAGCGTCGTCGTTGCTTACCGACTCGTCGTATTTTGCTGAAAAATATCGATTTAACAAAAATCCAAGCGAGTGCTACTGAAATTACTGTCACTGTTGTATAGTGCTGGAAATGTTAAATGGTCAGAAGGATTAAACTATGTGTGAGGGACGCTCCTCAAAAGTACGACACCAAACCATCATTGAGATGTTATCGACTCAAGGTCAGGTGTATGTACAGGAGCTTGCAACGCATTTTAATGTGGCGCAAGAAACTATCCGCCGTGATCTGAGTAAGCTTGAAACTCAAAAATTATTAAAGAAAGTTCACGGTGGGGCTGTCAATATTCAGTCCAAATTTGAGCGTAATTTTACAGAACGAGCGCAAGCTGCTGTTGATGAAAAGAAAGCGATAGCAGCAAAAGCAGCGGAATTAATTAAGCCCGGAGACACACTGTTTATTGATTTTGGTACGACGACCTTTGAGTTTAGCCAACGCATTAAGTCGATTGATAATATTACGGTGATAACAAACTCGCCGTTGTTAGCGAGCACATTGCAGGAAAACCCGACCATCGAAACGATTTTGATTGGTGGGCAATTTAATGCGGCACAAAATGCCTGCTTAGGCGCAATCGCATTAAAGAATATTACGGAATTTTTCGCGGATTATGCGGTTATCGGCGCTGGTGCTTTTCATCCTCAGCATGGTGTAATGGATCAACACGTTGATGAGGCTGCCATTGCGCAAAAAATGCAGGAAAACAGCGATAAGCTGATGGTGTTAGCTGATGGAACAAAAGCCCATAAGCATGCGATTAATTTTGTGGCAGGATGGGAGAATATCGATTATCTCATTACTACCACTAAAGACTTTAAATTAGCTGAAAATAAAAAGCGCCCGAAAACCAAAATTATTATTGCAGATATTCTGTAAGCCATAAAAATCAAAGTATTACTCATTTAATTTATACCCTATGGAAAATAATTCATTTATTTTTCATAGGATTACTTTGCTTAAAATTCGTTAAATACGACACTAGGAATTAAAATGAAACTCTATTTTATTGCGTGCCCATACTCTGATCCTGATAGTAATATTGTGGAAATGCGTTTCCAAGCTTGTACCCAATATGCCGCGGAATTAGCGCTTAAAGGAATTGCAACCTATAGCCAAATCACCATGACTCATCCAATCAACCAGTACTTAGCCTCTCAAGGGCAAAAAGTGGCATGGTCAGAGATTGATATGGAGTTTTTAAAGCGCTGTGATGGTTTGATTGTTCTGACGCTGGCGGGATGGGAAAAAAGCGGTGGTGTTGCCGCAGAAATTCAATTCTTCAAAGATAAAGGTTTACCTGTGTGGACTGACAGTGAATTTGCTGAAAAAATGCTGAATTCATAATAAAAAAAGCCGTAACGTTAATCAGTTACGGCTTTTTGTTTTCAATTAAAAATAAACTTAATTGACACTGAACTTAGTGGCTCGGTTTTAGATATTCATCCAAATTTTTACCATCTGGGTTGTGATTATCTTTATCCTTATCATCCGGGATAGCACAACCAAATTCAGCCACATCATTGCACATTAACGTGGTGATAGATTTTGCAATCTCATGTTCACCAATAATAATGTGGTCTGCACCGCGCTCTCTAATAAAGCTCACTTCATCATCATAGTGGGCGCGTACGACCACGGTGATATTCGGATTCAGCTCTTTGGCGGTAGCCACAATTTCACCTGCTTCATAACCGTTTGGAATGGTTAGCAACAGGGATTTTGCACATTCAATGCGGGCCAGGCTTAGAATTTCTTTACTCGCGCCATTACCTAAGATGGCACAGAAACCATTTTCAGCCAGCTCTTCAAAACGTGCGCGAGTATCTTCAACCACAACCAGCGGGATTTCACGACGACGCAGTTTATCAGCCAGCATGCCGCCAACACGGCCGTAACCCACTATCACTGCATGACCACAAATATCCACTGGGATCTGAGTCTCTTCTTCCAGAGTTTCTTCCAGAAGCTGTTCTTCGATGGTCTCGGTTTTTTCCAGATATTTATCCAGGAGACTGAATAACACTGGGTTTAACATGATAGAGACAATCGCACCGGCTAATACCAAGTTTTGCGCGTCTTTATCCATTACCCCGAGTGCCAGACCCATACCGGCCAAAATAAAGGCAAATTCACCAATTTGTGCCAAGCTAACAGAAATGGTTAATGCGGTACGGCGTGAGTGCCCAAACATTCGTACGAGCACCAGCGCGGCGGCGGATTTACCAATGATAATGATACCGAGAACAGCGAGGATCCCTAACGGTTGCTCAATGAGAACCACTGGGTCGAATAACATCCCGACAGACACGAAGAACAGTACTGCAAATGCATCACGTAACGGTAAAGTGTCCTGAGCCGCACGATGGCTCAGCTCTGATTCATTTAGCACCATGCCTGCGAAGAATGCGCCTAGTGCGAAGGAGGCGTCAAAAATCGCGACAGCAGCATAGGCGATACCTAATGCAAGCGCTAAAACCGCAAGCGTAAACAGTTCACGGGAACCTGTTGATGCCGTGCGAGATAAAATCCATGGGATAACTTTTCGCCCGATGACAATCATAATGACAATAAAGGCAATGACTTTACCTATTGTCCATCCAAGGCTCATGGCTAATTCGCCAAAACTGGCTTCATTGCTATCCATGATCCCTGCGGCAGCCGGTAACAGCACCAAGGCGAGAACCATGGCTAAGTCTTCAACGATCAGCCAGCCAATAGCGATTTGCCCGCGTTGGCTTTCAATCAGTTGTCGCTCTTCAAGTGCGCGTAGTAATACAACGGTACTGGCGGTTGAGAGACAGAGACCGAAGACAATTCCCGTAAATATGCCCCAACCGAATAACATCGATAAGCCAAGGCCTAATAAAGTTGCGACGGCTATTTGAGCGATGGCGCCGGGGATAGCAATCGCTTTTACGGCTAATAAATCTTTTAATGAGAAATGTAGACCAACACCAAACATCAAAAGAATAACCCCAATCTCAGCGAGTTCAGGGGCTAGGGTGGTGTCTGCAACAAAACCGGGGGTAAAAGGACCCGCTAACACACCCGCGGCAAGATAACCGACAAGTGGCGAAATTTTTAAGCGCTGCGCGAGCATGCCTAATATATATGCAAGGGCGAGACCACCAACAATGGTTGTAATTAAGGGCGTTGAATGCTCCATTAAGTCTCCTCTGGTTTGTTTATGAATAGGAAGGTGGGTACATGCCTTTGGCTTTCAAAATGTTGATGACGTTAATCACCATTTTGAAATACAAATTGCGTGTTCATCTATTTTAGCGGTTTTGAAAACAAATTTCTTTAAAAAATTGACTGGTTTCTAAAAAAAAATCGAGCTGATAGGGATAAATCGTTACAAGCTTTTTATTTTAGTCATTTTTATGGAAGTCTTTTGTAAAATAAAGGAAGGGTTATCCATACTTATGAAAACATAAGTATGGATAAAATAAGGTAATAAGGCTATTTGTTGTTTATATTTGGTAACAATACAGTAAAAACACCCAATAATGGCAGAAAGGCACAATATTGATAAACTTGCTCAATACTGGTTTGGTCTGCAATATGACCCAAGACAGCAGCGCCAACGCCTCCCATACCAAAGGCTAAACCAAAGAATAGCCCTGAAACCATCCCCGTTTTACCTGGGATCAATTCTTGAGCGTACACCAAAATCGCCGAAAATGCTGAGGCTAAAATCATTCCGATAATCACCGTCAGGACGCCGGTCCAGAAGAGTGACGCGTGAGGTAAAATCAACGTAAATGGGGCAACGCCAAGGATAGAAAACCAGATAACATACTTGCGTCCAATTTTATCACCAATAGGGCCACCAATCATGGTACCCGCCGCAACGGCGAATAAAAATACAAACAAGTGAATTTGGGCGTTTTGTACCGAAACACCAAACTTATCGATTAAATAGAAAGTGTAGTAGCTGCTAATACTCGCTAAATAGAAATATTTTGAGAAAATTAAAATTAATAAAACGCTGAGAGAGCCAATCACCACTTTGCGAGGCAGTACTTTAATTTCTCCGTGAATAACGGGTTTTTTCTTTGCTGCGCGATGCTGCTGTTTATACCAACTGCTAACCTGCAAAAGAATAATAATGGCGAGTAGTGCTGCGAACGAGAACCAGCCGATGTTGCCTTTGCCATAAGGTTCAATAATCAGTGCAGCAAGTAGAGGGCCTAATGATGCGCCGAGGTTGCCACCCACTTGGAAAAAGGATTGTGCTAAACCATGGCGACCACCGGATGCCATCCTCGCCACCCGTGAAGATTCAGGATGGAATACAGAAGAGCCAGTCCCCACTAACGCGGCAGCGATTAAGATGGTTGGGAAGGTTTCAGCCATCGCTAATAATAGTAAGCCCGACAAGGTAAAGCTCATGCCTATTGGCAAAGAGTAGGGTTGTGGGTGTTTATCGGTGTAATAACCAATAATCGGCTGTAAAAGTGATGCCGTGACTTGGTAAGTGAGGGTGATCATCCCAATTTGAGCGAAGCTTAGGGAAAAATCAGATTGTAATAGGGGATAAATCGCTAATATTAGCGACTGGATCATGTCATTCAGTAAGTGGGAGACACTGATTGCCGTCAAAATACTGAAAACGGTTTTTCCCGTTTTATTAGCGGGTTTGGCGCCGCCATTCGCTGCTGTTTGCTCGCTCATCATCGTCACTTTAGTTTGTTGCGTAATTGTAACCAATATAACTAATATAGAAATTATTTAAATGGCAATATGAGTGGCATGGGCAAATTGGTGGAAAATATTAGTCGATCCAGATCTCATTTCTTTGTAACAGCGTTCTGTTTGTGCATAGCCGCTCAGATCTTGCCATCATTTTTATGCTATAAGACTGAGTCTATTAACACATGGCTTATTACCTCATAACAAACTACGTAATCGGTAGAGATTTCTATACCAGCAGGGAGAATGTATGAAACTGACATTTAAGGCATCCGCATGCGCATTAACTGTCTCGTTAGCGCTGCTACCCGCAGCGATGGCAAATGCGTGGGAAAAAGATAAAACCTACAACATCACTATTTTGCATACTAACGATCACCATGGCCATTTTTGGCACAATGAAAAAGGTGAGTATGGCTTAGCGGCACAAAAAACCGTGGTTGATGAAATTCGTGACGAAGTTGCGAAGCAAGGCGGCAGTGTTTTATTACTCTCGGGTGGGGATATTAATACTGGTGTACCAGAGTCTGACTTACAAGATGCCGAGCCAGATTTTAAAGGAATGAATTTAGTGGGCTACGATGCGATGGCGCTCGGTAACCACGAATTTGATAACCCGCTAGAAGTTCTGAAGCAGCAAGAAAAATGGGCAACATTCCCATTTTTATCTGCCAACATTTATCAAACCAGCACAGGCAAACGTCTGTTTAAGCCTTATCAGGTTTTTGATAAGCAAGGCGTGAAAATTGCAGTTCTGGGTTTAACCACAGATGACACGGCAAAAATCGGTAATCCGGCAAACTTCCCTGATGTTGAATTCCGTGTTCCTGCCGCTGAAGCTAAAAAAGTGGTGGAAGAGTTACGCGCAACTGAGAAACCGGACATTATTATCGCAGCAACCCATATGGGGCATTACGATGACGGCAAACATGGCTCTAACGCACCAGGTGATGTTGAAATGGCGCGTAGCTTACCTGCTGGCTATTTAGATATGATAGTGGGTGGTCACTCACAAGACCCTGTTTGTATGTCTCAAGAGAATAAAAACTACAAACAAGAAGACTATGTGCCGGGAACGCCGTGTGCGCCAGACAACCAAAATGGCACCTGGATTGTTCAAGCCCATGAGTGGGGTAAATATGTGGGTCGTGCCGATTTTGAATTCAAAAACGGTAAATTCACCTTAAAACACTATCAGCTGATCCCAATTAACCTGAAGAAAAAAGTGAAGAAAGACGACGGTTCATCGGATTACGTCTACTACACACAGGAAATTGCACATAACCCTGAAATGACAAAATTGCTAACCCCTTATCAAGATAAAGGTGACCAGCAATTAGGCGTGAAAGTCGGTTCAGTGGAAGGCAAGCTGATGGGCGACCGTAATAAAGTGCGCTTTGAGCAAACCAATATGGGGCACTTACTGCTGGCGGCTCAAAAAGAGCGGGCTGGGGCGGATTTTGCCATCATGAGTGGCGGCGGCGTGCGTGATTCCATCGAAAGCGGCGATATCA
Source organism: Providencia sp. wls1914 (assembly GCF_009706645.1). NCBI lineage: Bacteria > Pseudomonadati > Pseudomonadota > Gammaproteobacteria > Enterobacterales > Morganellaceae > Providencia > Providencia sp. wls1914. The sequence goes on from NZ_WLUN01000004.1 coordinate 150,499, forward strand.
CCTATAAAGATGTCCTGAAAGTTCAGCCATTTGCTAACGAATTAGTGTATGTGGACTTTAAAGGCGAAGAAGTTCTGCCATACCTGCAAGCGGTCGCTAACATGAAACCTGACTCTGGTGCTTACGGTCAGTTCTATAATGTGAGCCTGACTCTGAATGCCGATGGCACAATCAGCGATGTGAAGATTGATGGCAAGCCAGTCGATAAGAATAAAACTTACCGTATGGCGACATTAAACTTTAACGCAATTGGTGGTGACGGTTATCCAGCTATCGATACTCATCCAAACTACGTGAACACTGGCTTTGTGGATGCGGAAGTGCTCAAAGGCTATATTGAGAAACATTCCCCATTAAAAGCTGCTGATTACGAGCCAAAAGGCGAGATTGTTTATAAAAATAAATAATCGGTAATGAGTATGAAAAAGCCCCTTGATTGGGGCTTTTTATTTTTACGATTCTTTCTTAATATCCGCAAAGCTGGCATTTAGCACACTTGCCAGATCGCTTGGGGCGAGTTCTAAATCCAAACCGCGCTTGCCACCGGAAATAAACATAGTCGTAAATTCTTGGGCTTGGCTATCAATCACGGTCGGAAGGCGTTTTTTCTGACCTAATGGGCTGATCCCACCCAGCAAATACCCCGTAGTTTTTTGGGCAATTTGCGGGTCGGCCATTTCGACTTTTTTGACTTTAAATACCTTGGCGACAGATTTGAGATCGAGCTGCCCAGAGACTGGAGTGACAGCCACGGCTAAGGTTTTTTGATCGCCATTAAGCGCGACTAATAAGGTTTTGAAGACTTGCTTGGCATCTAAGCCTAATTTTTGGACGGCTTCATCACCAAAATTACTCTCATTGGGATCGTGATCATAGGGGTGTAGCGTGAATTTAATTTTTTGTTTTTCCAGTAATTTAACTGCCGGAGTCATAATTATTCCTTTTCTTTTTTCATGACTGGGTTTTATCAATTATCGTTTCGTAAATAATCAATTAAGCTCTGTTCACCAAATAAATGCAGCGCCCCCACGGCGACAACATAATTGCCCGTAGGCAAGGTTTTCAGCTTGCTTGCCCATTCCTGATTACGCTGGGTCATCAGCACATTATAAACCCCTTCGCTAAAGGTATTGGGTAATGTAACGCAATTTTCCGGTTGAAAATCCAGCCACCAGCTGATCATGGTTTGCAAGGAGCGGGCATTGGCACGCCAATGGATTAAGGTATCTTGCAATAATGGCAAACCATCATCGGGTAAATCGAGCAGTAATTGCACTTGGGATTCTACACCTTCTAGCTCAATGATGGGCTTATTTTGGGCTAGCGCGTTATGGATCAGTTGGTAATCAATCCCGTAGTGACCCCGTAAACCCAATAACTGCGCTTGGGTGGATTGCATGGTCAGGGCGACTTGCCATGAAGGAAGATGGTCAAACTGAGTTGGGGATTGACGTATCTCTTGGCAGTATTGCAAAAACAGGGAAAATTCGGTGTCCGTTAATCGCTGGGAAATCGGCGCTATCAAGGTTGTAGACGTTGGAAAAGGGGAGTTTGCTTGAGTGATATCCGCCTCAACAATCAGACCATTTGCATGGTTGATTTTATCGAGCAAGGTCGCGGATAAGGGAAACATATTTTCAGTTCCCATATGAATACTGCCAACAATGTGCAGCTTTATATTATTAGGCAAGCGAACATCAACAGCAGGATAAGGATAATTCGGAGCCACTCCCCGGTGCAGCCAACTTTTTAAGTTTTCGAGTAGTTTTCCCATCTGATATTTATCCTGATTTAACGACTGAGACAAACAGAGTAAACAATCTTGTGGGAATTTGCGAATTACACCGCACGATACGGTCTATTACTAAAATATTGCCTATCACTAAGCAGACGAATTGCAGATAAAAAAATAGCGCCTCATCATCAGGCGCTATTCATTATATTACGTGAGTCATTATGCAAATTAGTCTTTGCGCTTTAATAGGCTTAATAGAGAGAATAAACCAAACGCACTGAAAATTAATTCGATACCGATTAATGCGGTTAACAGCGCAACTGAGGTAATCGGACCATTGCCAATTAATAAGTAAGCAATAAAGAAGTCCAGAACCCCGATAATAATCTGCATCCAACCACCCGCAGATTTAATTTGCTGGATACCGGCATATAGGCGCATTACCCCGCCAATAATAAACAGCGCTGCAATCACCATTGCCATGGCGATTAAACCCTGTAAAGGCTCTTTGATAAAAGCATAACCGACGATGCAGTAAATAATCCCGATGACAAATCCAAAGAGACGAGACCAACCTGTATAGATAGTGGTGCTCAGGATGCTCACAATGGCGCCGACGCCACTTAAGATTAATAACACGCCCACAATAGCACTGACGGCAATACCAGAGGCAACCGGATTAGCTAAACAGGCGATACCACCTAGCAGTAATAACACGGCGAGAACCGCCAAAATATTACGTTGCTTTTTCACATCACCATTAGCTAAGTTGGTGAGTTTTTCGCGATTAATATTTAACATGGAACCCTCAAACAGTGAAAATAATTAAAATCACTTAATTATAGAACAGGAATGATGAAGTCACTGAGGTATTCGGGCGATTTATTGCGTTGAGTCAAAATGTTGGAAAAGCCACCTTTAAAGAATAAAGGTGGCTTGATGCGGCTATTTTTCAGGTTTGAAACGTAATAAACGGTTGGCGTTGCTGACTACGGTAATGGAAGAGAGCGCCATGGCGGCTCCTGCCACAACAGGGTTCAATAACGTACCAGTAATAGGGTATAAAATACCGGCAGCAATCGGAATACCTAGCGAGTTATACACGAAGGCCCCAAACAAGTTCTGTTTCATATTACGCAGAGTTCCTTTGGAGATAGACACTGCATCTGCAACGCCGTGTAGACTCTGGCGCATCAAGGTAATTGACGCAGTTTCAATCGCAATATCACTGCCGCCACCCATGGCAATCCCGACATCAGCGTGAGCGAGAGCGGGAGCATCGTTGATACCATCACCCACCATTGCCACTTTATGACCTTTGGCTTGCAAAGCTTCAATCGCCGCAGATTTTCCGTCTGGCATCACACCCGCAATCACTTCGTCAATTCCCGCCTCTTTGGCGATTGCTTGGGCTGTAACAGGGTTATCCCCGGTTAGCATCACTAAGCGGAAGCCTTGTTTATGCAGACGGGCGAGGGCGCTAACACTATCTTCACGTAATGGGTCGCGAATAGACAGCAGTGCCGCAATCTGACCATCAACCGCCAATAGCACCGGCGTAACCCCAAGAGATGCTTGCTGATGGAGCGTTTCATCGATTTCACGGGTATCAATCTGGTTTTCAGCCAGCAGTTTCTGATTGCCGAGTAAAACGGTTTTACCCTCAACAACTGCGGTGACACCTAATCCAGCCAAAGTCCTAAATTGCTGATTGGCAACAATATCCAGACCTTTTGCTCGGCTAACAATTGCACGAGCCAGCGGGTGGTTAGAGCCACTTTCGAGGGACGCTGCAAATTGCAAAGCTTGTGATTCATTAAAGCCGTTGAACAGGTGAATATCAGTAACTTGCGGCATGCCTTCCGTTAAGGTGCCCGTTTTGTCAAAGACGATAGTATCGAGCTCGCTCGCTTGCTGTAAGGCATCGGCATCACGCACCAATACCCCAAATTCTGCAGCGCGACCGACACCGGATATAATTGACATCGGCGTTGCAAGACCTAAAGCACACGGGCAGGCAATAATCAGTACCGTGGTCGTGATAACCAGCGCGTAGGTAATTTGCGGAGCCGGGCCCACGAAATACCAAATTGCCCCTGAAATCACTGCAATAGCTACCACAACAGGGACAAACACTGCCGAAATACGGTCCGCTAATTGCCCGATTTGCGGTTTACTGCTTTGCGCTTGGCGGACTAAGTGAATAATACGCGCTAACGTGGTTTGGCTACCCACAGCGGCAGCGCGGAATAACACGGTACCATCTTGCACAACAGTTCCTGCGTGTACTGCATCGCCACTGCTTTTTTGCTGCGGGATAGGCTCACCCGTTAGCATAGCTTCATCCAGCCACACTTCGCCTTCAATGATTTCGCCATCGACAGGGACACGATCCCCAGTGGTTAAGCGTAAAACCATGCCTTGTTTCACTTGAGCAAGGGGCATATCGACTTCCCCTTGTTCGGTGACAACGCGGGCCGTTGGTGGCGTTAAATCCAACAATCGCTCTAAGGCTTTGGAGGAACGCTGGCGTGCGCGCTGCTCAAGGGCGTGACCTAAGTTAATCAGACCGATGATCATGGCGCTGGCTTCGTAATAAAGATGGCGAGCTTGTTCTGGGAACATCTCAGGCCAAATATTGACGACGATGGAGTAGAGCCAGGCCGCTCCAGTACCTAAGGCAACCAAGGTATCCATGGTGGCGCTACCATTTTTTAAGCTTTGCCATGCACTGCGATAAAAATGCCCACCTGCAAAAATCATCACCAGCAGCGTTAGCACCCCGATAGTGAGCCAAATGTTGTGGTTATCAGCGCTTAACATCATGTTGTCGCCGATCATCCCCCAAATCATCACGGGCACACCTAAAGCAAGGGCTAGCGCAGACTGCCAACGGAAGCGGCGCATATTAGCTTGCGCGACTTCTTGCTGGCGTTCACGGCGCTTGGCTTCATCTTGGATGATTTCAGCGCCATAACCTGCTTTTACAACCGCTTCAACGAGGTCATCGGGCTTCGCAGTTCCAGTGACTAACGCACTGCGTTCCGCTAAGTTCACTCGCGCGTTTTCCACGCCAGGTACGCTATTAAGTGCTTTTTGCACTTTACTGACGCAGCTGGCGCAGGTCATGCCATCGAGTAATAATTGAATGCTGTCATCGGTCACGGCAATGTCAGGTTGTTCGCCGAGGTCAGACTCTTGTGCCGGAATATCGCAAACTGCCGCTGAACCCGTTTCCGGCTGTTCAATTGATGTCTTCAGCGGCTCAGTTTTTGGGGAGCTAGCACCTTCTTGGGCAAGTTCTGCGTGGAATCCTGCGCCTTCTACCGCTGCGATTAAATCCGCTGCAGAGGCAGTGCCATAAACTTTCGCCAGTTGAGTATCTACAACCGCGGCAGCAACGCCTTCAACCGCTTCTAATGCTTGCTGGGTTTTCCCTGCGCATTTCATGCAGTTTAAGCCAGAGAGTTGCAATTCAACATTTGGCGCAGTCGCTTCAGTGGCTTCATAACCTGCATCGACAATGGTTTGAATGAGGGATTCGACGTTAGCGCTACTTTCAATTACCGCGTAATCAATAGTGACGTTGACCGATTCAACATCAGGGCGTGCTTGCAGTGCTTTTGTCACGGAGCCGACGCAATGCATGCAGCTCAAACCTTGTAAGGATAGAATTATTTTCATTTTTGATTCTCCGGGCCTTCTCATAACGAGGGGCTATAATTTGTACACAAAATCAGTCTATAATCCGCTATGTAGTTAAGGTTAAACCTTCCCACAAGGGTAAGGTCAAGGGGAATTATGAATATTAGTGAAATTGCCAAAAAAACCGGTCTGACAGCTAAAGCAATTCGCTTTTATGAAGATAAAGGGCTGATCACACCACCGGAACGCGGGGATAATAGTTATCGCTATTATCAAGCCAGACATCTCGATGAGCTGATGCTTTTAAAGCAAGCCAAAGATGTGGGGTTTACGCTGGACGAGTGCGGGGAATTACTGGGATTGTTTCGTAATCCAAGCCGACACAGTGCGGATGTGAAAAGTGCGACGATAGCGAAAATTGATGAAATTCAGCAGACGATTTTAAAGCTGTCGGCTATTCGAGATACGTTACAAGAATTAGTGGATGTCTGCCCCGGTGATGAAGGGGCAGACTGCCCGATTATTGACCATCTGGCGCGTGGCTGTTGTCACCATGGTAAGGCTTAACTTTTAGGGTGTTTCCGTCCACGGCGGTCACTTCCACTTCAGCTTCCGCTTTTAATGGGACGTCGCTGTATACGCGCCAACTGCCATCGGCGAGGCGCACGCGGCTAAACCCCTCTTCGGTATCAGTTAGCAAGCGTGCCCTGACACCAACCAGCTGGTGGCTGATTTGATTGACATCATCGGCACGGCTGGCTTTGCGGTGGCTGAGCCATTTTCGCCATAAAATCGCAGAAACGACGGTAAATACCGCAAATAAGATACCTTGCCATTCCCAACTGAGGAATGGCAATGCAAAGGTGAGCACTCCAACGGTGACGGCGGCAATGCCGGACCAAAGTAGGTAGCCACCTGTACCAAGAAGTTCAGCAATCAGCAGTAATCCCCCAAGACATAGCCAAAACCAGACGGGTTGAGTGCTGATAAATTCTATCATTCTTTAGCCTGCTTTTTGTTTGCGCCCATTTTTTTGCTTTCGCCAATGAGTTCAGTGATCCCACCAATCGCGCCCATTAAGTTGCTGGCTTCTAATGGCATCATGATCACTTTGCTATTTTCCGCTGAGCCAATGCTGGTAAGGGCGTCCGTGTATTTTTGTGCCACAAAGTAGTTGATAGCCTGCATATCACCGGCGGCGATCGCTTCAGAAACCATTTGAGTCGCTTTAGCTTCCGCTTCTGCCGCACGCTCACGCGCTTCCGCTTGTAAGAAGGCGGATTGACGTTCACCTTCCGCTTTCAAAATTTGCGACTGTTTTTCACCTTCCGCTTTTAAGATAGCCGCTTGACGAATACCTTCGGCTTCCAGAATATCGGCACGTTTGGTTCGTTCCGCTTTCATCTGAGCGTTCATCGCACTGACCAGCTCTTTTGGTGGTTTGACATCACGAATTTCGATACGGGTGATTTTTACGCCCCATGGGTTGGTGGCTTCATCCACCACGTGCAGTAAGCGGCCATTGATAGAATCACGCTGGGAGAGCATTTCATCCAGCTCCATCGCCCCAAGAACCGTACGGATGTTGGTCATGATCAGGTTCAGAACGGATAATTCTAAATTGCTGACTTCATACGCGGCACGTACTGGGTCAATCACTTGAATAAAGCAGACAGCATCAATAGTGACGTTGGCATTATCACGAGAGATAACTTCTTGGGATGGAATATCAAGGACTTGTTCCATCATATTGATACGGCGACCAATTTTATCCATAAATGGCACTAAAAGGTGTAAACCCGGTTGTAAGGTACGGGTATAACGCCCAAAGCGCTCAACTGTCCACTGGAAACCTTGCGGTACCGTTTTTACGCAGGTGGTAACGATAACAACGGCAATAATGACAAGAATAACAACTGGTAACGCACCAGACGCGAACAAATCCATAGGTAATCCTTAACTAGTAAAGTAATGAATAAACTTGGCGACGGAACTTGCTCGCAAGTGCATCACCTGTTCCCATTGCTGACATGATATCCATCATGGTTTTCTTGATTGCGCCATCCCCTGCATTTAAGTCTTTACGTAAGAAGGTGAGCAGCATGTCTAATGCCTCTTCATTGCGATTGACTTCGTGAAGCTTTAACGCCAGTTGAACGGCTAACGTGGTATTTTCTTGATCTTGATTGAATTCTTTTATCAGCTGCTGAATTTCTGGGGTATCCGCAGCTTGTTTGGTTAATTCGATTTGAGCTACTAAGCCTTGATAACGGCTATCTTTATCTTGCATTGGCACAGTGGCTAACAAGGTTTCGGCATCATCAATTAAATGTAGACCAATTTGCACTTCGGCTAATAAGAATGTGATATCGCTGTTTTTAGGCGCAAGTTGGTTGGCTTCTTTCAGTAATGGCAGAGCCTCTTGAAGTTTGCCCTCAGCCACTAGTTCAGCGGCTTGCGCGGCTTTTAACTCTTCTGGGCTTGGTAATACGCGAGAGAGTATTTGCAGCACCGCCTCTTCAGGTTGTGGACCTTCGAAGCCATCAACTGGGCGACCATTTTGCAGCACATAAACCGTTGGAACGCCTTTTAAGCCAAATTGGCTGGCGATCATTTGTTCTTCATCGCAGTTAACTTTTGCAAGGATAAATAGCCCCGCGTAATCTTGAGCAATACGCTCTAACATGCTGGTGAACTCTAAGCTTTGCGGGCTGCGTGGTGACCAAAAGTAGAACATGACAGGCATGTTCATGGATTGTTCGATGGTCTGGTGTAGGTTGGTCTCGTTAATATCAATAATTTGTGCGTTAGCTAACATAAACAGTCTCTTTAAAATTCGTTATTAATCATGTCAATGAAATGGGGGCTTAGTTCTGTTTTTTCAATCTTTCTTGCCCTGACCCGCGAGGACTTTGTCCATCAGCTTATCGGGTAATACACGTTTTAGTATACGCACAAAAACCGTTAATAATGTGACGGAGTAGCGTACACGTGGACGCGGACTCTCTAATGCCAAAATCAATTTTTTGACCACATCTTCAGGATATAACGTAAATTTTGCGGCAATTCCCGGATTCTTAACCGGCTTATCTTGCTGAGTTTGCGCCACATTTTGGGTAAAGGCACTGTGGATAGGTCCAGGCTCAATTAAGCTGACGTGAATACCAGAACCTTGTAATTCTAAGCGCAAGGCATCTGACCAAGCTTCCAGCGCATATTTGCTGGCGGCATAAGCTCCGCGACCCGGCGTTGAAATAATGCCCATTACAGAGCTGGTTTGCACGATACGACCTTCATGATGCGGCAGCATGGCGGGAAGCAGCAGGAAGGTCAATTGGTGAACTCCGAAAAAATTACTGGAAAATTGGGATTCCAATTGCTGGCGGCTCACGGTGTTCAATGGGCCATATACTCCGAATCCGGCGTTATTGAATAATCCGAAAAGTTTCCCATTACAGAGCGTCAGAACCTGCTGAGCAGCGGCTTCAACACTTACTGGGTCGTCTAAATCTAACGCCACAGTTTCGAAGCCAACTGATTGTAATCGTTCAATATCAGCCTGTTTTCGACAGGTGGCTATCACGCGATAACCACGCTGTTTTAAAGTCTGCGCAGCGCACAACCCTATGCCACTTGACGCCCCTGTCACTAATACCGTTTTTTGCATAACTTTACCTACTCTGGGCTAAATGTTCGCTATCATATTGGTTCATTATAATTTATTTACCCAACAAATTTATTTAGCTAATAACTTTATTTGGGTAATAACTTTATTTTATGAACAACTTTATTTGGTTAATAAATAGGGCGATAGCTGTTTTTCCATAAAATCTGCAATCGTGGGCTGGGCTTGCTCAGTTGGATGAATACCATCAGGCTGGATCCATTCCGGTTTGGTGATCACGCTTTCCATAAAAAATGGGATCAGCGGAAGGTTATCTTTTTCAGCCAGCGTTGGGTACACTTTTTCAAAGCTGGATGTATAGCGTTTACCGTAGTTTGGCGGGATACGAATTTGCATTAAGAGCGGTTTAGCACCATTTTGCTCTATTTGGTCAATAATCTGTTGTAATGTTATACCTAACTGTTCAACAGATAGCCCTTGCAAACCATCATTAGCTCCCAGCTCAATCAGCACCCAGTCAGGTTTGTGCTGGGCTAGAAGAGTGGGGAGACGCTCTAACCCTTGAGAGGCGGTATTTCCACTAATACTGCCATTAATAACTAAAATCGGTGGCGACTTTTTTTGCCAACGTTCGGCAAGTAATGTTGCCCAAGCTTGCTCGGCGGGTATTCGATAGCCTGCACTAAGACTATCGCCGAGGATCAATAGTTTCGTTGCCGCGAGCGTTTGTCCGCTGGCGGTAACTAACAGGAGAAAAACCAATATATGTCGGCGCAAAATATTCTTGAAGTTCATCATCTCATTAAACGTGTTGGTCAAGGTGAACATGAACTGACTATATTGCAAGGAGTCGAGCTAATTGTCGAGTCTGGTCAGACAATTGCCTTAATTGGTGAGTCAGGATCAGGAAAATCCACCTTACTAGGCATTATTGCTGGGTTGGATGATGGCACTAGCGGCACCGTGAAGTTGCTTGACCAAGACTTAACGACCATGGACGAAGAAGCGCGGGCGCGATTACGGGCGCAAAGTGTCGGCTTTGTTTTCCAATCCTTTATGCTTATTCCAACCTTGAATGCGCTTGAAAATGTTCAATTACCTTCATTACTACGTGGCGAATCCGAAACCAAAAGTCATCAACAGGCGGTGAATTTACTGACGGATTTAGGGTTAGGAAATCGCTTAAAACACATGCCAGCTCAGCTTTCAGGTGGTGAACAACAACGGGTGGCATTGGCGCGCGCATTTAATGGCCAGCCTCAAATTTTGTTTGCCGATGAACCGACGGGGAACCTTGACCGGCATACGGGGGATAAAATCGCCGATTTGTTATTTGCGATGAACAAAGAGCACGGTACCACGCTAATTTTGGTCACCCATGACAATGAGTTAGCTGCCCGTTGCCAACGTCGATTACGGTTAGTTGATGGGCAACTGAGGGAAGAGTCATGATTTGGCGCTGGTTTTGGCGTGAATGGAAAACGCCGTCTCTGTTGATTGTGTGGCTCGCGTTAACCTTGGCGGTAGCCTGCGTGCTGGCGTTAGGGCGTATCAGTGACCGCATCGAAAATAGCATGAGCTATCAGAGCCAAGAGCTATTAGCGGGGGATTTGGTACTGCGTTCATCTCATCCGAGTGAGCCCACATGGCTTTCCGCGGCTCAGCAAGCAGGGCTGACATTGAGCCAGCAGATTTCATTTTCGACCATGGCGTATTCTACTGCTGATGAAGAGGGGCGCCCGCAGTTAGTGTTAGTGAAAGCGGCAGATGCGGGGTATCCGCTATACGGTGGCTTAGTGACCGAGCCTGCGGGGTTAAAACCCACCAAAGGGCATATTCTCGTCGCACCGAGGTTATTGGAATTACTGAACTTAAAGGTTGGCGAACAGATTGATATCGGCGATGGGACGTTTACGATTTCAGGGACGTTAATTCAGGAGCCGGATAGTGGTTTTAACCCCTTTCAAATTGCACCGAGGGTGTTGATCTCGATTGAGGATGCGCCATTAACTGGGGCGATTCAAGTCGGAAGCCGCTTAACGTATCGCGATATGTTTGCGGGTTCTCGCCAAGCGATTGATGCATTCAAAGAGAAATATGATGCTCAGTTACGTAGCGATCAGCGCTGGTATACTTTGGATGATGACAGCGGTGCGGTGGGGAAAACCTTTAAGCGTGCTCAGCAGTTTTTACTGTTATCGGTGTTGCTAACGCTGTTATTGGCGATCGCGGCGGTGGTGGTGTCGATGACCCATTATTGTCGAAGCCGTCATCAGCTTATTGCGGTTTTGAAAACACTAGGGGCTGGCCGCAGTGCGCTACGTAAGTGGATTATTGGTCAGTGGTTAGTGATTTTAGTGGCTGCGGCATTATTAGGGTCTTTGCTGGGACTGGCTTTTGAAGGCATTTTAATGCAGATATTGTCGGCAATGTTACCTAAAGCCTTGCCGAGCGCCAGTCTTTGGCCATGGATCTGGGCGGTGGCCACGCTGTTTATCATCGCGATTATTGTGGGGATCCGTCCTTACTACCAATTAATGGGCACTCAACCTTCTCGAGTGTTACGGGAAGATGCCAAATCACCCATTTGGCCACTGTATTATTATCTGCCTGTGGTTACGTTGATTGTGGTCGGCGGGTTATTCCTGTTTGCGGGGGTAAACCCACTGTTATGGTCAATCTTACTGGGAATTGTCGTAGTAGCAGTGCTTCTGGCATTGATTGGTTGGCTAGGGTTGTGGTTGCTGAGAAAAATGCAATTTCGCCAGCTAAGCTTGCGTTTATCAGTCAGTCGCTTGTTACGCCAACCATTGCAAACTATTACGCAGATGAGCGCATTTTCACTGTCATTTATGTTATTGGCGTTATTGATTTTGGTTCGAGGGGATCTTTTAGATCGCTGGCAGCAGCAGCTCCCTGCGGATAGCCCGAACTATTTTCTGATCAATATGACTCAGTCTCAGCTTGATCCCGTAACGCAGCTTTTGAAGCAGTACCAAGTCACTCCAACGGAGTTTAATCCGGTTGTGTTAGCGCGTTTATCGGAAATTAATGATCAGTCTGCGATTGAGTGGGCGGATGCTCGCGATCCCAATAATAACACGGTTAGGCGAGAGCTTAGTTTAACGTGGCAATCAACATTGCCGCCTGCAAACGAGTTAGAGCAAGGGAGCTGGCCGCCGAAAGCGGGAGAAGTTTCCATTGAGCAAACTGTCGTTAAAGAGTTAGGGTTAAAAATCGGCGATAAGCTAACATTCAATGCAGGTTCGCAGATTTTCACGGCAAAAGTGAGTAGTATTCGTAAAGTGGATTGGGAAAGTTTGCGTCCTAATTTCTACTTTATTTTTGCGGAAGAAACGTTATCACCAATGCCAGAAACGTGGTTGAGTAGCTTCCATTATGATGGTGATGGGCAACTGTTAACTCAGTTGAGCCATCAGTATCCGACGATTAATGTGCTGGATACTGGCGCTATCATCACGCAAATTCAGCAGATTTTACAGCAGGTAAGCCAAGCTTTAGAAGTGATGGTGGTTTTGGTGATTTTCTGTGGCTTATTATTGTTGCTCGCACAGATCCAAGTGGGTATGAGCCAACGAGAGCGGGAGCTGGTGGTGTATCGCACCCTCGGTGCGAGCAAAAAATTGATGCGCCGTACTTTATGGAGTGAATTTGCCTTACTCGGAGGAATGGCAGGGCTAGCTGCGGCATTTGGGGCTGAAGTCGCACTATGGTTACTGCAAACTAAGGTATTTGATTTCCCGTGGCAGCCAGAATGGCGCTTGTGGGTGCTATTACCACTCTGTGCTGGGTTCTTATTATCGGTGTGCGGCGGTTGGTTGGGGCTGAGATTACTCGGTACTGGCAATCAACATCGCCGATTATCAAATGGCTAAATGTATAAAAAATAGAATAGCCACCTTCGTGGCTATTCTATTTAAAAATGAAAATCGGATGCTTGAGCTTCGCTGTATAAGTTTTTTAAGTTTATGTATCCGACATCAAATTCAGAAACGGAAAAGTAAAATACTCGGCCATCTGATTGTGCAATCTGTATTTTATAAACACCAACCTCTTGGCTAAAATCGAACTCATAACCGACATTAATTTTCATCTCTTTATAATTTAAATTTACCTCGTCACTCTCCGAAATATATTTCCAACTAATTATTTTTGATCTCGTTTCGCTGATGAGTTGTTCTACAAAATGTGTGATAGCGGCGGGTAACATGAACTATTCCTCAGTGTTTTTATAGGTGTATTTGGATTCAATAAGTTGTTTGGCATAGAGTAATGACTCTGAAATATCTTGCATCTGTGAATTACCTAAAGGGCATTTAGGTGTTATATTTCTTGTGGCGTTAATCTTTCTTTCTAACTCATTCAGCTTAATTAATTCATTATCGAATTCTTTTTTATCGATGATGGACATGAAATTGTTAGCAATATTCAAATGTAATTTGAATGCTATAGTGAAATTGGTGACAAGCAAAGCATATTTTTTACTAGATAGGTTATCTAATGACTGGTTGTAATAAAAAATACATTCATGAGATAAACTTAGCCCTGTAGTGCCTTTGAATTTATTTAAGGTAAATAATGATTTGTCCTTGATGCTTTTTGAAATGGTAATATTGTGAATAACTTCCATTATAGTAATTAATAAAGCAATGATAGTGGCGACAGAGGCATAGTAGGAGAATAATGTGAAATTATAATTGCTGTTCATTATAATTTCTATATTAATAGTCGATATCCATAATAGTAATGAGCTTATTATTATATATAAAACTCTTAGTTTGTTATCAAAGATTTTTTTCTTGAGCATTAATTGAGTCTCAACGTGAAAATGGAGATGGATATTAGCATAGTTGTTGATAAAGATTATTTTTGCTGGCTATTTTCAGATAAATATTGCCAGAGTTATTGGCGCTATTAAACGAACTGTCTCTAATCCTTCACAAAACCTTCATTCACCGTGGTTATGATTCCTGTGTCAATTATTGATGCGACTAAATAGGAAAATAACAATGGCTCGCCGAACTCCAATAACATTTCAGCTGACATCACTCTCTTTACTGATGGGATTACTTTCTTTTAGCACCACAGGGTTTGCTCAAAAACAAGTTCCAGCCACTCTCGCAGGGCATGCCATTTTATCGGTGGATGCGATAGTACCAACGCCGGAAAATGCACCGTCCGATATGCAATACAGCGGCAAATACACCACAGGAACCCGTGTTGATACGCTGGGTAAAGTTGAAGGGAAGTCCGATGGACGCCCAACAGGTAAGTTTGTGCCTATCAAGGGGCAGCCGTTACAAGGACATTCGGGTATCAAGCGTATGGATGATGGTACTTATTGGGTTCTGACGGATAATGGTTTTGGGAATAAAATGAATTCCCCCGATTCTATGCTCTATTTAACTCAATATGATATTGATTTTAAAACGGGAAAAGCCAATCCGTTGAAAACAATTTTTTTCCACGACCCCAATAAAATCATTCCTTTTCATATTATTAACGAAAGCAGTGAACAGCGTTACTTAACGGGCAGTGACTTTGATCCGGAAAGTTTTCAATTTGCCGATGGAGCCTTGTGGGTGGGAGATGAATTTGGACCTTATCTCATCAAAATGGATTTAGATGGCAAGGTTTTGGCGCTATTTGAAACGCAAGTTGAAGGCAAGAAAGTTGTTTCTCCTGACCACTACACACTGACAACGCCAGGTAAACCTGCGGATAAAGTGACTTTTCAAGTGAATCGCTCAAAAGGTTTTGAGGGAATGGCATCATCGCCGGATGGCACCAAACTTTATCCAATGCTGGAAGGCGCTTTGTGGCAGGAAGATAAGCAAGATTATGAGAATGTGAATGGTAAAAAAGCGGCGCGTATTCTTGAATTTGATGTGAAAAAACAGGATTGGACGGGGCGCAGTTGGTTATATGTTTTTGAAGATAATCAAAATGCTATTGGTGATTTTAACCTGATTGATGACACTCACGGTTTGATTATCGAACGTGATAATGGCGAAGGCACTGCGGATAAAGCATGTGCGGAAGGCACAACAAACAAAGAAAATTGCTTTAGCAATTTAGCCAAATTTAAACGTGTTTATCGCATTGAATTTTCGGATAACAATGCAGGTGGAGCAGTGGATAAGCAAGCCTATGTTGACCTGATGAATATCCAAGATCCTAATAAGCTAGCCAGAAAACCGCTAAATGATGGGGTATTTACCTTCCCATTCTTTACGATTGAAAACGTGGATGTAGTCGATAATGAACATATTATCGTCGGTAACGATAATAACTACCCGTTCTCTTCCAGCCGTGAACCCAATCAAGCGGATGATAATGAATTTATTTTGTTGAAAGTACCAGAGTTATTGAAGTAATGCGTAATCGGTTATGCAGGTAAGAAGTAGAACGTGTAAATGGATCCTTGTTTTTCCCTTGGTTTGATATTTGCTCGGGTTATCCCCGAGCTTTTTTCTTTTTAGGGGTTAATCTTTTTTTGCCTCTAAAGCAGGGGGCTTCATCATCAACGTAAAAAAGAGAATGACAATGACAGGGGCGGCGATGGTTAAAAATGCAGGGGTAAAACTACCCGTAATATCTTTAATTGCCCCTGCGATAAATGGCGCTAAACAGGCAATTGTTGAGATTAAATTGACGACGGAGAACAACTCTAAATAAGGTCCGCGCCCAAAATAATTGGACAGTAAAACACTGGACGCTAAGAAGGTCATGCCGTAGCCGACACCCACACAAATCACGAACAAAATCAGCCAGAACCATGATGTGGAGATACTTAGTGCCACGACGCCAAGCACCATGATAATTAGGCTACCAATCAATAAACGTTTCGGCTCCAGCCATTCACCCGCTGCGCCCCCTAAGAAGCGCGAAAATGCATTCACAAACGCCATGGTACTCAGCAAAGAAACCGCGATAGTCATGCCAAATCCACGTTCTTCAATGTGCGCTACTGCAAAGCTGTTTACTGTAATACCGCACCATAAGAAAGAGGTATAAGTTGCGGCAATTAAATAGAATTGCCAAGTGCGTAATGCTCGGCGAACTGTCCAAACTTCAGCGGTACGATAAATAGGCTTATTCGCATGACTAACTTGTTTTTGCATTATTTTCTTGGCGTGGTCTTGTTCTTTTTTCCCTTCACGCAATGCCAAGATAGTGATGATGGTGACAATACTCAGATAAACTGCACACAATACCCAGTGCATCCGCCAAGAGCCTAATTGATTCGATGCGTAGAAGTAAATCCAAGGACCGGCAACGCCGCCTAATCCGCCAATTGTGAAATACAATCCAAATGCCAGAGATTGTTTTTCAAATAGGCGAGAAAGTACATAGGTGCCCGGAACGGTCGCTAATAGTGTAAACCCGATGCCAATCAAGGCAGTGCCTAAGAAATAGGTGCTAATAGCTTCGGTGGAATAGAGGCTATAGAAGCCAGAGCAGAACACCAGCATACCTAAAAGCAGCGTGAGACGAACACCGACTTTACGTATTAGCAATGAGGGTAGAAAGCTCGCTAAACCGCAGGTTAACCCGAGTAAAGTAAAACCAAAGCCTGCCTCAGTCCAACTCCACTTTAATTCGCCGATCATACTCGGTAATACTACGCCTAATGAGGTGAAGGTGGTGGCAGTAGCAAGGAAATAAACCAGTCCGAGGAGAATAAGAATCGACCATTGGTATAACGGACTAAACGGTGAGGCTTGTGTTTCTGGCATATGTACTCCAGTGGCGCCCTAGTGAGTTAGTCATCACTCACAAGTAATCACTATAAAAGTAGGGCAAAAATAGCACAATGCCCGAAATATTACTCTCGGGCACGAATAGCGCTATTTTCCCTATTTTTGGCGAGAGTACCAGCCTAATTTTGTTTTTGCCCACTCAATGCCACTTTTATACTCATTTGGCAGCATTGGGATCAAACTATCGAGGGTATTTTCGAGTTGATGAACATCACTATGAGTCAGATTTAAGTGACCCACTTTACGTACAGGGCGCACTTCTTTCTCATACCAATGTAAATGGACTAAAGGTAGATTTAACCATTCTTGGTTAACATCAGTGCCAATTAAATTGACCATCACAGCCGGGCTGAAAACTTCTGGCGTCGGCATCGGTAAATTTAAAATCGCGCGTAAGTGAAGCTCGAATTGGCTAATAGATGCGCCGTTTTGAGTCCAATGTCCACTATTATGAACGCGAGGGGCGATTTCGTTGATCAGCAGTTTATCGCCAACCACAAAACATTCCATTGCCATCACACCGACATACCCTAACTCATCCATCACGGCACTGAGCATCGCCTGTGCTTGTTGTTGCTGGGCAGGGTTTGCATCAGGGAAAGCGACGCTGGTGCGTAAAATCCCTTCTTGGTGAAGATTATGGGTGATTGGGTAGAATACGGATTTGCCGGATTGACTACGAGCACCAATCACGGAGACTTCAGCATCAAATGGGATCCCTTGCTCTACGATACATTCACCGTAAATTTCCGCTGGGAGGTTTTGTTCGTCACCGGGGCGAACACGCCATTGACCACGGCCATCGTAGCCACCCGTTCTGCGCTTGACGATTAAAAAATCACCAAGTGTAGTGAATAATTCAGGCCATTGGTCTGGTGATTCTAATCGTGCCCAAGGTGCCGTCGATAAATTTAACGAGTCGAACAGGCTTTTTTGTGGGAAGCGGTCAGCTAACCGAGGAAAAATATCACGGTTAATAAATGCATTATGACGTGCTAACTCTTTGGTTAATGGGGTTTCAGGCCAGCGCTCAATTTCAGCAGTGATCACACTTTGCTGATAAGGAACGGCTTCAGGCTCGGCATCTAACCCAACCGGAAAGACAGAAATACCCAGCGGTTCGCCTGCTTGGCGCAACATGCGACCTAATTGACCGTTACCAAGGACACAAACCGGTTTCATTACGCTTCCCTCGGATCTGGGTTATTTAATACGTCGTTGGTTTGTGCTTCACGCCATGCGGATAAGCGATTGAATAGTTCGCTGTCATGAGTGGCTAAAATTTGTGCGGCTAGCAGAGCGGCGTTAGCTGAGCCTGCTTTCCCAATAGCAAGTGTGCCAACGGGAATGCCTTTTGGCATTTGAACGATAGAATACAGGCTATCGACACCACTTAATGCCGCGCTCTGTACAGGGACACCAAGGACGGGAACCAGCGTTTTGGCGGCTAACATTCCTGGTAAATGGGCTGCACCACCGGCACCTGCGATGATCACATCAAAGCCGTTATGTTTGGCATTTTCAGCAAAAGAAAACAGTTTGTCTGGCGTGCGGTGTGCAGAAACAATCTCAACATGGAAAGGCAGTTGCAGTTCGGTCAGCACGTCAGCAGCATGCTGCATGGTTGTCCAATCACTTTTAGAACCCATAACAATGGCGATTTTTGCCGCAGATTGAGCAGGAACTTGGGCAGTCATTTGGTGTGATCCCTGTATTGAAAAATATCACCCTGAGGGTGGGAATGTGAATTGCCCCGATCATATCACGGTAATTGGACAAGGAAAACGTTTGCGTGATTATAAAGTAAGCAAACGGTCGTACTGACGACCAACAATTTACCTAGGTGTCTTTATCAAGATAGGAATGCTAAAAAGGAAACTATGTTAAAAAGGAAAGAAAATAAGCTCAATGCCGTTTTCGTTGATCACAAAGGCGGAACCTTCGCTGTGCCATGCGCCTAAAACTCCACGAAAATGAAGTTGACCACCGATATTAATCTCGTGGATAGCAGGGCGATGCGTATGTCCGTGGATCATCCATTGTGCTTGGTGGCGGTTTAAGGCATCAATCACCGCGTTGGAATTGACGTCCATAATGGCTTCGGATTTCATGCTGCTGGCATATTGGCTATTGCGACGCATCTTTTGCGCAATACGGCGGCGAATAAAGAGCGGTAGAAGTAAAAATACCCGTTGGATCCAAGGAGTATGGACTTTTTTACGGTAGTTTTGATAAGCGGCATCGTCGGTGCATAACGTATCGCCGTGCATAATTAAAATACGCTTATCATAAAGTTCAAGTAAAGTTTCTTGGGGCAAAATGGTCATGCCACACTGCTTTGCATAACGTTGACCCAATAAAAAATCGCGATTGCCATGAATGAAATAACAAGGAATTCCACGTTCACTCAGCTGTTTTAAGGCTTGAGCGATTTGCTGATGCAAGGGGGTATTATCATCGTCGCCAATCCAATAATTGAAAAAATCACCGAGGATATACAGGCTGTCGGCGTGGATGGCTTGCTGTTCAATAAATGCAAGAAAACCGGCGGTGATCGCCGGTTCATCTTCACTTAAATGCAAGTCTGCAATGATATAAGTGGACATAAATTCAGGGATTACTCACTGACAGTCACTTTTTCAATCACTACGTCTTCGCGAGGTACGTCTTGGTGGAAACCACTGCGACCTGTGGAAACGCCTTTGATTTTGTCAACAACGTCCATGCCTTCAACCACTTCAGCAAATACACAGTAACCCCAACCATCTGGGCGCTCTGAACGGAAGTTTAAGAAGTCATTGTCAGCGACGTTGATGAAGAATTGTGCTGTTGCTGAGTGTGGATCGTTAGTACGAGCCATTGCTAATGTACCGCGGCTGTTTTTCAGTCCGTTATTAGCTTCGTTCTTGATAGGCGCTTTAGTGTCTTTTTGGTTCATGCCCGGCTCAAAACCACCGCCTTGGATCATGAAGCCGTTAATAACACGGTGGAAAATGGTATTATTGTAGAAACCTTCACGGCAGTAGGTTAAAAAGTTTTCGACAGTGACAGGTGCTTTGTCTGCGAAAGTTTTGATAACGATGTCACCGTGATTGGTATGAAATGTAACCATAATAGCTATCCTGAATAATTGTTTTTTATGCGCTAACTTGCGAAAGCGTTGAGATCAGCAAGTTTATATCACAGATAAAACCTGACTTGAAGCGACAGTGTGTTTGCAAAATAGGTTATCCCATAACAGTGACCTAATAAATCAGGCGATAAAGTCAGGTGCTAACCTTGCTTTCTTCGGGTGATCGCGATTCAATACCGTGCTATTTTCGTAAGGTTGAATCTGGATATTTTATCCTCAACATCGCGATAATCTGATGTATGATAGATATACACGTACTAATAAAATGGAAATAAAAAGATGCTGCAGATTTTCAATACACTGAGTCGTCAAAAAGAAGAATTTAAACCCATCCATGCTGGAAAGATTGGGATGTACGTGTGTGGCATCACCATTTACGATTTGTGTCATATTGGTCACGGTCGTACCTTTGTGGCTTTCGATGCAATTAGCCGCTATTTACGCTATTTAGGTTATGACCTGAATTATGTGCGTAACGTGACGGATATTGATGACAAAATCATTAAACGTGCCGCTGAAAATAATGAAAGCGTGGAAGAGTTAACGACGCGCATGTTAGCGGAAATGCACAAAGATTTTGATGCATTAAATATCCTACGTCCAGACAGCGAACCGCGTGCTACTCGCCATATTCATGAAATCATTGAGCTAACTGAAAGCTTGATTGAGCGCGGTCATGCTTATGTTGCAGATAATGGCGATGTGATGTTTGAAGTCAAAACTGATCCAAATTACGGCTTATTATCTCGCCAAGATTTAGACCAGCTTCAAGCGGGGGCCCGTGTTGAAGTGGCTGATGTAAAACGTAATCCAATGGACTTCGTGTTATGGAAAATGTCCAAAGAGGGTGAACCAAGCTGGGAATCGCCTTGGGGATTAGGTCGTCCAGGTTGGCATATTGAATGTTCGGCAATGAACAGCAAAACATTAGGCAACCATTTTGATATTCATGGTGGCGGTTCAGATTTAATGTTCCCGCACCATGAAAATGAAATTGCACAATCTACTTGTGCCCATGATGGCCCGTACGTTAATTACTGGATGCACTCCGGTATGGTGATGGTTGATAGAGAGAAAATGTCTAAATCTCTTAATAACTTCTTTACCATCCGTGATGTCTTAGAGTACTACGATGCAGAGACTGTACGTTACTTCTTGCTTTCGGGTCACTATCGTAGCCAATTGAACTATACCGAAGAGAACTTAAAGCAAGCCCGCACCGCGTTAGAGCGTCTGTATACCGCGCTGCGTGGTACGGATAAATCAGCTGCACCAGCAGGTGGCGAAGAGTATAAGAGCCGTTTCTGTGAAGCGATGAATGACGATTTCAATACACCAGAAGCTTATTCGGCATTGTTTGATATGGCGCGTGAATTAAACCGCCTGAAAACTGAAAATATGGATGCAGCAAATGGCATGGCGGCTCAATTACGTGAGCTGGCAAAAGTGCTGGGGCTGTTAGAGCAAGATCCTGAAACTTTCCTGCAAGGTGGCGCACAAGGCGAAGATGATGCGGAAGTCGCAAAAATCGAAGCACTGATTAAACAGCGTAACGATGCGCGTCAAAGTAAGGATTGGGCGCTGGCGGATCAGGCACGCGATGCTTTAACAGCGATGGGAATTGTGTTGGAGGATTCGTCTGCTGGCACTACGTGGCGTCGCAAATAATATTCGTCATATTTCGCGCTGTGGCGTTGTTGGCGTCACTCAGCTACTCGGGTCACATACTTATGTATGCTCCCCGAGATATCCTTGCTAGCCGCCTAGCCACAACACGAACTATTTAGAATATTGTCCTTTATCGTTTTTCACGTAATACCTGTTTGCCTACAATTTGAATAATTTAGAGAATTCAGGTTAATCAGGCTAACAAATAAGAACAAAACCCACTAAAAATAATCAATTTTTGGTGGGTTTTTTTATGGGAATTACAGCTAAATTTGCAAGCGAGGGGTGGGAGATTATCGATAATGTTGAGTGAAATATTAACAGTGGAATTTAACATTGGGTCACCGAAATGGTGAATTCACTCACAATGAAAACATAGATAAGGATAAATATGTTTCCAATAAACGCTAATCGACTAACCGTATCTCAATCGACAGAATTTCCTGCATCATCAACTGCAAGCCATTTCCCTAAGCGTATTCATTCTATCCAAAATATCTCCGAACTTAGCCCTCACTTGTCTGAAGCAAAATCCGTCAAAAAAAATAGGCTAAAGTTGAAATTAAATATAGAAGCCGCTACCCAAGTTTCGGTATTCGATAAATTGACTGAAAAAACGCAGTTATTGCTGAATGAAAAAAACATTGAATACGATACGGAGAATAGAGGGCAGCGATATCCCAATATTGGTAGTGCGAAACACACGCAAATATCAATACGGAGTGCCGATAAATCCATTGTGCCTCTCGCAGCTAATCGACTACAAATTAATGGGGAAAATTTAGCTATTCGCTGCCAATACCCCAAAGATAATGCTCAAGCCATTGAAAATCATCTATCTATGCTCATGGCAAACAAGACTCCGATATTAGTTGTCTTAGCATCAAAACAAGAGATCCACGGTTCTGTTTTTCAAAAAGATAAGCTGCCACCTTACTTTATGAGTAATCAAAAATATGGCGCCATTGAAGTTACCACTAGGCGAGAAAAAAAAGACTATAAAGTAGAACCTAAACAAATCAATGTAGGAGAAAAATCATTAGAGTTTAGCCAATATAAAATGGATATTTTTAATGGCTATAAAAAGCATTCAATCCCTGTAATCCACGTGACTAATTGGGATGATGGTGGAACGGTGTCAACCGAGGAATTAATTAAATTAAACCGGATTATTGGAACAATTAATGAAGGCAGCTTATTTGAACTCTATAAAAATCAAGGAGTAGATATAGAAGGAGGAAATAAGCCGCTTCCCGTTATTCACTGCAAAGCGGGTATTGGTCGAACAGGGGTATTAGCGGCAAGTATGCAGTGGAGAAAGGCTGGAAATAAACTATCGATGGAAAATATCGTATTAGCGTTGCGGGAGACAGGAAGTCCGAATATGGTTCAGAATGAAGCGCAATATAGGCAATTACAAGAATTCACAAATGCACCATTATCCCCAACAAAAACAAGCAGTAAGTGGGGATTTTGATGGGATAACAAAAGGTAAGCTGAATTGGGTCTCAGCTTACCTCCATCAAGGATGTGGTTAGAACTACTCTTGTACCTTGATTTGCTCGCTTCCCATAGAAACGACTTTGCCTGCGACAATTTTGCAGCGTTTACGCGTTTCAACAACGCCATCAACTTGCACTAAGCCATCAGCAATCATTGATTTTGCCATCGCACCACTTTCTGCCCAACCTTCAATTTTTAGCAGGTCGCATAGCTCGATATGGGGATGACCATCAAGATGAAAAATATCCATTGTGACTCCAAATTACATTAAATATCGTGGTACTCTTCGCACGCTTGTAGCGTGTTTTGAATCAGTGTAGCCACGGTCATTGGCCCAACACCGCCCGGTACTGGCGTGATCCATGCAGCGCGTTTTGACGCTTCATCGAAATCAACATCTCCAGTCACTTTACCATTTTCTAAGCGGTTAATACCCACATCGATAACGATAGCGCCCGGTTTGATCCATTCGCCCGGAATAAAGTTAGGTTTACCCACAGCCACGACCAGTAAATCCGCATTACGGACATGCTGTTCGAGATCTTTGGTAAAGCGATGGGTGACGGTGGTGGTGCAGCCCGCTAATAATAATTCAAGGCTCATCGGACGACCAACAATATTTGATGCGCCAATGATAACGGCATTTAAACCGTAGGTATTAATGTCATAACGCTCAAGTAAGGTAACAATCCCTCTTGGCGTACAAGGACGCAGGCGAGGGGCACGTTGACATAAGCGACCGACGTTATAAGGGTGGAAACCATCGACGTCTTTATCGGGATGAATGCGTTCAATCACTTTGACGTTATCAATGCCAGCAGGTAATGGTAACTGAACTAAGATGCCATCAATTTCATTATCTTGGTTAAGGTCATCAATCAGCTTGAGCAATTCAGCTTCAGTGGTCGTGTCTGGTAAATCATAGGAGCGAGAAATAAAGCCAACTTCTTCGCAAGCACGTCGCTTACTGCCAACATAAATTTGAGAAGCGGGGTTAGCGCCTACGAGAATAACGGCAAGCCCTGGAGCTCGTTTACCATTGGCAATACGAGTTTGTACTTTTTGAGCAACTTCCTGTCTAATTGCTTGCGCAATCGTTTTCCCATCAATAATTTTTGCTAACATCTGTAACTTAATCCATATATGAGACACGGGGGATGCCTCTATTTTGTCAGAACTTGCTAGCAATGTCAGGTCTATCTGATAGATAAAGTAACCATATCGTTATTTAAGTAGTGAAAAGCCATTGACTCGGCGCTCAGCAACCGTATAATTCAACGCCATCAGCCAGATAGGCTGTCTGCGCACACAATGCGCCCTTAGCTCAGTTGGATAGAGCAACGGCCTTCTAAGCCGTAGGTCACAGGTTCGAATCCTGTAGGGCGTACCATTCTCAAGTAAGCGCATATCAATAGACATCACGGATGTCTTTTTTTATGCCTAAAATTCATGGAATCAGCTGATTTTAGCCTTTCTTCGTTCAATTAACGTCTACCTATTCAACTATAAGGTAATTCATCATTAATACCTAAAATAGTTGTGGGTTTTGGATGTTGATATCCTTGTTAGGTGATGAATATGGTGCTTTCTGCTCAAACTAAACCATATAATATTTAAATGTTAATTTTGTTATTTAACACTTCATTAATTGAATTATATTATATTGAAAAACATCCTGTTTGTTTAAAATAGAGCAAGATTATGTATATAAAACCCCGTATTCATTTGATAATGTTATATTTTTTTTAATTCATTAGAGTTTTAATCTATAGCCAATAAAATAAAAGTTATTAATGGAAGATAATTCCTTATTATTAATAATCCTATTTGATATGTTATCTATGAAATAATATTTCTTTTTTTGAATTATATTCAAAAAAAGATAAGTCGGTATTCGTCACTCCACATTAATCATAATTACACTGTAATAAAATAACGTTTATTTCTTGTTACATTTAAATTTAAAAGAGTAATGAAAATGAAAGAAAAAATCGAAAATTACACTGGACCTGCGGCGGGTTGGGGGGCAGTTAAAGCTGTCGCTGAAGCTATACGCGAGCAGATGGATATTGTACCCGATATTATTACTATGTTTGAAATGAATAAGCCCCAAGGTTTTGACTGTCCAGGTTGCGCATGGCCCGACCCTAAACATAGTGCATCGTTTGATGTCTGTGAAAATGGTGCAAAAGCGATGGCATGGGAAGCCACGGCAAAGAGAGCAACACTTGAGTTTTTTGCGAAACATACCGTTAGTGAATTGTTAACGTGGAATGATTATGACTTGGAAAATGAAGGTCGTCTAACTCACCCAATGAAATATAATGAGCAAACAGATTGCTATGAAAAAATTGAATGGAACGATGCGTTTGCTCAAATAGGTCAACGGTTATCAAATTACTCAGATCCTAATTCTGTTGAATTTTATACTTCAGGTCGAACTTCAAATGAAGCTGCGTTTTTATATCAGCTTTTTGCCAGAGAGTATGGAACCAACAATTTTCCAGATTGTTCAAATATGTGCCATGAGCCGACAAGTGTCGGGCTTGCCGCCTCAATAGGTGTGGGTAAAGGTACGGTATTACTTGACGATTTTGACAAGGCTGATTTAGTGATTTGTATTGGACATAATCCAGGAACGAATCATCCTCGAATGCTCAGTTCACTTCGTGAAGTATCAAAACGAGGTGCCAAAATTATCGCAATTAACCCTTTAAAAGAAAGAGGGTTAGAACGATTCACTTACCCGCAAGATCCAATTGAGATGTTGGCGCTAGAGTCCACGCCTCTCGCAGGATATTACTATAAAGTTAGAATTGGTGGAGATACTGCATTAATTAAGGGTGTTATTCGCATCATTATTGAGCATCACGATGCGGCGGTAGCAAAAGGTCAAGCGCCTATATTAGATAATGAATTTATAAGTACTCATACCGTTGGTTTCGAGGAGCTTAAGCACGATGTATTGTTTACTTCTTGGGATGATATTTTATCTGTGAGTGGCATGACTCGCGATGAAATGGAACAAATTGCTCAACTTTATATTGAAGCAAAAAGCACTATTATCTGTTATGGAATGGGAATTACGCAGCATCAGCATGGCACTCAAAATATTCAGCAACTGATCAATCTTTTATTATTGAAAGGTAATATTGGTCGGGATGGTGCGGGAATTTGTCCATTGAGAGGGCATTCTAATGTGCAAGGCGATCGTACCGTTGGAATAACCGAAAAGCCAAGCCAATCTTTTCTAGACAAAATTGAGCAACGCTTTGGTTTTAAGCCTCCTGTCGCTTTTGGTCATGCGGCCGTGGCTAGCATGCAAGCAATCTCTGAAGGGAAAGTCAACGCATTGATTTGTATGGGTGGGAATCTTGCTGTTGCAATGCCGGATAAAGATGCGTGCTACAGTGGAATGAAAAAACTTGATATGGCTGTTCATATTGGGACCAAACTTAATCGGTCACATTTGTTGACGGCAAAGAATACATTTTTATTTCCTGTATTAGGTCGTACAGAAGTAGATATTCAAAAATCAGGTCCGCAAAGCATTACTGTTGAGGATTCTATGTCAATGGTACATGCTTCACATGGCAAGCTAAAACCTGCTAGCCCATATTTAAAATCTGAATGTGCCATTGTTGCTGGTCTCGCCAAAGCGACGATTCCTAACTCAAAAGTTGAATGGGATGATTTCATTGATGATTACGATAAAATTCGTGATGCAATGGAAGCTGTATTACCAGGTTTTGAAGATTACAACAAAAGAATCCGAATTCCTGGCGGTTTTCATTTAACAAATGCAGCGGCTCAGCGTAAGTGGTTAACTCAATCAGGTAAAGCAAACTTTATAACAACTGAAGGTGTCATTGAAGATCCAGAGTCTGCGACACATAGCGAATTAGTTTTGGCAACTATACGTAGTCATGACCAGTACAATACAACTATTTATGGAATGAATGACCGCTATCGTGGTGTTTTTGGACAGAGAGACGTCATCTTTATCAGTGAAGCTCAGGCAAAAAAACAAAAATTATCTGCGGGTGATAGAGTCAATGTTATTGCCTTGGATAATCGACAAAATAGGACTAAACGTCGTTTAGATAATCTAAAAGTGGTTATCTATGATATGGCTGATCGCTGTGTTGCCACTTATTTTCCTGAAGCAAATAATTTGATAGCACTTGATAACTTTGACCCTCAATGTGGTATTCCTGCGTATAAAAATATTCCAGTAATTTTAGAGAAGGCAAGTGCCGTATCCTAATTGTTTTAAATTCTAACCACCCCTATAGTGGGTGGTTTATTTGACCCTCTAAAGGCATATCAACGACGTTGTCTAA
Organism: Providencia sp. wls1914; assembly: GCF_009706645.1. NCBI lineage: Bacteria > Pseudomonadati > Pseudomonadota > Gammaproteobacteria > Enterobacterales > Morganellaceae > Providencia > Providencia sp. wls1914. Next base: position 177,935 of record NZ_WLUN01000004.1, read on the forward strand.
ATAATACCGATTTCCCTTCTGTTATTCCGAGTATCTTTATTGCTTTCCTTATCCAATCGTTCTCTAATGCTATCGACTCAACTCTCACAACATAGGCGAGCCAGCTTTCCTAGGAGCTCTATAAAAAACCTATACAATGTTACTTAGTATTTATACTGATCAATTGCATTATTATTTCTAAACTATCTTTAATGTATATATTGAGCTTTTAGTTCAGTGATTCGAGTTGAATAAATCATCAAATAAATAATTGATAGTTAATGAATAGGTTTTCTTGATATTTCACAATGACACCTGATTATTTAATCTACAAAGTTATAAAATTATTAAATTTAATTTAAATAATATAATTAAAAACACGAAATAAAGGTGAAATAGTGGGTGTAATAATTACTTACATATTTATTTAACTCTTACTAGGATTATTCTTATATGAGGCTATAATGAATTCAGTTTTTTGTTTTTCTTGAAAATTATTTTCAACGCGTAATTTAGGTTTTTTGTGGGTATTACGCTTTTGTGCTGTTTTATTATTTTTTTATAAATCTACGGATATTCAAATATCGATTATCTTTTTTCGATTTGTTTTTATCTTTATCTTTGCGAATTAATTGTAATGTGCTGGTTATTGTTTTCCATTAATTAACGGTTTTGTTTTTATATATTGCTCCTTATTGTAAATTATTGTGTCTATTTCACATGTATATCGTGTTATACGTGTCTTATTTCATTTAAAGAAATATCTTCAATTATTTATTTTGGTATTTTTAGATGCTCATAAAGTGTTGATTTGTATATTTTAATTTTTTACTCATATTTGATCATTTATTGATTTAAATGAATTAATGTTTATGATTGATAGCCTGCGTATATCAAATAGCTCTTTTTCGATCGAAAAAAACAATTTTTAACTACAGTTTTAATTCTATAACTTAATAACAGCTGAAGAGTATTTTCCTATATCGATAATATAAAAAAATAATCAGCGAAATATGATCTGAGAGGTTTGAAATGCGAGATTATGAACCATTATCAAATAATATTGGCAGGATGTTAAAAGACTACCGTAGGCGCACAGGATTAACAGGAAGTGAATTGGCGAAGCGTATTAATGTAAGCCAGCAGCAAATATCTCGGTATGAAAATGGCGTGAATAATATATCATTCGACAAACTTATCATACTATTTAATGCACTTGAGATGAGTAGCAGAGATATAGATGTTTTTTTCGAAAAAATGAAGTATCTGTTTGATTCTAGTGTATACAAACACTCTAAAATAGAGTGATAGACCCTTATTTTTTAAAATCATTCAAATTTAATTAAATTGTTTTAGGCAATTTAATTAAATTCGGTCGTTTTAATTATGGTGTCATGAAGTCTGTATTTGTTTTTTTCTATCAAGATGTACTTAATAAATATACATAAGGAAATATTATGAAAGTTAAATCACTAGCACTTGTTGTTATTTCAGCTTTATCTTTAGGTTCAGTCGCTGCAATGGCTGCAACAACAACCGTAAACGGCGGTCAAGTACACTTTAAAGGTGAGCTAGTGAATGCAGCGTGTGCTGTTGATGCTGGTTCTGTGGAGCAAACTGTTCGCTTAGGCCAATTTCGTACTGCTAAATTAGCTAAATTAGGCGATACCAGTGGTCCTGTTGGTTTCAATATCCAATTAAATGACTGTGATACAACAGTTGCTACTTCTGCAAAAGTTGCCTTTAAAGGTGTTGCGGCTGATGCAACTAACCCAACTGTTTTATCGATTGCTTCTTCAGCTTCAGGTGCAGCGACTAACGTTGGTATCCAAATTTTAGATAGCAAGAGCGCGCCTCTGGGTCTGGATGGTGCAACATTCAGTAACCCTATCACTCTGAATGACGGTGCAAACGTTCTGCCATTCCAAGCTCGTTACTTCGCACTGGGTGCTACAACTGCTGGTGTTGCTAACGCAGATGCAACCTTCGCAGTTCAATACGAGTAATCATTAAAAAGGATTAGGGATATCCCATTTGATAAGCCAAGGATGGCTTTTATTCACGAACCAAAAGGTGGAAGTTTATGAGAGAGCTGCTGGCAGTTTCACTCCTTCTGTTTTCTCCATTTTTGCAAGCTGGGAATAAATGGAAAGTTCAACTTCCTGGTGGCGGGATGCGCTTTCAAGGGGAGTTAATTGCAGAAGGCTGCACTGTTGAAACTTCAGATCGTAATTTGGTAGTGAATATGGGGCAAGTGCGCACCAATGCATTCAAGGCTCCAGGTCAAGATTCAGCACCGACTGCGTTTGATCTTCACCTACGAGAGTGTAGCGATGCGGTCAGTGAGTATATATCCATAACCTTCAACGGTGTGGCTAATGAAAGGAACCCAGATATTTTTTCCATCGGCGATGGGCCTAGCACCGCGAAAGGTGTAGGAGTAGCCATTTTTGATTCAAAAAATACCTTAATTCCGGTGAATAGTGCTCCACGTAAAATAGCTAATCTGCGTGATGGGGATATGACGTTGCATTTTGTTGCTAAGTATCGCTCGACGAGCGAGAACATCATGGGCGGAAAAGCGAATGCCCAAGCACTATTCTCACTGACTTATGAATAAAAATATCGAAAAAGACAGTGACATATTGATTTCATTTTTTAGTAAAAAAAGGACAGATGTAAACATGAAAACCAGAAAAACATATAAGTTCATTACCGCCTTATTACTTTTACTCTGTTCGACCGTGTCCACTCAGGTTTATGCAGGTGTTGCATTAGGTGCAACGCGAGTGATTTATCCTGCGGATCAAAAGCAGGTTCAACTTGCCGTGACCAATAATGATGAAAAGGGCGTTTTTCTGATCCAATCGTGGGTTGAAAATGCCAATGGCCAAAAAGATAGCCAATTTGCGATTACACCACCTCTTTTCACGATGAAAGGTGTTAAAGAAAATACACTGCGCATTATTGATGCGACCAATAACCAACTGCCGAAAGACAGAGAAACGCTGTTTTGGCTGAATGTGAAAGCGATTCCAGCAATGGACAAAGCGAACATGAGCGAGAATACGTTGCAGTTAGCGATTATTAGCCGTATTAAATTGTATTACCGTCCTACAGGTCTCTCTATTGCACCGGATAAAGTGGCTGAAGAATTACGCTTTAAGCGCCAAGGCAGCTCACTGATTGTGGTTAACCCAACGCCTTATTTTGCCACTGTCACAGATTTAAAAATCGGTGCAGCAAAATTGGATAATGTGCTTGTTCCTCCATTTGGTGATGCGTCAGTGAATATTCCTTCTAATGGAAATGGTGCTATTAGCTACCAAACCATTAATGATTACGGCGCACTAACGCCGAAAATGACAGGAAAAATGCAGTAAAAACTTACGTTTTTATTTCTCGAAAATAATTAAACATCATTCCAAATTGGAAATTTGCTGAGCAACATTGTTGAGCGGAGGGGACATGTCACATCTGACATCTGAAAAAGGGCTATTAATTTCAAAAAAAGGATCATTTTTGGGATGCAGATTCGAATGCCATTTTCCTTTGGTTCCGCTGGCATTCTTGATAGGGGCATGCCTTTATCCAACATGGGCGACGGCAGAGTTATATTTTAACCCCCGTTTCTTAGCGGATGATCCTTCAGCAGTCGCAGATTTATCTGCGTTTGAACAAGGGCAAGAAGTTCCTGAAGGGACTTATCGTGTTGATGTCTATCTTAATGATGGCTATTTACTTACCCGGGACGTGAATTTTGTTCTGGATAAAAATGATAAACAGCTATCCCCTTGTTTAACGCCTAATGAATTGGCCAAGATGGGGATCAATACATTATCGCTGCCAGAATTACAGACGAAGCCCAAAGATACCTGTGAACCATTATCATCCACCGTGAAGGATTCAACGGCGAGATTTGATGTGGGCTTACAACGGTTATATATCACCGTTCCACAGCTGTTTATGAAAGACAAAGCACGAGGTTTTATTCCTCCGGAGCTTTGGGATTCAGGGATCACTGCAGGTATTTTAAACTATAGCCTGACGGGAAGCAGTGCGCGTAACCAAGACGGAAAGCACAGTAGCTATAACTATTTGAATTTACAAAGTGGTTTAAACTTTGGCGCGTGGCGCTTACGAGATAACTCCACATGGAGCCACAGCACAGGCACAGCAAATAGTGAAACTCGCTGGGAACATATCAATACCTATTTAGAGCGCGGCATCAATGTGATCCGCTCTCGTTTAACGCTGGGTGATAGCTACACACCGGGCGAAATTTTCGACAGCGTTAACTTCCGAGGCATCCAATTAGCTTCGGACGACAATATGCTGCCTGAAAGCCAAAAAGGATTTGCGCCCGTGATCCGAGGGATCGCTCGCGGCACAGCGGATGTCTCTGTTAAGCAAAATGGCTATGAGATCTATCGCAACACATTCCCACCGGGACCGTTTGTAATTAACGATCTCTATTCTGCGGGGAATAGTGGTGATTTGCATGTGACGATCACTGAAGCGGATGGATCTGTACAGAGCTTTACCGTGCCATATTCATCCGTTCCGTTGCTCCAACGTGAAGGGCATACTCAATATGCCGTCACTGTAGGGGATTACCGTTCGGGAAGCGGCAATCAGGAAAAACCGACATTCTTACAAACTACGTTACTGCACGGTTTGTCATATGGCTGGACGCTCTATGGCGGAACTCAGTTAGCCAATCGCTACCAAGCTTTTAACGCAGGGGTGGGTAAGAACATCGGTGTCTTTGGGGCGCTATCTATCGATATTACCCATGCTAATGCCAAATTGCCGGATGACAGCAACCATCAAGGTCAGTCAATTCGTTTCTTATATAACAAGTCTCTGAATGAAACGGGCACGATCATTCAGCTGGCGGGTTACCGGTACTCAACAAAGGGTTACTACTCATTTGCGGATACGACCTACAAGCGGATGTCAGGGTATAACCTTGCGACGCAAGACGGCATTATCCAAGTGACACCTAAGTTTTCTGACTATTACAACTTAGCTTATAACAAGCGCGAAAAAATTCAGTTAACTCTAACCCAGCAGCTGGGTGAGCAATCCACGATGTATGTGACGGGAAGTCATGAAACGTATTGGAATACCAGTAAAGCGGATAAGCAATTACAGGTAGGGATTAACACGCTGATTAAAGGGATTAGCTGGGGATTAAGTTACAGCCTATCCAAAAACTCATGGCAGGATGGCAACGACCAAATGCTGGCATTGAACGTCAACATTCCCTTTAGCCATTGGTTACGTTCAGACAGTCAGTCTATCTGGCGTAATGCCAGCGCAAGTTACAATGTTTCGCATGATCTCAAAGGTCGCGTAAATAACACCGCCGGTTTATACGGAACGTTATTGGAAGACAATAACTTAAGTTATAGCGTTCAAGCTGGGTATGCAGGCGGTGGGCAAGGTAACTCTTCAGGAACGGGTTATACATCTCTGAACTATCGCGGGGCTTATGGAAATGCCAACGTCGGTTATAGCTATGCCGATAATATTCGCCAAGTTTACTACGGTGTGAGTGGGGGCGTCTTAGCCCATGAAAATGGATTAACGCTGAGTCAGCCAATGAACGATACCGTGGTATTAGTGAAAGCGCCGGGTGCGGGACATGTGAAAGTCGAAAACCAAACTGGGGTTGAGACTGACTGGCGGGGCTATGCGGTATTACCTTATGCCACTGAATATCGTGAAAACCGTATTGCTTTGAATACCAATACGTTAGCGAACAACGTGGATCTGGATGATCCCGTCCTGAATGTGGTGCCAACTCGTGGTGCTGTCGTTCGCGCTGATTTCCAACCGAAAGTTGGGGTCAAAGTTCTGATGACATTAACTCGCCATGGAAAACCGGTGCCATTCGGTTCGGTTGTTTCTTCTGGTGAAAACAGTGGTGGCAATATTGTGGCGGAAGATGGGCAAGTTTACTTAACTGGTTTGCCGTTAACCGGACAATTAATCGCACGTTGGGGAGATGGGGCGGATGCTCAGTGTAAGGTCAATTACACACTGCCAGCAGAAAGCCAATATGAAATCCTCAGTAAGTATAGTGCCGAGTGTCTCTAAGGAGCCCATAGTGTTTGATAAATCGAATATTTTCTTTGCCTCAATGTTGACCTCTTTGTGCTTATGTTCCAATGCATTGGCGGCGGATAGCACGATTAACATTACAGGCAATGTACGAGATAACACTTGTGCCGTGGCTCCTGGCTCACAAAATCAAGTGGTGGATTTGCTCCTGAATGCGGTGAAACAGCTGCACTCAGTGGGGGAAGTGACGCCAACAGTACCGTTTCGTATTGAGCTAACACCTTGCGGTTCTGCGGTAACAGCAGTCAAAGTCGGGTTTGTCGGTATTGCAGATTCGAGTAACAAAACCTTGCTGGCATTAGAACCCGGTAGCGCAAATGCGACAGGGGCAGGCATTCAGATTTTAGACAGTGCTAAAGACCCATTAGTCCTAAATGCGGACTCAAATAATATTGCATGGACGCCTTTAGTGGCAGGAAAAGCCAATACGCTCAATTTCAATGCACGTTTAATGGCGTCAAAATTGCCCGTTACGGCAGGGCATATTCGAGCAACCGCCACATTTACGCTCGAATTCCAGTAAATAGAGGATGCGATGAATGACGTATAAATCAACAATGATGACAGCTTTATTTTTGGGGCTGTTATCTTCATCAATAACCTCCACACACGCGGCTGACGTAACCGTGACAGTGAATGGGAGCGTTGTTGCGAAACCTTGTACGGTATCAACTAAGACGGCTAATGTGGATCTGGGTGATCTTTACACGTTCAATTTGACCTCACCGGGGTCGGCATCGGATTGGCATACTGTGTCGCTGGATTTGACCAATTGCCCTGTTGGTACATCGGTAGTTATGGCGACCTTTAAAGGTGTCGCTGATTCGGTGGGATACTACAAAAACCAAGGTACGGCAGGCAATATCCAGCTGCAACTTCAAGATTCATCGGGCAATAATTTAAATAACGGCGCACAAAAACGCATGCCAGTCAGCGATGCAACGCTTTCAACCAGTTTTCCTTTACAAGTAAGAGCAATATCGGTGAGAGGCGGGGCGACACAAGGCACCATCCAAGCGGCAATTGATGTCACCTACACGTATCTGTGAGCAATATTATGAATATAAAACAGCTAGTTAAATTAATCTTTGTTAACGCATTTATCTATTTTGCCGGTGTTTCTTCGGTGTATGCTTTTACCTGTTACGACTCAACAGGAAACGTTTTAAGCTACACACAAAGCCCAGTGACCGCCAATGCGTATGTTAACTTGCAGCCAAGTGTTCAAGCGGGTCAAAACTTAGTAGTCGATTTGTCAAATTCAATATTTTGTAAGAACGATGACCCATCAGCGCGACGTGACCAAGTGAACATGATCCGTGGTTCCGCTTATGGTGGGGTATTGAATAACTTTCGAGGCTCATTGCGATATTATGGCTTAAGCTATACGTTCCCTTTGACTAACCCAACTCACCAGCAAGATTTTCCATCGGGCAATTACACCGCATGGAATACCCAATTGTATTTAACCCCCATTTCTGCGGCGGGTGGTGTAGTGGTTAACCGAGGAACCCACTTTGCAACATTGGTAATGTACCAAGTTGGTTCTAACATCGTGGGGGGCGGTAACGTCAATACATCGACCTTTACATGGAATTTGTATGCCAACAATGATGTTGTGGTACCTATTGGTGGCTGTGATGTTTCTTCGCGTAATGTGGTGGTCAACTTACCGGAATATCCGGGAAGTGCTCAGCCGGTACCCTTATCGATCTATTGCGCTTCGAGTCAAAACATCTCCTATTATTTAACAGGTACAACAGATACGAGCAGCAATATTTTTGCTAATACCCTGTCTGGTGCTAATGCTGCAAAAGGGGTCGGGATCCAAATGGTTCGCAATGGTAATGCGATCCCAGCAAACCAAAACGTCCAGTTAGGTCGAGTAGGAAGTTCAGCGGTGAACTTAGGACTAAGCGCACGATATTCTAGAACTCAAGGTCAGGTGACCGCAGGGAAAGTGCAGTCGGTGATTGGCGTGACATTTATGTATGATTAGTGAATGAATTAGATAGATGAAAAGGCTCAAGAAGAAATATCTTGAGCCTTTTTGCTTTAAATAAAGATTCATATGCTCATCAGAAATTCGGATGATCCGTTGTGATAGGGGGCAGTGGATCTTTTATCATTTACCCATCACTGAGACCTTAACCTATTAATATTACTGTAGAATATTGTCATCATTATCGTTTTGGTAATATTGACTGTTATTTTAAAAAACCTGAATACAGACCGCAGACCACCCGCAAAAAATCCTTCACAAAAGAATAAATACCAAATAATAAATTATAAATAAATTTTAATAGTCATTAATGCGTATTATTAACCGATGAAAATAATTTGCAAACGAGATTGGTTATCAATATACTTTTTTCGACCAGTTAAAAATACTCAATATACTAGTTTAAGCATCACTTCACCTTGGAGAAGATAGCAACATGTTGAAAAAAATGTATTTTTTACGTAATAAAACACGTTTAATTACGTTGGCCTCATCGCTTATTGTTACCTGCGCACTGCCTGCTATGGCAAAAGATTCCCTAACGTTATACACCACTCGTGAGCCGGGACTGATCCAGCCACTACTGGATGCCTTTACCAAAGAAACGGCTATTGATGTCAATACTGTCTATGTCAAAGACGGTATGCTAGAGCGCGTCAAAGCGGAAGGTAAAAACTCCCCTGCGGACTTATTAATGACAGTGGATGCAGGGAATCTCATCGATTTAGTCGAAACAGGCGTTACCCAGCCTGTGGATTCAAAAGTATTAACTGACGCTATTCCTGCTTCATTACGCGACAAAGATAACCAATGGTTTGGTTTATCGATGCGCGCTCGCGTGCTGTATGCGGAAAAAGATTTGCCGTTAACTAGCATCACTTACGAAGATTTAGCCGATCCAAAATGGAAAGACAAGATTTGTATCCGTGCAGGCCAGCACCCGTATAACACCGCGTTAGTGGCGGCAATGATTGCCCACGACGGTGAAGCGAAAACGGAAGCGTGGTTACGCGGTGTGAAAGCCAACTTAGCCCGTAAAGCGACGGGCGGAGACCGTGATGTCGCGCGTGATATTCTTGGCGGTATCTGTGATGTTGGTTTAGCGAACTCTTATTATGTGGGTCACATGAAAAATGCCAAAGAAGGCACTGACGCACGTAAATGGGGAGATGCTATCAAAGTGGTTCAGCCAACCTTTACCGATGGCGGTACGCACGTCAACATCACTGGTGCAGCCGTTGCACGTCATGCTCCTCACAAAGCCGAAGCGGTTAAGTTGATGGAATATTTGGTTTCTGTTCCTGCACAGCAACTGTACGCGCAAGCAAACTATGAATACCCAATTCGCAAAGGCGTTCCACTGGATGCCACTATCAATAACGCGATTGGTGAAATTAATGTGGATACTCTTCCACTTACTGAAATTGTGAAATACCGTAAACAAGCGAGTCAGTTGGTAGATAAAGTTGGATTCGATCAATAAAACTGGCTTAACCTCAACGCGCGGGGCTTTCGGGTTACCGCGCGTTGGTTTCTCGCCATTAACCCTTTCTGTGGTGGTCATTACGCTCGGCGTTCTGACCCCTTTGTTGTTTTTATTAGGTCTGGCTGCAAGCTCAGGATTCAGCCATTGGGAACATTTGATGCGCTATGTGCTTCCCGATGCCACCTTAAATACCTTAATTTTATTGCTGGGTGTTGGCGCCATGGTGATGACCATTGGGGCGGGGTGTGCATGGTTGGTGACTGCATTTGATTTCCCAGGTCGAAAGCTGTTTAGCTGGGCGCTGTTACTACCTCTAGCGATGCCAACCTACATTGTGGCGTTTGCATGGTTAGATTTACTGCATCCTATTGGACCAATTCAAGAATTTATTCGTAGCGTTTTAGGGTACGACTCACCGCGCCAATTCCGCCTGCCTGATCTCCGTTCGATGACGGGCGCTATTTTGCTGCTTGGTCTGGTGCTTTACCCCTATGTTTACTTGACCATGCGAGCCATGTTTATGAGCCAGCCAGCCCATTTGCTGGAAGCGGCTCGAACCCTTGGGCTCAGCTCGACGGGAACATTTTTCCGAGTGGCGCTACCCATGGCGCGACCTGCCTTAGTAGTGGGTACTAGCCTCGCTCTGCTGGAAACCCTCAATGATATCGGCGCATCGGAATTTTTAGGTGTGAATACATTGACCGTGACGGTGTACACCACATGGGTGACACGCTCTGATCTACCCGCTGCGGCGCAAATTGCCTGCTCGATGTTAATCGTGATTATTTTGCTGTTAGCATTAGAATATTACGGTCGAAAAAATCAGCGCTACAGTACTGGGCGGCAAATGCGCGGGATCTTGCCATCGCGTTTGACGGGATGGCGAGCCATATTAGCGACGTGCGTCACCGCGCTACCCGTCGTGTTAGGCTTTTTAGCGCCAGCGCTATTTTTGGGGTGGGAAAGTCTTAAACGCATCAGTGACAGCATGACAATCTCAAGCAGCCTGTTACAGTCATTACAAAACTCATTATTGTTGGCGGCGGGTGTCACCATCGTTGTGACATTGGTGAGCATTGTGGTGGCGTGGTATGCCAGAGCGAGCGCGATTTCCGGTTCATCTCAAGAATGGCGACGAACCTTGATGAAAATTGCTTCGCTGGGTTATGCAGTACCCGGGACGGTGTTGGCAATTGGCTTGTTAACACCGGGTATGGCATTGGATAATTTTCTTGCTGAGCTATTGGATTTTCGAGGATTACCGCTGTTATCTACGGGAATTTTATTGGTTATCTGCTGTTCAATTCGATTTATGGCTATCTCCATTGGGGCGATTGATGCTGGGTTAACCCGCATTCCGCCGAGTATGGAGCAAGCCTCAAGGCTGCTAGGGGAAAGCGAGCTGCGAACGTTCTTTCGTGTGCACCTGCCACTATTACGTCCGGCACTTGTCACCAGTGCATTGTTGGTCTTTGCGGATGCGATGAAAGAGTTGCCGACCACATTACTGTTACGTCCGGTGAATTTTGAGACGTTAGCAACCTCGTTATATGCAGAGGCAGCGCGAGGAACCTATGAAGAAGGCGCGATCGCGGCACTATTAATTGTGCTAGCAGGAACATTGCCTGTGATCCTCCTAGCGCGCAGTCAGTTGACTTCATCTCAATCAAAACGGTCGTCTCAATAAAAATAATTATGTTAAGGAATGTCTTCGGTGTCTGATTCAACCTTAGTTCTTGACAATGTCCATGTTTCTTATGGCAACAAACATCAACGTAACCATGTGCTTAATGGCTTTTCTTTGCATATCGATGCTGGGGAAATTGGTTGTTTACTTGGGGCTTCAGGATGCGGGAAAACCACGGCATTGAGAGCGATTGCTGGTTTTGAGCAGGTAGAGCAAGGAACCATCTACGTAGGTGGTCGCTGTGTTGCGGGTCCAAATCTTCATCTGCCGCCTGAACAGCGTAATGTTGGTATGGTTTTCCAAGATTATGCCTTGTTTCCTCACTTAACGGCGGCGCAGAACGTGGCATTTGGGCTCAGAAAACAGCCTAAAGAGCAGCAACACGCTCGCGTTCAACAGTTATTAAAGTTGGTTGAATTGAGCGGCTTAGCGGAACGCTATCCTCACGAAATGTCGGGTGGTCAGCAGCAGCGGATTGCATTAGCACGAGCGTTAGCGCCGCAACCAGCGGTGCTGTTGCTGGATGAACCGCTTTCGAGCCTTGATCCGGATAGCCGAAAACGCTTAGGGCAAGAAGTGCGGGATATTTTACGTGCGGCGGGGCAAACGGCGTTGTTGGTGACCCACAGTGAAGATGAAGCTCAGTTAATGGCAAATAAAATCAGCTACTTAAAAGAGGGGCGTCTACTCGAAGAGTAGTTGAGGGCAATAATTGAAAGGAATAGAGAAAACCCAATACCGCACAAACGGCATTGGGAACTCGATTATTTAAAGCAGGTTTGCGCCCAGCGGGCTAACCCAGCGGTAACCGAGCCAAAATCATCACCACGAACAATAGGGATGTTCGGCAGTTGTTCTTGAATCGCTTGATGTAAGATAGGCGAGCGGGCACTACCCCCGGTGACAAAAATAGCATCCGGTTGAACGCCTCCTTGTACAACGGCTTCTTTCACCAACTCAATCATTTTGCTTTTTGGTGATTCAATCGCATCAATCAATTGATCACGTCCAATATTCACTTCAAGCAGCTCTTTAGATAATGCAATTTTCGCTAAATAATTTTGCTCATCAGAGAGGGCGATTTTCGCCTCTTCCGCTTTGCGTACAATGCTGTAACCCAGCGTTTGGTGATAAACCTCGAGCAAACGGGCGAGCAAGGCAGGCTCTTGAGCATCTTGCTGTAAGCGGGTTAATGCATTGAGGTTAGCGCGAGAATAAAACTCTTTTTGTGCTTCCACATTGTTAATGGCAATTGGGTTCCAAAACTGCAACAGAGGCATTTTGATCCCCGATTGATATTGGTTTTCCATACCAAAAAGCTGCATTAACTGTTTTAAGGCGACGAAAATATCCAGATCGTTTCCGCCAACACGTTGACCAGTGTGTGCTAATAAAGAGCTTGTACGGTCATGGCTGTCTTTGTAACTTGGGCCCATTTGGATAAGTGAACAGTCAGTGGTTCCCCCGCCAATATCCACCACTAAAATGGTCTGGTCTTTCGTTAGGGTAGATTCATACTCTAACCCTGCGGCAACGGGCTCAAACTGGAACGCAATATTCTGAAATCCAGCACGTTTGGCGGCCTTTAATAAGATAGCTTCCGCTTGCTGGTTCGCCAGTTCGCCACCACGTCCATGGAAGTTAATTGGGCGACCAATCACCGTGTCAGTGATGGTTTGTTGGGTACTTGCTTCGGCAGTATGCTTGATATTTGCCATCATGGCGCACACTAAATCTTCGAAGAAACTGACTTGGGTTTCGTGTAAGCCTGATGCACCTAAAAAAGATTTAGGTGATTTTACATAGTAGACATCTCGAGGGTCGCTTAAATATAAGTCCAGCGCAGCTTGCCCGAAAACAATATCTTCCGGCTCCAGTTCAATGCCTTCATCCTGATTAAACGCAATAGAGCGTCGGAGGATTTGCTGGCCTACTGAGTCTGTCGGAGAAATATTCAGATGGCGAAATAAGTGCTCTGAAACTGATTCTCTTGTCGGCGCACACAAGGTTGATGGAATATAAAAATTGTTGCCTTCAAGGGGTAACAATTGCGGTTTGCCATCTTTCATGATTGCGACGGAGCAGTTAGATGTTCCGTAGTCAAAACCAATAAACATTTCGCCTCCAAAATCTAGGGTGCTTTGAAAAAAGTGGAAAACTGTATATCAACCTTGCGGGAAATGCTATTGGAACCGTATTTTTATTTTGTGTGGGAAACCTAATTTGGCGCAAGGATAAGGGCGACATTATTTTGTAAGATAAACAGAATTATTTACTGTGGAATACCTTATCGAGGATCAAATGAGTCAAGCCAAAATTGAATTGATGTCTGAAATTACGTGCCCAGAATGTGGGTGTTCGAAAATGGAAGAGATGCCAACCAATGCTTGTCAGTGGTTTTATGAATGCACGGGTTGCGGTGTATTATTAAAGCCATTAGAAGGGGATTGCTGCGTTTTTTGTTCTTATGGCACGGTGAAATGCCCACCAATCCAAGAAGCAGAATTAACAGGCAAGCCTTCATGTTGCTGTAAATAAGACTCAGAGAAAAATCATTAATTTCGTAGGAAATAGATAATATTCAATTAAGTATAATTATCTATTCTGACAATTTTTACGCCACAAGTAATTAAATTCCTCAAGCGGAAATTCCATTTCGTCTCTATCCAATAGCGGAATGGAAACGATATTTCTACCATCCTCATTCAGGTACGTTTTCACCATAAAACGTTTGTAGGTATAGCTATTTTTTGCATCAAATACCAGAACTTGACCACAAACGTAGCCTAACATACCGCGATCAGAGGTCTCTCTGATGACATGGTATTTCACATCTTTAAATTCGACGGTTTTAGGGAAATTCAACAAGTCTTCCACAGCTCGCTCGGATTTCTTGATAACATCTAAATCAGGTGTGTAGTTAGCCATTACTCCTGCAAGAAATGATCCTCCTGCGATAAGAATAATCACTAAGATAGAAAGCATCTTATTCGTCATGATATTTTTTCTAGATTATTATATTTAATAAATAAACTTATTATTATTTTTTATCAATTATGGATACCGCGAGGTAATAAAGGTTCAAGGGCCTTTATTATTTTTGTTCACTGTTTCCCACTATTTTCCATTAATTTAGCCATATGAATGGCTTCAATAATTTGAGCGCGATTGACTCTAGGATTATTACTATCAAGTAGGTTTTGCCAGATATTAATCGCCGTTGTGTAATTGGCATTGATAAAGGCATCTGAGGCTAATAACATCAATGCGGTGACTTCATTCTTATCTAGACTTAATGCTTTGTCTATCATTTTTTGTGTGTCATTTGTAACCACTTGTCCGGCTTGGTAATACATCACTGTGGCAATTGCGGCATAGAGTTGGGCATTCTCACCGCGATATTTGAGTGCATAGCCATAGGCAATTAAAGCATTTTCATAGCTATTTTGATAAAGATAGTATTCACCTAAAACAGCCCAAAGTTCACTGTTTTCAGGGGATTGGCGGATATCTGCTTGTAAACGTTGTAGATCCTGCGTTTCACGCTCTAATGGTGTAAACAGCAAAATAGGGTCATTTTGTCTTTGATATAAATCAAGTGTTGAGTGGAATCGTGGTAATAAAAAATATCCCGCTATCATAATGCAGATTATGATGATAATAAGGATGTTACTTATCTTATTCCAATGAGGATACTGAAGTATTTTTTCATTATTGATAGCCGGTAATAATTGTATGTCAGAGTGAGTCCGGTTGTATTTTTCTATTAACGGAATAGAGGGGTCTAATAAAATAATGCGCTGATTAATTTTATTTTTTACTTTTAATGTTTTCCATAAAATAAAGATAATACAAAGAACCGTAAATACGGGAAGTAACCATAATAGTAGGGTGCTAAGCGTTAATGGGGGATTATATAAAACAAAGTCACCATAACGCTCGGTCATATAGTGTTTAATTTGAGATTCACTTTTCCCTTCAGAGACCATTTTAAAAACTTGATGGCGCATACTGACTGCGGTAGGTGCATTGGATTCTAATAAGTTTTGGTTTTGGCATTGAGGGCAACGTAACTGTGAGGCAATCTGCAAAGATAATTCTTGTTCCTCATTGGAATTAAATTCCCAGGTATCCACTATTTGGGAGTGCGCATTCAAGGCGCACAGCAGCAGGAGTAACATAACGATTTTTTTAATCATGTTTTCGCCCCCTAAACCAACTCATCAACGCACCTAAGCACATCACAAACCCACCACCCCAAATCCATTGAATGCCTTCTTGTACATAAAAACGCATCGCATAGCGCTCAGTGCCCGTTTTTTCTCCCAGCACTACATACCAAGAACGCATCCATCCCCAGTGGATCCCCGGCTCTATCATCAATTGCTGGCGAGCCATATACAGGCGACGCTCAGTGACAATATCAAAGCCATTTTGACCTGCATTTTGGCTGACGTGGATCAGCGCTTTTTCGGTGGTGTAGTTGGATTCAGCCGCCAGTTGTAATTGCTGAAACTGGAATTGATATCCGCCAACTGAGATTGATTGTCCGACGGCGATATTTTGGCTGATTTCTGATTTCTGTGTTGAGGAAAGGGCAATTCCCATAGCGAACAGAATAACCCCTGCGTGAGCAATAATGGCAGGAAATTTTCGCTGCATAATCATCAACAGCCGTTGAAATGGCGTGTGATTTTCGTTCTTGGCAATATCGCGATATTTGAGCGTGGCAAGCGCTATTACCACCAGCATAAACAGGCCAAATGGCAGTAATGTCTGATTGAAATAGGGGGCGCCCACCGAGATCTTACCTAACCCTAATAAACCATAGAGCATCGGGTATAAGGTGCCCGTCAGTACGATACATAAAACTGCGGTAAACAAAATCAATGTCAGTAATAAATAGATTTCTCGTGATGTTTTGCACCGAGGCTCTTGAGGTGGGAATTTCGCCTTCCAACCATAAATAAACAGGGCGCCAAGGCTTAAAACGGTAAAGAGTAAAAATAGCGGAACGGCACGCACGTTATCTAAGGCAAATGCATGAACGGACACTAAGATCCCAGAGCGGACAATCAGTGTACCGAGCAGCGCTAAAATTAATGTGATAATCGCCAGCAACAGACTCCAGTGGCGATACAGCCCTGTTCGGCGAGTGATAGATAAACTGTGCAGCAACGCAGTGGCTGAAAGCCAAGGAAGTAAAGAGGCGTTTTCAACGGGATCCCAAAACCACCATCCTCCCCAGCCCAATTCACTGTATGCCCACCAAGAACCGAGGATGATACCGCTAGTGAGTATGCACCAACTTGGAACCACAAAGCGCCAACACAATTGAGCTATAGGTTGACTGGAATTTTCGGGAAGTAGAGTGGGCGTCGCCATTAATGACGCGAGCACTAACGCGGCCACCAGCATCAATCCGCTGTAACCAAGGTAAAGTAGTGGCGGGTGTAAAATTAACCCCCAATGTTGCAGCATCGGGTTGAGATCGCGACCTTCAATTGCAGGAGGATACAGGCGTTCAAACGGGTTGGAATAGAACACAACAAACAGTAATAACGCCGTGCAAATAGCCGCCAGTACACATAATGTTAAAGGAAAAAATGGGCTATTTTGGCGGCGATAACGCCATGCAAATAAGGTACTCCAGCCGGAGAAAAACAGCACCCACAGAAGCAGTGAACCTTCGTGTCCTCCCCAGACTGCCGCAATTTTAATAACAAGAGGGGACAAACTGTGGCTATGTTGAGCCACATAAATAACGGAAAAATCACTGAAAATAAAGCTGGCGGTTAAGCTGAGAAACGCGGTTAATAAAAAAGTGAATTGCAAAGACGTCCAGAGCACGCCCTGAGACATTTGCCTCGGGACGTGCCTGAAAACGCCGATAAACCCCAATAGGGTATGATAGCCAGTGATACACAGCGCCAGTAGCAAGCTGATAAACCCTATTTCGGGAAGGAAAATTTCCAAGTATCACCTTTAGTTTAAGTCGGTTATGCGACTGTCAGTTGTCCTGCGTATAGGACAAAGAAACGCAGGAAAAACACGCCAATTAAGCTTGCGCCACTGACCACAATAACCCGAAAAGCTTGGCTACCTTGTTGTTGCCATTTTTTCAATAGGAGGGGAATCACAAAACCAAT
This sequence comes from Providencia sp. wls1914, assembly GCF_009706645.1. Lineage (NCBI taxonomy): Bacteria > Pseudomonadati > Pseudomonadota > Gammaproteobacteria > Enterobacterales > Morganellaceae > Providencia > Providencia sp. wls1914. The sequence goes on from NZ_WLUN01000004.1 coordinate 195,367, forward strand.
TCCCACTACGCCAAGCCAGAACCACCACGTCCAGAAACCACCGCCTAATGCTGCAATTAACGAACGCAGTTTGCCATCATCACCGAGCGCCAATCCCACAAAGAAGGCCGCTAGCAAAAATATCTCTAACCAAACGACGAAGCTTTCTACACGGTGTAAAAAGACCGTTTCAGGGTTATGAACATTTTTGCGATAGCGCAGGGCGATTGCCAGTAAACTCACCGCCAGTCCCGACGAAATTCCCGAAAAGAGGAATAAAGCCGGTAATATTGGGTTGTTTAAGAATGGATAGGATTTGAGTGCCGATAATAAGAACCCTGTATACGCCCCTAGCAATACAGCTAAGACTAGCATAGCAATATCTAATCCGCGCATGATGCGACTTAGCCAACCTAAAACACGAGGGATTATCGTCAGTTTAGGTAGCCATTTTTGTTGCAGTTGGACGAGCTCCTGTTCATAAATTTTAGCCAGCCAAACCACTAACACCGCCATGTAAACTTGGAACAGCATTACCCCCATGGACATCACAGAAGTTGGGCTGTAGTGAAACATCAATTTCCAGAACGTCCATGGACGGGTTAAGTGGAAAATGAGGATCAGTAGACCGAGAATAATGGTGGTCGGCGCTAAAATTAGCGTAGTACGCATGATAGTACTGTTGCTGGTGGCAGCATTGGGGACATATTGGCGTATCAATACAGCCAGAACCACTAACCCCGCAGAGATACCAATCAAAAACAGGTAAACGGCGATAGGCCAGTCCCAAACTAACGACTCAAAATGAAAAGCTGAAGTGGTTGTCATTGGCTAACCTCCCCATATTTAAAGGGAACTCGGTACATTTTGGGTTTCGTTCCCAGTGCAATTTTGAATCGATAGGTCGGTTTTTCATGGAGCATTAGCGACACCGCACTGTTTGGATCATCTAAATTACCAAACACCAACGCTTTGGTTGGACACGCTTCGACACAAGCTGGTTGCTTCCCTTTTTTGAGATTGGTTTTACGGCAAAAGTCGCATTTATCGGCGGTTTTGCTGATGGGATGAATAAATCTGACGCGGTAAGGGCAGGCGGCAATACAGTATTGACAGCCAACGCACAGATCAGGGTTTACATCCACAATCCCCGTGGTTTTATCGATGAATGAAGCCCCTGTTGGACAAACATCGACACAAGGGGCATGTTCGCAATGTTGGCAAGAGTGGCGGAAGAACCGATATTTGACGTCAGGAAATTGACCAATGGGTTCACTGCGAATAATCGTTAGGCGTGATACGCCTTCTGGAACTTGGTTGACTTCCCGACATGCATCCATACAGGCGGTACAGCCGATACACAGTGTTTCATCGTGGATCATGCCATATCGCACCCCGTCAACTTTCATGGTATTGGCGAGGGAATGCCCCGCCACACCGCCTACCGCCGCCAGTGCGCCTGAATAGATTATGAATTGACGACGAGAACAACTCATGGCTGCTCCTTAAGAACATTCACCGCAGCGGGGTTAAAGTTCGGGTTATCTCGCTGATCTGAGTGGCAATCCACACAGATTTTGACCTTACCTTTATCACTCAGCACTTTCATGGTGTCTTGCTTTGGATGGAGGTCGTGACAACTCGCACAAGCCACTTTGGTCACGTGAACATCGTGGGGCCAAAACGCTTTTTGCAGTTGTTCAGGTAAGTGACAAGATAAACAGACGCTATTTTGTTGTTCCACACTGTACATCGGATCATTAAACCGCATGACGTCTTTGACGCCTTCACGGTGATTAGGACCCGGTTTGCCGTGGCAATTGGTGCACGTCACCGGCAAATTATTATTCGGGTTGATGACCTCAGCATGGGTGCCATGCATCCCTTCTTTATTGGGTTTATGGCAATCAAGACAAGCATTGTCTGGATTACGCTGCTGCGTAACTTGCCAACGACCGTCTTTGCTAGCTTCTTCAGCCATTTGTGGTGTTGCCGACGCGGATATTGCCCATAACAAGCCTGACGCCAGCACCCCAGCAGTTAATAACGAACGTAGTACGCTCATATTCACTCCATTGGTTATCGCACCCCAGCGAACTGGGGTGAGTGGTTATTTGGCTAACAGGTCGTTTTTACGAGCTTGTGCATCCCATTCAGGTACCACAGTCTTTAAAAACTCTTGTTTTTCGGCATTAATTTTCTGCATATCCAAGCCGATGGCTTGCTGCGCTTTATCTTTGGTGGAGATATCTGGGATCGCGATTTCATGAGTAATGCCTTTTGAACCCAGTAAACGCGCCAGTTTTGCACGGGCATCTGCGGCTTTATCCATTGCCCCACCAAGCATACGTAACCCTTCATCTGGCGCATGCATGTGGATACCGTGTGACGCGATAGCTAAATCCCAACGCCACTGCGCATGACGGATATCAGCAAGGATATCTTTCATTTCAGCATCGGTTGCGCCTGCATCCCAAGCTGCTTTAGCTTCAAAGTGAGCGCGTACTAACTGATCTTCCACTTTGATTTTCATCTCTTGGATAGCTTTTTTACGCTCGGCAACAATGCTCTGCAGTTGCTCTTTGCTTTGGGTATGGCAGCTACTACAGGTTTGTTCAAAGTTATCGAATGGGTTACCGATTTTATGGCTGGTATACAGTTCCCCTTTTTCGTTTTGCAGTTTTGGCATGTGGCAGTCAATACAGGTCACATTGTTTTTACCGTGGATACCTGCGCTCCAAGTTTCATACTCAGGGTGTTGAGCTTTAATCATTGGGGCTTTAGACAGGGAGTTTGTCCAGTCAGAGAACCCAATATTGTCGTAGTACACTTCCATGTCTTCGACTTTGGTACCGTTATCCCAAGGAAATTTCACCGCTTTGGTTTCGCCAGAGAAATAGTATTCAACGTGGCATTGACCGCACACCATAGATTGTTGGTCGAAGCGGCTCGCTTTATCGAATGGCTTGCCGATGGCTTCCATGGCGCGTTCAGCGTACGGGCGAGAGAGAGTGAGTTCAGGTTTACCTTTAGCAAACTCAGGGGAGTCTGTTTTGTGGCAATCCGCACAGCCCAATACGTTGACAACTTCAGGGCCGCCTTTTGCCCATTTACCTTTGAAGTAGCCATCTTCCCCATGTTCCTGAATTAGTCGAGCAACGTCAGGGCTTTTACAGCTCCAACATGCCATAGGAAGAGGACCATCTTCCGCATTTTTGGGTGCGCCAGTTCGCAGTGTTTCACGAACATCGATAATCGCGTAGGCGTGGCCACGAGGTTTATTGTAGTCACGAGAGAATGGATACCCAGCCCATAAGATGACAAGGCGAGGATCTTCAGCCAGTGCATCTTCTCGTTGTGATTGTTCTGAAGTCGCGCGCCATGAATGGTATTGATCAGGGTGCGCCGCTTCAAAGGTTTCGTTTCGAGCGTTGATGGTTGATGTGGAATCTTTTGTTGGAGTTTGTGCCTGTACAGAGGTAAACAGAAATATCCCTGCAAGCACACTCAGTAGGTACAGTGCATTATTTCTTATCTTTGCCATAAGGGCCTCGAGTGTTTTTAAGCCAGCCATCCCATTAGCTGTATTTATTTTTATATTTGATAACAATCGCACTATTGCTATCAGACAATTGCCAACTTATATAATTAGCAAAAAACCACACAAAAAATATTGTCTTTGATCAATAATTAAAATGAGTTTACTTTTTAATCGATGAAAAATAATAAAAATGGAGAAAATTGAATAAATAAAAAAATATTAAATTTTATTTTTTAACGCAGAGTATGGATTAAATCATTAAATAATAATGATTATTATTTGCACTTTGTAATTTTCATTATCATGCTGATATTTATAATAAATTATATTTTCACTAATACGATGGATAAATAAGTTGGTTAATTTTTGAATTAAAACGTGCGTAAAATCAAAAAAAGTAAATATAGTTTTTTGTAAAAGTGCTCATGATATACTACTTTGGTGGTATATATTTTCATTGATTATAAATTTGACTATTAAAAATAAGGTTTAAATTCGCAAATCATATTTATTAAATGTTAATGAATAATTATAAAACGACCTTAAACCTGCATTTCTCGATATTTGAACTGTGTCTTCGATGTGAAACGTCAAAGAATGACTGTTTTCTGCATAATAACGCAAAAAATTAGTTTACCTACTAGGTAGTATGTATTTTTGATAGTTAGCTAATTAATATTCACAATAAATAATCATATAAAAAGTACGGTTTATCAGTCTCTTTTAGCAGTTTTTGGTTGGGCAATGTAAAGGAAATAAACATGGTTGATATCACCCGTCGGGGAGTTTTAACGGGGGCGTGGCGTAATGCTGCACCCGTAATACGACCACCATGGAGTGGTAGCGAAGCACGTTTTATTGAACAGTGCACTCGTTGTAGCCAGTGTATCACGAGTTGTGAAACGGCAATTTTGCAACCGGGTCCTGGTGGCTATCCCATGGTCGATTTTCAGCGTGGCGAATGCACATTCTGTTATGCATGTGCAGAGGCCTGTCCTGAGCCTATATTCCTTCCTCAAAATACCCAGCCTTGGAATATCAAGATTGCCATTGGGCAACACTGTCTGGCGTACAAATCGATTGAATGTCGTCGTTGTGAAGACAGTTGTGAGCCTCAAGTGATCGCCTTTCGTCCATCACTGGCCGGTATTTACCAGCCAAACATTGATATGCAGGGTTGTACAGGTTGTGGCGCATGTGTCGCGGGATGTCCTGTATCAGCCATTACCATGGAGCATGAAGATGCACAATAACTGGCAAGTTTGCAGTTTGATTGTTCAAGTCAAAAGTGAACGCATTCCAGCTGTGACAGATGAATTACACCAAGAACCCAACTGCGAAGTGGCTATTTCCTCCCCTGAAAATGGCAAGTTGATTGTGGTTGTGGAAGGGGAAGACAGCAAAACGCTTTTAGATACTATCGATTTCATCCGTGATATCGATGGTGTATTGGATGTTTCACTGGTTTATCACCAGCAGGATGAGCAATGTGAGGAAAAAGTATGAAACTCAGTCGTCGTAGCTTTATGAAAGCCAATGCGATAGCGGCCGCTGCTGCGGCGGCAGGCGTTGGCGTACCAAGTATTGCGAAAGCAGTGGTTGGTCAGCAAGAAAGCATTAAATGGGATAAGGCGCCGTGCCGTTTCTGCGGTACAGGTTGTGGGGTCTTAGTTGGAACGCAAAACGGACGTATCGTGGCGAGCCAAGGTGACCCTGAAGCCCCAGTAAACCGTGGTCTGAACTGTATTAAAGGCTATTTCTTACCAAAAATCATGTACGGAAAAGACCGTTTAACTCAACCGCTTCTGCGTATGAAAGACGGTGAGTACGATAAAAACGGTGAATTTACCCCAATTACGTGGGAAAAAGCCTTTGATGTGATGGAAGAGAAAGTCAAAACCACCCTCAAAGAGAAAGGCCCTGAAGGTATCGGAATGTTTGGTTCCGGTCAGTGGACGGTTTGGGAAGGTTATGCGGCATCCAAACTATTTAAAGGTGGCTTCCGCTCAAATAACTTAGACCCAAATGCGCGTCACTGTATGGCATCAGCGGTTGTCGGCTTTATGCGTACCTTTGGTATGGATGAACCAATGGGTTGTTACGATGATATCGAACATGCAGATGCTTTCGTGCTGTGGGGTTCGAACATGGCGGAAATGCACCCAATTTTATGGTCGCGTATCACCAACCGTCGTCTCTCTAACCCTGATGTTCGTGTGGCGGTGCTATCTACATTTAAACACCGTAGCTTCGAATTAGCGGATAACGGCATTGTTTTTACGCCGCAATCAGACTTAGTGATCCTCAACTACATCGCTAACTACATTATTCAAAACAATGCGGTGAATCAGGACTTCCTCGATAAACACGTTAATTTACGTCGTGGGGCTACTGATATTGGTTATGGTTTACGTCCAACGCATCCTTTAGAGCAGAAGGCCAAAAACCCAGGTTCAGATGCGTCTGAGCCAATGACATTCGATGATTACAAAGCGTTTGTTGCGGAATATACCCTCGACAAAACCGCTGAAATGACCGGTGTTCCGAAAGATCAGTTAGAAGCGTTAGCTAAGCTGTATGCAGATCCTAATGTAAAAGTCGTTTCTTACTGGACAATGGGCTTCAACCAGCACACTCGTGGTGTCTGGGCGAATAACTTGGCGTATAACCTGCACTTATTGACCGGTAAAATTTCTCAACCAGGTTGTGGACCGTTTTCCTTAACGGGTCAACCATCAGCTTGTGGTACTGCGCGTGAAGTGGGAACGTTTTCTCACCGTTTACCAGCAGACATGGTGGTCACCAACGAAAAACACCGTGAAAAAGTGGAGAACGTTTGGAAATTACCTGCGGGAACTATCCCAGAAAAAGTGGGATTACACGCTGTTGCTCAAGACCGCGCATTAAAAGATGGCAAGCTCAATTTCTATTGGGTGATGTGCAATAACAATATGCAAGCGGGCCCAAATATTAATGAAGAGCGTATGCCGGGCTGGCGTGATCCACGTAACTTCATCGTGGTTTCAGACCCATACCCAACCGTCAGTGCACTGTCTGCCGACCTGATTTTACCGACAGCAATGTGGGTAGAAAAAGAAGGGGCGTATGGTAACGCAGAGCGTCGTACACAATTCTGGCGTCAACAAGTACCCGCACCAGGGGAAGCTAAATCTGACTTAATGCAGATGGTGCTGTTCTCTCGTCGCTTCAAAGCGGAAGACGTTTGGCCGGAAGAATTATTAGCGAAAAAACCAGAATATCGTGGAAAAACGTTATACGACATTCTGTTTGCTAACGAGGCTGTGACCAAATTCCCACTGACAGAATTGGCCGATGACCAGCTGAATGATGAATCCCGTGAACTCGGCTTCTACCTGCAAAAAGGGTTGTTTGAAGAGTATGCAGGCTTTGGTCGTGGTCATGGTCATGACTTAGCAGATTTTGATGCTTACCACAAAGCTCGCGGCATCCGTTGGCCAGTCGTGGATGGTAAAGAGACCCAATGGCGTTACAGCGAAGGTAATGACCCTTACGTAAAAGCTGGACAAGGTTATCAATTCTACGGCAAGCCAGATGGTAAAGCGGTGATTTTCGCGCTGCCATTTGAACCTGCCGCAGAAGCGCCAGATGCTGAATACGATTTATGGTTATCCACCGGACGTGTTCTTGAGCATTGGCATACCGGCAGTATGACTCGCCGTGTGCCTGAGTTGCACCGTGCATTCCCTGAGTCCGTGGTGTTTATGAACCCGCTAGATGCAAAAGCCAAAGACTTACGTCGTGGAGACAAAGTAAAAGTACTTTCTCGCCGTGGTGAAGTGCTCTCAACCGTGGAAACTCGTGGCCGTAACCGCCCACCAAAAGGTTTGATTTATATGGCATTCTTCGATGCATCTCAGTTAGTGAATAACCTCACTCTGGATGCAACGGATCCGCTATCGAAAGAGACGGATTACAAGAAATGTGCAGTTAAATTGGAAAAGGTGTAATTGCGTATGTCCCAGAAACCGAGTTCCCAGAATAGTCGCCGCCGTTTTTTGCGTGATGTTGCTCGCGCAGCGGGTGGACTGGCGGCTGTTGGTGTGGTACTGGGGCTTCAGCAACAAACCTCCCGAGCGAGCGGAGTGCATCTTCGCCCGCCGGGTGCCTTAGACGAAAGTGCTTTTGCAAGTGCCTGTGTGCGCTGTGGTCAATGTGTGCAAGCGTGTCCTTATGACATGTTGAAACTCGCCACATTGGCGTCTGGCATGGCAGCCGGTACACCGTATTTTATTGCTCGTGAAAACCCGTGCGAAATGTGTGAAGACATTCCTTGTGCCAAAGTGTGCCCAAGTGGTGCGTTGGATAAGGATATTGCCTCTATCAATGATGCTCGTATGGGGCTGGCAGTGTTACTCGACCAAGAGAACTGCTTGAACTTTCAAGGGTTACGATGTGATGTGTGTTACCGAGTTTGCCCTGTGATTGACGAAGCTATCACACTGGAACTTGAACAAAACCATCGAACCGGTAAACACGCGCGTTTCTTGCCGACTGTGAACAGTAATTACTGTACGGGGTGCGGTAAATGCGAACAAGCGTGTGTGCTTGAGGAGTCGGCAATTAAAGTATTGCCACGTTCGCTGGCAAAAGGGGAATTAGGTCACCATTACCGTTTTGGTTGGCTGGAGGGTAACAATGGCAAATCGTAAGCACGATGCCGGACGTGAGGCTCTGGCGAAAAAAGGGTGGTGGGGAAGCCATAAATGGCTGGTATTAAGACGTACCAGTCAGTTGTTAGTGTTAGCCATGTTTTTGAGTGGTCCATGGTTAGGCGTGTGGATCTTACATGGCAATTACAGTAGCAGCTTATTGCTGGATACCATCCCATTGACGGATCCGCTGATTACTCTTGAAAGCTTAGCAAGTGGTTACTTACCGGGGATCTCCGCGTTAATCGGTGCAGGAATTGTTTTCGGGGTGTATGCCCTGTTAGGAAAACGGGTTTTCTGTAGTTGGGTGTGCCCTGTGAATCCGGTCACGGATGCGGCGGCATGGCTACGTCGAAAATTCGAATTCAATCAATCCGCCACGATCCCACGTTACATCCGCTATGTTTTGCTGGGTGTCATTTTGTTGGGCTCGGCATTAACGGGAACGTTGCTCTGGGAATGGATTAACCCTGTTTCTCTGATGGGACGTAGTTTGATTTTTGGTTTTGGTAGCGGCGCTTTAGTTTTAATTGCACTGTTTTTATTCGATTTATTGGTCGTGGAACATGGTTGGTGTGGTCACTTATGCCCACTCGGCGCACTGTATGGTGTCGCGGGGTGTAAAGGGGCTTTAGTCGTGACTGCCCATAAAAAAGAGCAGTGTAACCGCTGTATGGATTGTTTCCACGTTTGTCCTGAGCCGCAAGTTTTGCGCGTTCCGGTTCTTGATAAACAAGCCCCAGCACAAATCATGGCGAAAGATTGCACGACGTGTGGTCGCTGTATTGATGTCTGTGCTGAGGACGTTTTTAAAATAACACTAAAATGGAGTTCGGGAGCTAAATCATGAAAAACCCTGTCCTGAAAAGAACTTTAAGCCGTTGGATAGCGGGTATGGCCGTTGTCGTGAGCAGTTTTGCATGGTCGGCGAATGGCGTCGATCTGGCTCAATCACCAGAAGTGTCAGGTACACCAGAAAGTGGCATTCATATTCCTAAAGAGCAGGAAAAAATGGCACTGAACTACGTTAACCAGCCACCGATGATCCCTCATAGTGTTGAAGGGTATCAAATTACCACGAATACAAACCGTTGTTTGCAGTGCCATGGTGTAGAAAATTATCGTACCACTGGTGCACCACGTATTAGCCCAACACACTTTATGGATGCGACCGGTAAAGTATTAGGTGAAGTGGCACCAAATCGTTATTTCTGCCTACAGTGTCATGTTCCTCAATCTGATACTGCGCCGATTATCGATAATACCTTTACCCCATCTAAAGGCTTCGGGAAATAAGGGGCGAATATGACTAATAAAAGTGATAAACCGGGGATCATTCGCCGAGTTTGGCAGTGGTGGTGGCGCCCAAGCCGTTTAGCGTTGGGTACGTTGTTGATTATCGGTTTTGTCGGCGGTGTTATTTTCTGGGGCGGTTTCAATACCGGAATGGAAAAAGCCAACACAGAAGAGTTCTGTATTAGCTGCCATGAAATGCGTGAAAACGTCTACGAAGAGTATATGGATACCATTCACTATACTAACCGTAGTGGGGTGAGAGCGACATGCCCAGATTGCCACGTACCTCATGAGTTTGTGCCAAAAATGGTGAGAAAAATCAAAGCCAGTAAAGAGCTCTACGGTAAGATTTTTGGCGTGATTGATACACCACAGAAATTTGAAGAACATCGTCTCGAAATGGCGCAGAATGAGTGGCGGCGGATGAAGGATAATAATTCCCAAGAGTGCCGTAACTGCCACAACTTCGACTATATGGATTTTACCGCTCAAAAAAGTGTCGCTGCAAAAATGCATGACCAAGCGTTAAAAGACGGAAAAACCTGTATTGATTGCCATAAAGGTATTGCGCATAAGTTACCAGATATGCGAGAAGTGGAACCTGGCTTCTAAGAAATAGGCTAGTTGGCTAATTGAGTCAGCTAGCCTAAGTTGTATTTGTGATAAATCAATAAAATTACGTGGTTTTTGTGTATTGTAGCTAATATTAATGCACAGCATTTTGTGAGATAAATCGGGGCTATTAACTATGTGGAAAAAGCTTCACCAATTAGCGATTCCAATGAACCTCTATAAAATATGTGGGCGACTCGCTCCCGTGTTCATTGTGTTAAGTGTGATCTTTCTGGCGGTGGGCTGGGTTTGGGGCTTTGGTTTTGCACCAACCGATAAAACACAGAGTGATAGCTACCGGATCATCTATATTCACGTCCCCGCGGCCATGTGGTCGATGGGGATTTATGCCACTATGGCTATCACGGCGTTCATCGGTCTTGTGTGGCAGATGAAAATTTCTGAGTTATCCATTGCCGCAATGGCACCCGTCGGCGCTGTATTCACCTTTATCGCGCTTGTCACCGGCGCCACATGGGGTAAACCGATGTGGGGAGCTTGGTGGGTATGGGATGCGCGCCTGACATCTGAATTGATCCTGTTATTCTTATATGTTGGGGTCATTGCCCTGTGGCACGCTTTTGATGACCGCCGTACAGCAGGAAAAGCGGCTGCCATTTTAGTGTTAATTGGGGTAATCAATTTGCCGATTATTCACTACTCAGTTGAGTGGTGGCAAACCCTGCATCAACCCTCAACACGTATGCAAGAAAGCATTAACCCAGCGATGCGTACACCATTACGTTTAGCTATTCTGGGGTATTTATTCCTGTTTATTTCGTTGACACTAATTCGTCTACGTAACCAATTGTTAATGTTAGAGCGTAACCGACCTTGGGTACTGGAACTGATGACTAAGCGAGGAAATCGCCATGAGAGGAAATCATAATGAATAGTGCTTTTGCCTCTTGGAATGACTTCATCGCCATGGGCGGATATGGATTTTATGTTTGGTTAGCGGTTGCGCTAACCCTTTTGCCATTAGCGGCACTGTGCATCCATACCTATATTCAACGAAAAATGATTTTTAGCGCGATTGTTCAGCAACAAGCGCGAGAAGCAAGACAAAAAGCCGCTAGAGCGCGCAGGGAGGGGATGTGAATATTCGTCGCCGTAATCGACTGTGGTTGGTTTCATCCATTATTTTAGGTGTTGGACTGACTTTTTCATTGGTGTTATACGCCTTAAGTTCCAGTATCGACCTGTTTTATACCCCCGGTGAAGTGATTTACGGGAAGCGAGAAACGCAAAAAGTGCCTGAAGTTGGGCAGCGTTTACGCGTGGGTGGCATGGTAATGCCGGGCTCAGTTGTACGTGACCCAGACTCGCTGAAAGTCACTTTTACCGTTTATGATGCGGAAGCTGAGATTGACGTCAGCTATGACGGTATTTTGCCTGACTTATTTAAAGAGGGGCAAGGCGTGGTGGTACAAGGGGAATTAGAACCGAATAACCATGTGATGGCGAAAGAAGTGTTAGCCAAACATGATGAAAACTACACACCGCCAGAAATTGAGCAAGCGATGCAAGAAAACCATAAACGTCCTGCTGCAATGTATAAGGACAATGCATCATGATCCCTGAGATTGGTAATATCCTGCTGTGTTTAGCATTAGGGGTATCGGTATTACTCTCTTTTTATCCACTATGGGGTGTGGCGCGTAATGATACCCGCCTGATGGCGGCATCTAGACCATTAGCCTGGCTGCTTTTTCTGTTTATCGCAGGGGCATTTTTAGTCTTAATTAATGCCTTTGTGGTGAATGATTTCTCTGTCACTTACGTGGCAAATAACTCCAACACGCAATTACCGATTTGGTATCGTGTGGCGGCAACATGGGGCGCCCATGAAGGGTCACTGTTGTTGTGGGTGCTGTTAATGAGCGGCTGGACATTTGCTGTGGCATTATTTAGTTACCGTATGCCGCTGGATATTGTGGCGCGCGTGCTGGCGGTAATGGGCATGGTGAGCGTCGGCTTTTTGCTGTTTATCATTTTTACCTCAAACCCATTCTCTCGCACCTTGCCCGCCTTCCCGATTGAAGGCCGTGACTTAAACCCACTGCTGCAAGATCCGGGGCTGATTTTCCACCCGCCATTACTGTACATGGGTTATGTGGGCTTCTCGGTGGCCTTCGCCTTCGCGATTGCCGCATTACTCAGTGGTCGCTTAGATAGCTCCTTTACCCGTTTTGCACGTCCTTGGACGTTGGCAGCATGGTTCTTCTTAACGCTGGGAATTATGTTAGGGTCGGCGTGGGCATACTACGAATTAGGCTGGGGTGGCTGGTGGTTCTGGGATCCGGTAGAAAACGCCTCGTTTATGCCGTGGTTAGTGGGAACTGCGTTGATTCACTCATTATCGGTCACTGAGCAGCGCGCTACCTTCAAAGCATGGTCGCTATTATTGTCGATATTTGCCTTCTCGTTGTGCTTATTGGGCACCTTCTTAGTCCGTTCAGGCGTCTTGGTTTCGGTGCACGCCTTTGCTTCTGACCCAGCTCGTGGGCTATTTATTCTTGCCTTTATGGTGTTGGTGATCGGTGGCTCGCTATTGGTGTTTGCGATACGCGGTCATAAAGTACGTTCTAAGGTCAATAACGCATTATGGTCTCGGGAGTCCCTGCTATTAGGGAATAACGTAATTCTGACAGCCGCCATGTTGGTGGTGTTGTTAGGTACATTGCTGCCACTTATTCATAAACAAATTGGTTTGGGAACGATTTCAATTGGTGAACCGTTCTTCAACACCATGTTTATTGCCTTGATGGTGCCGTTTGCGCTGTTACTGGGTATTGGGCCGCTCGTGCGTTGGGGACGTGACCGTCCTTCGGCTATCCGCAAATTGCTGCTGATGGCGTTAGTATTGACATTAACTCTCTCTTTCTTGCTGCCTTGGCTAATGCAAGACAGAGTCGAAGCACTGACGGTACTGGGGTTAATGATGGCGTGCTGGATTGTTATTTTGGCCTTCGCTGAAATGAAGGTGCGCATCAGTAAAAAAATCAAACTGACTTCAAGCTATTGGGGAATGGTGCTGGCACACCTTGGTTTAGCGGTGACTATCGTGGGGATCGCCTTTAGCCAGAATTACAGTATTGAACGTGATGTGAAAATGAAGCCGGATGATAGCATTGCTATTCGTGGATATACCTTTGTATTTAATGGGGTACATGAAGCGGATGGGCCGAATTATCAAGGGGTGATTGGTACTATCACCGTGAAAGAGAATGACAAGGTGCTCACCACGCTGCATCCAGAAAAACGTTTTTATAGCACCAGCCGTGCAGTGATGACCGAAGCTGCTATTGATGGGGGGATCACCCGTGATTTATACGCGGCGCTGGGTGAGGAGATCTCTCCGAATGTCTGGACACTGCGTTTGTACTATAAACCGTTTGTCCGCTGGATATGGGCGGGTGGCGTATTTATGGCAGTAGGCGCGTTATGTTGCCTGATTGACTCGCGTTATCGTCGTCGCAAGCTACAAGGGGAAGCTGTATGAATCGTAAAGTCTTTTTAATTCCTTTTGTTATCTTTGCGGCGATTGCTGCCGTGCTGTTATGGCAATTGGTACGCAATGCTGAAGGGGATGATCCACGCTTGCTAGAGTCCGCCTTGATTGGCAAGCCAGTACCTGTTTTCCGTTTGGAATCCTTGGAAAATCCGGGGCAGGAATATGACACCAAGGTATTGATCCAAGGGCAACCAATTTTATTGAATGTCTGGGCGACATGGTGCCCGACTTGCCGCGCTGAGCACCAATATTTGAATCAGTTAGCGTCCCAAGGGATCCGTGTGGTGGGGATGAACTATAAAGATGATCGCCAAAAAGCGATCGGTTGGCTGCGAGAATTGGGTAATCCATACGCATTAAGTTTATTCGACGGGCAAGGCATGCTGGGACTTGATCTCGGTGTGTATGGCGCGCCTGAAACCTTTTTAATTGATGGGCAAGGGATTATTCGTTATCGCCATGCCGGTGCGGTTGATGAACGCGTTTGGCAAAACGAGCTGAAGCCGCTGTGGGATCGTTATAGCAAGGAGGCAAATCAATGAAATATGTGATTGCCTTGATGATGTGGGCGCTCAGCGCAGGTGTAAGCTTGGCTTCCACGGAAGTTTTCACATTTGAAAATGAGCAGCAAGAGCAGCAATTTCGTAAATTGACGGAAGAGTTACGTTGCCCGAAATGCCAAAACAACAGTATTGCTGATTCCAACTCGATGATCGCTCTCGATTTGCGCCAGAAAGTGTATGAGCTGATGCAAGAGGGGAAAAGCCGCGATGAAATCGTCGATTATATGGTGGCGAGATATGGTTATTTCGTGACGTATAACCCGCCATTAACGCCGCTAACCGTGGTGTTATGGGGAATGCCATTTGTGGCTATCGCGGTTGGGGGATGGTTGATTTACGCCCGTTCTAAAAAACGTGTCAGAGCCAGCCAAGTCGCTCAAGAGGATGATGACGAGTCACTGCCAGAAGCGAGCCGTGCGAGTGCTTGGGTGTATATCCCCGGCATTGTGATAGCGCTGGGCGTTGCAGGTGCTGCGTATTATGAAGTGGGTAGCTACAGCAAAGTGAAAGATTGGAGTGTGGCTTACCAGCAAGCGCCAGCATTGTTAGATAGAGCGCTGAATGCCAATGAGCTTCCATTGAATAATGAAGAGATGGAGAACTTGGCTTTAGGGTTACGTACTCGCCTTCAAGAGGATCCGCAAAATATTGATGGCTGGGTGATGCTTGGTCGCATTGGGATGGTATTAGGGAACGCCACCATGGCAACCGATGCTTATGGGCGTGCTTACCGCTTATCCCCTGATGATGATGCGGTCGCATTAGGTTATGCGGAAGTATTAACCCGTTCGTCAGATCCAAGTGATAATCAAGAAGGTAATGAGCTACTTAAAAAGCTGATTGCTAAGAACCGAACTAATGTTAAAGCGCTCAGCATATTTGCCTTTAATGCGTTCGAGCAGGGGCGTTATCCTGAAGCCATTTCGGCTTGGCAGATGATGTTAAAGCTACTGCCTGAGAATGATCAGCGCCGAGAGATTATTGAGCGCAGTGTCGAGCAATCGCTGATGATGCTGCATGAGAAGAAAGAGGCACCAGAAGGTAAATAACGGTTTTCGGGGTGTCAGGCATTAATGTGACTGAATAAAGGGAGCTTCGGCTCCCTTTATTATTTCAAAGGTGTCATTGCAAGTTCTCACCTATGAATAACCTATTATGATTAACCAGTAAAATAAGAAACAAGATCCATTTCAATTAAGTATTTAATGCTTAACAATAATGTCAAAAAACAATAACAATAAGCCTCTTATTACGATACAATCTGCGCCCATCTATAGGCTATGAAACACCGGAAAACCGTTGCATTTACGTCACGCGATTCGACAATTTGCCGCTTACCTTGCCTTACTCGCTGTAGCGATGCTGTTCGTTGCGCCATTGATTTCAAAATCAATGTCACATATGAACGACTGCTCAATGGGGCATGGGGAAATGGCGGAGCATTCGATGCAGCAGCATCACGAAATGCCATTGTCTGAACATTGCGAAGATGGCGGTGCGATGAACCATATGCTGATGACGGGAGTCGGGCAATCACCGATGGAAGACATCGCGTGTGGTTACTGTCAACTACTTGTTCACTTCCCATTTTTGATTTTATTTGTTGCTGCGGTGATCCGCCAATTAGCAACTCTCGCTATCTTTGTTCCTTTCGAACGTTGTATTCAATTACGAATTTTCCGTCCTTGGTCATTACAGCTAGCTCGCGCACCACCCACATCCTATTGATTCTTATTTCTTTATTTAACGTAATTTAAAACTGTATTTTGTCTTCAATGGACAAAACCACTTCGTTTATCCTGAAATTGAGCTTCATTTTCAGGAGGCTAGGCTATTTTTAAAAAGAAGCCGAGTGGTTATTAATTCATTGAGCCAATAGCAGTAAGAAACAGATAAAAATAGGCTAAAAATGAACTCAATTAATTTTAAATTCGCACCTGTAACTGCGCTGGTGATTTCGGCTATCGCATCAACATCCGCTTTCGCTAAAGAAGAAAATCAAAGTTTAATTACCGATAGTTCGGTCATGATTGTCACGGCTCCTGTGGACTCGCCGTTAACTATTTCGACATCGCCGAAAACCCCAAGACAGCCAGTACCCGCGAGTGATGGCTCTGATTACTTGAAAACGATCCCCGGTTTCTCCCAAATCCGTAACGGTGGTACGAATGGTGACCCTGTTTTTCGTGGCATGTTTGGTTCCCGTCTTAAGATCATGACGAATGACAGTGAAATGTTGGGTGCGTGTCCTTCCCGTATGGATGCGCCGACGTCTTATATTTCGCCGGAAAACTTTGATTTGCTCACCATGGTGAAAGGGCCACAAACCGTATTATGGGGGCCTGGAAATTCAGCGGGTACTGTGCGTTTTGAGCGTGAAAAACCTGTCTTTACGGAGGGCGGTATTCAAGGGAATGCGAGTGCATTGACAGCATCAAATCAGCGTTGGGATGCGAATGCGGATGTGAGTTTAGGAAATGAGAAAGGTTATGTACGCCTGACTGGCAATAAATCTCGTTCTAATGACTATAAAGATGGTAACGGAGATAAAGTACCGTCTAAATGGGATAAATGGAATGCGGACGTTGCAGTAGGCTGGACGCCAGATGAATATACATTACTCGAGCTCTCCGCAGGGAAAGGTGATGGTGAAGCGCGATACGCAGGACGAGGAATGGATGGCTCTCAATTCAAGCGTGAAAGCTTAGGATTACGTTTCGAGAAAAGCAATATCGGTGAGGTATTCGATAAAATCGAAGGGAATGTTTATTACAACTACGCCGACCATATTATGGATAACTACTCATTACGTAGCCCAACGAGCACAATGGGATCAGGTGGCGGACATATGGGCGGCGGTCATGGCGGGCACGGCATGATGATGAATATGCCAATGAAAATGCGTGTTGACCGCGAGACGATGGGCGGCCGGGTCATGGGAACGTGGTTATGGAGTGATTATGAACTGCGCGCTGGGGCAGACATGCAGACCAATAAACACCGTAAAAACAGTAATAATAGCTGGAAAAAAGATGCCGAATTCCAAGATTATGGGGTATTCAGTGAGGTGACTTGGACGGCGAGTGAGCAAGGTAAAGTGATTGGCGGCGGGCGTTTAGACCGCGTATTAGTCGATAATTACACTGATGTAGGCTCTTCAGGCCGCAATACAGTTATGCCAGCGGGTTTCGTTCGCTATGAACATGCATTACCTGAAACGCCAGTGATGCTGTACGCCGGAGTGGGGTATACAGAAAGATTCCCAGATTATTGGGAGTTATTCTCGCCAAAAATGGGGCCGAACGGCAGTAAAAATGTTTTTGATAACGTGAAAACCGAGAAAACAACACAGTTAGATATTGGGGCGAAATACAGTGATGATAAGGCTAATGCATGGGTTTCTGCTTATGTCGGGCGCGTCGATGATTTTATTCTATTCCGCTATAGCCCAACTAACGCCAGAATGAGCCAAGTTGAAAACGTCAATGCGATGATTATGGGCGGTGAAATGGGCGTCGCTTATCAGCTGAGTGATGAATGGAAAGCGGATGCAAGCCTTGCATATTCGTGGGGGAAAAATAGAACTGATGGACGTGCACTGCCTCAAATGCCACCGTTGGAAAGCCGTTTAGGCTTAACGTGGGAGAAAGGTGATTGGATAACGACGGGGCTGGTACGCATGGTGAGTCGCCAAGATCGCGTAGCAATCAACGAAGGTAACGTTGTCGGAAAAGACTTCAGTGAGAGCGCGGGCTTTACGGTATTTTCGATGAATGCGGCATATCGCATCAATGAAAGTGTGAAACTGAGTGCGGGTGTCGATAACCTGTTTGATAAAACGTACAGCGAGCACTTGAACTTAGCAGGTAATAGCGGATTTGGTTATTCGTCCAATAGCCCTGTTAATGAGCCGGGTAGAACATTCTGGGGTAAATTGAACGTCACGTTCTAATCTATTTAGCACTGAATGAAGTTAACAACCCGTGTAAAAGCGGGTTGTTAGTTTTTAGGCAATCACAGGAACTATGCAATCACAGGAATATAGTAATTCAGTTCTTGGATGTAGGTATGAGGGTGGTTAGTAAAATCCTCATAAGTTGGCGTTGATTTTAAAACATAATGTTCAATATCAGCCCCTAAACCGCGAGCAATATCCATCTCGGCCAGGACTTTTCCATAAGCGGTATAAATGATGTCGTTATAGTCAGTGCCTTGTAAATTACCGATAAATTTAATTTGCAAATAATTACCAGCGGGAACCATCAGTTTTTTAGTAAATGGTGGCATGACGTCAAGATCGTTTTCATCAAATGCAGTGGAATAGAGGAAGCGGCCTTCTTCATCTGAGCTTGTATCGACTCCGTGAATAGCATACAAGTTCTTGGCAACAATCTTGTTTTTATCTAAAAAGTTTTTCCAATACTGGCGTCGTAACTCTTCAGTTTTTAAGTTCCACTCGTTAATGCCTTGTGTGTAGCGATGAGTCATTCCCACTAAGTGGATCTCTTTTAATTCGACTAATTCCACGTGAGCTTCGAGTTCTTTACTTTCACGAAGAGGAAGGCAGAATCCTTCAATATGCCAGCCTGAGCGTTTACGATATTCTGAAGGCGTTACACCAAACTGTTTCTTGAATGCACGACAAAAAGTTTGTTGTGAATCAAAGCGATAGCGTAGTGAAATGTCCATGATACTATCGCTCGTTAAGCGTAAAGCAACAGCAGAACAGGATAAACGACGAGCACGAATATAAGCACCTAACGCGAGACCTGTTTGGGTTTTAAATAATCGTTGAAAGTGCCATTTAGTGTATCCAGATTTATCAGCAACGGTATCAAGGGAGAGCCGCGACTCTAAATTTTGTTCTATCCAGAGAATGATTTCTCTGATAACACTTTCTTGTAGCATGGTTACCTTTCCAGTCACTTTTGCAACAGGCGTTATTTTAAGCGCCAAATCTGAGCATTAAAGTTAGATAAAACTCATCGTAATTGAACATAGGATAGCATGTCTACTGACAATTTTTTTATAAGCAATGTGAAGTTAGGTAAGTTTTAATCGGTTTTTTACACACTAAATGATGGTTAGTTAGCTTATTAAACAGAGATAACGTATTAGGAATACGCTGAATTTTTGATAGCCTACAACGCATTTTTTGTTAAATCAGTTGTTGTGCAAAGAAAATACTATTCATAAAAATAGAATAAAAGTGATTAACGAATGAATAGATTTAAAGCAAACATTCAATAGGTTACTCGATTCAGTTTGTGTGAGTATAATTCAATCATCATCCATTAATATTCATACTTTGTATGACAAAATGGATTATTTGGGAAAAGTTAAATAAATGATAAAAAATTATTCTGATAGTGATAGATGATTTAGTCAGTTATTATATATGATATAGCTTGTTGTTAAGTGAATAAGTCATTAGTAGATGATTTAAAATATAAGAATAAATTTAAGTATATAAACGTAAGCTATCATTATTTGAAAAAAGTTAAGATAATCCTTGATCATTGTTTTTGTGATTTTGTAATATAGCTCATGCCGTAGGTCATCATTAAATGAGTAATTAAATTTTACGTCATTAATTGATAGGCATAATAAGTAAATATACACAGGTATTAATCTGAATTTTATGTGATTACTATCACTCTTTTATTTTTATATTACATGGATTATTGGTTTTATTTGTAATTTAAATCAACCAATTGCAGTTTTAAGTGAAAAATATCTATTTATGAATGTCACTAAATGATGTGATGTATGTCGCGTTTTATTAACGTAAGTCAATTAATTAAACTTGGTGTGATGATAATTTAGCTGCCCTCATAATTGGTATTCAATCTAATAGTAAAAGGAGTATTTATGAATGAAAATGAAATTGCGAAAAAGCTAGGGATTAAGATCCGTATGCAAAGAGAGAGTCATAAAATGAGTCTTCAGCAAGCGGCCGATTTAATTGGTGTTTCTGAAGATGAAATGAATCGTTTCGAGAGTGGAGAAAGCTGTATTGATGTTGATTCTCTTTTTCAATTTGCCTATTTATTTAACTTGGAACCTGCATCATTCTTATATGGCGTTGTGAACATAAATAGCGGCGCTCGAAGTACACTTCATTAATAATATCAGTATGTTATGTTCTTATTCATTTATTTTTTAAAGGTTAATTATCACTAGGAAAGTAAAAGATTTTCCATTTTCGACACCGTTTTGATAAAAGAGATTCCATGAATTTAATCGTCTGACCGGAAGAGATTATCTGTTTTACTATTATAGGTTGTTTCTTCCGGCTTAATACGCTGGTTTTAGATTATACCTGCATGAAATTTTTACACATAACAATTATCTATTATGAATAATCTCATAAAGCTCATCAAAATTATCAAATCTAAGAATTAAATAAAACTCCAGTCTCAATTTGAATTAATATCGCACAAAGTTAAATTATATTGATAGATAAATTTAAATTTATTTAAATAATAATCTTAGTTTAATCATTTATAAGTTAATGGTCATATTTTTATACGAGAATATACGAATATTTATTAAACGTTAATGATTGTATTACTTTTTATGTTAAACAAATAAATGGATACATTTAGTCATTATTTACTCATAATCCATTTGTTAGTATTAATAAGCAGCTGTAAACTGCTGACGAATAAATTGTGGCCGCTCTACCTCATCTAATATTGCCACGGCTAAATCCTGAACAGATATTTTTGCGGGGGTATTGCCGTTCATTAATAGCTGTTTTCCTCCAAGGCGAAATGTTTCTGTCCGCGCGCCATCTTCAAGCATTGCAGCAGGAGAAACAAACGTCCAATCTAAGCTATCGATTGATTCCAACGTCGTTTTAAATTCTTTGACAGCTTGAGCTCCGGGCCAGATATTGGCTGGAAAATCGGGGGAGTCGAGCAATAAAACACCTGGAGCGATTTCTAAGCTTCCAGCACCACCAACCACGATAAATCGTTTTATGCCTGCTTTTTTCACAGCCTCTAAGATTGCTTGATTACCTGCAACTGTATCACGGTACAGATTAGGGTTACTCCATCCACCATTAAATGCGCTAAGCACCACATCTTGACCTTTAAGCCGAGATGTTAGCCAAGCCACATCCGTAATATCTCCGGATTCAGTAATTAAATGGGCATGTTGAGGAAGCTGATTGCTGTGACGAGAAATCGCAGTGACTTGATGATGACGCATTAAGGCTTCAGAAACCAATGCTTTACCGACAAAACCAGTCGCTCCTAGGATCGATATTTTCATGTTTAGCTCCAGCTGCCTTTTCATTTGTCAGGTTTAATGAATGTTAATGAAAGTATAGAGCATGAAAATTTATTTGGTTGTTTTTTATCTAAACTCGAGAGCGACAAAAATCAATCACATGGGCGATCCTTTGCTGAAATTCGGGTGTCAGGCCAGCAGGGGAAAGCCCTAATGAAATTTGCCGTAATGGTTCAGCTATTGCCATAGAGAGGATCAAATCGCTGATAACGGCAAAATCATGCTGTTGGATAATTTCGTCTTGCGCATGGCGGGTTAGCCATTGATTGAGTAATTGGCGACTGCGCTCAATACCGTTTTGTTGGTATTTTTCTAAGAGCAATTCTTTGTGTACAAAATCTGTTTGTAATAAGCGATAAAGCCCAACGGCTTCTTGGGAAAGAACAGTTTTTGCGACAATTTCTAAGTTATTTTGCAATAGGCTAAATAGCTCATCGCGGGTCGTAGCTTTTTGTTCAAACAATGGCACAAAGCTATCTGTCCAATTGAGTACCACTCTTTCAACAAGCTCTTCACGATTTTCCATAAAACGATAAATGGTTTTTTTAGCTACACCAGCACGTTTTGCCACATTATCAATACTGGTGAGTTGGTATCCATCTTCAAGTAGTGAATTCAGCGCTGCATTCATGATTTTTTCTTTGAGAAGCGCCTCAGGAATACTTGGACGGCCTCGAGTTGGTTTCTTCTCGCTGCTGTTTGACATAAATGGCTTACCTCATTTTGCTATCTTGACTTTTTTTCATTTTAGCTCAAAACTAATTAGGAAACAAAATAAGTTTCCAAAATAACCAAGATAGGTAGGTCATCATGAAAACAAATCAAACATGGGCAGTTAACGACATACATCAGTTGCTACTTCCACATCCGTTACGCATGGAAATGGGTATTGAGCGTGATGAGAATGGGTTATTAACAGTCGCGGTTCGGACGGATTTGCATGGCTGTAAAGGCCGAATGCTCGCGTGGTGGTTTACCTTTTTTGAAACCACTCAACATATCCACTGGTGGCATCCCCATGATCATGTTGCTCATCACGGTTGGGATGATAAATGGCAAAAAGGGGAGAGTTTTATTGGCGCTTCCATCCATGCAGTTGAATCTCTCGGCGCGATCCCACCAGTGGCAGCGAAGCTAAAATTTAGAGATCCAACGGATTTTTTTGAAACTTCAGCTTATGAAAAAGCCATCAAAGAGGGGCATATTTCCGGTGCAGTTTGCTCTTCGATTGGCTTTGGTGAGCATATTGAAATGGATGCTGAGGGTTATCCTACTGATGGGAAAATGATGCATCTAGCGCGCGACACTGAGTTTGGTTGTGTATTACGTAGCCGTTTCTTGCTAGGCGCATCTCTTGAAGATCCACGTACACAGCTGCCCGATGAAATTGGATTAGAGTTAATGCGTCACTGCTATAACGAATTTACCTATTTGTCTCGTTTCTTGCCGTCGTTGTATTACGGCGAGCACGCGAATGGGGAAAGTGCGCCATTACCATGGTGAGCTCGTGTAGAGCTTAAGCGAGATATCAACATAATTAAAATATAAACAAAGTCTGGGTGGTTAGCGCTATACCTCCGAATAGTGTTAGCTTTCTGGGCTTTTTTCTCTAAATAGTTTCAAGATAATACTGGTAATGATAGCGATAGCTCCACCTAAGGCAGTTTCAAGAACGCGATCAAACAATAATGTATAAACAGGGTGACGCCAATAAACTACTTGTTCAAGAACCGAGAGTATTAGGCTGGTGACGACAAAAGTCATAAAGGTATAGCCGTGATGAAAGCTCATTGGCAGCAAAAAGGCGAAAACTAAAATAGCCACTAGACCAATATAAGGCATCAACGGGGTATTAAATAATAAGAATAGGAATAACACGGAAATTAAACTACCCGCCACCCGTTGAAGCGTAATGCGCACAATACTTTCAGATTTTGGATGCAATACAAACACGAAAGTCAGTAGTGTCCAATAAAAATGCCCTAGGTCTACCATCCGGGGGATGGCCAAAGTTAATAGTAATCCAATGGTATAGGTCATTGACCGTGGAATAATATTTTTACGTAGAGTAAATAGATTTTTTTCCACAGTAAGTGGCGTAATAATGGAATGGCGAGTCATTTTGTGGCTGAGAAAATAATAGGTGAGCAAGGTGACGCCACTGCCAATTAAAAAACCTAAGGTCAGGCTTTTCGATACTTCAGGCAAGATTGTGCCAATAGTGGACATGATAATCATGAATTTCATGGTTAAGTCCATGATCGGATCTGTGCCATAGAGCTGATAATAGATAAATGAGAATATAGCCAGATAAATATAAAACCCAGTCCCCAAGCGTAGCGTATCGCCAATATAGATAGCGACTAAAATCATGGATAGCCAAAAAGCGGTATAGAGGTAATTTTTATATTCTTTAGCGGCGTTAAATAGGTTAAATGAGTAGAGTGTCGAAAATGCTGCCCACATGGCGGCCTGAACGTTGATCAGTGCGAGTGCGGTGAGGGCACTTAAAACTAAGCAGCTGCTGAACAGTATTCCGTCATGGATAGCAGGGATTTTCTTCATATTATGATGCTCAAAATTCGTTATCTAACTCTTTCATTATTAAGAGTATTCTATGATAACATATTGCTATTTGAAGACAAATTTCCTCCATCAATAACCTATGAATCTTTGTTTTTGATGGGATAAATAAAGATGTTGATTATGCGTGAATGTATTCATCTATCTGAAAAAATGCATAATAGCGCAGAACGAGAGCAATTTGTCGTCATGATAAGGAAGAATAAATGCAAATAATTAATCCCCATGATTTTGTTTGGGTTGGTAGTAATAACGATGTCCCTCTTGATACTCTGCCGGAATGGGTTCAAACGCAGTGGAACAGTAAACTACCCCTTATTGTGCACCGAGAAAAAGCCGGTGAAAGCCAATTAACCGTGGCTATTCGTGGTATTAAGCCCCATCAGCGTGTGACGACCCAAATTTCAAAATCGGCCATTACGCACATTATGAATGTGGAATCTTTAGTGTCGAATTCCATTGAATTGCAACGTTCGATGTTTATTGCGTTACCGCCTATCCAAGTTTTGTTACTAATTTCTCAGCACAATTGGCCTTGGAAATGGGGTGTGACGGGTAGCTGCGCTTATACATTGGCGACGGATATTCAAAGTATGCTGACAGATTGCGACCTGGATGTTGTGATCCGCTGCCCAACTCGACAGCAAAAAGAAGATTTTGCGCAATTTGCGATTAAAGCGAATACGCCATATTGCCCAATTGATATTCATGTGGAAACACCGAAAGGTGGATTTTCTTTAGCGGAATGGTTTAAAAATGACCAAGTGACGCTGCACACCCCAACGGGGGATGTGATGACTGCAGATCCTTGGGATGAAAGCCTCTAGGTGATTTGTGACTGAAATAAGCAGTTTGGGTCTATTTCTTACTCAAACTGCTCAAAAATTAATTTTGATGCTCGTACAGGTGTTTTTTTAGTGTTCGATAGACGGCTCGATTTCTGCAGCACGTTTCCACTCTTGCATCGCCGGTAATGCAATAATGCGTTCAATCCATTGTTGAGCGTGTTCATTGACTTTTAATTGGTAGCTCTGAATGCGAAATGCTACTGGTGCAAAAAATGCATCGACGGCAGTAAAGTGTTTTCCTGCTAACCAAGGCCCTTCAAACTTATCAAATCCTTCCTGCCATAATTGCTGAATGCGATTTAAGTTTCCTTGTAGCTCATGGGATATTTCAGTGAGAGCTTCATTTCTTGTCACATTCATCGGGCACTGTTGGCGTAGTGCAGAAAAACCTGCGTGCATTTCAGCGCTCGCGCAGCGAGCCCAGGCTCTCGCTGATTTTTCAGTGGGCCAAACTTGAGGGAAATCTTCGGCAACATATTCACAAATTGCCAAAGAGTCCCAAATGGTTTTATCACCATCAATCAGGCATGGCACTAAGCCTGAAGGTGAAAAACGGCTAAATTTTTCATGGCTACTTTTTCCATTTTCGAAGAAGCAAATATTCTCTTCAAAAGGGATTTGCAATGCTTTTAACAAGATCCAAGGTCTTAGAGACCATGAGGAGTAATTTTTATTGGCAATCCATAATGTATACATACGCTAGCCTCTAAGAATAAAGAAAAAACAACCCATAGACAGAGTATCAATTTAGCAGGAATAGAGAAAATTAGGTTAATTTATTCGTTGAAATAAAAATCTTGCCTACCTATTTTAGAAAAGCTGAACTACATTTATAACAAATTCATCTATCATATTATGATGAGCAATAAGAAAATCAGCAGATTAAATAATCACGGACGTTATTAGGTGTAATCTATTTACATAAACAGAAGATTCTTTATTAAAGGTTTACGCTTGTAATAAGAAAAATAGAATTCACCTATTTTTCATTATGATGATGATACTATTTGAATATCTTCGACAAAATATTTGTTTAACTTTGGGATAGGAATAAAGCCAGATTAACCTTATGATTATTCCTACTTGGTAAAACAAGTAATTACCTTTAAAACTATATGGTTTTTAAACTATGCAATGGAAAAATAACGCCACTCGTTATGGGCATCTTTCGCTGCTCATTCATTGGTTGGTCGCAATTGTCGTATATGGAATGTTTGCATTAGGCTTATGGATGGTGTCATTAGGCTATTATGACACCTGGTACCATCAAGCTCCTGAAATACATAAAAGCATAGGAATGTTGCTATTCTTTATCATGCTTTTTCGTGTGGTTTGGCGATTTATTTCTCCACCACCTAAGCCGTTATCGAGCTATAGCAAATTAACGAAATTTGCTTCAATTACGGTTCAGCTTTTAATTTATATTATTTTATTCTCTATTTTGATCAGCGGTTATTTAATTTCAACTGCGGATGGACAAGCAATAAGTGTATTTGGTTGGTTTGAAGTGCCTGCATTATTTACAGGTGCAGCAGAACAAGCGGATACAGCAGGTGAAATTCACCTTTATTTAGCTTGGGCTGTTGTTTTGTTATCTGTTTTGCATGCATTTGCAGCTTTAAAACACCATTTCTTTGATGGTGATATTACTTTAAAAAGAATGTTGGGTTTTAATCCCGATAAATAACGTGGAGAGAGTTATGTTGAAGAAATCTATTTTAGGTCTTGCTGCGGGTACTTTATTATTATCAGCAGGATCTGCACTGGCAGAAAACTATCAATTTGATAAACAAGGCCAACACGGTTTTATTGAGTTTCGTATCCAGCATTTAGGCTACAGCTGGTTATACGGTAGCTTTAAAGATTTTGATGGTAACTTTACTTACGACGCGAAAGATCCGGCGAAAGATAAAGTTGAAGTGACGATTAAAACTGGCAGCATCGACACTAACCACGCAGAGCGTGATAAGCATTTACGTAGCCCAGATTTCTTAAATGCAGCAAAATTCCCAGAAGCGAAATTTGTTTCTACAGAAGTGAAAAAAGAGGGTGATAAATACCTCGTAACGGGGGACTTCACCTTAAACGGCGTGACGAAACCAATCACTTTAGATGCGAAATTAACGGGTGAAGGTAAAGATCCTTGGGGTGGCTACCGCGCAGGCTTCGAAGCGAAAGGGAACATTAAACTGAAAGAGTTTAATATCAAATCTGATTTAGGCCCTAAATCTCAAGAAGTTGAATTAATGCTGTCTGTTGAAGGTGTTCAAGTTAAGTAATTCGTATTTTTGAAATACTTTCCTTCGATTTTTCAAAACCGCAGAGACTGAAATATGTGTCTGCGGTTTTTTCATTCTAAATACTCATTAGAACTGTTAATTTTCTGCTTTTTTCTTCGCATTTACTCTTATTCCTATAGCGATATATCCGCATTCACGACTAGAATAATGATAAGAGTTTATTATTGAGTATTGGTTTTTTGGCTTTTGTTGTTAACAACAAATTGTTAAAAGACAGATTGTTAAAAGGCAGATTCACTTTGAATACAAACAGTTCACGCAAAATCGCAGTAGTCGTTAGCATCATTTTTATTATCTTTGCGCTGGGTTTTTACTGGTTAAGTAAAGACAACAACGTACTATCGACGGAAAGTAATAGCGAAATTCATTCAGAGGCCATTGCTCAAGTTGAGAAAGAACTGCCGATTTTAGTCACTATCAAAAAATTAAGCCCTGTCACTTACCAGAGCTTCGAGCCTTTAATGTCTCAATATGATCCAGCTAATGAAGATTTACGTCGTCAATTATTGGATCAGGTTGTGAGCCAATCAATGAAGCTGGTCGTTGAGCGTATGCCTTATGCCTCCGATGAAACAGTGATTAATTTTGTCGCTAAAGTGAACGACAATATCAAATCATTGTTAGAGCAAGATCCATCAGGAAAAATGTGTTACGACGCGCTATTCCCTCAGTTAAGGGATCCTGCGGATGTCATTCCGCCACAAAAAAGCCAAGATGTCTTATTAAAACAAGTGAGTGCGATCGATGCTTTGTTGATTTCCAGCGAAGCTAGCGAGAAGCGTACCTCGTTATCTGAAGAAGAGTATCAGGCATTAATGGACTCTCTGAGAATCAAATTAACGGAAAAATACGGGAATGACGTCACCATGCTGATTGATGTGAAGGCTGGAAAAAAATCACCTGCAACAGTTTGCCAAATTTCGATTAGCTTGTATGACTCCGCACTGAATATTCCTGACAATCAGAAAAAAGCGGCATTATTACGCTCATGGTTTTCTGCAAAGAAAAAATAATAGCGGGCTGCTAATCCATTTCTTTAATAGGATTAACTCACTGGAAAACGTAAACAGTTTGATTGAGTTAATCCTTGTTGCATTTTGTTTCAATATCCATCCTCTAAAAACACGCTGAAAACGATATACTGTCTAATATAAATAATAGTTATTTATTCGCGCAGCTTATCTGCGCTACTTATTCAATACCCCTTGGAGGCAAGATGCGATTTGTGAAGAAAAGCATTGTTACGCTCTTAACCATCGCTGCAATTTATGTTCCTGCCATGGTTTCTCAGGCTTGTACCCGCGTTGTTTATCTCGGGGAAGATCAACAAATCATGACCGGTAGAACCATGGATTGGAAATATGATGTGGGTACCAATTTATGGATTTTCCCACGAGGCATGGAACGAAATGGCGCGGCAGGGCCACAATCACTCAAATGGAAATCCAAATACGGTAGCGTGATAGCGTCAGGTTACGATATTTCTACGACAGATGGCGTTAATGAAAAAGGGTTAGTAGCAAACTTACTCTGGCTTGCAGAATCGAAATATCCTGAGTTAGATAATAAAAAGCCCGCACTGTCTATTTCGCTATGGGCGCAATATATGCTGGACAACTATGCCACGGTTGAAGAAGCCGTTGCCGCATTAGAAAAAACGCCATTGATAGTCGCGACTGACAAGGTTCCGGGACAAAATCGCTTAGCGACTCTGCATTTATCGCTGTCTGATGCGAGCGGTGATAGCGCGATTATCGAATATATCGATGGCAAACAAGTCATTCATCATAGCCGTAAATATCAAGTCATGACTAACTCACCAGCTTATGAAAAGCAGTTAGCGATGCAAGAGTATTGGCAAGGTATTGGTGGCACGGTAATGCTACCGGGAACCAACCGCTCAGCGGATCGTTTCGCACGAGCGCAGTTCTACATCAATGCTATCCCACAAAAAACGACGCCAAATAAAGCGGTTGCCAGTGTGTTTGGGGTGATCCGAAATGTGTCCGTCCCCTACGGTTTAACATCGGAAACGTCTCCTGAGATCTCTTCTACCCGTTGGCGTACACTGGTTGACAGCAAGCGTCAACTCTATTTCTTTGAATCTGCTTTAACGCCAAATATTTTTTGGACGGATCTAAAGAAAATTGATTTTTCCAATGAAACCGGAAAAGTGAAAAAACTAGATCTCGGTGAAGAGCAAAGCCATATCTATTCGGGTGATGCGACTGCGCAATATGTGGATACCAAACCGTTTGAATTTTTAGGGCTGAGTGCAGAGCAGCTGGGTTACTAAGTTTTTAAAACCAAGTTTTTAAAACCAAGTTTATAAAACCAAGTTTATAAAACCAAATTTTTAAAACCGAGTTTCTAAGTCCAAGATTCCGAATTCAACCTCCTGTGCCCAGGAGGTTGATGCACATCAACTCATTCATTTTCTATCTATGAAAACGTTGCACTATCAAGATGAACGTCATAAGATGTATTTAATATGCAACTTAAAGGTGACCCCATGACTGAATTAGTGTGCTACAAAACCATGCCTGTTTGGGATAAGGCTTCGGTTCCGTTAATGTTCCAAGAACGCCATAACACCAAGGAAGACACATTCGCCCAATTGAAGGTGTTACAAGGCTCCCTCGATTTTATTATTTTTGGTGAAGATGGCAGCGAGCAAAAATTTACGTTTGATACGCAAAATCAACCGCCAGTGATCCAGCCGCAAGTCTGGCATCGTATTGCCGATTGCAGCGATGATATGCGTTGCCAACTCTCTTTTTTATGTCGTCCTGAAATTGCGTTTTATAAACAGTATGATCTCAGTGTGCCTCACTCTGAAGTGCGCTATCTTTGCGAGAATAACTTAGCAAAACCTTGCAAAGTATTGGATTTAGGTTCCGGCCGTGGGCGTAATAGCTTCTACCTTGCTCAGCAAGGGTATGATGTGACGGCGGTTGATATTAACCAAAACCATATTCAAGCCATTGAAACTGTTAAGCAGCAATCGGGCATAGAAAATATCCATACCGCGCTATATGACATTAATAGCCACCAAATCCAAGGTGACTATGATTTGATTGTTTCTACAGTCGTGTTGATGTTCCTACAACGGGATAAAATTGCTGACATTATCGCGGATATGCAATCGCATACTCGAGCGGGTGGGATTAATATTGTGGTATGCGCGGTAGAAACGCCGGATGCGCCACTGGATATGGTGCCATTTAAGTGCTTCTTAAAACCAGGTGAATTACAGCAGTATTATCAAGACTGGGAAATCCTCAAATACAATGAAAACCCAGGACACTTGCACAGAACGGATGCGCAAGGTAACCGAATTAAATTGAACTTTGCAACGTTGATTGCTAAGAAAAAATAACCTGCGATAGCGAAGATAAAAGGAAAATCAATTTATTGATTTTCGCCTGATAACACAAAGAGGGAAAAACCACGCTTTTATCCCTCTTTGTCATCAACATAATGGGTTGCCTAGGCAACCCATTTTGCGTTCTATGGTGAGATATAAATGAATTTTAGGGATTAGACGTTGCCGCTTGTTTTTCGCTGCGCTCTAAAGTTTTTTCGAGCAGTACAGAATAAAGTGGTCGACCCCCTAAGAATTGCGCCACCATCGTTGCGCCAATGCAGGTAATAATCATCGGTAAAATCAATTGATAGTTATTGGTCATTTCCAACACTAAGACAATGCCCGTTAATGGCGCACGCACTGTGGCGGCAAACAGCGCTCCCATGCCGGCTATTGCAAAGGTACCGACTTCAATCGAATAATGTGGGAATAGCTCCAGTGCCGCATAACCATAGATTCCGCCAAACAGTGTACCAAGGGCTAATAATGGCGAGAAAATCCCCCCTGGCGCACCGGAACTAAAGCTGATGGTTGAGGTTAAAAAGCGCAGGGCAAAAAAGACCATCAGCATGGTGATAGTAAAGCTATTGGCCACCATTTGATGGATCACGCTATAGCCACCCCCTACGACTTCAGGAGCAAACACACCGATAGCGCCACAGCTACCCCCGATCAAACCGCCCATCAAAACAAACCGCGACACTTTATTTTGGTAAAAAGCTAAAAATAGGCTTTGCAGATAGAGCAAGAAGCGGTTAAAGCCAATTCCCACGATCCCAAATAACATGCCTAAAATCAGATATAACCACAGAGTTTCCATGGGGGCAGAGGAGAATTGC
Source organism: Providencia sp. wls1914 (assembly GCF_009706645.1). Lineage (NCBI taxonomy): Bacteria > Pseudomonadati > Pseudomonadota > Gammaproteobacteria > Enterobacterales > Morganellaceae > Providencia > Providencia sp. wls1914. The sequence goes on from NZ_WLUN01000004.1 coordinate 226,802, forward strand.
CCAATATTCAGCACCGCGGCTTCACCATTAATAAGGCGAAAAACAATGGTGGCACTGACGGCACCAATAAACACGGCTTTGATGGAAATCAGGCTGTATTTAAATTGTGGTCGCATCTCTTCGATGATAAACAGGATCCCCGCTAATGGGGCATTAAAGGCGGTAGATAGACCCGCAGCGGCGCCCGCAGCTAATAATGTATGGCGAGATTCATTATCTTTGAGGCGAAATAGGTCATAAAACATTTGGCTAATGTTCGCCCCCAGTTGTACGGTAGGTCCTTCACGACCGAGCACCATACCTGAACCTAACGTACCTAACCCACCGATAAATTTCACTGGGATCACGCGCCACCAACGGACAGGGCGCAAATCTTGCAGTGCCCCTTCGATTTCCGGGATCCCAGATCCCCCCGCTTCAGGTGAAAAGCGTTTAACCAAATAATAGCCGAGCATGGCCAATAGGGCTGAAGCCACAAACATAGCGGGGATCACCAACCATTTGTTGGTGACATATTGGTTAACAGACGCGATACGAATATTGCTGACCCACTCTGTCCCTAGCATAAACAGGGAGCCTATCAGCCCAACGACGGCACCAATAATAGCCGCTAAAACAAGCACTTTGAGTGGCGTTTTATCGGATTCTTTCACGTGACGTAAAAAACTAAAATGGGTTTTGTTGTCTGATTTTGGAGTCGAATTAGCCTGCATCATCGCTTTTTGATTCTCTTAAAATGATTTAACAACAATAACTTATGAAGTATGAATGATAAACATAGTATAGCAATACTGCTTTGAAACCCCAGCGAAAAATCAACTGTGCTTAGTGAAACTGTCTATTTTACAACATTGAATAATTCTTATTTATAGTGAAAGTTAATGTAGATCAACAAACCTGCAAATAGAATTTTAAGGTGCTTTTCTATTTATTTAAAAGGGGTAATCTTAATGTTGTATATGAAATGCAACTTAAAGGGGTTTCCTCCATGTATTGTGTGCAATGTGAACAAACAATTAGAACTCCAGCAACCAATGGCTGCGCTTATTCGCAAGGTATGTGCGGTAAAACCGCTGAAACTTCAGACCTGCAAGATTTATTAGTTGCTGTCCTGCAAAGCTTATCTGCCAGTGCGGTGGTGGCTCGTGAACTGGGCATTATTGATCATGATGTGGACAGTTTCGCACCGCGCGCTTTCTTCTCTACATTGACCAACGTTAACTTCGATTCTGAACGTATTATCGGTTATGCCCGTGAAGCCATTTATCTGCGTGATAAATTAATCAAACATTGCCTGTCAGTGAATAGTGCAGTGGCATTTAACCATCCATTGATCAACCTGCAATTAGCAGGGCAGGATATTGCGACCCTGCAACAGCAAGCGGCACAATTTGCGTTAGATATCGATAAAGCGCAAATTGGCGAGGATATTCATGGCTTACGTATGCTGTGCCTGTATGGCTTGAAAGGTGCGGCGGCGTATATGGAGCACGCTCACGTTTTAGGTCAGTTTGATAACCAGATTTATGCTCAATACCATGAAATTATGGCGTGGTTAGGCACATTGCCAGCGGATATGAATGAGCTGCTCAACAATGCAATGGCTATCGGCATGATGAACTTCAAAATCATGGAAATTCTGGATGCCGGCGAAACGGGGGAATTTGGTCATCCTGTTCCAACGGAAGTTAACGTGCGCCCAGTTGCCGGTAAATGTATTTTGATTTCAGGTCACGACCTGAAAGATTTAAAAATGTTGTTAGAACAGACCGAAGGCACAGGCATTAATATTTACACCCACGGTGAAATGCTGCCTGCTCATGGTTACCCTGAACTGAAAAAATACGCTCATTTAGTGGGTAACTACGGCAGTGGTTGGCAGAATCAGCAAGTGGAATTTGCTAAGTTCCCAGGCCCTGTTTTAATGACCTCTAACTGCATTATCGACCCTGATGTAGGTGAATATAAAGCGCGTATCTGGACTCGTAGCATTGTGGGCTGGCCGGGCGTGAAACACATTACGGGCGACAGTTTTGCTGAAATGATAGCGCAAGCGCAGGAAATGGCAGGCTTCCCATACACTGAAATCGAACACAAAATTACTGTCGGTTTTGGTCGTCAAACCCTGCTGGGTGCTGCGGATGCGGTGATTGATCTCGTTGCTCAGAAAAAATTACGCCACGTATTCTTAGTCGGTGGTTGTGATGGTAGCCGTGGTGAACGTAGTTACTACACGGATTTCGCTCGTAGCGTACCGAAAGACTGCCTGATTTTAACGTTGGCTTGCGGTAAATACCGTTTCAACAAACTGGACTTCGGCACCTTAGAAGGCTTACCGCGTTTACTGGATGTGGGTCAATGTAACGATGCCTATTCTGCCATTATGTTAGCGGTGAACTTAGCAGAGAAATTAGGTTGTGGCGTGAATGACTTACCGCTGAGCCTGATCCTCTCTTGGTTCGAGCAAAAAGCCATTGTGATCTTGTTAACCCTGCTTGCTCTGGGTGTGAAAAACATTTACACCGGTCCAACGGCTCCGGGCTTCTTAACCGAAAATCTGCTGAATATTCTGAATGAAAAATTCGGTATGCGCAGCATTACCACGGTTGAACAAGATTTGGCGGAAATCCTGCCTGCGTAATTTGATGGAAACCAAGGGGGAAGCGGCTTTCCCCCTTGCAAGGAGTAACCCATGACCATGCCAACAAGCCTATGTCCGAACAGAATGCAAATTCACTCGATTGTGCAGGAAACCTCAGATGTTTGGACAATTAACCTGATTAATCATGATTTTTACCAATATGAACCGGGACAGTATGCGCTGGTGAGTATCAAAAACAGTGATGACGTGATGCGTGCTTATACTTTGTCTTCATCGCCGGGGCAAAGCCGTTTTATCTCCATTACGGTGAGACGATTAGACGAGGGAGCAGGCTCTTGTTGGCTAACTGGAGCGGTCAAACCAGGGGATTATCTTTGGCTGTCTGAGGCGCAAGGGGAGTTTACTTGTGCCAATGTTCAAAGCCACCAATACTTAATGTTAGCGGCAGGCTGCGGTGTCACGCCGATCATGTCGATGACTCGCTGGCTGATGGCGAATCGCCCAGAAACGGATGTCAAAGTACTGTTTAATGTGCGAGATGAAAAGCAGGTCATTTTTGCTAGTGAGTGGCAAAGATTGGTTCAGCAATATCCGCAACGTTTGCAGTTGTGCATCATGCCGGAAACACCCGATAACGGCGGTGTTGCACAAGGTCGCTTAAGCCAAGAAAAATTGCTGGAGTTAGTACCGGATATTCACGGGCGAGTGGTAATGACTTGCGGGCCTGTTCCGTATATGAAAAATGTACAGGAATTTTCTAAGGCACTAGGCGTTCCAGCAGAGCACTTCTTTATGGAGCGCTTTACCACTGGCGGCGATGAGGCCGTGAGTGAAGAGGTATTGAACTTAAAAATTCGTCACCGTTTAGTGAATTTCACTGTACCCGTGGGAACATCGCTGCTGTCTGCGTTAGAACAGAATAAACAACCGGTAATTGCGGCGTGTCGCGCGGGTGTGTGTGGTAGCTGTAAAACCAAAGTGCTCTCGGGAAATTATACAACCAGCAGTACCATGACATTAACCGCAGACGAAATTGCTAACGGCTATGTTTTAGCGTGCAGTTGCCAATTACAAGGTGACACAGAAATCGCTTAATCGATTTTCGATAATATAAAATTTAAATGCCTCATTAATTGCCATCTTATTATGAATATAAATAAGGTGGCTTTTTTGTTTATTAATCGATTTACTTGAGCAGCAAAATATAATTAAAAAATAATAAAGTAATTTATAGCGTGATTATGACTTTATGTATTATGAATAATATAAGTTTCTATTAAAGTTACAAATGGTTACACGCTGAATTTTTGATATACATTAACTTAAACAAAACTTAAACGAGGGTGGGCTATTAAAAAAAGAGCGGGGTAAAAGGGTGGTAATTGAACACTCAGTGGGTATAATTCGCGCCGCATCCAAAGTGCAGTATCTCGTTAGGCGAGGCTCCTATACAAACATAGGTTACTGATCTGACGACGTCGAGAGACGCCCAAGATTAGGACAGGATATATCGACCGAAGGTATATCCCCATGTAACTTCCTGATTGATTCAGGATACGTTGTATAGTGCTAAAACCGAGACGAAGAGATAGCAATCGCATTCTCTCATCTGGTTTCGCCCCTATGTGAGTACTGTTTGAGTAAACAACAGTAATAGGGACTAAAAAAATGTCATTTTCTACCCAGAACAAAGCGGGTGCAGTAGCTATTGCACAATCCGCGATGAAAGACGCTCGTCAAAAGTCTAATCAATCACAACCAACTAAAATTGATGATTCAACTGTTCACGCTTATATGAGCCAATCATATTTGCCAGTATCGGTTGCCGACTCTGTGGCATGTGTGAAGAAAAGTCTTATTGAACATCTCGAAGGCGAACAAATTCCAACGTATTTATTTGTCGTAGATAGTGAAAACTATTTAAATGGAATTCTGTCCGTTAAATCATTACTTGCCTCAGCAGAGGATTTATTAGTGTCGGATATTATGCGCCACAATTATTTCTCTGTTTCCCCTGAACAATCACGCCATGATGTTTATGATTTAATTAATCATAGCGGTTTGGATATGATCCCCGTTGTTCAGTTCGGTAAGTTAATGGGTGTATTACGTCCTCAAGATATAGCAGAGCTTATTGAAGACGAAAATACCCTCGATGCACAATTGCAGGGGGCGACTACGCCACTCGAAGAGCCGTATTTAACCACCAGTCCAGTCACTTTATGGCGTAAGCGTGTTGTGTGGTTATTAATGCTGTTTGTGGCGGAAGCCTATACTGGAACTGTGCTGAAAGCGTTCGAAGAGCAACTTGAAGCCGCCATTTCACTGGCGTTCTTTATTCCATTGTTGATTGGTACCGGCGGAAACAGCGGAACTCAGATCACATCGACACTCGTGAGAGCGATGGCGTTGGGGGAAGTAAGTTTACGTAACCTCGGTGCGGTATTGAAAAAAGAAGTTTCAACCTCGTTCTTAGTGGCTGTCACCATTGGCGGCGCGGCATTAATTCGTGCTTGGATCCTAGGTGTGGGTCATGAAGTGACTATCGTGGTGAGCTTAACGATTGTGGCTATTACCGTGTGGAGCGCGATTGTTTCTTCTATTATCCCAATGGTTCTGAAGAAGCTAAAGGTTGACCCAGCGGTAGTTTCTGCGCCATTCATCGCGACATTTATTGATGGTACTGGCTTGATTATTTACTTTGAAATCGCGAAATTAGTGATGACGGAGTTCGCTTAAGTTCAGTCCTACCTCTTGATGCGGCAGGGAATTAACACTCTGCCGCTGACTCAATTTCTCGCTTGAGAATTTCCCCGCATTTTCGACATAAATATTGGTTTTCACCACGTTCAACTTTGTTATGCCTTCTGATGGTCAGTTCATGAATTGTGTCGCAACCACAAAGATAACGAAAAGTTTGGCTTTTGACGCTGGTCACTGCAAAGTTGTGAGTCCGTTTCGCCGTTACCCCTAAAACAGTCTGCATCATCCATTTCCACTCATTGCCATGAGGGGCGACCCCTTTACGTCCAAATACACGATAAACCAGTAAATGAGCGAGTTCATGGGGGATCACTTCATCCACAAAATTATCTGGATTTTCAATTAACAACGTCGGGTTAACGCGAATTTCCCAATCTTTTAAATAGGCGCTGCCCGCGGTGGTTCCACGCTGTTTATAGTTGATGGAAGGCTCTGGAAATTTCTGTTCCAGTTTTTCTTCAGCTAACGCGAGCTTTTCACGCAGGGTTTTCATCACTCGCTGTTGGAGCAGGATGGGGACTCGGATTGTTTTCATGTCCTCAAGAATACGTGAAGTCATAGAGTTCTAACAAGTGATAATTGACAATTAATATATCAAAATATATATTATTTTTAGGTATAATAATATACATAAGTAACAAGGGATCCAATGATGCCAAAGAGTGAACAACCAAATTCAGAACAGCTGCTTTTAGCAATGACCCAAGCCGCAACGCAAACTGCGTCATTATTAAAAACACTGGGGAACCCAGACAGACTATTATTGCTGTGCCAATTAACGCAGGGCGAAGCGTGCGTGAGCGATTTAGAAGCTTCGCTAGGTATTGTGCAGCCAACGTTATCGCAGCAGTTAACCGTACTAAGAAATGAAGGATTAGTCGCAACGCGTCGGGAAGGTAAGCGTATCTATTATTCTATTGCAGATGAGAAATTATTTACCTTACTCAATACGTTGTATCAACTCTATTGTCCAGTGAAGGGGAATTAAAATGACGATTGATTGGGCGCATTTTACGCCAGGCTCTGCGGCAGTTGGCGGTGTTTTGATTGGTTTAGCAGTGGCAATATTATTGATTCTTAATGGGCGAATTGCCGGGATCAGCGGGATTTTAGCGGGAGTCCTTAAACCCACTAAAGGGGATACGGCGTGGAAACTGGCGTTTATTGTCGGGATCTTGGTTGCACCATTACTGTTTATTACCTTTGTGTATACGCCAGAAGTCACTATAGCAACGAGTATGCCATTACTGATTGCTGCGGGGTTGTTAGTGGGTTTTGGGACACGATTAGGTAGCGGTTGCACCAGTGGACATGGCATTTGTGGCATGGCGAGATTTTCCCGTCGTTCCATGGTTGCGGTGGCTATTTTTATGCTGGTGGCCTTTATCACGGTCGCTGTGATTAACCACTTTGGGTTAAGAGGATAAAGTGATGCCAATCATTATCGCGTTAGTTTCCGGTATTTTATTTGGGCTGGGCTTGCTGTTAGCCGGTATGGGTAATCCCGCAAAAATTTTGGCATTTCTGGATATCACGGGAAATTGGGATCCCTCTTTGTTGGTTACCATGGCAGTGGCAATGGTGATAAGCGGTATCGCATTCCAGTTAGTGAAAAAGCGCAAAACCAGTATACTGAATTGCCCATTACAGATCCCAAGCAGTAAAATTATTGATAAAAAATTAGTGATAGGCAGCGTGTTGTTCGGTTTAGGTTGGGGGCTTGGGGGAATTTGCCCGGGGCCTGCTATTTTATTAACTGGTATGGGACTGACTCAAGGTATTTTGTTTACGCTGGCGATGATAGCGGGAATGGCCATTTTCCAGCTGTTTCAACGTACTGAAAAGTAAGTTTCACGCATCAGAAAGTCATCAAGACTAATGAGTCAATTAATGGGATTATTCGACCCAGAAAATGAGGCGAATATAACCGTTAATTGACTCATCAATTTAACCCTATCAATTTAACCCTATCAATTTAACACCATGACCCCGTAAATAGCGGTTCTTGGCTTAAGCGATATCGTGTACTGCGTCCACCGCTAGCGCCTTCCTCAAGAAAGCCGTGCTCGACAAGCTCTGATAAATGGCGTGTGGCACTTGAGCGACTCACTTTTCCCACAGCCATATATTGGCGGTTATTGATCCCCTCAGCAAAGTCACCATCCAGCATCCTATTTAGCACTTTTAACTGCTCTGGTCGCAAAATACGTTGGTCAAAACGACTCCAATATTTTGTTTTTTCAATAGTTAATTGGATCTGTTGTAAGGTTTCATTGATGGCGCTACGCAGTGTGCTAATAAACCAAATCAGCCATTGGGTGAGGTCAACATTTCCACGTTGGGATTGTTCGAGTATTTGATAATATTGCTTTTTTTGTTCATTGATACATTGAGACATTGCATACAGCCTAACCGTAGTTTTTTCGGCTTGAGCTAAGGCTAAATCCATGATTAAACGCCCAATTCGACCATTTCCATCATCGAAAGGGTGAATAGTAAGAAACCATAAATGGGCAATGCCAGCGCGAAGAATGGGGTCTAATGTCGAATCATGGTGGCTGCGGTTAAACCACGACAGAAATTGCTCAATTTCGTGAGGAACTTGCTCTGCTGGCGGCGCTTCAAAATGAATAGTGGGCTTGTCTAATCGCCCAGAGACGACTTGTATTGAATTAGTCCTAAAACACCCAACGGCAATTTTATTAAACAGACTTTCATTCGATGGAAACATCAATGCATGCCATTGGCACAGCCGTTCAGCGGTTAATGTTTTTTCAAGATTGCTGATCGCATCTAAGGCGGATTCAACTAAGCCTTGTGTTTTTTGATCTATCGGGAACGGTGCATCATCGGAAATGCCCAAATGGTTAGCAAGGGAAGAACGTACGGAGCGTGCATCAAGCTTTTCGCCTTCAATATCACTGGAATAAATGATATTGGCGAGGATGTTATCCAATACGTGTTGGCGGATATCAAAGGTATCGCATCGACCATTCAGTTTGCCTTGAAGAAAAACAACATCACGCAGTAATGGTTGTAACTGCGTTTGATCATAGGTAAAGGTAGGCCAATTAGGTTGTTCCCAAATCCACATGTTGCGCTCCGATGAGGTGAATATTGAGTTTATTCTACCCAAAAAATGAGGCGAATAGAAAGGTTATTTGACTCATTACATTGGAGAGCAATTTTAGGCATAAAAAAACCCATCATTAAGATGGGTCTTTATTAAGCTGATTTTTGCGCTTAGCGTCAGTGACACTAGCGAAAATTACAGGCCAGCAGCTTCGCGCAGTTGTGCCGCTTTGTCGGTTTTTTCCCATGGGAATTGTGGGCGACCAAAGTGACCATAAGACGCAGTTTGCTGGTACATTGGGTGTAATAAATCCAGCATTTGAATTAGACCGTAAGGACGTAAGTCAAAGAATTCGCGGACTAATTTCACAAGCAATGCTTCGTCAACTTTACCCGTACCGAACGTTTCTACCATGATAGAGGTAGGCTCTGCGACACCGATAGCGTAAGAAACTTGGATTTCACAACGGTCGGCTAAACCTGCAGCAACGATGTTTTTTGCAACATAACGCGCAGCATAAGCAGCAGAACGGTCAACTTTTGATGGATCCTTACCAGAGAATGCCCCACCACCGTGACGTGCCATACCGCCGTAGGTATCAACGATAATTTTACGACCAGTTAAACCACAGTCACCCATTGGTCCGCCGATAACGAAACGACCTGTTGGGTTGATGAAGTATTTAGTCGCTGGAGATAACCATTCAGCTGGCAGAACCGGCTTGATGATCTCTTCCATAACCGCTTCGTGTAAAGCTTTTTGGTCAATATCTTCTGAGTGCTGTGTGGACAGAACTACCGCGTCAATACCGACAATTTTGTTGTCATCGTATTGGAAGGTGACTTGGCTTTTCGCATCTGGGCGTAACCATGGCAGTGTGCCATTTTTACGAACTTCAGCTTGGCGCTGCACTAAACGGTGTGCATAAGTCACCGGTGCAGGCATTAATACGTCAGTTTCGTTAGTTGCATAACCAAACATTAGACCTTGGTCGCCAGCGCCTTGTTCTAAAGGATCTGCACGGTCAACACCTTGGTTGATATCTGGTGATTGTTTACCAATTGCGCTTAATACTGCGCAAGAGTTGGCATCAAAGCCCATGTCTGAACTGGTATAACCGATTTCACGAACGGTTTTACGCGTAATTTCTTCAATATCGACCCATGCACTGGTAGTGATTTCACCACCAACCATGACCATGCCGGTTTTGACATAGGTTTCGCAAGCTACGCGCGCTTTTGGGTCTTGTTCAAGAATAGCATCAAGGACCGCATCAGAAATTTGGTCTGCAATTTTATCAGGATGCCCTTCTGATACGGACTCAGAAGTAAAGAGGTGTGTAGACATGAGATTAATACCTTAAGAATTCAAAGAACATTATAGTTGGATGTTTTAACATCTAGACGGCTATTCTAGACTTTTCAATGAATAATTTCTACCTGTTTTTCAGCCTAAAATGATAAGCGCATAAATGGCTAATTCAGTTAGTTTTATCGTGAATGTGAAATTTTAGATAATTTGCTTTTGCATTTTGGGGCTATTCGAGGTATAAACTGCGACCGTAGCGGATGGTTGTCATTTCCCGCTATATACCAGCAGGTCAGCCATGAGTCTGCTTTCTATCAGGAATGTTTATAACCGGTTGAATTTCAATAATAATCATTGAAGTTTTTAAGGGGAAAACAGTTATATTGGGGGTTAATGGGCGATGATCCATAATCTGCTGAATAACAGTATCCAACCGTCTTACGCGGATCGCCGTGTGACATTGGCTTTTACTTTCCTGTCTATGTTGACTTCATCGCGAAGTTACCGTCATACCTATCATAGATCCATAATACTTAGCCAGTAATCTATAATGTAGTCGTCTGCTAAGTCTGTGGATATATATTGTCACCGTTTAGAAGTTCTAAGCACTTTAATTACAATCTGAGTATCGCTGTTTCCCTGACATTACTGCCTAGTTGCATCATGCGCTTGGTCGCTGCTTGTCTGGAAGGAGAACGCATCACTCACCCCTCCATACTAGGAGTTTATTATGAATGATAATATCGCTCGCAAGATGCGCCAAACTTACAATATTGCGTATTGGGGCGGTGGTTACTATCAGGTGAATGAGCGCGGAAATGTCTGTGTTTGCCCGAATCCTGAAAACCCTGACACCTTTGTTGATTTAGCTGATTTAGTCTACCAAGTTAAAGAAGAGCAGGAACATTTACGTTTACCTGCGCTGTTCTGTTTCCCTCAAATTTTGCAACACCGTTTGCGTTCAATTAACGCGGCGTTTAAACGTGCGCGCGAATCTTACGGTTATAAAGGGGACTATTTTTTAGTCTACCCAATTAAAGTTAACCAACAACGTCGTGTGATTGAGTCGCTGGTCAATTCTGGGGAACCTTTAGGGTTAGAAGCGGGTTCAAAAGCGGAATTAATGGCAGTATTAGCCAACGCAGGTCGCACTCGCACTGTGATTGTGTGTAACGGCTATAAAGATCGCGAATATATTCGTCTGGCATTAATCGGCGAAAAACTGGGGCACAAAGTGTACCTAGTTATCGAAAAAATGTCTGAAATCGAGATGGTGCTGGAAGAAGCACAAAAACTGGAAGTGACGCCTCGTTTAGGTGTTCGTGCCCGTTTAGCATCCCAAGGTTCCGGTAAATGGCAGGCGAGTGGCGGTGAAAAATCTAAATTTGGATTGGCGGCAACACAAGTTCTGCAATTAGTCGAAATTTTACGCAATGCGAACCGCTTGGATAGCCTGCAATTATTGCACTTCCATTTAGGTTCTCAAATGGCGAATATTCGTGATATCGCGACAGGGGTTCGTGAGTCAGCCCGTTTCTACGTCGAGTTGCATCAATTAGGTGTCAACATTCAGTGCTTTGACGTGGGCGGTGGCTTAGGCGTTGATTATGAAGGTACGCGTTCTCAGTCAGATTGTTCGGTTAACTATGGCTTGAACGAATACGCGAACAACGTGATTTGGGCGATTGGCGATGCGTGTGAAGAGTTTAACTTGCCACACCCAACGGTGATCACCGAGTCTGGGCGTGCATTGACCGCTCACCATACCGTGTTAGTCTCTAACGTGATTGGGGTTGAGCGTAACGAATTCACCAAAACCACACCGCCGAGTGAAGATGCGCCACGTTCACTGGTTTCGTTATGGGAAACGTGGGAATCCATGCAGCATCAAGGTAATAGCCGCTCGCTGCGTGAATGGCTTCACGATAGCCAGTTTGACTTGCAAGAAGCACATACCCAGTATGCGCATGGTGTGTTGGACTTAACACAACGCGCATGGGCAGAAGAGCTATACTTAAATATCTGTCGCCGTATTCAGCAAGATTTAGACCCTAGCAACCGCGCTCATCGCCCAATTATTGATGAGCTGCAAGAGCGTATGGCGGATAAATTCTATGTGAATTTCTCGCTGTTCCAATCACTGCCAGACGCTTGGGGAATTGACCAAGTGTTCCCAGTCTTGCCAATTGAAGGCTTAGATAAGCCGTTAGACAGACGTGCGGTATTGCTGGATATCACTTGTGACTCAGATGGTATTATTGATCATTATGTTGATGGTGATGGGGTGGAAACCACCATGCCAATGCCAGCGTATGATCCAGAAAATCCGCCGATGATTGGCTTCTTTATGATCGGGGCATACCAAGAAATTTTAGGCAACATGCACAACTTATTCGGCGATACTGCCGCCATCGATGTGTGGGTTGATAGCCAAGGCAGCATTCGTTACCTGCAAAGTGAAGAGGGCGATTCAGTCGCCGATATGCTGCAATATGTGAAGCTGGTTCCTGAAGTACTGTTAGAAAGCTTTATTGAGCAAGTGAAAGGCACTGGGCTAAGCGACGAGCTGCAAAAAGATTTTGTGAACGAGTTTGAAAGTGGGTTGTACGGTTACACTTACTTAGAAGATGAATGATTAAGGAACAGTGATGATTAATAGCACATTAGGAAATCAGGTTGATAATTCACTGGTTTCAAACGCATTTGGTTTTTTACGTTTTCCATTAAATTTTCAACCCTATAGCTCTGATGCTGATTGGGTGATCACGGGCGTTCCATTTGATATGGCAACTTCCGGGCGTGCAGGTAGCCGTCATGGGCCTGCGGCCATTCGACAAGTTTCAACAAACTTAGCATGGGAAAGTCACCGTTGGCCATGGGATTTCAAATTAAAGAATAAACTCAACGTGGTTGACTGCGGCGATGTAGTGTTTGCCTTCGGTGATGCGCAAGATATGTGCGACAAGCTGCAAGCTCACACTGAAAAGCTGTTGGAATCCGGTAAACGCTGTTTAACGTTTGGTGGCGACCACTTTGTGACATTGCCATTACTGCGCGCCCATGCGAAACACTTCGGTAAAATGGCGTTAGTGCATTTTGATGCGCACACTGACACATACGGCAATGGCAGCCTGTATGACCACGGCACCATGTTCTATCATGCGCCAAAAGAAGGTTTGATCGACCCAAATCATTCTGTGCAGATTGGTATTCGTACTGAGCATGATTCTGACAACGGTTTCACGGTATTGGATGCGGCTCAAGCGAATGATCGTGGTGTGGATGACATGGTTGCTCAGATCAAACAGATCGTGGGTGATATGCCTGTTTATCTGACATTTGATATTGACTGTCTGGATCCTGCATTTGCACCAGGAACCGGTACGCCAGTGATTGGTGGTTTAACATCTGATAAAGCGTTAAAACTGCTGCGTGGAATTAAGTCACTGAATATTGTTGGGATGGATGTGGTGGAAGTGGCTCCAGCCTATGACCAATCAGAAATTACGGCATTAGCCGCAGCGACGATTGCATTGGAACTGTTATATATCCAAGCGTCTAAAAAGTAAGTTTTAATCCGCTATTTAAGGTGCCTAATGTTTCATTGGGCACCTTTTTTTATGCCTAAAGGCTGTGTTCTTTCAATTGGGCAAGAATGGAATAGGCTTGTGTCCACAGAACTGAGCCGCCTTCATGAGAGAACAAAAAGTGTTCGCTATCAGGAAAACGCTGAGCCAGTGTTTTACCAAAATCAGGTGAATGCACGGTACTCACATCTTGCTCGCCATACCACAGTGCGACAGGGCAGTGGATATCTTCAGGATTGAACTGCCAATGCTGCAGGGCGATTAAGAGATCTTGAACATAGCCTTGGTTACCTTGCATAAATGCACGTTCCATACAGTCACTGTAGGCGGTTAAGAAGCTCTCTTCGCTATAAACCTGCTGGTCTATCTCTGCACTACAGTTAAGAATAAATGCCAGTAACCATTGTGAGGTCACATTGCGCATCAACCATTCCGATAAAGCATCAGGGGTATGAATGGCTTGCTCCTGCATATTAACCACATCTTGTTTTAATTGCGCACGGGTTGCAGGAAACTCAAATTGGTCTTGTCCTGACACAAGCGATAAAGAAACAGGGGAGGCGTAGCTGGCGAGTGCCATGGCGAAAACGGCACCTTGAGAAAAACCGACAACGGAAAATGACGGCAGTTTTTGAGCATTCAGAAGTTCTTGAATATCTTGAGCAAAGCGTTGTAGGGATTTATGCTCATCAAAGGTGGATTGACCGAGTCCGGCACGCTCAGGGGTTATCAAGCGTATATTTAGCTCTTCAAGACGGTCAATGCCAAAGCCCAGTGTACCGCTCATCCCTGCGCCAGTACAAAAAATCACGGGGAACCCCTGTTCAGGGCCAGATTCATACCAACACAAAAGTCGCCCATCAGATAATGTCATCGACATATGGCGAGTATTGGATATTTTGTTGCTATACATAATAAATACCTACAAGATAGAATTTTTAGTGCGACATGTTAGTTTCTATCGCGAGTCGTCAATGACTTTACCGTTGTTATTTCCTATTTGCTAAAACAGATTTGTAGGGCAGGTAACTCAACCTGTTATAGACAGCTCAGAATTTTAAATTAAGAAATAGGTTAATTGCAAAATATACGCTCAATTACGGCTATTTTACAGCCAAAAGGATAATTTATGCCATTTTCAGACTCAGAAAAGCAAATTCTCTTAGCGGTGAAGGGAGTTGGACCAACAGTGATTAGCCGATTAGAACAAATGGGGTTTTCATCTTTAGCGCAGTTAAGTGAAGCTTCTTACGATGAAATTTTAATTTCGGGCGCGGCACTAACGGGGTCAAGTTGTTGGAAAAATAGCCCTCAAGCTAAAAAAGCGGTGGAAGGCGCTATTGCTGCAGCAAAGGACGCCTTACGCTAAGTTGGCTATGACTGTTTATTTTTCACTTATTGCTTGTTTTTCATTTTCCACTTTTTGCTACGCAGAATATTGAGCATTTGCACTGACATGGAGAAGAACATAGCAAAATAGATATAGCCTTTTGATACATGTACCTGAACACTTTCAAGTAACAGAGTGAAGCCCACAAGGATCAAGAAAGAGAGTGCGAGGATTTTGACGGAAGGGTAACGCTCCACAAAATCACCAATAGGTTTCGCGGCGAACATCATGATCATGACCGCCATAATCACAGCTGCCATCATAATAAACAGATGGTCAGATAGCCCCACGGCGGTGATCACCGAATCTAAACTGAAGATAATATCTAAAATTGCGATTTGCATAATGGCTCCCCAGAATGAAGTCACTTTTTTCTGGGCTATTCCATCATCGTCTTCCCCTTCAATGGTATCGAAAATCTCCTGACTGGATTTCCAAATTAGGAATAAGCCACCGGCACACAAAATTAAGTCGCGGGCGGAAACGGTATGTTCAGCTAATGTGAAAAGTGGCGTGGTGAGGCGTGCGAGCCAAGCAATGGACGCTAGCAGTGCTAAGCGCATGCCCATCGCTGCGATTAACCCAATACGTCTGGCACTATTTTGTTGATGAGCGGGTAATTTGCTGACGACAATACTTAAGAAAATAATATTGTCGATACCCAGTACGACTTCCAAAATTGTTAATGTTGCCAATGCCATCCAAGCATGGGGATCTAAGAACCACTCAAACATCTTGTTGCCTTAAAAATGGAATAAAAAATCGTCTGTTTGGCACAGGCGATACCTTGACTGATTAACCGAGGTTAAAGTGCCGCGCTAATAATGGACCTGTAAAATCTTTTTTTAAATAGAAACCTCTCGGTAATGTCATTATTGGCTGCCCAAATTCACCAATACCTTCGGTTAGCGCTCTATTATTCGCCGCTTTGGGACGAATCTGTAAAACTTGTCCGTGACGAGCGGTGATGGTTTCGACTTTTCCCAGCACAATTAAATCCATTAACTCTTCCCAATCTTGGCGTAAAAGTTGTTCTTCAAGCGCAGAAGGGCTCCAAATCAGCGGGTTTGCAATACGGCGCTGGGCAAGTGGAATTTGGCGTTCACCTTCAATCGGAAACCACAGAATACGAGATAATTTGCGGCGCACATGGCTATTTTCCCATGTTAGGCCGCTATTGCCTGTAAGTGGCGCGACAGAGACAAACGTCGTTTCTAATGGTACGCCATGGCGATCGATTGGAATTGTTTTAAGCTCGACTCCAATATCTGCAAAGTCTTGTTCGGCTTTACTGCCTGCGGTCGCACCTAAAAAATACTCTAACAGTGTCCCGACCCAGCCTTTATCTCGCTTAAGATCGGGGGGGATTGGGATACCTGCGATAGTTGCTAGCTCACCAAGCGTATAGCCTGCAAGGGCTTGGGCTCGCGCTAATAAGACGGTTTCATTTTCTGGTGGTGAAGGCGGTATAAAGGACATAGTCGACAGAATTTGATTGTGTTTAAAAAATAACCAAGGAAATGGTCGCAAGATAGGGTGAGTATAACACTTTTTAGTCACCGTATTTAACTTCATGATATATATATGGATATTAGATAATAATCACAGACGGGATTATGAATATTTAGGGTTATTCAACTTCATCCCAAGATAATCACAGGATCATGCACTAGGTTATCCACAGGATTTCTGGATAACTGTGAAAAACTGCGATTACTGTGTGAATTTACAGCCTTGACTAATGTCATTTATTGAAGCTCGTCACAAAAAGCGGGTAAGTTAAGTACATTCCTTGTGGATAAAACATGCATTGATTGATCTTTGCTCAGTTGAACTCCTAACAAAAAAAGAGGGGAAAACTTACAGTGGATATCTCATGTGAAATTCACTTATTGCTATGATTTATAATGTTTTATTTTTTAGTGTGGTTTTTTGTTAGAAATGAATAGTTGGGATATACCCTGATTACTATCTGGTTGTTCACATGGATATCCACAGAAAAAGTGAATAAAATCCATTTTACTCACTCTAACTGTTTATAACTATCATCAATTCTGTGTATTATCCTCAGTTGGCTTAAACCAAGCTGATTTAAAGTCAAACCAGCCAAAGGTATTCATACGAACACCTCGCATCGTTCTTTGACCTTGTAACTCTAACCAGTGATGAAAAATGGGGTGGAAGACTTGAGAATCAATCAAGCTCTCGCACCAAGATTCCACATCCAATTTTTGCTGGCGCCACAACTGTAACTCTTCATCGAGGGTTTTTCCTAAACACTGACGCAATAGCGGCATTTCGTACAACGTGGCGAAGATAGAAAATTCAAGAGGTTTATAAAAGTTGGCAGTGGAGAGCCAAATATCGCTCTTTGCATCCCCGTTAAACCAATCATCATAATCAACGATGTTAATTTTAAGCTCTACTCCTTGGGTTTCTAACACTCGCTTCATGATTTGGCTGATGGCATAAAATTCATGATGATGGCGATAAAAGGTGACCGTTAGTTCGGTTAAGTCTTCAGGTTTGGTTCGCTGGGAGAGCATTTTACTGTGATGCCAATGAAGCAGTAATCCATAAGCAGGCGCCCAGTGGCGTTGATAGAAGGATTCACAGTGCGCTAGTAGGTTGACGGGGGTTAAAAAGCTACACAGCCATTTACGCACATCTTCCCGTTGAGAAATGTCGGAGCGTTGGTCGAATAACAGAAAATAGCAACCTTCCTCCATGCGGCTTTCGAGAGAGTCATTGTGGCGTTTATCACCATCCATCTTTAATGTGGTACACACCATCTGCTCAGAAAGCTCGGGAACCACCCAAATAGTCACCTCATCCAACAAGGCACGATAGCCAAAATAGCGGTCAAAAGCGCTGATGGTGAGTTTCTGAGGAATATTGGTTTCGACTTCATAAGGACCCGTACCAATAGGGCGCTGACTAAAGCCGCTGATGGTTTCCCACTCTTTCGGGAGAATGGCGGCATGTGGGCTGCCCAGTAACCAAGGAAATTGCGTATCAGGATGGCTCAGATGGACATCAATCACGTAAGGTTGCGAGGAGGTGACCGAGTGAATATGTGAGAACAGCGGCCAGCACTGCTTTAATCGTAATAAAGAGTGGATAATATCCTCCACTTGCATTTCACGTCCATGATGAAAATAGATAGCCGGACGTAAATAAAAGCGCCAATGTTGCTCGTTAATGGCTTGCCAGTGGTGAGCAATACCATCTTCTACTTCCCCTTTTTCCTCATTTAAGTGAGTTAATCCATTAAATATCTGACTCATTAAGTGGATTTCAGAGCGGCGCATTGGGGTGCCGGGAAGTAAATTAGGAAAATCACGGTAATAAATGATGCGCAGTAAGTTTTTACCTTGTCGATAACTGCGCTCAAGCTCCGATAAGACCATTTGGCGGATAGTCTCTTTATCGCCCACGAGAGCCACAAGTTTTTCAATACTTTCTTCTTTTAACAGCTGTTCAGCCTGCGCCTGTTGTAGTTCTAAGCCATTGATATGAAAAATTAATGCGGAGCGTTTTCCTCGTCCCGATTCTGCTTGCCAACTGAGCCAACCATGGGACTGCATATTATTGAGCAGGGTACGAACATGACGGCGAGAGCAAAACAAAATATCGGCAATATCTTGCAATGTGGTTTCACTGTTTTTTCCCTGAAAGTGCTGCCACAAGCGTACAAATTGCGTTTGTAATCGAGAATTAGACATAAAAGAGGAACTCCAGAATAAATTGCATCAATTTTAATATCCTATATTCCGTAGATAATAGGGGGCAGTAAGTAGCTCTATTGACCTGTCTGTTGCAGGTTTACTCCCCCTTTTATTGAGTAATGGTATATATTTACCAGCCGGTATGTGAATGCATACTGGCTTTTTTTCTTCATATTTCACGTTGTGGCTGTGTTGGCTTCATTAGGATACTCAGGTCACATACTTATGTATGCTCCCCGAGATATCCTCATTTTGCCGCCTTGCCACAACGCGAACTATTTTGAAAAATATAAAGAGGCAATTAATTGAATAATTGCATATTAGGAATTAATGGGGAAGGATTTATTGGTGGGCGCGGTTTGTTGGAGTTGAGTTCTACTTTTACGGGCAAGAAAAAGCCCACCGAAGTGGGCTGGGGATTAATTCATAAAGGCGGGGAGCTTTTGCTCGTAATCCTTGATTTGGTCAACGTGCTGTAACGTCAAACCAATGCTGTCTAAGCCATTCATCATGCAATGGCGGCGGAAACTGTCAATCTCGAAAGTATACACTTTGTCGCCAGCAGTGACGGTTTGCGCTTCTAAATCCACCGTAAACTGGCAACCTTCGTGGCTGTTCACATAGTTGAACATCTCATCCACTTGCTGTTCGCTTAATTTAATTGGCAGTAATTGGTTATTAAACGAGTTACCGTAAAAAATATCGGCGAAACTTGGCGCAATCACCACTTGGATACCGAAATCGGTCAGTGCCCAAGGTGCGTGTTCACGAGATGAACCGCAACCAAAGTTTTCACGGGCTAACAGAATGCTAGCGCCTTTAAATACTGGTTTGTTCAAGACAAAATCAGGATTAGGTTGCTGGCCTTTATCATCTAAAAAACGCCAGTCATTAAATAAATGCTGACCAAAGCCTGTGCGAGTCACTTTCTGCAAAAATTGTTTTGGAATAATCGCATCGGTGTCGACGTTTGCGGCATCTAAAGGAGCAACAATCCCAACATGCTTAATAAACTTATCCATGGTTTTCTCCTTTAGATTTGAATGTCACGAACATCAGCAAAATGACCGTTAATCGCTGCGGCAGCAGCCATTGCAGGGCTAACTAAATGGGTGCGACCTGCACGACCTTGGCGACCTTCAAAGTTTCGGTTGCTGGTGGATGCGCAGCGTTCACCCGGATTCAAACGGTCGTTGTTCATCGCTAAGCACATTGAACAGCCTGGTAAGCGCCATTCGAAGCCAGCATCCATAAAGATTTTATCCAAACCTTCCTGTTCAGCTTGGGCTTTAACTGGGCCGGAACCTGGTACCACAATGGCTTGTACGCCAGACGCGACTTTTTTCCCTTTGGCAATGGCCGCAGCGGCGCGTAAATCTTCGATGCGTGAGTTAGTGCAAGAGCCAATAAAGACTTTATCAATCTTCACGTCAGATAACTTAATACCTGATTCCAATCCCATGTACGCCAAGGCTTTTTCTGCAGAAGCTCGCTCGACGGGGTCAGTAAAAGATTCAGGTGCTGGGATTGGTTGGTTAATCGCGATCACTTGCCCCGGGTTAGTACCCCAAGTCACTTGCGGTGCAATAGTCTCAGCTTGGATGGTGATCACTTTGTCGAACTTCGCATCATCATCGGTTTTTAACGTTTTCCAATACGCGACAGCATCATCCCAATCTTGGCCTTTCGGTGCAAATTGGCGACCTTTCATATAATTAAAGGTGGTTTCATCGGGAGCGATAATGCCGGCTTTAGCGCCTAACTCAATCGCCATGTTACAGACGGTCATGCGACCTTCCATGCTCAAATCTTCAATTGCATCACCGCAAAATTCGACAATGTAGCCCGTTCCACCTGCGCTACCCGTGGTACCGATAATGGCTAAAACGATATCTTTTGCGGTAATCCCCGCAGGTGCTTTACCCACCACTTCAATTTTCATGGTTTTGGCACGCGCTTGTTTCAAGGTTTGGGTCGCCATGACGTGTTCAACTTCGGATGTCCCAATCCCAAAAGCTAATGCGCCGAATGCACCGTGAGTGGCAGTATGAGAATCACCACAAACGATGGTTGTCCCCGGTAAAGTGATGCCTTGCTCTGGCCCCATCACATGGACAATACCTTGATATGGGTGATTTAAATCATATAAAGTCACGCCGAATTCTTCGCAGTTTTTCATCAACTCTTGCATCTGAATTCGCGCCATATCACCGCAGGCATTGATATCTTTAGTCTGCGTTGACACGTTATGATCCATGGTTGCAAATGTTTTGCTTGGTTGATGCAACGGGCGATTTTTGGTTCTTAAACCATCAAACGCTTGCGGTGAAGTCACTTCATGTACCAGATGGCGATCGATATAAATTAAAGGGATTTCGTTTTCAACCTCACGGACAACGTGAGCGTCATATAATTTTTGGTATAAAGTCTTCGACATGTTAAACCCCTTCTTCAATATAACGAGCGATAATGTCACCCATTTCACTGGTACTGATTGATTGACCATTGCCCGCTAAATCTGAAGTACGATAGCCATTTTCTAATGCTTTATTCACCGCGCTTTCGATGGCATCAGCCGCTTCCGTTTGATTCAAACTAAAACGCAATAACATGGATGCCGACAAAATTTGTGCGATTGGGTTGGCAATATTTTTGCCTGCGATATCTGGCGCTGAACCGCCTGCGGGCTCGTACAAGCCAAAGCCATCGGCGTTTAAGCTAGCTGAAGGCAACATACCCATCGAGCCTGTGATCATCGCGCACTCATCGGAAATAATGTCACCGAATAAGTTGGAGCACAGAACCACATCAAACTGAGAAGGGGCTTTGATCATCTGCATCGCGGCGTTATCGATATACATATGGTTCACTTCAACATCTGGGTACTCTTTGGCAATTTGGTTAACCACTTCGCGCCATAATACGGAGCTTTGTAAAACGTTAGCTTTATCAATTGAAGTCACTTTATGGCTACGTTTACGAGCAGATTCAAAGGCAATGCGGGCAATGCGTTCAATTTCATAGCGGTGATAAACCTCGGTATCGAACGCATATTCTTCAGCGCCTTCGCCTTTACGGCCTTTTGGCTGACCAAAGTAAATCCCACCCGTTAATTCACGGACGCATAAAATATCAAACCCTTGAGCAGCAATGTCTGCGCGTAATGGGCAAAATGCTTCTAATGCTTGGTATAAACGAGCAGGGCGTAAATTACTGAATAATTTAAAATGTTTACGCAATGGTAATAATGCGCCGCGTTCAGGCTGGCTGTCCGGTGGCAAATGTTCCCATTTTGGGCCACCCACTGAGCCGAATAATACGGCATCAGCCTCTTCACAACCTTTGACTGTCGCTTGCGGTAATGGCTCTCCGTGATTATCAATGGCAGCGCCGCCCACATCATATTCTTTAGTTGAAATGGTGATAGCAAATCGCTTACTAATCGCGTTCAATACTTTATGAGCTTGAGCCATCACTTCAGGGCCGATTCCATCGCCCGCTAATACCGCAATATTAAAATTCGTAGACATGTTTACACCGCTTCCTTTGTATTAATTTGTGACTCTTGGTCAGAGATTTTTTGTTTTTCTTTTTTGACTTGTTCTGCACGCCAAATGCTATTCAACACGTGCACCATCGCTTTTGCTGATGACTCAACGATATCCGTCGCCAATCCCATACCGTGGAAACGACGGCCAAAACATTCAGCGACGATGTCCACTTGTCCTAATGCATTTTCCCCCTGACCTTTTGCAGACAATTGGTAAGAAACCAATTTCATTGGGTAGTTGGTGATTTTACTAATCGCTTGGTAGATGGCATCAACAGGGCCATTTCCGGTTGCCGCTTCTGATTTTTCTGTTTCACCACACTGCATTTTGACGGTTGCAGTGGCCACAATGCTTGAACCCGACTGTGTACTAAAGTAATCCATGACAAAATGGTCAGTTTCATCTTGTTGTTTCGCGAAGAAGGCTAAAGCCTCTAAATCATAATCAAACACTTGGCCTTTTTTATCGGCTAAGTTCAAGAATGCGGTGTATAACTCATCCAAGTTGAAATCTTTACCTTCGCTGTAACCCATCTCTTCCATGCGGTGTTTAACTGCTGCACGACCTGAACGAGAGGTTAAATTCAATTGTTGCTCTTTCAAGCCGATGGATTCAGGGGTCATGATTTCGTATGTTTCGCGATTCTTTAACACGCCATCTTGGTGGATCCCTGATGAATGCGCGAATGCGTTGCTGCCCACAACCGCTTTATTGGCAGGAATTGGGGTATTGCATAACTGGCTGACTAACTGGCTGGTGCGGTAAATTTCTTTGTGATTGATATTGGTGTGCACACCTAACATCTGTTCACGCAATTTAATCGCCATGATCACTTCTTCTAACGCGGTATTTCCTGCGCGTTCGCCTAATCCGTTGATCGTTCCTTCCACTTGGCGAGCTCCGGCTTGAACGGCGCTGATGGAGTTGGCGACTGACATGCCTAAGTCATCATGGCAATGAACGGAGATGATGGCTTTATCAATGTTAGGTACGCGCTCATATAAAGAAGAGATAATGCCACCGAATTGATATGGGGTCGTGTAGCCGACGGTATCTGGGATATTAATAGTAGTCGCGCCAGCACCAATGGCGGCTTCGACAATACGGCATAAGTTATCAATATCGGTACGACCTGCATCTTCACACGAAAATTCCACATCATCGGTATAACGACGTGCGCGTTTAATGGAGTTGACCGCCATATCCATCACGCCATCAAACGTTTTGTTTAACTTTTTCTGCATATGCAAATTGGATGTCGCTAAGAACACATGAATACGGAATGCTTCAGCCACTTTCAAGGATTCAGCCGCTACATCAATATCATTTTCAACACAGCGTGCTAATGCGCAGATGCGGCTGTTTTTGATTTCTCGGGCGATAGTTTGAACAGACTCAAAATCACCCGGGGATGAGACAGGAAACCCAGCTTCAATAACATCGACACCTAAGCGCTCTAACGCGAAAGCAATTTGTAATTTTTCTTTAACGGATAAGCTGGCCTGCAAGGCTTGCTCGCCATCACGTAAGGTCGTATCGAAGATGATAACTTGGTTGCTCATAATGCGTTCCTCATAGACTAAATTTTGTTGTTTTTAATTCTGTTTGTTGGATTCCCATCTAGCCGCAGGCATAAAAAAACCCGCTGGTTGCGCGGGCTTCTTTATGTTTGTGGACAGTATTTGTTTTACTTTCCATCCATAAGCATACCGCGCAAATTGGCTGCGAGTAGTAGTAGGCTTAGTAGGCGGATAGAAAATGTCATGGGTAA
Organism: Providencia sp. wls1914; assembly: GCF_009706645.1. Classification (NCBI taxonomy): domain Bacteria; kingdom Pseudomonadati; phylum Pseudomonadota; class Gammaproteobacteria; order Enterobacterales; family Morganellaceae; genus Providencia; species Providencia sp. wls1914. The sequence continues at coordinate 250,575 of NZ_WLUN01000004.1, forward strand.
CTGTCTCTCTATGAATTTCAAATAATCTGCATTTATTGATACGTGATTTCAATAATGATGTCAAACTTAATTTTTTGAGCTCGAAATGCTCGAAATTGAGTTGTTATCGATTATTGGAGTTTGCGTCTGATATTTATAATTTTTATGATGTTTTTGTCTATATCAGGCCGCTAAAAGTAGGCTAAAATTTCGTCTAAAAATTAATGGCATGATGATGTTTTTATAACGTAATGATTTTTATTATGTTTATATAATGAAAGTATGCAGAAGTTAGATAAAAGTCTTTGTTGGTATTGATGATGGCTATGCTTCAAATAAGGTTAATTATCTAATAAATAAATAATTAAAAATTAATCTGATAATGAGATTCAAGCGCGTTTATAGAAGAGATTTATTATGATTTATTCTTGAATTTGTTTTATTATTTTTATCGAAATGATGCTGACTTTAATAAGTTACACGCACCCATTACACTGATGAATATTTGCATTTTATGATGATATCTATACCTCGATTCTAATTTATGGGCAAAAAGAATAGAAGCGTCGTTTTAATAAATGCAGGGAAAGCGAAATAACTTATCATGTATAAGTTGTTTTAAAAATAATATTTAATGATTTTATATTTTTCGTCAATATTGCTTTGATGAATTATGTTCATTAATTAAAAATGATAAATATATTTAGTGGAGTTAAAAATGACTGATTTTGATACGATCTCAACAGCAAAAAAAGAAAGTAGCGATATTCATCTGCGTAATGTTGATTTGAACTTATTAACTGTTTTTGATGTTGTGATGCAAATGCAAAATGTCACTCGTGCAGCACAAGTTCTCGGTATGTCTCAGCCTGCAGTAAGTAACGCCGTATCCCGTTTAAAATCTATGTTCAATGACGAATTATTTGTTCGTTATGGGCGTGGTATTCAACCAACTTCGCGTGCTAAACAATTATTTGGGCCAGTAAGACAAGCGCTTCAATTGGTGCATAATGAATTACCAGGCGCAGGATTTGATCCTAAGCAAAGCGAAAGAGCATTTAACTTATCTATTTGCTCTCCATTGGATATTCGCTTAGCGGCAATAATTGTTGATAAATTTAAAATTGCATCGCCAAATATTCAAGTTTTCATTCATTCTTTTTTAGGGAATAACATAGCGCATCAATTAAAGTATCAAGAGATAGATTTCTTCTTGGGCTATAATCAATTCGAAAAACCCGAATATCAACATCAGATTTTATTTAATGATGAATTAGTTTTAGTCGTAGCGAGTCACCATCCAAGAATTGAAAGTACCATTAATCAAGAAATGTTAGTGAATGAAAGACACGCTATTATGGCAATGGATAATATCGGGTCATTTAGCAAACTGTATTACCATAATACGGAACTTTCACACACTGTCAGTTATCAAGGAACTGACTTAAACAGTGTATTGAACATTGTGGCACAAACAGATTTAGTGGCGATTGCACCTAAATGGTTAGTGGAACACCATGCAAGTCAACTGCAACTACGTACTTTATCATTGCCTTGGGAAGATAATTCCCGCCCATGTTATTTAACGTGGCATGAATCGACGGCGCGAGATAAAGGCCATCAATGGATGAAAACGCAGTTTTGCCAAATGATAGAACAGTTGTAAGCTAGATTGATTCAATTCATTCCAAGATAACACTAGCATATTCCTCTAAATACTAACTCGCCATGATGAAAATAGTGGCGAGTTTTGTTGTGTCCGTAGCATTTGCAAAAAATTTACACTTTATTCCTTTCCTCGTTTATCTTTCCGCTATACACTCAAAATATTCAGCTAACAGATGTAAGCTGAAATAATAAAAAGTATTAAGATTAGGTTATTTGTGAGTTTGCCGAATGACTTAAAATTCTAATGACCTATAGGGAATACACTTTGATTACTGAAAATCTATATCCATATCATATTGTTAACCGCATACGTTCCAGAATGGACGCGAGCGAGTCAGCGGATCGGATAGCTTTCAGTCAATGGGACAACGGACATCAATCAGAACTGACTTGGGCAGAAGTGGGTACCAAAACCACCGCGATTGCACATCAGCTCTTAGCGATGAATGTTGCACCGCAAGAGAATATTGGGCTTTTTGCTCAAAACAGTATGAATTGGTCTTTGGTTGATCTGGCTGTATTACAAATTAAAGCCGTGACGGTGCCTCTCTATGCTACCAGCAGTATCGACCAAGCCGCCTATATCATTAATGACGCCAACATTAAGATCCTCTTTGTGGGTGCTCAAGAACAATACCAAGTTGCTTGCCAATTACTTGCCCATTGCCCGCAACTCACCGCTATCATTGCATTAGATGATAATGTTGAATTAGATGGCCAAGTGGCTAACAGCATGCACTTATCGACATTTATGTCCCTCGCTCAGCCTCAATATCAAGCTGAGTTAGATACGCGAATTGCTGCTCAAAATTTAAGTGATTTATTCACCATTATTTATACCTCGGGCACCACGGGTGAACCGAAAGGGGTAATGCTGGATTACTACAATATGGCAGCTCAGCTTTATCTTCATGACAACCGTTTAGAACTGTCCGAAGACGATGTTTCATTATGTTTTCTACCGCTTTCCCACGTTTTTGAACGCGCATGGAGTTTTTATGTCATGCACAGCGGCGCGCGTAATGTCTATTTAACCAATACTAATTTAGTAAAAGAAGCGCTTGCTGATGTTAAGCCAACGGTGATGTGTGCCGTACCACGTTTCTATGAGAAAGTTTATAGCGCAGTACAAAGTAAAGTATCCCAAGCGCCTTTCATGCGTCGTGCGATTTTCAAATGGGCGATTGCGATAGGGAAACAAAAAGTGAAAGCGATGGCGAAAGGTAAATCACTTTCATTTATCAACAATCGCTTATATGCATTGGCAGATAAACTGGTTCTAAGCAAGATTCGCCAAGGGCTCGGTGGTCACATTCGTTTTATGCCAGCGGCGGGCGCGCGTCTCGATGATGATGTGATTGCGTTTTTCTTGTCTGCAGGTGTGGATATCAAATATGGCTATGGGATGAGCGAAACTTGCGCGACAGTCTCGTGCTGGGAAGCTAACAAATACCCATTAGGTTCAATTGGTACACCGCTTTCTGCCATTTCTGTACGCATTGGCGCAAACGACGAAATCCAAGTCAAAGGCCCCGTCGTCATGAAAGGCTACTATAATCGCCCGCAAGAAACGATAGATACATTCACGGCTGATGGTTGGTTGCGTACAGGGGATGCCGGAAAAATCGATGAGCAAGGCAACTTATATATTACGGATAGACTGAAAGATTTAATGAAAACGTCTAACGGGAAATATATTGCGCCACAGGTTATCGAAGGTGTTTTAGGTCAAGACCGTTTTATTGAGCATATTGCCGTCATTGCTGATGCACGTAAATTTGTCTCTGCGCTGATAGTCCCTTGCTATGACAGCCTTGAAGAGTATGCAAATTCAATTAACTTAAAATACCGTGATCGTTTGGAGCTGTTAAAAGACTCTAAAATTGTCGCGCTGTTTGAAGGTCGTCTCAAAGAGCTACAAAAGAATCTGGAAAACTTCCATCAAGTGAAGCGTTTTACACTGTTACCAAGCAATTTCTCAATGGAGAAAGGTGAATTAACGCCTACGCTGAAATTACGCCGTAAAATTATTTCAGAGCGCTACCGATTAGAAATTGAATCTATGTATCAAGAGTAATTCGATATTTAATCATATTTTCTAAGCCCTTCAGTGGTTATCCCTGAAGGGCTTTGTTTTACCTGCTATTTATGTAAAATCGCGTTGCCACTATTTTTGCTTACCTTTTAGTTATTTTCGCTCTATTTTGATTGAAAACTAGTCAATGAATCTGCCGAATTTTCATGTTCAAGACAAAATGAAATCTTCCTTAATTTCTCTGCGAAATCAAATTTGCGTCCCACAAATGGTAGGGATATGTTAAGAGCTGAATTTATGACTAACTTAATAAAAATTAAAGAGGGCCGTTCGGCTCTCTGTTAACTTGCAAATAGTCTGAGGGCAAACTCATGGAGATGTTGTCGGGAGCAGAAATGGCCGTCAAGTCATTGATTGACCAAGGAGTGAAACACGTATTTGGCTATCCGGGAGGCGCAGTTCTTGATATTTATGATGCACTGCATACCGTGGGTGGCGTAGAGCATATTTTAGTTCGTCACGAGCAAGCTGCGGTGCATATGGCCGATGGCTATGCGCGCTCAACAGGGGATGTGGGCGTAGTGTTAGTAACGTCAGGACCCGGCGCAACCAATGCGATAACTGGTATTGCGACTGCGTATATGGACTCTGTACCCATGGTGGTTTTATCGGGGCAGGTCGCCAGTTCATTAATTGGGAACGATGCGTTCCAAGAGTGCGATATGGTGGGTATTTCGCGCCCAATCGTGAAGCATAGTTTTCTCATCAAACACGCGAAAGAGATCCCTGAAACCATCAAAAAAGCGTTCTATATTGCGGCGAGTGGACGCCCAGGGCCTGTGGTGATCGACTTTCCAAAAGATACGGTGAATCCGGCCGCTAAATTCCCTTATCGCTACCCTGAATCCGTCTCATTGCGCTCATATAATCCGACCTTACAAGGGCACAAAGGACAAATTAAGAAAGCGTTGACCAAATTAGTCGCGGCGAAGAAGCCAGTGATGTATATCGGTGGCGGTGCGATCAATGCCAATTGCTCCGCGGAGCTAATGACACTAGCTGAAAAACTTCAGTTGCCAGTGGTATCAACGTTGATGGGGCTAGGCGCATTTCCCGAAACTCACCAACAATCTGTGGGTATGCTCGGAATGCATGGCACCTACGAAGCTAACAAAGTGATGCATCATTCTGATGTGATTTTTGCGGTAGGTGTTCGCTTTGACGACCGTACAACCAATAACTTAGAAAAATATTGCCCGAATGCAACCGTGATCCAAATTGATGTGGACCCAACCTCAATTTCGAAAACAGTCAAAGCGGATATTCCCATTGTTGGCGATGCAAAACTTACGTTAGAACAGATGATTGCTCAACTGGATCATGCGGCTGCCGAGCAAGATACTGCTGCACTGCAAACGTGGTGGAAGGAGATCGGTATTTGGCGCGAAAAACAGTGCCTAAAATATGCATTAAACCCAAGTAAAGTGAAGCCGCAACAAGCCATTGAGGCTATTTACCGCTTAACCAACGGTGAAGCTTATGTGACCTCAGATGTGGGGCAGCACCAAATGTTTGCTGCACTTTATTATCCGTTTGATAAACCACGGCACTGGATCAACTCAGGGGGCTTAGGCACCATGGGCTTTGGTTTGCCAGCTGCTTTAGGGGTTAAATTAGCGCACCCTAAATCCACGGTTGTATGCGTGACTGGCGACGGCAGTATTCAGATGAACATTCAAGAGCTTTCAACTGCGCTGCAATATGGATTACCGGTACTGATCCTGAATCTGAATAATGGTTTCTTGGGCATGGTAAAACAGTGGCAGGACATGATTTATCAAGGTCGTCACTCACAGTCCTATATGCAGTCATTGCCAAATTTCACAAAATTAGCCGAGGCTTATGGGCATGTGGGGATTTCAATTGCCTCCCCAGATGAACTTGAAGATAAGCTGAAACAAGCGCTAACCGAAGTGAATGAAAACCAGCGTCTGGTCTTTGTAGATATTAATATTGATGAAACTGAGCATGTTTACCCAATGCAGATCCGTGGTGGAGCAATGGATGAAATGTGGTTAAGTAAAACGGAGAGGACTTGATCATGCGTCGTATCTTATCAGTGTTACTAGAGAATGAATCAGGGGCATTATCTCGCGTGATTGGGTTGTTTTCACAGCGCGGTTATAACATCGAAAGCTTGACCGTAGCACCGACCGACGATCCGACATTGTCACGGATGACCATCCAGACAAAGGGGGATGCCAAGGTGCTCGAGCAGATTGAAAAACAGTTGCATAAACTGGTGGATGTGTTGCGTGTGAGTGAACTGACCGCATCAGCTCATGTCGAGCGTGAAATCATGTTAGTGAAACTACAAGCTTCCGGTTATGGGCGCGATGAAATTAAGCGAAGTGCCGATATTTTCCGTGGGCAAATCGTGGATGTGACACCAACGCTGTACACCGTTCAGCTCGCAGGAACAAGCGATAAACTGGATGCATTCCTTGAAGCTGTGCGTGGTGTTGCTGAAATTGTTGAAGTTGCACGCTCAGGGATTGTTGGTGTTTCTCGTGGCGATAAAATTATGCGATGAAAAATTTATCCGCCGCAGGTAGAATAGAGCGGATTAAGGCCTCGAATGACTCGGGGCTGTTTCCCAAATTGCAAAGAGGTTAACGTGAAACTGGATGAGATAGCCCGTCTAGCGGGTGTTTCCCGCACAACGGCTAGTTATGTGATCAACGGCAAGGCCAAGCAGTATCGAGTCAGCGATAAAACTGTAGAAAAAGTGATGGCAGTCGTCAGAGAGCACAATTACCATCCAAACGCAGTCGCTGCAGGGTTACGCGCTGGTCGCACTCGCTCAATCGGGTTGGTGATCCCTGATCTTGAAAATACTAGCTATACCCGTATCGCCAATTATCTTGAGAGACAAGCTCGTCAGCGCGGATATCAGCTTTTAATTGCGTGTTCAGAAGACCAACCTGACAACGAAATTCGTTGCGTGGAACATTTACTGCAGCGCCAAGTTGACGCGATTATTGTGTCTACCGCATTACCTCCTGAACATCCGTTTTATCAGCGCTGGGCGAACCGTTCACTGCCTATCATCGCGCTGGATAGAGCATTAGAAAAAGAGCATTTCATTAGCGTGGTCGGTGACGACCAAGAAGATGCTCTGATGATCTCTAAAGAATTACGTAAATTCTCAGCTGAATCGGTCTTATATCTCGGGGCATTACCTGAACTTTCTGTTAGCTATCTACGTGAGCAAGGTTTCCGTAAAGCATGGGAAGGGGACACTCGCGAAGTCAATTATTTATACGCCAATAGTTATGAGCGTGATGCCGCGGCCGACGTTTTCTCCCAATGGCTAGATAGCGGTAACGCGATGCCGGATGCATTATTCACAACGTCATTTTCTTTGCTGCAAGGCGTGTTGGATGTGGCATTGAAACGCAATGGCCGCTTACCTGAAAACATGGTTATCAGCACCTTTGGTGATAACGAATTACTGGATTTCCTCGGTTGTCCTGTGCTCTCTCTCGCTCAGCGCCACCGTGATATTGCAGAGCGTATTTTAGAATTAGTATTAGCCAGCCTAGACGAGAAACAGAAGCCAGAAACTGGAATTCGTCGAATTCGCAGGGACTTATGTCGCCGTGGTAGTTTAGGTCGCAAACAGTAGTGGATAAACCTTATCCACTGGTGAAAAAACCGGTTTAATAGTTAGTGATGTTAACCAAGATTCTTAGTAATATATCCGCCCCTATCTATTAGGGGCTTTTTTTTGGTGAAATTTATGGGGGATTGCGATTTTTTTATTGCGTTATCCTGTAAATATTTCACTTTAGGAATTTTCCTAATACTTTTTTTGATTATTTTGCATCGATTGGTTTTTTGACGAATTAAATTTTTTTAACCCATAAAAAAACCGATAAATACAATGAGCAAATTATTGTCAGCAAAATAACACTGTGAATTAAAGCAGTTGTTTAATGTATTGAAATATAATGATTTTATATAATAATACGTATTATTTGGTAGTTTTGTTTAAATAATCATCAATAAATGATGATCAAAAGGTAAAGAATAGACACGAAATAAACTGATTAAAAATGAGACGTATATATCATTTACTCAAATTTGTATGATTTTGCAGCAATGAAATAGATTTAAATATGTTTTACCTGCGTTTTATAAATAAGTGAATTATATCAACTCGTTATTTCTCTTTTTCTTTCCAAGTAAGATTTTTTCCAACTTTTTCTTTTCTAAAACGTTCTGTAAATAAAGCTAAAGCTACGTGCGGCTGGCTTGACAACGTTTTCATACCATTCGTAAACTTTATAAGTGGAGAATTGTGGGGTAAAGTGGGGCAGTTGGAAATAAAGGGGAAAAATCAGGTATGTTTCGTGGGGCTACACTGGTTAATCTCGACAGCAAAGGGCGACTAACCGTGCCTACTCGTTATCGAGGAATGCTGAGCGAGGAATCGAAAGGGCAAATGGTGTGTACCATTGACCTTCACCAGCCATGCCTGTTGCTTTATACCTTACCCGAATGGGAAATCATTGAGGAAAAACTGTCTAAGTTATCCACCATGAATCCCGCAGAACGTCGAGTACAGCGCCTTTTACTTGGTCATGCCAGTGAATGTCAGATAGACAATGCAGGACGTCTTTTGCTAGCTAGCACGCTGCGTCAACACGCAGGGCTAACAAAAGAGGTCATGTTGGTGGGCCAAATAAATAAATTTGAAATTTGGGATGAACAGATGTGGTACCAGCAGGTGGAAACTGACATCGCTGCTGAGCGTCTAGCCGACGAACCGCTGTCCGCCCGTCTACAGGATTTGTCACTATAACAATGACACAGCAGCAATTTAAACACGTAACAGTACTGCTCGATGAAGCAGTGAACGGCTTAAATCTTAAACCAAATGGTATCTATATTGATGGCACATTTGGTCGTGGCGGGCACTCTCGCTTGATTTTAAGCCAACTAGGAGATCAAGGTCGCTTGATTGCCATTGACCGTGACCCAGAGGCGATTAAAGCCGCTCAAGGGATTGATGACCCACGTTTTATGATTAAGCATGGCCCATTTTCAGCAATTGCAGATTATGTGGAAGAAGAAGGCTTAGTAGGCAAGATTGATGGTGTGTTGCTGGATCTCGGCGTCTCTTCGCCGCAGTTAGATGATCCAGAGCGTGGGTTCTCATTTATGCGTGATGGGCCACTGGATATGCGTATGGATCCAACGCGTGGTCAATCCGCGCAGCAATGGCTGATGAACGCGGAAGCAGACGATATCGCATGGGTGCTCAAAACATTTGGTGAAGAGCGTTTTGCAAAGCGTATCGCAAGAGCCATTGTTGAGCGCAACCATAATCCCGAAGAAGAACCGTTAACGCGTACACGCCACTTGGCGGAGCTGATTGCCAAAGTCAGTCCGATTAAAGACCGACACAAGCACCCAGCAACCCGCAGCTTCCAAGCGATTCGTATTTATATCAATAGCGAGCTGGAAGAGATTGAGAAAGCATTAAATGGTGCGATGTCTGTTTTAGCACCTGAAGGGCGTTTATCGGTGATCAGTTTCCATTCATTGGAAGACAGATTAGTAAAACGCTTTATTCGTCAAAACAGTACCGGACCTTCTGTTCCTGCGGGGATTCCACTGACAGAAGCGCAAATCAAAGAGCTAGGTGCCGCTAAATTACGTGCACTAGGCAAAATGAAGCCTTCCGAGAGTGAAATTGACGAAAACCCACGAGCACGTAGCTCGGTGTTACGTTTTGCAGAGAGAGCGGTAGAGTAATGACACCAGAAAGACACAGTTTAGCCAGAGTCATCGGTCGCGATTTATTTCGTTACGGAATTATTCCGATGATTTTGCTAGCCGCGATAGTGATTAGCGCTGTGTTTGTGGTGACCACCGCTCATGAAACACGACTGCTGACTGCCGCCAAAGATAAGCTGTACGAAGAGAAAGATTTTCTCGATATCGAATGGCGAAACTTGATCCTTGAAGAGAATGCGTTAGCCAGTCACAGCCGTGTTGAGCGTTTATCTGTTGAAAAATTGCAAATGGTTCATGTTGAGCCATCCCAAGAAAATATTATTGTTTCCAAGCAATAACGAAGGTTAAGAATGAAAGCAACCAAACCCGCTAAGAACAAGAAAACAGAAGAAGTCACCAGCTTTGTTCGCTGGCGTTTTGTTTTGTTGTGTGGATGTATTGGGTTGGCATTAGCAGGGTTGTTGACTCGCGTTGCGTACCTACAAATTATTGCCCCGGAAAAACTGGTAAAAGAGGGAGACATGCGCTCCCTTCGCGTTCAAGAAGTATCAACGGCTCGAGGAATGATCAGTGACCGTGAAGGTCGCCAATTAGCAGTCAGTGTCCCGGTTAACGCTATCTGGGCTGATCCTAAAGAAGTCTTTGAAAAAGGCGGCGTAAGTAACGATGAACACTGGAAAGCGCTCGCCGATGCATTAGATATTCCTCTTGAACAAATCACCACCAAAATTTCTGCTAACCCGAAAGGGCGCTTTGTTTACCTCGCTCGTCAAGTTAACCCCTCCATCGGTGAATATGTCCGCAAACTAAAAGTTCCAGGGATCTATTTACGTAAAGAATCTCGCCGCTATTACCCATCAGGTCCAGTGACTGCTCACTTACTAGGCGTGACAAATATTGATGGTGAAGGTATTGAAGGGGTGGAAAAAAGCTTTAACCGTTGGTTAAAAGGTTCTCCGGGTGAACGTACGGTACGTAAAGACCGTAATGGCCGTGTGATTGAGACCGTCTCTTCCGTCGATAGCCAAGCAGCCCATAACTTGATGCTCAGTATCGATGAGCGTATTCAATCTATTGTGTATCGCGAGCTAACGAAAGGTGTTCAAGAGAACAAAGCTGAGTCCGGTGTGGCAATCCTTGTGGATGTGAATACTGGGGAAATCTTAGCGATGGCAAACAGTCCATCCTATAACCCAAACAATCTCGCGGGTACGCCGATGGATTTCATGCGTAACCGCGCTATCACGGATATTTTTGAACCAGGTTCAACCGTGAAGCCACTTGTGGTGATGAGTGCGCTACAAAACAAAATTGTGAAAGAAAATACCGTATTAAATACCTATCCGTACCGCGTGAATGGTCATGAAATCAAAGACGTTGCGCGTTACGCAGAGTTATCAATTACCGGTATTTTACAGAAGTCGAGTAACGTTGGTGTTTCAAAATTAGCGTTAGCGATGCCTGCCACAGAGCTGGTGGACGTGTATAGCCGCTTTGGGTTTGGCAAGCCGACTAATCTGGGGTTAGTCGGGGAAAGTAGTGGCATCTTTCCAAGTAAAAAAACACGGTGGTCTGATTTAGAAAGGGCCACCTTTTCTTTTGGGTACGGGCAGATGGTGACTCCATTACAACTTGCGCGTGCCTATGCAACGATCGGTAGTTTCGGGATATACCGCCCGTTATCGATTACTAAAGTCGACCCGCCTGTTCCGGGGACGCGAGTGTTTCCTGAGCCAATAATGCGCACCGTTGTGCACATGATGGAAAGTGTTGCTCTGCCTGGTGGCGGGGGAACACGTGCCGCAATTAAAGGCTATCGTATTGCAATTAAAACAGGTACCGCCAAAAAAGTCGGACCTGAAGGGCGCTATATCAACGAATATATCGCTTATACCGCAGGGGTTGCTCCCGCAAGCAACCCGCGCTATGCCCTCGTTGTGTTAATCAACGATCCAAAAGCCGGTAAGTACTACGGAGGTGCAGTATCTGCACCTATCTTTGGTTCTATCATGGGCGGGGTTTTACGTCTCATGAACGTTGAGCCAGATGCATTGCAAACAGACGATAAAAGTGAAATCGTGAACAGTCAAAAAGAGGTTAAAAGTGGCAGATCGTAATCTTTGTGAACTCCTCGCCCCATTTGGTGTGAGTACAACAAATGTCTCTTTACGAGAGATGACGCTAGACAGTCGAAAGGCTGCCGCGGGCGATCTGTTTATTGCTGTAAAAGGCCATCAGTCAGATGGTAGACACTATATTCCTCAAGCTATCGCGCAAGGGGTTTCTGCAGTTATCGCAGAAGCACAAGGCGAAGCAGAAGAAGGCGAAATTCGCTTTATTCATGGTGTGCCTGTCATTTATCTTAACGACCTAAACAACCATTTATCCGCATTAGCGGGTGAGTTCTACCATCAACCTTCATCCCAAATGAAGTTAGTGGGTGTGACGGGGACCAACGGTAAGACCACCACCACGCAATTAATTGCCCAATGGGCAAAAGGATTAGGCGAAACATCAGCAGTGATGGGTACGGTAGGTAATGGGCTACTGGGGCAAGTTTCTCCAAGTGAGAACACCACGGGCTCCGCTGTTGATATCCAATTAGAACTGACTCAATTACTGAATAAAAAAGCGACGTTGACGGCGATGGAAGTTTCTTCCCATGGCTTGGTGCAAGGTCGTGTTGCTGCGCTACAATTTGACGCGGCAGTATTCACTAACTTAAGCCGTGACCACCTTGATTACCATGGTGATATGGCAAATTACGAAGCTGCAAAATGGTTACTGTTCTCGACTCATCAAACCAAAACTCAAATTATTAATGCTGATGATGAAGTCGGGCTGAAGTGGTTGCAGCGCTTGCCGCAAGCTTGTGCCGTGACAATGGAAAATCGTATTCCGGCTAACTGGCAAGGCCCATGGTTAAAAGCCACTGATGTGGACTATCACGATAAAGGCGCAACCATTCATTTCACGTCAAGCTGGGGTGAAGGTTCATTTGAAAGCCCATTAATGGGGGCGTTTAACGTAAGCAACTTATTGCTGGCGATGGCGACGCTATTAATGATGGATTACCCATTAGAGCAGCTTTTAGCGACAACAGGCGCATTAATGCCAGTCTGTGGCCGTATGGAAGTGTTTAGCGTTGCAGGCAAGCCAACTGTGGTTGTGGATTATGCTCATACCCCTGACGCATTAGAAAAAGCGTTAGCGGCAGCGCGTTTACATTGTAAAGGCAAGCTGTGGTGTGTCTTTGGTTGTGGTGGTGATAGAGACAAAGGCAAGCGCCCACTGATGGGAGCTTCTGCTGAACAATACGCTGATAAAGTGGTGATCACCGATGATAACCCTCGCAGCGAAGATCCGCTGGATATTATCAACGACATCATGGCGGGTATTTTGGATTCTAGCCGTGTATTCGCGATCCCAGGACGTCCAGAAGCTGTTACCAACACTATCTTACAAGCACAACCTGATGATGTGATTTTAGTGGCAGGTAAAGGCCATGAAGATTATCAAATCATTGGTTCTCGCCGTTTAGATTATTCAGACCGCTTGACCGTCGCAAGATTGTTGGGGGTGATGGCATGATCCCGATGACCTTAACCCAACTGGCGAAAATCACTCACGGTCGCATTGAAAAAGCGAGCAATAACGAATTAGCGTTATTAAGCGTGAGTACGGATAGCCGTAAAATAGACGCTAGCTGTCTGTTTATTGCCTTAAAAGGCGAGCGTTTTGATGCCCATGACTTTGCCGATCAAGTCGTTGATGCTGGCGCAGCAGCACTGTTAGTTGACCATCAATTGGATGTGAACTGCCCACAGGTAATTGTTGAAGATACGCGTATTGCGATGGGGCAAATCGCAGCTTGGGTTCGCCAACAATCTAAAGCGAGAGTGGTCGGGTTGACCGGCTCTTCCGGCAAAACATCCGTGAAAGAGATGACAGCCTCGATTCTGGCGCAACGCGGTAAAACGTTATATACCGCAGGTAACTTGAATAATGATATTGGTGTTCCACTGACACTGTTCCGTTTAACGGATGAATACCAATTTGCTGTGATCGAAATGGGGGCTAATCACCCACATGAAATTGAATACACGACCAACATCGTTAAGCCAGAAACTGCACTCGTGAATAACTTATTTGGTGCGCATCTTGCTGGTTTTGGTTCCCCTGAAGGTGTTGCTAAAGCCAAAGGTGAAATTTACCAAGGTCTGCCAGAAGAAGGCACGGCGATTGTGAATTTAGATAGCTACTCTGATAAGTGGAAATTTAACCCTCGTCAAACCGTTTGGTATTACTCACTGACTGAAAAAGCGGATTTCTATCCTTCAGATATTCAAATCAAACAGCTGACAACGGATTTCACACTACATACGCCGGTAGGGCAGGTTGAAATCACATTGCCATTACCGGGTGTGCATAACATTGCCAACGTTTTAGCGGCAAGTGCATTAGCCATCTCTGTGGGGGCAACCTTAGACGATATCAAACAAGGTATTGCTACCACGAAAGCAGTACCTGGGCGTTTATTTCCAGTGAGTTTAAGTGAGACGAAAGTCGTACTGGACGATACCTATAATGCCAATGATGGTTCGATGATTGCGGCGATTAATGTGCTGGCGAAAATGCCGGGCTATCGCATTTTCGTTGTCGGTGACATGGGTGAGCTTGGTGATTATGCCCACGAGTGTCATGAGCGAGTTGGTTTAGCCGCGAAACAAGCGGGGTTAGATAAAGTTCTCAGTGTTGGACAGTTAAGCGAAATTATTAGCCAATCTAGCGAACGTGGCGAGCATTTTACAGCGAAACAAGATTTATTAACCCGACTAATTCCGCTAGCACAGCAGAATGATGTTGTTTCTATTTTAGTTAAAGGTTCACGCAGCTCCGCGATGGAAGATGTCGTGAATGCATTGAAGGAGTGCTTCGAATGTTAGTCTGGTTAGCCGAATTATTGGTTCATAAATTTTCTGCTTTTAACGTCTTCTCCTATTTGACGTTCAGAGCCATTGTCGGTTTGCTGACAGCATTGGGTATTGCTTTGTGGATGGGACCACGTCTGATTGCTTACCTGCAAAAAATGCAAATTGGCCAAGTTGTCCGTGATGCAGGCCCTGAATCACACTTTAGTAAACGTGGCACCCCAACAATGGGTGGAATTTTAATCCTGTTCTCTATTAGCGTATCCGTTTTATTGTGGGCGCGTTTGGATAACCCCTATGTGTGGTGTGTGCTCCTCGTTTTAGTCGGCTACGGTCTTGTGGGCTTTGCGGATGATTACCTCAAAGTCGTTCGAAAAGACTCCCGTGGCCTTATCGCACGTTGGAAATATTTTTGGCAGTCCGCACTGGCGCTGATCGTTGCATTTTCTATGTACGCTATTGGTAAAGACACACCAGCGACTCAGCTGGTTGTTCCCTTCTTTAAAGATGTGATGCCGCAATTAGGCGTGCTGTACATTTTACTGGCTTACTTCGTTATCGTTGGAACCAGTAACGCTGTTAACTTAACGGACGGCTTAGATGGCTTAGCGATTATGCCAACTGTATTTGTTGCCGCAGGTTTTGCGTTAGTAGCATGGGCAACGGGTAACGTTAACTTTGCTAACTATTTACACATTCCGTTCTTACCTCACGCGGGGGAGTTAGTGATTGTGTGTACGGCGATTGTTGGGGCCGGTTTAGGCTTCTTATGGTTCAACACTTACCCAGCACAAGTGTTTATGGGTGATGTAGGCTCTTTAGCATTAGGTGGAGCATTAGGAACTATCGCTGTTTTACTGCGTCAAGAATTCTTATTAGTCATCATGGGCGGTGTGTTTGTGGTTGAAACACTGTCGGTAATTTTACAAGTTGGCTCCTTCAAATTACGTGGCCAACGAATTTTCCGTATGGCACCAATTCACCATCACTATGAATTGAAAGGTTGGCCAGAACCACGCGTTATCGTGCGTTTCTGGATTATCTCTCTCATGTTAGTTCTGATTGGACTAGCAACATTGAAGGTGCGTTAAGATGATTGGTTCACAGGCTCAGCAGTATCAGGGTAAAAACGTAGTGATTATCGGCCTAGGTTTAACTGGGCTTTCCTGCGTTGACTTTTTCCTTGCTCGTGGGGTTGTTCCTCGCGTGATGGATACCCGCGCTGTGCCACCTGGAGTTGATAAACTTCCTGAGAATGTTGCTTGCCATAGTGGCAGCTTAAATAATGAATGGCTGCAACAAGCCGATCTGATTGTTGCCAGCCCAGGCGTTGCGTTGGCAACACCGCAGTTACAGGAAGCAGCAAGTAACGGTATTGAGATTGTGGGTGATATTGAGCTGTTCTGCCGTGAGGCGGATGCGCCAATCGTCGCAATCACAGGTTCTAATGGTAAAAGTACGGTAACGTCCCTCGTGGGGGAAATGGCGAAAGCAGCGGGCATTTCCGTTGGTGTGGGCGGGAATATCGGTATTCCTGCACTTTCTTTGCTCAATCAAGGGCATAGCCTGTTTGTGCTGGAACTGTCTAGTTTCCAATTAGAAACCACGTCTAGCCTACGTGCAGCGGCTGCAACCGTGTTGAATGTGACTGAAGATCATATGGATCGCTACCCATTGGGGCTTGAGCAATATCGCGCAGCAAAATTACGTATTTATGATAATGCACAACACTGCATTGTGAACGCGCAAGATCCGCTAACACTTCCACATGACCAGAGCGTTAGCCAATACACTAGTTTTGGTTTAAATAGCGGTGATTACTACTTTGATACGCAAAAACGTGTCTTAGTTGCTCAAGGTGAAGTGGTGTTGGATGTGGCAAAAATGCATCTGACTGGGCAGCATAACTATATGAATGCACTGGCTGCACTAGCCTTAGCTGATACTGTGGCAATCCCTCGTGAAGCTAGCCTTAAAGTCTTAAAAGAGTATGCCGGTTTAGTACATCGCTTCCAGTTGGTCTTTTTCAATCGCGGTGTGCGTTGGATCAATGACTCAAAAGCAACCAATGTGGGCAGTACAGAAGCTGCACTTAATGGTTTGCATGTGGATGGCTATATTTACTTATTGCTGGGTGGTGACGGCAAGTCAGCTGATTTTTCTCCGCTCAAAGAATATATTTCGGCGGATAACTACCGTTTGTACTGCTTTGGTCGTGATGGTCAGCAATTAGCGGAACTCGCACCAGAAAAATCCGTACTGACAGATACGATGGAACAGAGTATGCGCCAAATTGCGCCGTTGTTAAAATCTGGCGACATGGTGCTGTTATCTCCAGCGTGTGCCAGCTTAGATCAGTTCAAAAGTTTTGAGCAGCGGGGTGATGTTTTTGCTCAACTCGCTAAGGAGTTAGGTTAATGACCATACCGGGTGCCTTGCGTTTAAAAAACTGGATCATCGGTGAAAAGAATGGCGTGATTTCAGGCACGACGCTCTACGACCGTACATTGGTTTGGTTAGCATTCGGTCTGGCGGCAATCGGTTTCATTATGGTGACCTCCGCATCGATGCCAGTCGGACAGCGATTAACGGATGACCCATTCTATTTTGCTAAACGTGACGTGGTCTATTTGGTCGTTGCATTTCTACTGGTTTTAGGTGTCATGCGCGTCTCGATGGCCACATGGGAAAAATACAGTTTTATTTTGCTGATGGGCGCATTGGGTATGCTGGCGGTTGTGTTGGTTGCCGGTAGTTCCGTCAATGGGGCATCGCGCTGGATTGATATCGGTATTGTAAAAATTCAGCCCGCAGAAATTTCGAAGTTCGCGCTGTTTTGTTACGTTTCCAGCTATTTAGTTCGTAAGTCAGATGAAGTACGCACCAAGTTTTTCGGCTTCGTAAAACCGATGTGTATTTTGATTATGATGGCGTTATTGCTGCTGTTGCAGCCAGACTTGGGAACGGTAGTTGTACTGGTTGTAACTACGTTAGGGTTGCTGTTTTTAGCTGGTGCGCGCTTAGCACCGTTTATTATCGGTATCGCGGTTTGTGGTGTAGGCGTACTGGCTTTGATTATCTTTGAACCTTATCGTTTGCGCCGCGTGACATCCTTCTTAAATCCGTGGGATGACCCGTTTGGTAGCGGTTATCAGTTAACGCAATCTTTGATGGCATTTGGTCGAGGAGAGCTTCTCGGACAAGGTCTGGGTAACTCGGTACAGAAATTAGAATATTTACCGGAAGCGCATACTGACTTTATTTTCTCTGTACTAGCTGAAGAGCTGGGTTACGTGGGTGTGGTTCTGGTGCTACTGATGGTATTCATGCTGGCGTTTAGAGCGATGATGGTAGGGCGTAGAGCACTACTGACCAACCAATTATTTGGTGGGTATCTCGCGTGTGCCATCGGTATTTGGTTTACCTTCCAAGCATTGGTTAACGTGGGGGCAGCGGCAGGTATGTTGCCAACTAAAGGTTTAACACTCCCGTTAATCAGTTACGGGGGATCGAGTTTATTAGTGATGTCAGCGGCGATCGCTGTGTTACTTAGAATTGATTATGAAACACGACTTGAGAAAGCTCAGGCGTTTGTAAGGAGTTCCAAATGAGTCAGGCAAAAAAATTACTCGTTATGGCAGGCGGAACTGGGGGGCATGTTTTTCCCGGCTTAGCTGTGGCGCATTATTTGCAGGCTCAAGGTTGGGAAATTCGCTGGTTAGGCACTGCGGATCGCATGGAAGCCACCTTAGTACCGAAACACGGTATTGATATTGAGTTTATTCAGATCTCGGGTTTAAGAGGCAAAGGTATTGGTGCATTAATTGGTGCGCCTTGGCGTATCTATAAAGCCATTCGCCAAGCGAAAACCATTATTCAGCGCTATCAACCCGATGCTGTTCTTGGTATGGGCGGTTATGTGTCTGGTCCTGGCGGGATAGCAGCTTGGCAATGTGGCGTTCCTGTTGTTCTCCATGAACAAAATGGGATCGCGGGATTAACCAATAAATGGTTATCAAAAATTGCAAAACGTGTTTTACAAGCTTTTCCCGGCGCATTCCCTAATGCACCCGTTGTAGGTAACCCAGTGCGTGAAGATGTATTGGCATTGCCGGCACCGCAAGAGCGCTTAGCGGGTCGCGAGGGCGCAATACGCGTATTGGTTGTAGGCGGTAGCCAAGGGGCGCGAATTTTAAATCAAGTCATGCCTGCAGTTGCTGGAAATGTGAGCAAACAGTTAAATATCTGGCATCAGGCTGGAAAAGGCAGTAAGGAATCGACAGAAGCACTGTATAATGATTGTTTGCAAAATTCAGGCAATTCTGAGTTTAAAGTGACTGAATTTATTGATGATATGGCGCAAGCTTACGCATGGGCTGATATTGTGGTTTGTCGTTCAGGTGCATTAACTGTCAGTGAGATAGCCGCGGCAGGTTTACCCGCGATTTTTGTTCCTTTCCAGCATAAAGACCGCCAACAGTATTGGAATGCACTGCCTTTAGAACAAGCAGGGGCTGCGAAGATTATTGAGCAACCGCAGTTTACACCTGAAGCCGTTGTTGAGTTACTCAACAAGTGGGATAGAACCGAATTATTGTCGATGGCAGAAAAAGCCTATAGCTGTGCCATCACGGATGCAACCGAACGTGTTGCGGCGGTTATTTGCGATGTTGCGAAATAGCGTAAGTCTCGCAAATAGCTTGGCCATACAAAATAGAATGTAGACAGAATTTATAGAGAAGCGGAAATACAGTGAATACACAACAGTTAGCGAAATTAAGAACATCGGTGCCAGAAATGCGTAGAGTACGGCACATTCATTTTGTCGGCATCGGTGGTGCTGGCATGGGTGGTATCGCTGAAGTGTTGGCTAATGAAGGTTATGAAATTAGTGGTTCAGATTTAGCACCTAATGCGGTGACTCAGCAGCTAACTGAGTTGGGCGCCACTATCTATTTTAATCATCGCCCTGAAAACGTTGAAAATGCGAGTGTGGTGGTAGTTTCTACGGCTATTTCTGCAGAGAACCCTGAAATTCAAGCTGCGAAAGAGCTGCGTATCCCTGTTATTCGCCGTGCCGAAATGCTGGCTGAATTAATGCGCTATCGTCATGGTATCGCAGTGGCGGGAACTCACGGTAAAACAACGACAACGGCAATGATTTCTGGGATCTACGCGCAAGCGGGATTAGACCCAACATTTGTGAATGGCGGATTAGTGAAATCAGCGGGAACTCATGCACGATTAGGTAGCAGCCGTTACTTGATCGCTGAAGCGGATGAAAGCGATGCGTCATTCTTGCATTTACAGCCACTGGTTGCGGTTGTGACGAACATTGAAGCGGACCACATGGATACCTATCAGGGTAATTTTGAAAACCTGACAGATACCTTCATCAACTTCCTGCATAACTTGCCATTCTATGGCCGTGCAGTGATGTGTATCGATGACCCGGTGATCCGTTCATTATTACCAAAAATCGGTCGTTACATTACCACTTACGGCTTTAGTGACGATGCGGATGTTCGTATCACCAAGTACGAGCAAAAAGGGAACCAAGGCTTTTTCACGATTGCTCGTGAAGGAATGCCAGAGTTGACTGTCGTGCTGAATGCACCAGGTCGCCACAATGCGCTCAATGCCACGGCAGCTGTTGCGGTGGCAACCGAAGAAGGTATAGACGATTTACACATTCTGTCTGCACTCGTGGAATTCCAAGGGACAGGTCGTCGTTTCGATTTCCTAGGTAACTACGCGCTGCGTAATGTGAATGGTAAAGAAGGCGAAGTGATGCTGGTGGATGACTATGGTCACCATCCAACAGAAGTGGATGCCACCATTAAAGCTGCTCGCGCAGGCTGGCCAGATAAACGTATCGTGATGGTTTTCCAGCCTCATCGTTATACACGTACTCGTGACTTATACGATGATTTTGCAAACGTGCTGGGGCAGGTAGATGTCTTGCTAATGCTAGAAGTTTATTCTGCGGGAGAGAAGCCGGTTCCGGGGGCTGATAGCCGATCATTATGCCGTACAATCCGCAGTCGTGGGCAGGTTGATCCTATTTTTGTGGCAGAACCTGAACAAGTTTCACATATGCTGGCACAAGTTCTTGATGATAACGACTTAATTTTAGTTCAAGGCGCAGGAAATATTGGTAAAATAGCCAAAAACCTAGCAGAAACGAAATTACAGCCACCGATGGTTGAGGAATAAGCATGACAGAAAAAATCGCGGTTCTATTTGGCGGCACATCTGCTGAACGTGAAGTGTCACTTCAGTCTGGCAATGCCGTATTGGCGGGATTACGCCAAGCGGGCGTTGATGCGCATCCAATTGATACCCAAGATTTCCCTGTTGTGACATTGAAAGAAGCTGGTTTTGATAAAGCGTTTATCGCCTTACATGGTCGTGGCGGGGAAGACGGCACGATCCAAGGTATGCTTGAGTTTCTGGGGCTTCCATACACTGGCAGTGGCGTAATGGCATCTGCACTGAGTATGGATAAACTGCGCACCAAACAACTTTGGCAAGGCGCTGGATTAAGTGTTTCTCCATATATTTCACTTAACAAGCAGAAATATACTAATATTAAAAAAGAGCAGTTAGCTCAGCAAGTTAAGCACTTAGGACTGCCACTTATCGTTAAACCGAGTTTGGAAGGTTCCAGTGTTGGAATGAGCAAAGTTGACTCTCTGGATGCACTGCCAGAAGCCATTGAGCTTGCTTTCCAGTTTGACGATACGTTGTTGATTGAAAAGTGGTTAAGTGGCCCTGAGTATACGGTCGCGGTATTGGGTGACGAGGTTCTACCTTCGATTCGCATTCAGCCACCGGGTATTTTTTATGACTATGAAGCGAAGTATTTGTCCGATGAGACTCAATATTTCTGCCCAAGTGGTTTAACAAGCGACCTCGAAGCGAAACTGGCAGATATCGCAATGCAAGCTTATCAAGCGGTAGGCTGTCGTGGCTGGGGACGGGTTGATGTGATGCAAGATAGTGATGGGGAATTCTATTTACTCGAAGTGAATACTTCGCCGGGAATGACCAGTCACAGTTTAGTTCCAATGGCTGCGCGTCAAGCCGGTTTGGATTTTTCGCAGTTAGTGGTACGTATTTTGGAATTGGCTAGTTGATATGTCACAGGCAGCGTTAAACGTAAGGCATCATAATCAGAATAGCGGTCAAGATGAAGATCCGCGCTCAAGACCAAGTAATGGGGCTTTTCTGGGCGGATTGATTTTCTTCCTGATGGTCGTCGGCACCATTGTGTGGAGCGGCTGGACTGTGATGAACTGGATGAAGGATGCCGATAGGCTGCCAATGTCCAAACTGATATTAACGGGAGAGCGCAACTACACCACCAATGACGATGTACGAAAGGCAATTTTGTCATTAGGTCAGCCGGGAACCTTTATGACGGTGGATGTGAATGCGATTCAAAACCAAATCAGTATGATGCCATGGATACGCCAAGTTACAGTGCGTAAACAGTGGCCGGATGAATTAAAAATCCATATTGCGGAGTACAAACCCTACGCAAGATGGAATGACCAAAACATGGTCGACCAAGAAGGGCGCGTATTTACCCTTCCACCAAGTCAAAATGGTAAAGGCGATTATGTGTTGCTGTATGGTCCGCAAGGAAGCCAAACAGAGGTTTTGAAAGAATTTGCTGTGCTAAGTGGTATTTTGGCGAAAAATAACTTGAAACTAAAATCCGTTTCTATGACAGCGCGCCATGCATGGCAGATTATTTTAGATAATGATGTAAGAGTCGAACTTGGGAAAAAAGATGTGTTAGAGCGGTTAAACCGTTTTCTCGAGCTTTATCCGCTTTTACAGCAAACGACTGATAAACGCGTCGACTATGTTGATTTGCGTTATACCAGTGGGGCAGCGGTGGGGTGGGCTCCTCTATTAGTTGACGCACCGCAAGGCTTCCAATAAGACAAATTGCTAATAACTCAAATTAGGCAGATAGGCAGAAGCAAATGATTAAAGCGACGGACAGAAAATTAGTGGTAGGCCTTGAAATTGGAACTTCCAAGGTGTCAGCCCTTGTAGGAGAAATTCTGCCCGATGGTATGGTTAATATTATTGGGGTGGGAAGCTGTCCATCTCGCGGAATGGACAAAGGTGGCGTTAACGATCTTGAGTCGGTTGTTAAATGCGTCCAAAGAGCGATTGACCAAGCTGAATTAATGGCAGATTGCCAAATTTCTTCTGTTTACCTTGCTTTATCGGGTAAACATGTGAGCTGCCAAAATGAAATTGGTATGGTGCCAATCTCAGAAGAAGAAGTGACACAAGAAGACGTGGACAGCGTCGTTCATACGGCGAAATCTGTCCGAGTTAAAGACGAACACCGAATTTTGCATGTTATCCCGCAAGAATTCGCGATTGACTACCAAGAAGGCATTAAAAATCCAGTCGGTCTTTCTGGTGTTCGTATGCAAGCTAAAGTTCATCTGATCACTTGCCATAACGATATGGCAAAGAACATTGTGAAAGCCGTTGAGCGTTGCGGGTTAAAAGTTGACCAGCTTATTTTTGCCGGTCTTGCTGCAAGCTACAGTGTGTTGACTGAAGATGAGCGCGAATTAGGTGTCTGTGTTGTTGATGTCGGTGGCGGCACAATGGACATGGCAGTTTATACGGGTGGTGCTTTGCGTCATACCAAAGTGATCCCATACGCAGGTAATGTGGTAACAAGTGATATTGCTTACGCATTTGGTACGCCGCCAACAGACGCAGAAGCGATTAAAGTGCGTCACGGTTGTGCAGTCGGTTCGATTGTGAGTAAAGATGAAACGGTGGAAGTACCGAGTGTTGGCGGTCGTCCACCGAGAAGTTTACAGCGTCAAACCTTAGCGGAAGTGATTGAGCCACGGTATACTGAGCTGTTAAATTTAGTAAATGAAGAAATTTTAAATTTACAGGAACAGTTACGCCAGCAAGGTGTCAAACACCACTTAGCGGCAGGGATAGTTTTGACCGGTGGGGCAGCACAAATTGACGGGTTAGTTGAATGCGCTCAAAAAGTGTTCCATACACAGGTCAGAATCGGTACCCCACTTAATATAACAGGATTAACGGATTATGCTCAGGAGCCGTACTACTCCACAGCGGTAGGGCTTCTGCATTACGGTAAAGAAAGCCACCTTGGCGATGATACCGAGACGGAAAAACGTGCTTCAGTTAGCGGGTGGTTTAGTAAGCTCACTAGCTGGCTGAGAAAAGAATTTTAATTTTTATTTAGAAGCATATTATTAGCTTCAATAGTAAGCACAAAACGGAGAGACATTATGTTTGAACCAATGGAGCTAACCAACGATGCGGTGATTAAAGTCATCGGCGTTGGCGGCGGCGGCGGAAATGCCGTTGAACACATGGTACGCGAGCGCATTGAAGGTGTTGAGTTCTTTGCAGTCAACACCGACGCACAAGCCCTGCGTAAAACCGCAGTCGGACAAACCATTCAGATCGGTACAGGTATTACTAAAGGTCTGGGTGCGGGTGCAAACCCAGAAGTTGGCCGTAACGCGGCGGAAGAAGACCGTGAAGCACTGCGCAATGCTCTTGATGGCGCAGATATGGTGTTCATCGCTGCAGGTATGGGCGGTGGTACGGGTACTGGTGCTGCGCCAGTCGTTGCTGAAGTTGCTAAAGAATTAGGTATCCTAACCGTTGCTGTCGTGACTAAGCCATTCAATTTCGAAGGCAAAAAACGTATGGCATTCGCGGAAGCGGGTATCACTGAGCTATCCAAGCACGTTGACTCGCTGATCACTATCCCTAACGACAAGTTACTGAAAGTACTTGGTCGTGGTATCTCTTTACTGGATGCTTTTGGTGCGGCTAACGACGTATTAAAAGGTGCAGTTCAAGGTATCGCTGAGCTAATCACTCGCCCAGGTTTAATGAACGTGGACTTTGCTGACGTACGTACCGTGATGTCAGAAATGGGCTACGCGATGATGGGTTCTGGTGTGGCTCGTGGCGAAGATAGAGCGGAAGAAGCTGCTGAAATGGCAATTTCTAGCCCACTTCTGGAAGATATCGACCTATCTGGCGCGCGTGGTGTTCTGGTCAACATCACTGCTGGTTTTGACCTGCGCTTGGATGAGTTTGAAACAGTGGGTAATACCATTCGTGCATTCGCATCAGATAATGCGACTGTCGTAATCGGTACCTCTTTAGACCCAGAAATGCATGAAGAATTGCGCGTGACTGTTGTTGCTACAGGTATTGGTATGGACAAACGTCCAGAAATTACTTTAGTTAGCAATAAAATGTCTCAGCAAGCTTCTATGGAGCAACGCTATCAGCAAATGCAAAATAGCATGTCTTCATTAAATGATGAAAAACCAGCTGCAAAAGCCGTTAACGACCAAAATACACAAGTAAATAAAGAGCCGGATTACTTAGATATCCCAGCTTTCTTGCGTAAACAGGCCGATTAATTTTTAATTAGATTGGTTTTTCCGCTTTTTGTGCTAAAATTTTCTACTGGTTATCAATTAAGATAGCCAGTAGGACTTATAACATTGCGAGAAAATACGATGATCAAACAACGGACACTTAAACGTATTATTAAAGCGACTGGTGTTGGTTTACATACCGGCAAGAAAGTTACGCTTACTTTACGTCCGGCACCGGCCAATACCGGGGTCATCTACCGTCGTACTGACCTTAATCCACCGGTAGATTTTCCGGCAGATGCGAAATCAGTTCGCGATACTATGTTATGTACTTGCTTAGTCAACGAAGATAACGTGCGTATTTCGACGGTTGAACATTTGAATGCTGCTTTAGCAGGATTAGGCATCGATAACATTGTTATTGAAGTCAATGCGCCTGAAATCCCGATTATGGATGGCAGTGCTGCACCGTTTGTTTTCTTACTGCTAGATGGCGGTATTGAAGAATTAAATTGTGCGAAGAAATTCTTACGCATTAAAGAAACTGTACGTGTTGAAGATGGTGATAAGTGGGCAGAAATGTCCCCATACAATGGTTTTAGCCTAGATTTCACTATCGATTTCCAACACCCTGCGATTGATAGCAGCACGCAACGCTATGCAATGGATTTCTCTGCAGAATCTTTTGTAAACCAAATTAGCCGCGCGCGTACTTTCGGTTTCATGCGTGACATTGAATATCTACAATCGAAAGGCCTATGCTTAGGCGGTAGTTTTGACTGTGCTATCGTCGTTGATGACTATAAAGTGCTCAACGAAGATGGTTTACGCTTTGAAGATGAATTCGTTCGTCACAAAATGCTCGATGCAATTGGTGACTTATTCATGTGTGGACATAACATTATTGGTGCATTCACTGCATTCAAATCTGGTCACGCATTGAATAACAAATTGCTGCAAGCGGTTCTGGCTAAAGAATCTGCTTGGGATCTAGTGACCTTTGAAGACGAAGCTGAATTACCTCTGGCATTCAAAGCGCCTTCGACTGTATTTGCATAATAGTTTCTATTATGCGGCTATCTCTGCCAGCCAGGGTTAGCCTTTTCTGTTGGTTGCATTAGTACTCTCTCCGGCTAATGCAGCCAGCCGCTCAAATTTCTCTTTTAATCCCTTCGGGCTCTTTTTCGCTAATCTTAATAACTGCTCTGCGGTCTGCGTACTAATCTGTCTTTGATTACGATTTTCTTTTTGATTCACTGATTGCTTATTCAATGAGCTATTTTGCTTAGATTTTCGTATAAGATCGGGGTTGATTCTGATGTCGATGGAAGATAAAGATGGTAGAATAGACGACCTTAATGCAGAAGTAAGATTCATTTTCTCGTAATTAAGGCGGGTCATCCAACTGGCATTAGCCACTTCGATAACCATAATGTTATTACGGTAGTTTGCCACTCGACACATGGGTTTAATTTCTGCTGGCAGCAAACTTTTTACAACACGATTCAATTTTAGAATAGCTTTTGCATTTCGCTGAATAGTTTGTAAAGTGTTTGATGTTTTCGCCAGAGACTCTTCGAGAACATCGAAAAGTGCTTGTGGATGACTATCTCTCATTGTGAACTCTCATTTTACGCGATTGCTAAAGATGTCAGAACATAATTGGGAATCATACTTTAATCTATAAATTATATAAGAGTTTGATGGGCATTTTAAATTTTTGGCGACATTTAGGTAGACGATACTTTTGGTCCCACCTGTTATTAGGTGTTGTGGCTACGGGTGTTGGCTTGCCTACAATTTTAAATGCCTTATCAGAATCTCAGCAAACTCAAGTTAATTCTGCGCCAGCGAATCGACAAAGCCAAGCTGTAAATGCTTTCGATAACTTATTTGCACAGCAGAACTCCCAACGCTCTTCATCCTCGTCTTCTTACTCGGTCAATTACTGGCAGCAACATGCGGTACGTAATGTTATCCGCCAACTGACTTTTGCCTTTTCAGCAACTGAAGATGAAGATACCGACAAAAGTAAGCTACAAAAAGAGACGCTATTTGCCCCTCAATTAATGTTAGATACGCTGTACGCGATGTTGGCGCAGCGATCTTTACAATGGGATGTGGCAACGACTCAAGCTAGCGAACATATCTACCCTCTCTTTACTGTTTATCAGCCCGCGATTTGGGTTGCTCAGGTACATGGCATTCGGGCTGGCCCCTTTTTCGCCTAAATCCATTTAGCGATGTAAAGCCTACCATTGGGTCGCTTCTCGTCGTGTCAAAAACCACTAATTCAAATAATTAATTGATTTACCTGAGAAAAAATATGTTAACTAAACTATTAACCAAAGTATTTGGTAGCCGTAATGACCGTACTCTGCGCCGTCTGCGTAAAGAAGTGGAAAAAATTAACAAGTTAGAGCCTGAGTTTGAGAAATTATCGGATGACGAGCTGAAGGCCAAAACCGTAGAATTTCGTGAGCGTTTAAAACAAGGCGAAAGCATTGAAAATATGATCCCTGAAGCGTTTGCGACAGTGCGTGAAGCAAGTAAACGTGTCTTCGGTATGCGTCACTTCGACGTTCAGTTAATCGGTGGTATGGTACTGAACGAGCGCTGCATCGCAGAAATGCGTACAGGTGAAGGTAAAACACTGACTGCAACGCTGCCAGCATACATTAACGCATTATCAGGCAAAGGGGTTCACGTTGTTACCGTGAACGACTACCTAGCAAAACGAGATGCGGAAAATAACCGCCCATTATTCGAGTTTTTAGGCTTAACCGTGGGTATTAACTTATCGGGTATGGCTCCACCTGCAAAGCGTCAAGCTTATGCGGAAGACATTACTTACGGTACTAACAACGAATTTGGTTTCGACTATTTACGTGACAACATGGCATTTAGCCCAGAAGATCGCGTTCAACGTAAACTGCATTACGCATTAGTGGATGAGGTGGACTCTATCCTTATCGATGAAGCGCGTACGCCACTAATCATTTCAGGCCCAGCGGAAGATAGCTCGGATCTGTACATCAAAGTGGACAAACTGATCCCAAAACTCGTTCGCCAAGAAAAAGAAGACTCAGACACTTTCCAAGGTGAAGGTCACTTCTCGGTTGATGAAAAATCTCGTCAGGTAACAATCACAGAGCGCGGTCTGGTTCTGGTTGAAGAATTACTGGCAAAAGCTGGTTTAATGGATGAAGGCGAGTCGCTTTATTCACCATCAAACATTATGCTGATGCACCACGTCATGGCAGGTTTACGTGCACACGCACTGTTTACTCGTGATGTTGACTATATTGTTAAAGATAACCAAGTCATTATTGTCGACGAACATACTGGTCGTACAATGGAAGGGCGCCGTTGGTCTGATGGTCTGCACCAAGCTGTTGAAGCAAAAGAAGGTGTTGAGATCCATAATGAAAACCAAACATTGGCATCGATTACTTTCCAGAACTATTTCCGCTTATACGAAAAATTAGCGGGTATGACCGGTACTGCGGATACCGAAGCATTCGAATTTAGCTCAATCTATAAACTGGATACGATTGTTATCCCAACTAACCGTCCAATGGTTCGTAAGGATATGCCTGATTTAGTCTATATGACTGAAGCAGACAAATTTGAAGCAATTATTGAAGATATCCGTGATAAAACCGCCAAAGGTCAGCCAGTTCTGGTCGGTACCATTTCAATTGAAAAATCTGAATTAATTTCGCATGCGCTGACTAAAGCAAAAATTGCTCATAACGTATTGAATGCGAAATTCCACGCAATGGAAGCTGATATTATCGCTAATGCGGGGCAAAAAAGCGCTGTAACCATCGCAACTAACATGGCGGGTCGTGGTACCGATATCATGTTAGGGGGAAGCTGGCAGTCAGAAGTGGCTGCGCTAGAGAACCCAACGCAAGAACAAATTGATGAAATCAAAGCGAACTGGAAAATTCGTCACGATGAAGTGTTAGCGGCTGGCGGTTTACATATCATTGGTACAGAGCGCCATGAATCTCGCCGTATCGATAACCAGTTACGTGGTCGTGCGGGACGTCAAGGTGATGCTGGTTCATCACGTTTCTATCTGTCTATGGAAGATGCTTTAATGCGTATCTTCGCATCAGACCGTGTTACGGGCATGATGAAAAAACTGGGTATGAAACCGGGCGAAGCTATTGAACACCCTTGGGTAACAAAAGCAATTGCTAACGCACAGCGTAAAGTTGAAAGCCGTAACTTTGATATTCGTAAACAATTACTTGAATATGATGATGTGGCAAGTGACCAACGTCGTGCTATCTATACTCAGCGTAATGAACTGCTGGATGGCGGCGATATTAAAGAAACCGTAGACAGCATTCGTGAAGATGTCTTTACCACTATTATTGATGCATATATTCCGCCTCAATCACTGGAAGAAATGTGGGATATTGATGGTCTGCAAAAACGTTTAGTGAACGATTTTGACCTCGATTTACCAATTCAAGAGTGGTTAGACAAAGAGCCTGAACTTCACGAAGAAACTTTACGCGAACGTATCATGGAAAAAGCGATTGAAATTTACCAGCGTAAAGAAGAGATCGTTAGCTCTGAAGCAATGCGTAATTTCGAAAAAGGCGTTATGTTGCAAACGCTGGATACATTATGGAAAGAGCATTTAGCTTCCATGGACTATTTACGTCAAGGTATCCATTTACGTGGCTATGCGCAAAAAGATCCAAAACAAGAATACAAACGTGAGTCCTTCAGTATGTTTGCCAATATGTTGGAAGCATTGAAATATGAAGTGATCAGTACCTTGTCAAAAGTACAAGTACGTTTACCGGAAGAAGTTGAAGCATTAGAGCAGCAACGTCGTGAAGAAGCTGAACGTTTGGCGAAGAAACAGCATTTAAGCCATGAGGCTGAAGCTGAATCGCTAATGACAGAAGCAGAAGCGAAGATTGCAACCCAAGGTAATAAAATTGGTCGTAATGATCCATGCCCTTGCGGTTCTGGTAAAAAATACAAGCAGTGCCATGGCCGCTTAAATTAATTTAGAATTCAGTAAATAATCAATAAAGGCGGGGAAACCCGCCTTTTTAATGAAGAAATTATGGAAAAAAAACATCTGCATATTGCCGCTGGGATCATTCGTAATGCTCAGCAACATATTTTTATTACTCAGCGACCAGAAGGTACTCACATGGCTGGGTTTTGGGAATTTCCTGGTGGGAAGCTAGAAAAGGGGGAAGACCCGAAGGACGCACTGATCCGTGAATTGGAAGAAGAAGTGGGTATTGCGGTGACTGACTGTGATCTATTCCATCAAGTTGATCATGAATTTGACGATAGATTTATTACGCTCTATTTCTTTATGGTTTCAGGCTGGAAAAATGACCCTTATGGAAAAGAAGGGCAAAAATCACGTTGGATTGAGCAGCAAAGCTTAATTGCTGAAGAGTTTCCACCTGCTAATCGCGTGATTGTTGATATGCTGATTAAGGACGCGTAACAACCAGTCGTCAGTAATGAAGAATGAAAATAGCCTAATGTAGAGATTTGGCTATTTTCATTATCAACACAGATAAAGTGAAATTAATGCTCGGGTGCTTCACTCCAATTATCGCTATCGGAAATATCACCTTGGCTTTCTATGCGTTTTTCTTCGGCGGCCCACTCGCCTAGATCAATCAATTGACATCTCTTACTGCAAAATGGACGAAAAGGACTGGATTCATTCCAAGTCACGACTTTTTGGCAAGTCGGACAATTGACTTCAATAATTTCATTCATACATCGACTCTCAAACTAACAACAGGCTAACTGAAAATGAATTACGTCTGGGAGTATACCATTCTCACTATCGATATGAAGAAAACGTAAGGCAAAACGCGTTTTATGCCCTGAAATTTGAGGGTATATCAAATGCTCTGGTGATAATTTAATACGTAAAAGCTCTTTTCCTTCGACATTACCTTGGAAAAAACCATTGTGAGATTCGGCAGGTTCAAAACTGCCATTCTGGCGGATTAGTAATAACGCGGTTTTTAAGGCATCTTGCAGAGGGTCTAAACTATTTAGCCAGCTTTTTATTTCATTATCTCTATCTGATTGAGGGATGTTTAACCACAGTTGAAGGGTGGGTAAATCAAAGTTACAGCATCCACCGGGAATGCTGAGACGTTGGCGAACCATGCTAATAATTTTATCATTGCGTAGTTGATGGCCAAATCGAGGCGCAGACATTAAACTGCTTATTTTCGGTGTTAGGTCATTTAAAAGAGAGGTGATTAATGTTTTATCAACATTTGGAGCATCAGCCCAACTGAGTAGCCTACTTTTTTGTCTTTCGAGTTCTTTGATAAGGTCTGAGCGAACTTCACCTCTATCCAATATTTCAATCAGTTCAGAAACAGAGCGGAAAAAGGCGATTCCAGAGGAGTAGGAGGTTATATGGCTCTGTTCATAGATTTGCATTAATAATGTTTCAAGCCGCAGCCAAGAACGAATTTTTTCATTCATTGGATATTCATAAGTAACCAAAGTTGTTTCGATTTTTTCGCTCATGCTCATTCCTATTCTTTTTGTGCTGCAAGTGCTAGGTATTGCTTGTGTAGTTCTGCAACTCTATTTGGCAGCTCAGTATCATCTGTATGATTAGTGATGATATCGTCAGCATATGACAACCTTTCTTCTCGAGATGCTTGAGCATTTAATATATTAATAACATGCTCTAGGCTGGTGTCATCGCGTCTAATCGTTCTTTCTATTTGTTCTTCTCTTGTTACATCAACGACAAGAACACGATCTGCTAAATGCGAAATTTTATTTTCAATAAGCAGGGGGATTACCCATAAAACATAAGGATAGTTAGCCTGCTGAAGTTGTGTCTGCGTTTCTTGTTTTATCAAAGGATGAAGCAGCGCATTTAGCCACGCTTTTTCCTTAGGCTCGGAAAAAACAACTGTCCGTAAGAAACCTCTATTTAAAGTGCCATCATGGTTTAACACATCTTGACCAAAGTGCTGTTGAATGCTGATCAATGCAGGGGTATTAGGTTCAACAACTTGGCGGGCGATGACATCAGCATCAACAAGTGGCACCCCTAGTTTAGCAAATTCGTTGGCAACGGTTGTTTTACCACTTCCTATCCCCCCAGTGAGGGCAACGATATAAGACATAAATGATTCATTAGTTTACGGGAAATAAGTCAGGTTACACTGAAAGTTTTAATTTGTCTGTATACAATTGAGTCAAGTTATCATGTTATGGATATATGTGTGATTTCAATCTATTTTTACTCTCTAAATTGAACTGTTTTCTTTATGTAATAAGCTACATTCCAGAAATGACTGAGCCTAATTTAAATATTGGTAAATACATAGCAAACATTATTAGGCAGATAATGATAGCTATAAATAAGAGTAATATAGGTTCAAGGCTCTTAAGGTGATGCTCCGTAATAGTCTTATATTGCCTTGAATAATACTTAAATAAATATACTGCAAAATATTCTAGTTTGCCAGATTCTTCCGCCAAGGAAATTAACTGAACTACTAATTTTGGAAAGAGCTGAGTATTTTTCATTGCATCGGATAATGAAGCTCCTCTAAGAACGGAGTGATAAATTTCATGACATTCTTCCTTGTATTTATGATGCACTATCGTTTTAGTTGAGCAATCAAGGCATTCCATGAGGGGTAATCCTGATTTTAATGTGGAAGATAATGTTAAAAAGTAGATGTTCAAATTTTTGGCTCTGATGATGTTATTGATATAAGGAAGATACTGCATTAAATGGCTCAGTTTTCTGGATACATATGACCTATATTTAATAAATAAGAATATAGTGGTGGACAGTGTTAATAGTAGCCATTGAAAATTCTCAATCAGAGTATCCGATATGATAATAACGACCTTAGTTATGGATGGTAATTCCTGTTGAAAACTTTCGTAAATATCAATAAACTGCGGAATGACAAAAACCAGCATAATGATAAGTAATAGGCCAGAGAACCCTACGAGGGTAACTGGGTAACGCAAGGCTTTTTTTATTAAGATTGATGTTTTTTGATTATGTTCAAGCATATTCTTGATGATCAAAAAGCTTTCATCATATTTTCCCGTTTTTTCGGCGATTGCGATTAAGCTAATTATTGTACTATTAAAAATACGTGGGTGACTTTCTAAGTTCTTAATAAAACTAATACCCTTTTCTAAATCATTGATTGCTTGATTAATGAGGTTCTTCCAAAAGGGTAAATGACAATTAAGTTGAAGTAATTGAAAACATTTTAATAAACTGATTCCTGATGAAGATAGTATATTTAGCTGATGGAAGAAATGAATTCTGTAGTTTAAATTTTCCTTGTCCAATATAAATATAGATTTAAACTTTATGGATATTGGCGTTTGTCCTCGTTTAATTATATCTAAAAAAGCTTGTTGTTTATTTTTTGCTACTAAGCTATCAGTTATATACGAATTATTTTCAAGTGAGGTGTAATTATAGATAAACATTAATTTACTCTCCTTGTCCGATAATAGAATAAATTTCTTGTAATGTTGTTTCTCCAGCTTCGACTCGCTCAAGACTTGCTTGAAATAGATTTTTGAAATTATCAGCTAATTTACCATTGTCTTTTAATATTAAATCGAGCTGTGCTTGATCGAGGTATTCATAAATTGCAGTGCGCCCCATAAACCCAGAAAAACAGTGTTCACACCCTGTAGAGTGGTATTCGTTAATATTCTGCATTGAGTTTATCGGAGTAATATGTACCGTTTCTTGTTTACAGTATGTGCAAAGTTTTCTCACTAAGCGCTGAGCGATAACCATTTTTAAACAAGATTGAAGTTGATTTCTGTCAACGCCTAGTTGCTCCATGCGTGTAATGGCACTGACAGTACAATTAGTATGAAGTGTTGATAGAACAAGGTGCCCTGTTTGTGCTGCTCGAGCTGCTATTTGAGCAGTTTCTTCGTCTCTAATTTCACCAATCATAATAACATCAGGATCTTGCCGAAGTAGTGCACGAAGAATAAACGCAAAAGTAAGTGAATATTTTTCGTGTACTTGTGTTTGGTTGATCCCCCCAAGGGGGATCTCAATAGGGTCTTCAATGGTGGATATATTTCTTGATGTTTGATTAAGGTATTCCAGTGCACTATAAAGTGTGACAGTTTTCCCGCTACCAGTGGGGCCCGTCACGAGAATCAATCCTTGCGGTTTTTTTAATGTGTTTTTTAATAGGGGTAATAAAGTCGGGCACATCCCAATTTGTTCAAGAGAGTATTTTAGCTGAGTATTTAATAATCTCAGAACTAATTTCTCGCCATGAAGTGTGGGCATGCTGGAAAGACGGATGCTAAAGTTCTTTCGCTCAAAGCTCCAATTCATTTGTCCATCCTGTGGTATTCTTTTTTCCGCAATATTCATTTTTGATAATATTTTTATTCGGGCAATAACCTCACTGTTTATTTCATGGGGTGGTGAAGGGATAACGTAGAGTTTTCCATCCACTCTAAGGCGAATTTTTAGGTTATGTTTGGTTGGTTCAAGGTGAATATCAGATGCACGCTTTCTTACTGCCATCTTTAATAAATCATCGACAAAATCAACAGCAGGAGATGCCACGTTGATAGGTTCAATAGTGTTAGCCTGATAATCATTTTCATCTTCATTGATTTCTAAAACATGGCGATTGAAATAATGATCAATTTTTTCTTTAGGCCATATTTCATAACAAACAGGAACGCTGGCAATAAAACGTAATGTGGATAATAAATTGTCATTGGGTTTTTCTATCGTGGCGATGGATAACCTTTTTTCGTTGTAATCGATAATCACGATATAGTTTTTATCACAAAGCACTTTGAGTTCTTTGAAAATATAATGGCTTTCCCTAGATGTCCGCATGTTAATCCCTTAATTAGAAGCTCAGTGTTTTTTCACAAAGTTTTTTTAGATCTGCATTAGTATCAGCTTGGCAACTGATACTCCATGAAAATGGTGATGTGGCTGTTGAGTTAGTGGGTGTCAAAATACCCGTAAGGCCTGTTAATGTTTTGTCACCAACAAAGGTAATGACGCCTGCTTTCGCATCAATCTGTTTTAGATATTTTCCTTTTATATTGCTCGGTATATCTTCTTTTCCTGAATTACATTTGGCTAAAAGGCCTTGGTTAAAGCTGCACAGTTCCACACTGTTTTTATAAGGCAAGATCGTTTGTAGTACATCAGTCATTGCGGCTCTTTGCATGTAGCTTTGATAACCCGGTATAGCGACGGCGCTGAGTATTGAGATAATTGCAATAACAACCATGATTTCGATTAAAGAAAATCCCTTCTGATCCATAAATAAAACCTCCTTGATAGTGTGAGGCTGCATCATAAAAGAGTTTTTTAGTGAAAATACGAATTGAAAATTCAGGTTACGAGTGGCTTTGTAAAATGTTCTTGCAAACGGTGAGTTGTCTCATTTTATTTCGAGCGTTCTCGCAAAAATATACCAAGAATATTTTTTCTAATAAAAATGAGTTTGTCAGACTGATATAAATAGAGGCATATCAGGAAGAGGGGCTAATGGGGGCGGTTACCCTCATTAGCTAAGATAATAGGCGGATAATTCGTAAAAATTATTAATTGGGAAAGCTTAGAGTGCGTTTTTATAGTGCTGCCAATCAAAGTAAGGGCCTGGGTCAGTCTTTCGATGGGGAGCAATATCGCTATGACCTGTAATATTCTGCTCGATCTGCGGAAATTCAGTTATCAGTAACTTAGTGAGCTTGGCTAAAGCTATATATTGAGCTTCAGTGAAGGCTTCATAATCCGTACCTTCTAACTCGATGCCAATAGAGAAGTCGTTACATTTTTCTCGCCCTTGATAATTAGATTGCCCTGCATGCCATGCACGCTTGTTGAAAGGAACATATTGAATAATTTCGCCATCCCGACGGATGAGGCAATGAGCTGAAACACGTAGATGTTTAATTTCATCGAAAAAAGGGTGTTCTTCGGGATTTAAAGTGCCAGTAAATAGTTGGTTAATATAAGAACCACCAAACTGTCCTGGTGGAAGGCTGATATTGTGAATGACAAGAAGTGAAGGTTCTTCGCCCTCAGGGCGGTCATCATGATGTGGGGAAGGGATATGAGTCACATTATTTAACCAACCATCATGTATTTTCATATCAGTATCCATAGTATGCTCTTTTCTTTTTTGTAAGTACCCGTAATTAAGAAAGATTAGCATAATTGAGATCCGTACGGGTGCATATTTTGGAGTAAATAATGACTACACGACGCTATGATGAACAAGAAAGACGTAAATTGTTAATGGCAAGATTGATTACCGACATTCCTTTTATGGTCAGTGTTGCTTTAAAAGAAGATCTCGGGCAGGTCATTGATTATAAAAGGGATATTACAGGGCAGTTATTAAATGAAGAGTCCCAAGCCACAGCTCGAATTATTACCCGTGAAGAAGGCGTGTTTTGTGGGCAAAAATGGCTAGAGGAGGTTTTTTACCAGCTAGGTAATAAAGTTAAAGTGGATTGGAAGGTTCAAGACGGCGATAAGGTTTCACCAGACCAAGTATTATGTGAGATGCAAGGGCCTTCTCAGATTCTACTCACTGGGGAAAGAACGGCGTTGAATTTTGTGCAAACACTATCTTCAGTTTCTACAGTGACAGCAAAGTATGTTGCCTTTCTTGAGGGTACTCGAACTAAATTATTAGACACCCGTAAAACTATCCCTGGTTTGCGAAGCGCATTAAAGTATGCGGTGCTCATGGGCGGCGGGTATAACCACCGATTAGGTTTGTCTGATGCTTATTTAATCAAGGAAAATCATATTATTTCAGCGGGCTCTGTTTCCCAAGCGGTATCGCTTGCTCGCCAAGCTCATTCGGATGTTCCTATTGAAGTAGAAGTCGAAAATCTAGATGAGCTATTACAGGCTCTTAAAGCTCAAGCGGATATTATTATGCTTGATAACTTTACGACTGACATGATGAAAGATGCCGTTGTTCTCACGGATGGTAAAGCCGCTTTAGAAGTATCAGGGAATGTGACAGATAAAACAATCAGAGAATTTGCTCTGACAGGCATTGATTTCATTTCAGTAGGCGCATTGACGAAACATATTCAGGCTTTAGACCTCTCAATGCGATTTATTGAACCTAAAAGCTAGTCTAAGCTGATTTAAGCTATACCGTGAGGTTACAAAGATAAGGGGAGGTCGATAGATTTTAAGTCTTCCCCCTAAAAAGGAATGACTACATAGATATCATAGTCTTTTGAACACACATTCATGATTATTGAATTGTACTGAATATTTACGGGATACTTTTTACCATTGGTATGCAGTTTTCATATGATTAATTACGTAAGTATATTTTTGCTAACCATGAATTTAACAAATCATTAACTATGGTCATGGCGTTTTTTTGTAAAAATATGCGCAATGTTTACTCTTTGAGTTTTTATTCATATTTTGTGATTTTGCATGCAATAATTGGTAAGCTGTAACGGTTCAGTTTTAATTTCAGTGGCATAAAAAGTCATATTTTTTGTTAAATTTGTGTGTTGTTTAATCAAGGCTTGGTTATTAATTAATGCTTTTTTTAAAATAAACCGTTAAAACTTGCAGGATTTTATGATTTAGCTCAAGGTCTTTATGGACAGATAGTGAATACTTTGTTACTTTATTAAGCCATAAAATAATTGGTATGACCAATTAACACTGGGTACTAGATAATCAATAATTACTCACTATGAAAATGGCAGATTATGACTTACGGTAAAATTCGCCAACCAAAGTTATCAGATGTAATCGAGCAACGGCTTGAGCATCTCATATTCGAGGGGACTTTACGCCCCGGCGAAAAGCTGCCTCCTGAACGTGAACTTGCTAAGCAATTTGATGTCTCAAGACCATCAGTGCGTGAAGCTATTCAAACCTTAGAAGCTAAAGGTCTTCTATCTCGTCGTCAAGGTGGTGGCACATTTGTACAAAAACAGATGTGGCAAAGTTTTAGTGACCCATTGACCGAATTACTTGCTGGTAACCCAGAATCTCAATTAGATCTTCTTGAAACGCGTCATGCATTAGAAGGCATCGCTGCTTACTATGCGGCATTACGTGGTACGGAAGAAGATTTAGAGCGTATTCGCCAAAGCTATGAGTTGATTAAATCAGCTCAGAAAAGTGGTGATCTTAACGCGGAATCAGATGCGGTATTACAGTATCAACTGATTGTAACGGAAGCTGCTCATAATGTAGTGCTGTTACATTTGCTACGTTGCATGATCCCTATGTTAGAGCAAAATATCCGCCAGAATTTTGAGTTCCTATATACCCGTAAAGAGATGTACAACGCAGTAAGCGAGCATAGAGAACAGATTTTTTCCGCTATTGTCGCAAGGGAACCTGAAAAAGCGAGAGAAGCGTCTCATCGACATCTTGCTTTTATTGAAGATTTGCTGCTGGACATTGGGCGTGAGCAGACTCGCCGAGAGCGTTCACTACGTCGCTTACAGCAACATCCAGATCTAGACCAGATTTAAAATTGGTAGTGTAGATCCTGACTGCTGCGTCTACATTACTGTGAGTACTCTTAGTTAGAGATAAAGCGGCAACTACATCAGGGCCTATCTTCCCGCTGTTTTCATTAACATGAAGAAAATGGCAGGAAGATAGGCTCCACATAACCATATAAAATAGATAACAGATAAGGAATACACCATGTCAGATATGTTAAAAAATGACGTGGATCCGATTGAAACTCGCGACTGGCTACAGGCGATTGAATCGGTCATCCGTGAAGAAGGTGTTGATCGTGCACAGTTTATTATCGAACAGGTATTAAGCGAAGCACGTAAAGGCGGTGTTAACATTGCCGCTGGTGCATCTGGTAGTTCTGATTATATCAACACAATTGCTGTTGAAGATGAACCTGCATACCCTGGTAACATGGATTTAGAACGCCGTATCCGTTCTGCAATTCGCTGGAACGCTGTAATGACCGTTCTGCGTGCATCTAAAAAGGATTTAGAACTGGGTGGTCATATGGCATCATTCCAGTCTTCCGCAACTTTATATGAAGTTTGCTTCAACCACTTCTTCCGTGCTCATAACAATAATGACGGTGGTGATTTAGTCTTCTTCCAAGGCCATATCTCCCCTGGTATCTATGCGCGTGCATTCTTAGAAGGTCGCTTAACTGAAGAGCAGATGAATAACTTCCGTCAAGAAATTGGTGGGAACGGTCTGTCTTCTTATCCGCATCCTAAATTAATGCCTGATTTCTGGCAGTTCCCAACTGTATCGATGGGGCTGGGTCCAATCAATGCTATCTACCAAGCTAAGTTCTTAAAATATTTGGATAACCGCGGTCTGAAAGATACTTCAGCACAGCGTGTTTATGCGTTCTTAGGTGATGGTGAGATGGATGAGCCAGAATCTAAAGGTGCAATTACTATCGCAACTCGCGATAAGTTAGATAACTTAGTCTTCGTTATTAACTGTAACCTGCAACGTCTTGATGGCCCAGTAACAGGTAACGGTAAAATCGTTAACGAATTAGAAGGTATCTTCAGTGGTGCTGGCTGGCAAGTTATCAAAGTTATGTGGGGTGACCGTTGGGACGAACTGCTGCGTAAAGATACAACCGGCAAACTGGTTCAATTGATGAACGAAACCCTTGACGGTGACTATCAAACATTTAAATCACGCGATGGTGCATATGTGCGTGAACACTTCTTCAACCGTTACCCAGAAACGGCTGCATTAGTGAAAGATATGACTGATGACGAAATTTGGGCGCTGAACCGTGGTGGTCACGATCCGAAGAAAGTGTATGCAGCATTCAAGAAAGCACAAGAAACCAAAGGCAAACCAACTGTTATTTTAGCTCAAACCATCAAAGGCTATGGTATGGGTGAAACAGCAGAAGGTAAAAACATTGCTCACCAAGTTAAGAAAATGAACATGGACGGCGTTCGCCACTTCCGTGATCAGTTCAATGTACCAGTTGCTGATGATCAAATCGAAAAACTGCCATTAATTACTTTCGATAAAGATTCTGAAGAATACAAATATCTGCACGAACGTCGCCAAGCTCTGGGTGGTTACTTACCAGCTCGTCGCGCTAAATTTGATGAAAAACTGGAAATTCCAGCTCTGTCAGATTTCAGTCAATTACTGGAAGAACAATCTAAAGAGATTTCAACAACAATCGCATTCGTCCGCGCACTGAATGTCATGTTGAAAAACAACTCGATCAAAGAGCGTTTAGTTCCAATCATCGCTGACGAAGCACGTACTTTCGGTATGGAAGGTCTGTTCCGTCAAATTGGTATCTATAGCCCGAAAGGTCAACAATATACTCCGCAAGATCGTGAGCAAGTTGCTTACTATAAAGAAGACTCTAAAGGTCAGATCCTGCAAGAAGGTATCAACGAACTGGGTGCGGGCTCTTCATGGTTAGCGGCTGCAACATCATACAGCACCAACAACCTGCCGATGATCCCATTCTATATCTACTACTCTATGTTTGGTTTCCAACGTATTGGTGACTTAATGTGGGCAGCAGGTGACCAACAAGCTCGTGGCTTCCTGATCGGTGGTACTTCTGGTCGTACAACACTGAACGGTGAAGGCTTACAGCACGAAGATGGTCATAGCCATATTCAATCACTGACTATCCCTAACTGTATTTCTTATGACCCAGCTTACGCTTACGAAGTTGCGGTTATCATGCAAGACGGTTTAGAGCGTATGTATGGTGAGAAACAAGAGAACGTGTACTACTACATCACGACTCTGAACGAGAACTATCACATGCACGCAATGCCAGAAGGCGTTGAAGACGGTATCCGTAAAGGTATCTATAAACTGGCTTCAGTCGAAGGCAAGAAAGGCAAAGTGCAGTTATTAGGTTCAGGTTCTATGATGCGCCACGTTCGTGAAGCTGCCGATATCTTGGCTGCGGAATATGGAATTGGTTCTGACGTATACAGCGTAACCTCATTCACTGAATTGGCTCGTGATGGTCAAGACTGTGAGCGTTGGAACATGCTGCACCCATCAGCAACGCCACGCGTACCTTATGTCGCGCAAGTTATGAATGATGCGCCAGCTGTTGCATCGACTGATTACATGAAACTGTTCGCTGAACAAATCCGTACTTATGTTCCAGCCAGTGAGTACCGTGTATTAGGTACTGACGGTTTCGGTCGTTCTGACAGCCGTGAGAACCTGCGTCACCACTTCGAAGTGGATACAACGTATGTCATCGTTGCAGCGTTAGGTGAATTGGCTAAACGTGGTGAGATTGATGTTAAAGTCGTTGAAGAAGCGATTAAAAAATACAACATCAACCCAGATAAAGTTAACCCACGTTTGGCATAAGAGGTAATAATCAATGTCTATTGAAATCCAAGTGCCAGATATCGGTGCTGATGAAGTTGAAGTCACCGAAGTCATGGTAAAAGTTGGTGATAAAGTAGAAGCTGAGCAATCGCTCATCACTGTTGAAGGTGATAAAGCGTCTATGGAAGTCCCATCTCCACAAGCGGGTGTGGTTAAAGAGATTAAAATTGCAGTTGGTGACAAAGTTACTACCGGTAAATTAATCATGATTTTTGATTCAGCAGAAGGCGCATCTGCGCCAGCAGCAGCACCAGCTGCTCCAGTGGCGGCACCAGCTGCTCCTGCGGCTGCAGCACTGAAAGAAGTTGCTGTACCAGACATCGGTGGTGATGAAGTTGAAGTCACTGAGATCATGGTTAAAGTGGGTGATGCAATCACGGCTGAGCAATCTCTGATTACCGTTGAAGGCGATAAAGCGTCAATGGAAGTGCCAGCACCATTTGCAGGTACAGTTAAAGAGATCAAAATTGCGACTGGCGATAAAGTGAAAACTGGCTCGCTGATCATGGTATTCGAAGTTGCGGGCGCAGCGCCTGCAGCAGCGGTTTCTGCTCCAGCAGCACCGGCTGCGGCACCAGCCGCAGCGGCAATCAAAGACGTTAACGTACCAGATATCGGTGGTGATGAAGTTGAAGTTACCGAAGTTATGGTCAAAGTTGGCGACACCGTAACAGCTGAGCAATCTTTAATCACCGTTGAAGGCGACAAAGCATCAATGGAAGTACCAGCACCATTCGCAGGTACAGTTAAAGAGATCAAGATTGCGACTGGCGATAAAGTCAAAACTGGTTCCCTGATTATGACTTTCGAAGTTGCGGGTGCAGTGCCAGCTCCTACTGCAGCTCCGGCTTCAGCACCAGTTGCAGCTCCAGCAGCTGCGCCAGTAGCTTCTGCTCCAGCTAAAACTGCTGATAGCAAAAATGAATTTGTTGAGAACGATGCGTATATTCACGCAACACCAGTTATTCGCCGTTTAGCTCGCGAATTTGGTGTGAACTTAGCGAAAGTGAAAGGTACAGGTCGTAAAGGCCGTATTTTACGTGAAGACGTTCAAGCTTACGTTAAAGATGCAATCAAACGTGCAGAAGCACCAGCAGCAGCTGGCGGTGGTTTACCGGGTATGCTTCCATGGCCGAAAGTTGATTACAGCAAATTTGGTGAAGTTGAAGAAGTTGAGCTGGGTCGTATCCAGAAAATTTCTGGCGCTAACCTGAGCCGTAACTGGGTCATGATCCCGCACGTAACTCTTATGGAAGAAGTGGATACCACTGAAGTTGAAGAGTTCCGTAAGCAGCAGAACAAAGAAGCCGAGAAGAAAAAGCTGGATGTGAAAATCACTCCACTGGTCTTCGTGATGAAAGCGGTTGCTCGTGCTCTGGAAGAAATGCCACGCTTCAACAGCTCTATTTCAGAAGATGCACAGCGTCTGTTCCTGAAAAAATATATCAACATCGGTATCGCTGTAGATACGCCAAATGGTTTAGTTGTTCCTGTTTTCAAAGACGTGAACAAAAAAGGCATTATGGAGTTATCTCGTGAGCTGGGTGAAGTGTCTAAGAAAGCGCGTGCAGGTAAACTGACCGCCGCTGACATGCAAGGTGGTTGCTTCACTATCTCTAGCTTAGGTGGTATCGGGACTACCGGTTTTGCACCAATTGTGAATGCGCCAGAAGTGGCAATTATGGGTCTGTCTCGCTCTTCTATCAAACCAGTTTGGAATGGTAGTGAGTTCGTTCCACGCTTGATCCTGCCAATGTCTCTGTCATTTGACCACCGTGTGATTGATGGCGCTGATGGTGCGCGCTTCATCACTTTAGTTGGACAACTGATGAGCGATATTCGCCGTCTGGTAATGTAACTAATAAGACCGGTCAATTGACCGGTCTGTTTTATTTAGGCTGGGGCAGAGTTTTTCGCTGTTGCAACGAAAGGTTGGGAGTTACGTCACGTATTCAGCCTTTTCAGGATGTTAACAATTCTGTAAACTGCTTGCGGTGTGTACTTTACCAGTGGAAAATTCGTTTATTCGGCGGCCCCGCTGGACAAAACAAAAAGAGGTCATGATGAGTACTGAAATTAAAGCCCAAGTCGTTGTGCTTGGTGCAGGCCCAGCAGGTTATTCTGCGGCATTCCGTTGCGCTGACTTAGGTTTAGAAACTGTTTTGGTAGAACGTTACTCAACTCTTGGTGGAGTTTGTTTAAACGTTGGTTGTATCCCTTCTAAAGCATTACTGCACGTTGCTAAAGTTATCGAAGAAGCTAAAGCATTAGCTGAACACGGTATCGTATTTGGCGAGCCAAAAACTGACATTTCCAAAGTGCGTCTGTGGAAAGAGAAAGTTATCACCCAACTGACTGGCGGCTTAGCGGGTATGGCGAAAGGCCGTAAAGTTAACGTAGTTAACGGTCTGGGTAAATTTACTGGCGCGAATACACTGGTTGTTGAAGGCGAAAACGGCAGCACCACTATCAACTTTGATAATGCGATCATTGCTGCGGGTTCACGTCCAATTCAGTTACCATTTATTCCTCATGAAGATCCACGTATTTGGGATTCAACAGATGCATTAGAACTGCAAGAAGTTCCAGAGCGTCTGCTGGTAATGGGTGGCGGTATCATCGGTCTTGAGATGGGTACTGTATACCATGCACTGGGTTCACAAATTGATGTGGTTGAAATGTTTGACCAAGTTATCCCTGCTGCGGATAAAGACGTGGTTAAAGTATTCACTAAGCAAATCAGCAAGAAATTCAACTTACTGTTAGAAACTAAAGTGACTGCTGTTGAAGCGAAAGAAGATGGTATCTACGTTTCAATGGAAGGTAAAAAAGCGCCAGCTGAACCACAACGTTATGACGCTGTGTTAGTGGCTATCGGTCGCGTACCTAACGGTAAGAACTTAGACGCAGGTAAAGCTGGCGTTGAAGTTGATGATCGTGGTTTCATCCATGTTGATAAAC
This sequence comes from Providencia sp. wls1914, assembly GCF_009706645.1. Lineage (NCBI taxonomy): Bacteria > Pseudomonadati > Pseudomonadota > Gammaproteobacteria > Enterobacterales > Morganellaceae > Providencia > Providencia sp. wls1914. The sequence goes on from NZ_WLUN01000004.1 coordinate 294,804, forward strand.
AAATGCGTACTAACGTACCACACATCTTTGCTATCGGTGACATTGTTGGTCAACCAATGCTGGCTCACAAAGGTGTTCACGAAGGTCACGTTGCAGCAGAAGTTATCTCTGGTCTGAAACACTACTTCGATCCTAAAGTGATTCCATCAATTGCTTATACTGAGCCAGAAGTTGCATGGGTTGGTTTAACTGAGAAAGAAGCGAAAGAGAAAAACATCAGCTACGAAACAGCAACATTCCCATGGGCTGCATCAGGTCGCGCAATCGCATCTGACTGCTCTGAAGGTATGACTAAGCTGATTTTCGATAAGCAATCTAACCGTATTATCGGTGGTGCGGTTGTTGGTGTTAACGGTGGTGAATTACTGGGCGAAATCGGCCTGGCAATCGAAATGGGTTGTGATGCTGAAGATTTAGCATTAACTATCCATGCTCACCCAACACTGTACGAATCAATTGGTATGGCAGCAGAGATCTACGAAGGTAGCATCACTGACTTACCAAACGCTAAAGCGAAAAAGAAAAAATAATTTTCTTTTTTAGCAAGAATTAAGCGAATTGAAGACCAAAGCAGAAATGTTTTGGTCTTTTTTATTTGAATGAAAAAATCGATGTTAATTTATATTTTTCTTAATTATCTTATCTCAAACCTATATTGTTCCAACGCCAATAAACCCCATTAAATTCGTTAAAAAACTTTAAACCAATCGCAATGATTTGCCTTATCAATTAGTCAGATAAGTAAAAATGAGTTATTAAATATAATTTGTGATAAGGGATGAAAAAAGGCACTAATTAGAGTGCTTTCAGTCACGAAATGGATTATAAAAAGTAAGGTCTTAATGGATGTTTATAATGGATTATGATGTTTCAAGCTTAAAAATTACCCTATAAAGTTTGTTAATGGGTTAAGTTAGCAGAAGAATGTTACTTTCTTGTGAATGAATTAACATTACGTTTAAATTCTGCTATGCTGATTGCCCGAAGCTGGACATAATTTTGTCGCCATTGAGATTATGTGAGCAAATTCCTCTGACCTGGCACCGGATGATGACTTTTTCAGGATGGTGCAGACAGCCGGGTATATAAATAACAAAGAAGCGAGGAGAACGTCGTGCTAGAAGAATACCGTAAGCACGTAGCCGAGCGTGCCGCTCAAGGGATTGTCCCTAAGCCATTAGATGCGTCACAAGTAGCTGCACTAGTAGAGTTACTGAAAAACCCACCCAAAGGTGAAGAAGATTTCTTGTTAGACCTGCTGACCAACCGTGTTCCACCGGGCGTCGATGAAGCAGCGTACGTTAAAGCTGGATTTTTAGCCGCGATCGCAAAAGGCGAAACATCCTCCCCTCTGATCTCCCCTGAAAAAGCCATCGAACTGCTTGGTACCATGCAGGGCGGATACAATATTCATGCGTTAATCGAAGCTCTTGATGATGCCAAACTGGCAGCCATCGCAGCAAAAGCACTTTCCCATACTCTACTCATGTTCGATAACTTCTACGACGTAGAAGAAAAAGCGAAAGCGGGAAATGCACATGCTAAGCAAGTAATTGAGTCATGGGCGAATGCCGATTGGTTCAACGAGCGTCCTGAATTAGCCGAAAAAATGACAGTGACTGTATTTAAAGTCACTGGCGAAACAAACACTGATGATTTATCTCCTGCACCAGATGCATGGTCGCGCCCTGATATCCCTCTGCATGCTTTAGCAATGCTGAAAAACGCACGCGATGGTATCGTGCCTGATGAAGCGGGTAGCGTAGGTCCAATTAAACAAATCGAAGAACTGAACAAAAAAGGTTTCCCACTAGCTTATGTGGGTGACGTTGTCGGTACAGGTTCTTCGCGTAAATCAGCAACGAACTCTGTTTTATGGTTTATGGGTGATGATATTCCATTCGTGCCTAATAAACGCGGTGGCGGTGTGGTGCTGGGTGGCAAAATCGCACCTATCTTCTTTAACACAATGGAAGATGCGGGTGCACTGCCGATTGAAGTGGATGTGTCTAAACTGAATATGGGTGATGTGATTGATATCTATCCATATAAAGGTGAAGTTCGTAATCACGAAACTAACGAATTGTTAGAAACATTCGAATTAAAAACGGATGTGTTAATTGACGAAGTTCGTGCTGGTGGTCGTATTCCACTGATCATCGGTCGTGGCTTAACCACTAAAGCGCGCGAAGCATTAGGTTTAGGTGCAACGGATATGTTCCGTCTTGCGAAACCTGTTGCACAAAGCAATCGTGGTTACTCATTAGCACAAAAAATGGTGGGTCGTGCATGCGGCCGTCAAGGTATTCGCCCTGGCGAATACTGTGAACCTAAAATGACGTCTGTCGGTTCTCAAGATACCACGGGTCCAATGACACGTGATGAGCTGAAAGACTTAGCGTGTTTAGGGTTCTCTGCAGATTTAGTCATGCAGTCATTCTGTCACACGGCAGCTTATCCAAAACCTGTCGACGTTACCACGCACCATACGCTGCCTGATTTTATTATGAATCGCGGTGGGGTTTCTCTGCGTCCGGGCGACGGTATTATTCACTCTTGGTTAAACCGTATGCTATTGCCAGATACTGTTGGTACTGGTGGTGACTCGCATACCCGTTTCCCAATTGGTATCTCATTCCCAGCAGGTTCTGGTTTAGTGGCTTTTGCCGCTGCAACCGGTGTTATGCCTCTGGATATGCCAGAATCTGTATTAGTTCGCTTCAAAGGACAAATGCAGCCGGGTATCACATTACGTGACCTTGTTCATGCTATTCCACTGTATGCGATTAAAGATGGCTTACTGACTGTTGAGAAAAAAGGTAAGAAAAACATTTTCTCTGGTCGTATTCTGGAAATTGAAGGTCTTCCTGAGCTGAAAGTTGAGCAAGCATTTGAATTAGCGGATGCGTCGGCTGAACGTTCTGCGGCGGGCTGTACTATCAAACTGGATAAAGCGCCAATCATCGAATACCTGCAATCTAACATCGTTCTATTGAAATGGATGATCGCAGAAGGTTACGGCGACCGTCGTACTATTGAGCGTCGTATCAAAGGTATGGAAAACTGGTTAGCGAACCCTGAGTTACTTGAAGGCGACGCCGATGCAGAATATGCAGCAGTGATTGAAATTGATCTTAATGAGATCAAGGAGCCAATTCTGTGTGCGCCAAATGACCCAGATGATGCGCGCTTACTGTCTGATGTTCAGAATGAAAAAATCGATGAAGTATTCATTGGTTCATGCATGACTAACATTGGTCACTTCCGTGCAGCAGGTAAATTGCTGGATTCCCATAAAGGTCAATTACCAACTCGCCTGTGGGTTGCGCCACCAACCAAGATGGATGCAGCGCAATTAACTGAAGAAGGTTATTACAGCGTGTTTGGTAAGAGCGGAGCCCGTATTGAAGTCCCTGGCTGTTCACTGTGTATGGGGAACCAAGCACGCGTGGCAGATGGTGCGACTGTCGTTTCGACATCGACTCGTAACTTCCCTAACCGTTTAGGTACAGGGGCGAATGTGTATCTGGCATCCGCAGAGTTAGCCGCAGTAGCTTCTCTGTTAGGTCGTTTACCAACGCCAGTTGAGTACCAACAGTTTATGAATAAAGTCGACGAAACTGCGGAAGATACATACCGCTATCTGAACTTTGATCGACTGGATCAGTACACTGAAAAAGCTGATGGTGTGATTTTCCAAACCGCTGTTTAATCAGCGATAGATAGAATCATACTCATTTAACCCCAAGAATTGAGAATTCAATTTTTGGGGTTTTTTCTGTCTTTCTTTTGGCAAAGAATACGAATATGGCTAGGTGAGTGTTAAAGATATTGTGAAATTTCAATTAAATTCAAATCAGGATCTCTGATATACAAAGAACTAATCTTACCGACAGCCCCCGTTCGTTGCACTGGCCCCTCTATAATTTCCACACCTTGCTGTTCAATGTGTTGTTGAACTTCTATCAGTGGAATATCACTGATAAAGCAGAGATCTAACGATCCTGGAACAGGCAAGTGTGCCTTAGGTTCAAACTCTTTCCCATATTGGTGAATATTTATCTTTTGCTGACCAAATTGCAGGGCAAAACGTTGTTCGCCGAAGGTGATCACAGACATTTTTAAAATGCGTTGGTAAAAATCAAGACAGGCATCAAGATCTGTAGTGGTTAAGACTATATGGTCTAATCGATTAATCATTGACGTTCCTATTACCGAGTTGAATAGTGTGCATCAATTTTAATTGAATAAACCTATTTATGCAGCGTAATAGTCACGACCATTAATTTTCTTCTGACAGTCTGTAATAGCGCTAAGCAAACCCGCTTGACTCGCGTTATACTTAATTCAAAGACGCAAAGTGTGAGGTATTGCATATGGACTACCAATTCTTAAAGGATATTACAGGAAGTATTACCGCTAAATTTTCAATGGACCATGAAGCTATCGGTTATTGGTTAAATGAGGAAATCAAAAATGACCTCAGTTTACTGGATACCATCGCAGAAAATTATGAATTGATTAAAGGCAGTGAAAAGCAATGGGAGTTTATTGGTCACGAATACACGCTCATTCTTGATGATGAAGAAGTGATGATCCGTGCGAACCAATTAGCTTTTGAGACGGATGGGTTAGAAGAAGGCATGAGTTACTATGATAATGAAAGTATTGCCTTTTGTGGTGTAAATGACTTTTTTGATATGTTGGATGACTACCGTGAATTTGTTATCGAAAATCGATAAATAGCATTTTATTTATCGATTAATTTTATATTTTGATAATTTATAGCTATTATTTTAAGCGTGTTATTCAATTATTTACTAATAGTTTCCAAGGTTATTAATTGAATTGAGCGAGTTTTCCTAGTCTAAATTTGATCGAAAAGGATATACATATGAATACTGATGATGTTACAGGCGCATTGAATGATGCAACAAATTGGTTTGTGGCAAATCAGGATCTGCTAGTCCAGTATGTCGTCAATATCGTTTCCGCACTTGTTATTTTAATTGTGGGGTTGATGATTGCTAAATGGGTTAGCCGTGGTTTGAATCGCGTGATGACAATGAGAGGAATTGACTCCACTGTTAGCGAATTCTTATCTGCTATTGCTCGCTATACCATTGTGGCATTTACCTTAATTGCGGTGCTGGGCAAAATTGGCGTACAAACTGCCTCTGTCATCGCGGTAATGGGTGCCGCCGGTTTAGCGGTTGGTTTAGCATTACAAAACTCATTAGGTAACTTTGCTGCAGGCGTTCTGCTGGTGGTATTCAGACCATTAAAAGCGGGTGAGTTTGTTAAGATTGGCGCGATTGACGGTACAGTACAAAGCGTGCAAATTTTCTCAACCACATTGAGAACGGCAGATGACCGTATCGTGGTGATCCCAAACGGTAAAATTATTGGTGACAGCATTATTAACGTGACTCGTGAGCCACTTCGTCGTCAAGATATCATGGTCGGTGTTGCTTACAATTCTGATATTGATATGGTTAAAAAAGTCTTGGGTGATATCGTTGCTGCGGATAAACGCATTCTTCATGACAAAGGTGTAACTATCCGTTTAAATGAAATGGCACCATCTTCACTAAACTATTTAGTGCGTTTCTGGACAACGAATGGTGATACTTGGCCAGTTTATTGGGATTTAATGGAAAACTTTAAGCGTGCGCTTGATAAGCACAATATTGGTATTCCATTCCCACAAATGGATGTTCATCTTCACCAAGTTAATACCAGCGCAAAAAATATTTCTGCTGAATAAGTCTTAACGTATTTATCCTTAAAAATGGCGTGACCTAAAAAGTTGCGCCATTTTTATTTGCACTTTGTCCTTAACCGTATCCTGACTTTTTATCATTTCGTTATTGCCAATCCTGATTAGCCTTGCTTATGGACCATTAGAGTTAATCGTTTTCACTAATGATTTTTTCTGGATATTATTCTTTGCAGATTATCTGAATAATTATTGGGAAAAATTGCATGTTTACGATTTATTTTCAGGGGGCTTTGCTTGGGGCTGCAATGATATTACCTTTGGGACCGCAAAATGCGTTTGTATTGCAACAAGGTAGCCGCAAACAATTTCATTTAATGAGTGCATTATTATGCGCTCTAAGTGACACGATTTTAATCATTGCCGGTGTATTTGGCGGTAGTGCCTTATTAAGCCAGTCTGAGTTGTTGATGGCCTTAATTACATGGGCTGGAGTCGCATTCTTAGCGTGGTATGGCTATGGTGCGTTTCGTACAGCCATGACCCCAGATGATGAAGTCTTACAGCTAGAAAGCAAAACAATGACACGCTGGAAAGTAATTGTGACTTTATTTGCCGTCACTTGGCTGAATCCGCATGTGTACTTAGATACATTTGTGGTGTTAGGCAGTGTCGGTGGGCAATTAGAAAGCCAATTACGTCCATGGTTTACAGCAGGGGCTTTGACGGCTTCATTTGTATGGTTTTTCTTATTAGCCATGTTAGCCGCTTGGTTTTCTCCTATACTGAATAAACCACGTTCTCAGCGTTTGATTAACTTGTTTGTCGGTTGTGTCATGTGGTTTATTGCATTTAAACTCGCGATGCATGGTTTGGGTTATTAATTAGCATTATTCTGAATCGCAGTTTGAGCTGAATATGATAATGTGAACCTTAATCAAAGGAAGTTTATGATGAGCTTCCTTTTTATTGTAGAGAAAAACACCATTGGGAGGTTCTGTGAAATTAAAATCTATCGTTGTTGCTGCCCTGCTGGCAGGTCTTGCGGTACCAACCATGTCATTGGCAAGTGCCGTACCAGAAGGTCCACATATTTCAACATCAGCAAGTGGTGCTGTGAAAGTGGCACCAGATATGGCGACGCTGAGCATTAATGTGCAAGTGACCAATAAAGATGCCGCTGCTGCGAAAGCCGCCGTTGATAAGCGTGTTGCTGAATATTATGAATTCCTAAAGAAAAATGGCATTGAAAAGCAAGATATTGAAGCTGCCAATGTACGTACGCAACCAAACTATGATTATAGTTCGACTGCTAAGGCGTCTTTAAAAGGCTATACCGCGACAAGAACCGTTGAAGTCAAAGTGAAAAAACTGGATCAACTGAATGTTCTGCTTGATGGCGCATTAGCAGCAGGATTGAATGAAATTAATTCAGTACAATTTGGCGTGAATGATCCGCAGAAATATCGTAATGCAGCGCGTGACCAAGCGATGAAGAATGCTCAACAGCAGGCTGAAGCGCTGGCGAAAGGGTTTAATGCACAGCTAGGGCCGATTTACAGCATTAATTATAATGCTCCATCAGATGTACCATACCCAATGGCGATGCGTAGTCGTGGTGGCGCGTTGAAAGCTACAGCTCAAGATCTCAATGTTGATGAGACCTATGAGCAACAAAGTATTGATTTTAATGACCAAGTCGATGTGGTTTTTGAAATTAAGCGTTAATTTCGGCAGCAATTTCATCATCTTGTTTTAGCATCTGGCGTCCTGTTTTCAGCAGGGCGTCAGTCACTTTCTTCATTGTGCGGCTTTCTGGCGCAAAGCGATGCCAATAAAGCATACGGCGCTGGCATAACCCCGGTGTTAAATCGATCAGCTCACCATTTTCTAATTCACTGGCAATTTGCAAATGCGGGATCATACAGCATGTTGACCCCTGTTTTGCTAGCTGCACAAACGCTTCTGATGAGTTAACAATATGGCAAGGGACGCTACCTGGCGAGAGACCAAAGTTTTGTTGTACAAAGGCTTGGTGCATATCATCTAAGTGGTCAAAGGCCACCGCTGGCGCTTTTAATAACGATGCGCGAGTCACACCTTCAGGGAAATATTTAGCCGCAAAGCCAGGGGAGGCCACGAAAATATAGTCCAGAGCACCCAGTTTATCGACTAAACAGCCCGGTAGCGCTTGTGGCTGAATACTGATAGCACCGACCACTTCACCACGTCTTAAACGTTCTTGGGTGCGGGTTTCATCTTCCACTTGGATGTTTAAGCGAATGGGGGTGTTACCCAGTACGGGATTTAATGCCGGTAAGAACCACGTTGCCAAGCTATCGGCGTTTACCGCTAAGGAGAGCAATAATGGGGTAGAGCCGCTGTTTTCATCTCCAAGCCACTGTTCTTCGAGTAATTCTACTTGATGAAGCAGCGCTAGCAGTTTTTGACCTTGTTCAGTCGGATGTGGCGGCACAGTACGCACGAGTAAAGGTTGACCAAAAAGGTTTTCTAACTGTTTAATTCGTTGAGAAACCGCAGATTGGGTGATACACAATTTTTGTGCTGCTCGTTCAAATCCGCGTTCACGAATGACGGCATCCAGTGCTTGCAAGGCGCGATAATCAGGGCGCTTCATCAAAAACTCTCCTTCTTGTTATTCTGCTGATCACTATGCCATATTTTTAGGGATAACACTTGCAAATATTCCTAAAGGGTATTTTTCATAAGAAGTAGTGCACAATCCCTAATAACAATACTGCAACTTGCTGGGTGTCCGGTATATACTATTGGGCATCTACTTAATGACTCATTATTTCAGTATAAGGCTCTCGCATGACTCAGGATGAATTAAAAAAAGCAGTAGGTTGGGCGGCATTAGAATATGTTAAACCGGGCACCATTGTTGGCGTCGGTACAGGTTCTACCGCATCTCACTTCATTGATGCATTAGCAACAATGAAGGGGCAAATCGAAGGCGCAGTCTCTAGCTCTGAAGCGTCAACTCAAAAATTAAAATCCTTGGGTATTCCCGTTTTTGACTGCAATAGCGTGGATTTATTAGATGTCTATGTTGATGGCGCTGACGAAGTTGACGGTAACATGAACATGATCAAAGGCGGCGGTGCAGCGTTAACTCGTGAAAAAATCGTGTCTGCTATTGCTAAAACATTCGTGTGTATCGTAGACCAATCTAAGTTGGTAGGCGTACTGGGTAAATTCCCTCTGCCAGTGGAAGTGATCCCAATGGCGCGTAGCTATGTGGCTCGTGAGCTAGTCAAACTGGGTGGTCAGCCAGTTTACCGTGAAAATGTGGTGACGGATAACGGTAACGTTATTTTAGATGTTCACAACTTAGAAATCCTCGACCCAGTGGCTTTAGAAAATAAAATCAACGGGATTGCTGGCGTCGTAACAGTCGGATTATTTGCTAACCGTGGCGCTGATGTCGTGCTGATGGGAACGGCGGAAGGCGTAAAAACCATTAAGTTATAATTAATCAGTATGCAATAATAAGCCGGTGAATTTTCGAGTTCACTGGCTTATTTTGTTTTTGGCGAGCTTATTTTATTTTTGAGTAGATAGTTTGATGGTTAATGACTTTTGTAAATATCATCAACATGAAAATTATTTAAATTTTTTTTACCTTCCGTTATTTTGGTGATATATCTCACACAAATGCCCATTAGGTGGGCAAAATGCTTATTTTGTGTTACCGCTCTAGATTTTCCACCATATAACTTCTTTTTCATCACACATTTTAGCAGAGTCTAAGCAATCGTTTGTATTGCTACTGCGCTGGATTTTGCTATGTTGGTATTCTCGTTTTATTTCAAGGTGCATGTGAAGGGGCTGGAGTGCCTTAATTTCATGGCGTGCATCTCGAATTATTTTGAGTTCATACGAAATTCATCGGTCAAAAATTAAGTACGATAGGGTAGGGTAAATGGTCAAGGTATCTTTGCAGAAAGACAAAATTAAATTTTTACTGCTCGAAGGTGTTCACCAAAGTGCTGTGGATAACCTCAAAGCAGCGGGTTACACCAATATCGAATATCACAAAAGCGCGCTGTCGGACGAAGAACTAAAAGAAGCGATTAAAGACGCGCGTTTTGTGGGGATCCGCTCCCGTACTCATTTGACGGAAGAGATCTTTGCTGCTGCAGAAAAGCTGGTGGCTGTGGGATGTTTCTGTATTGGAACCAACCAAGTTGATCTCGATGCTGCAGCGAAGCGCGGTATTCCTGTCTTTAACGCACCATTCTCCAACACCCGTTCCGTGGCGGAAATGGTATTAGGTCAGTTATTACTATTGTTACGTCGTATTCCTGAAGCGAATATGCAAGCTCACCGTGGGATCTGGGAAAAACAAGCGAAGGGTTGTTTTGAAGCTCGTGGTAAGCGCTTAGGTATTGTTGGTTATGGTCATATCGGCACACAGTTAGGGATTTTAGCTGAAGGTATCGGTATGGATGTTTACTTCTATGATATCGAAAACAAATTACCATTAGGTAACGCAACTCAAGTTCGTTCATTACCAGAATTATTAAAAATGAGCGACGTGGTGAGTCTACATGTGCCTGAAACTGCAAGCACAAAGAATATGTTTGGCGAAGCACAGTTTGAGCAAATGAAGCAAGGTGCGATTTTCATCAACGCATCACGCGGTACCGTCGTTGATATTCCTGCATTAAGTTCAGCGTTAGAAAGCAAGAAATTATCAGGTGCAGCGGTTGACGTATTCCCAACGGAACCAGCAGCAAACAACGATCCTAATGACCCATTCATCTCTGAGTTGATTAAATTCGATAACGTGATCCTGACTCCACATATCGGTGGTTCAACAGAGGAAGCACAAGAAAATATCGGCTTAGAAGTGGCAAGCAAGCTGGCAAAATACTCAGATAATGGTTCAACATTATCTGCGGTTAACTTCCCTGAAGTTTCTCTGCCAGTGCATATGGATGATACTAACCGTTTACTGCACATTCATGAAAACCGCCCTGGTATCATGAACAGTATCAACCAAGTGTTTACTGAAAATAACATTAACGTGGTCGGGCAATACCTGAGAACTTCCGGTAATGTGGGCTACGTGGTTATTGATGTGCTAACGCAGTCGCCAAGCCAAGCGGATGAAGTATTACTGAAATTAAAATCTCTACCAGGCACTATCCGCGCTCGTCTGTTGTTCTAATCAGTCGATATATTAAAAACACCGTGGCGTTGGTATTTACCAGCGCCATATTTTTTTCGGGGTAATAATTTCTGGCAACGGAATATCCCAATGCGCAACGGGTAAATCTTCAACTAACTGACAATCATGGGCGAGCCCAATAGGATAAAAGCCAGTTTGTTGCCAGTTTGCCAATGTTCTATCATAAAATCCGCCACCCATTCCTAACCGTTGTCCTTGGCTATCAAAGGCCACTAGTGGGACCATCATAATATCCAGTTGCTCGATAGGTAATACATCCAACACATTCAATTGTGGTTCTTCAATATTAAATTTATTTTTTACTAAGATAGTCTTCGGCGTGTAGTGCAAAAATAATAAGTGATGAGGATTAAAAGGATGAATAACGGGGAGATAAACCTGTTTTCCGTGATCCCAAAGGGCTTGGATTAATGGACGTGTATTAATTTCACCATCGAACGAAAGAAATAGGGCAATCGTTTTAGCTGACGCTATTTTGGGGTGATTAAGTATGTGAGCGATAATGTGTTGAGCCGCGTCATCTTGGGCTTCTGGTGTCAGTTCCCGTCTAGTTGCTCGAATGGATTTACGGATTTGTTGACGTAGTGAAGAGAGCGTATCTGACATAACCATTCCCATAAATCATTTCCTAATAGCAAGTTGATAACTCGTGGAAAAACCTACGAAACAGTATATCGCAAGGAATAGGAATAAGTAATTTTTAGCGTGGGTTTGGGATTTTGTGCAAAGAATAAGAGCAGACTAAATAGAAGGGAGGTCTCCAAGATGCCGTTGTAGGCTGTAACCCTTGAACCCTTGGTTCAAGGTGAACGCAGTTTAGCAACCTTTAGGCTTCCTGAGCGAATCAGGCATGCTCACCAGCGCAATAACCACATTCTGTTTGGTATGAAATATCGGCTCAGGGGACTTACCCACTGACGCGCATCTCAGAGAAATTTGTTTTGAGAACTTTCGTTACTCAGTGATTTCATTGTACGAAATTAGAGTATAAATGCAACCTAATTTTTCGTTTTATTTTTTTACTAGTGATTGATTAATAAGCATATTTACTCTAGGGGCAATACCTGCCTCTCAGTGATTTTCACCTGATCGTGCAACGCTTGTTCAATCGTCTGCTGCAATACTTTTATTTTCTCTTCCATATTATAAGCATAATCGCGCGTTTTTGTCTTTTCTTGTGCTAATTCGTGACAGACGTTCAATGCGACAATGAAAATAAGCTGTTCAGTGTTAGTGACACCGCTTCGGTCTTTTAACGTTTTTAAGCGTTCTTCTAATTCTTTTGCTGACTCTAAGAGCGCTTCTTTTTGTTCTATTGGGCAATTAACGCGCATAGAGCGCCCAAAAATCTGAATATCAACGGGTTGTGCGGACATGGTACCTCCATACTAAAATCGTTTTCGCCAATAAAAGTAGGACATTTGGCGTAAATGTTGTTAATTTTTGCATAGCTTATGCTGAGATAGGCATTGGCGATATATTACTAGTTTAGAATAAAAATAAGCTAATAATAACTCAGACAAAAAAAGCAGGCTGGTCTAGCGGCTATCCTTGGTGGTAGCATATCACGAATCCCAAGCTAACATGACGAATTCAGATGTCTATACAAAAATCTTTACCTAACTATGAATCGTTGGATAACTTACTCCAACAGCACTCAATCGCACTCACGGCCGCCGAGATCCATGGTTTAATAACCGGACTGATTTGTGGAGGGAGCCGTGACCACGGTTGGCAAACGCTTGTTCATGATCTGGCGAATGACGGACTTGCGTTTCCGCAAACCGTTTCACAACCATTGCGCGAGCTATATGACCTCACATTTGAAGCATTAGATGACACCGAATTTGCATTCAATATGCTATTTCCGGATGAAGACGCTTCTGTGTTTGACCATGCAGACGCACTGGCTGGCTGGGTTAACCACTTCTTACTTGGCATTGGCGTTGCTCAACCTAAATTGACTGATAAAAAAGAGATTAGTGAAGTAATTACTGATCTACGTAACATCGGTATGCTTGGTTATGATGAAGAAGAAGACCAAGAAGAGTTAGAGCAAGCATTAGAAGAAGTTGTTGAATATGTGAGAGTTGCCGTTCAACTGTGTTACATCGCACTGGCTGAGCCGAAAAAAGGTCCAACCGCTGTCGAGAATATCAAGCCCGTTCTTCATTAATCTATAATACTAGGTAGCGACCCACTAACTGTAGGCTTTCTGCATTGTCAGTCACCTACGGTTAAGGAACGGATTTACCTAATTTAAACTGATTGCCGTTTGATTTTTAGCTAATTATCAAACAAGCAACCAACCTAAAACCCGAATAATAAGGCAATAACGGTATGAATAAGCAGGAATTTATTTCTCGTCGTAATGCATTATTGGCTCAAATGGCGCCAGCAAGTGCTGCTATTATCTTCTCAGCACCGGAAGCACAACGTAATGCGGATTGCGAATATCCGTATCGCCAGCACAGTGATTTTCTGTATCTGACTGGATTTAGTGAGCCAGAAGCGGTTTTAGTTTTAATAAAAAGTGACGAGAAACATAGCCACACCGTGCTGTTCAACCGTGTTCGCGATCTCACCGCAGAAATTTGGTTTGGGCGTCGTTTAGGGCAAGATGCGGCACCGGAAAAACTCGGTGTTGATAAAGCGCTGCCATTTGATGAAATCGTTGATCAGCTCTATCAATTACTCAATGGCCTTGATGTGATTTATCACGCTCAAGGTGAATTTGATTACGCGGATAAACTGGTTTTCGGTGCGTTGGATGTCCTGCGCCGAGGAAGCCGTCGCAATTTAAAAGCCCCTCGCACTGTCATTGACTGGCGTCCAATGGTGCACGAAATGCGCCTATTTAAGTCAGATGCAGAAATGGCGGTCATGCGTAAAGCGGGTGAAATCTCGGCATTAGCGCATATTCGTGCGATGGAAACTTGCCGCCCGAATATGTATGAATATCAACTCTGTGGTGAGATTGAGTATGAATTTACTCGCCATGGTGCGCGTTTCCCATCCTATAACACCATCGTCGGTAGTGGCGAAAACGCCTGCATTTTGCACTACACAGAAAATGAATGTGCGATGAAAGACGGGGACTTAGTCCTGATTGATGCTGGTGCAGAGTTAGAAGGTTACGCCGGAGATATCACTCGAACTTTCCCAGTAAATGGCAAATTCAGCAAAGAGCAGCGTGAAATCTACGATATCGTTCTTCAATCTATCAATACCGCATTAGAACTGTATCGCCCTGGTACCAGCATCCACGAAGTGACTCGCCAAATTGTTCGTATTAAAACGGAAGGCTTAGTGAAATTAGGCATTTTGCAGGGTGATGTCGAACAATTGATCGAAAACAAAGCGTATCATCCATTTTTTATGCATGGTTTAAGCCATTGGCTGGGCTTAGATGTTCATGATGTCGGTTTCTACGGTGTAGAAAGAGACCGCATTTTAGAGCCAGGCATGGTGCTGACTATTGAACCGGGATTATATATTGCGCCAGACGCTGATGTACCGCCTCAATACCGTGGTATTGGTGTTCGCATAGAAGACGATATTCTTATCACTGAAGATGGGAATGAAAACTTAACGGCGATGGTAGTCAAAGATCCTGATGAAATTGAAGCGTTAATGGCGGCGGCTAAAAAACGCTTAGGTTAAGCAGTAAAAAGTAATAATAGAAGGTAATTAACAACCTATGAATGTGATTATTGTTGGGGGAGGAATGGCTGGTGCGACATTAGCATTGGCAATTTCATCACTCAGTCAAGGACGTGTTTCGGTATCAATTATCGAAGCATCTCAACCGGATAACCAACATCCGGGCTTTGATGCACGAGCGATTGCGTTAGCGCACGGCACTTGCCAGTACTTATCGTCGATAGGTGTTTGGTCTGCATTTGCTGATTGCGTCACCCCCATTAATCACGTTCATGTGTCCGATAGAGGGCACGCAGGGTTCGTTAATATTCATGCGGAAGATCATCAAATCACCGAATTGGGTAATGTGATTGAATTGCATGAAGCGGGCGCCCGTTTATTTTCACTGTTGCGTAAAGCGCCCGGCGTTACACTTTATTGTCCCGCTAAAGTGGAGCATGTTGAGCGTACCGTGGAGAATGTGACTGTCACGTTAGACAGCGGTGAGCAAATTACGGGCAGTCTATTAGTGGCAGCGGATGGTAGTCGTTCCGCGATTGGCCAAGCTTGCAACATGCAATGGCAGCAAGATGATTATGGACAAGTGGCGATTATTGCCAATGTGAAAACCTCGATTGACCCCGCAGGTCGAGCCTTCGAGCGTTTTACTGAATTTGGTCCTTTGGCATTATTACCTATGTCTGAAGGGCGTAGCTCGTTAGTTTGGTGTCATCACCAAGAACATGCTGACGATATTAATGCGTGGGATGATGAAACCTTTATTCGCAAATTACAGCAAGCCTTTGGCTGGCGCTTAGGGGAAATTACCCAAGCGGGTAAACGTAATTGTTACCCATTAGTGTTAAGAAAAGCGGTGAATCCTGTCAGTCACCGTGTTGCGCTGGTGGGAAATGCGGCGCAGACATTACACCCAATTGCAGGGCAAGGTTTCAATCTTGGGATCCGCGATGTCATGCAATTAGCTGAATTAGTCGTCAATGCTCATGATAATCAGCAAGATATTGGTAGTTATTCATTGCTCAGTCAGTACCAACAAACCCGATTAGCCGACCGAGAAAAAACGGTCACCATGACTGATGGTCTGGTGCGTTTATTTGCTAATCGTTGCTTCCCATTAATTGTGGGGCGTAATTTAGGTCTGATGGCGATGGAGATGTTGCCGCCTGTTCGTGATGTTTTAGCCCGCCAAACCC
Source organism: Providencia sp. wls1914 (assembly GCF_009706645.1). Taxonomy (NCBI): domain Bacteria; kingdom Pseudomonadati; phylum Pseudomonadota; class Gammaproteobacteria; order Enterobacterales; family Morganellaceae; genus Providencia; species Providencia sp. wls1914. The sequence goes on from NZ_WLUN01000004.1 coordinate 310,597, forward strand.
TTGGCTGGGTCGCACATAAATAACCACAAAACTAAGAGGAATAAAAATATGCAATCGTTTGATGTGGTTATCGCCGGTGGTGGTATGGTTGGGCTCGCACTGGCATGTGGACTCGAAGGCAGTGGTTTACGTGTGGCGGTCGTTGAGAACCATCCACCTAAAATTCCATTCTCTGCTAACGATCCCCATGCGCTACGCGTGTCGGCAATCAATGCCGCCAGTGAAAAATTATTGGCTCATTTAGATGTGTGGTCAGTAATCAAAGGGATGCGTGCTGCCGCCTATAACGGGATGGAAGTGTGGGACAACCACAGTTTCGGCCGTATTGCTTTTTCTGCGCAAGACCAAAATCTCTCCCATTTAGGTCATATTGTTGAGAACAATGTGGTGCGCGACGCCTTATGGCAAAAAGCCAGCCAATTGCGCGATGTGACTTTACTGGCACCTGCAACTATCAAAAAGGTAGTGTGGGGGGAAAATGACGTTTTCATCACTTTAGACGATGAAAATATGTTAACGGCTCGCTTGATAGTCGGGGCAGACGGCGCAAATTCATGGTTGCGTAGCCACGCGGATATTCCGCTCACTTTCTGGGATTATGAACATACCGCACTGGTGGCAACTATTCGAACTGAACGTCCGCATGAAGGTATTGCCCGCCAAGCCTTTAATGGTGAAGGCATCCTCGCGTTCTTACCGTTAAGTGACCCGCATTTATGCTCGATTGTTTGGTCTCAACCAAACTTAGCGGCGGCTCGTCGTCAAGATTTGGATAAGTTAGAGTTTGAGAAAGAATTGACCGTCGCATTTGATGTTAATTTAGGTTTTTGCCAATTAGAAAGCGACCGTTTAACAATTCCGTTAACTGGGCGCTATGCACGCCAGTTCGCGGCGCAGCGTTTAGCGCTACTTGGGGATGCGGCTCACACTATTCATCCTTTAGCCGGTCAAGGTGTGAATCTTGGTTTTATGGACGTTGCTATGCTGATTGGAGAAATCAGAAGGCTACACCGTGAAGGCAAAGACTTTGGTCAATATTTCTATTTGCGTGACTATGAGCGTAGCCGTAAGCACAGCGCTGCGGTGATGTTAGCGGGGATGCAAGGTTTCCGTGAACTGTTTGATGGCAACAACCCTGCGAAGAAACTGCTGCGAGATATTGGCCTTGTTTTAGCAGACAGTTTGCCGGGAGTTAAACCGCAATTATTGAATCACGCTATGGGCTTGTCGGATATGCCTAAATGGTTAAAGCAACTACCGGCTAATAACGCTTAATTCCGCCTTAATTCTCTCTTCCAGATAACCTGAGTGTTTAATTTTAAATACTCAGGTTTTTTATTTCTTATTCCACCTAGTTAGTCGTCAGCCTAGTCTACCAATAGCTGAGAAAAACTAATTTATCCATTATTTCGGATTAGTTTTTCTAATTCATGTGTTTTTCTGAATTTATCCACATTTTTGGAGTAAGTCTCAATTTTGATGATATTTTGCGCAGCAATAAGCCAAATATGAAGGGATTGAGTGATCGTTCTCAATTATTTAACAAAAACCACTGGAAATGTAATGATGCAATGAGTAATACAGAGAGTACGTCACCCTATTTTTTTTTATAGCATCCAATTTCGAATGTTAGCGGTTTTGAATCAAATCCGATGATTTGCGTTTTGATGAAACGGGGTTTACAGACACAAATTTATGCCGTTCATCGCGCGATCACCCCATCAGACACAGTAATGTAAAGAGGGTATTCATGGTAAAGCAAACGACTCTATATGATGAGCATATAGCCTGCGGTGCAAAAATGGTGGATTTCCACGGCTGGATGATGCCACTGCACTATGGTTCGCAAATCAACGAGCATAATATTGTTCGAACCGATGCAGGAATGTTTGATGTTTCCCACATGACGATTGTTGACTTACATGGTGAAGGTTGCCGTGATTTTCTTCGTTATCTTCTCGCCAATGATATCGCTAAGCTCACCATCAAAGGTCGCGCACTGTATACCGGCATGCTGAATGCATCAGGTGGTGTGATTGATGACCTGATTGTTTATTACCTTGAAGATGACTTCTACCGCCTTGTGGTTAACTCTGCGACGCGAGACAAAGATATTGCATGGATTGAGCAGCACGCAAAAGATTATGCGGTTGCGATTACTGTACGTGATGATTTGGCGTTAGTTGCTGTTCAAGGCCCGAAATCTCAAGAGAAAGTTCACACTTTACTGACCGATGAACAGCGTGCTGCCATCAAAGATATGAAGCCTTTCTATGGTGTGCAAACAGGTGATCTGTTTATTGCAACCACAGGTTACACGGGTGAAAAAGGGTATGAAATTGCGATGCCGAAACAGCAGATCGTGGATTTCTGGCACAAATTACTGAAGGCAGGAGTTCATCCAGCAGGTTTAGGTGCTCGCGATACTTTGCGCCTTGAAGCGGGTATGAATCTCTATGGGCAAGATATGGATGAGTCTATTTCTCCATTAGCGGCCAATATGGGGTGGACAATTGCTTGGGAGCCGCAAGACAGAAACTTTATCGGTCGTGAAGCGCTGGAAAAACAGCGGGCCAAGGGTACCGATAAGCTGGTGGGCATCGTGATGCGCGAAAAAGGCATTCTGCGTGCCGAACAGGTTGTGCGCTTTACGGATGAATCAGGTAAATTGCATGAGGGGGTGATCACCAGTGGTTCATTCTCTCCTACATTGGGTTTCAGTATCGCGTTAGCGCGTGTACCGAGTGACATTAAAAATCACGCCATCGTTGAAATCCGTCAGCGGGAAATGCCGGTTGAAGTAGTAAAACCCGGATTTGTCCGCGAAGGTAAGGCATTAGTGTAATTAGATATTTTCTAATACAAATTGATTTTAAAACGTTTTCTCAAAAACTTTTTCTCAAGAACATATAGTCAGAATCAAAAGAGAGGCTAGAAATGAGCAATGCACCTAAAGAATTAAGATATACCCGCGAACACGAATGGCTGCGTGATGAAGGTAATGGTGAATTCACGGTGGGTATCACTGAACATGCGCAAGAAACTTTAGGCGACATGGTGTTTGTTGATTTACCGGACGTGGGTGATGTAGTGAGCGCAGGGGACGACTGTGCTGTCGTTGAATCTGTGAAAGCAGCATCCGATATTTACGCACCGATTAGTGGTGAAATTATCGCGGTTAACGATGCACTCAGCGACTCTCCAGAGCTGGTGAACGAATCGCCATATCAAGAAGGCTGGATTTTCCGTATTAAGATGAGCGATGACTCTCAGTTAGCTGATCTTATTGATGCTCAAGGTTATCTGAGCATGATCGCTGCGGAAGAGTAATCCACATCATCATGTTTCGCACTGTAGTGTAATCGCTTGCTACAGTGCGAAATATCAAGAACATAATGAATATTTTTTAACCAAGGTTAGTTTGAGCTAGTCTACTTATCTCGCAGTTTATCAATAGGTTTTATCATCGCTAGAGTCTTATAACCTACGCTACGCATAGCAAAAAGGATGGGAACACAGATATGTCGATGTCACTGAGTCAACTAGAAAACCGTTCAGAATTTATCTCGCGCCACATAGGGTCATCAGAACAACAAATAAAAACCATGTTAGGTACTGTTGGCGCGACTTCCCTCGATAATTTAATGGACAAAATTGTCCCGAAAGCCATTTTACTGCCTGAGCCACCAAGAGTCGGCGGTGGTGCTACTGAGCAAGAAGCCCTCGCAGAATTAAAAGGGATTGCCTCCCTGAATAAACGTTATAAAAGTTACATCGGCATGGGTTATGCCCCAGTGATCCTTCCTCCTGTTATCTTACGTAATTTACTTGAAAACCCAGGTTGGTATACGGCTTATACTCCTTACCAGCCCGAAGTTTCTCAAGGTCGTCTTGAGTCACTGCTGAACTTCCAGCAATTAACGATTGATTTAACGGGCTTAGATTTAGCTTCAGCATCGTTATTGGATGAAGCAACAGCTGCTGCGGAAGCCATGGCGATGGCAAAACGCATCAGTAAATTGAAAAATGCAGAGCGCTTTTTTGTTGCGGATGATGTCCATCCTCAAACTCTTGATGTTGTGCGGACTCGTGCGGGTACATTTGGTTTTGAAGTGATTGTGGACAGCGCAGAGAAAGTACTGGAACACGAGGGGGTATTCGGTGCATTACTGCAACAGGTGGGCACCACGGGGAATATCCACGATTACAGCGAGCTATTTGCCAAACTAAAAGCGAAGAATATTGTTAGCTGTGTGGCTGCCGATATGATGGCATTAGTGCTATTAACAGCACCTGCAAAGCAAGGGGCTGATATCGTTTTCGGTTCGGCGCAGCGTTTTGGTGTTCCAATGGGTTACGGTGGTCCTCATGCTGCGTTCTTTGCCTGTAAAGATGAGTTCAAACGTGCGATGCCGGGACGTATTATCGGGGTTTCTCGTGATGCGGCAGGCCATACTGCACTACGTATGGCGATGCAAACTCGTGAACAACATATCCGCCGCGAAAAAGCGAACTCCAATATTTGTACCTCGCAAGTTTTATTGGCCAATATTGCTGCGATGTACGCGGTGTATCATGGGCCTGAAGGCTTGAAAGTGATTGCTCAGCGCATTCATCGCTTTAGCTCGATTTTTGCTAAAGCGCTTACAGAGTCTGGCATCGCTCTGCGCCATAAAACGTGGTTCGATACTCTGGCTATCGAAGTGGCAGACAAAGCGGCTGTTTTAGCGCGTGCCGAAAAAGCGCAAATAAACTTGCGCACAGATATTCACGGTGCAGTGGGTGTCACATTCAGTGAAATCACCACGCGCCAAGATCTCAACGAACTGTTCTTTGTGATCACGGGAATTGACCAAAAACTGGATTTCGAAAAATTAGATAAGCAAGTTTCAGAAAGTGAAAATGCAATCCCAGCCGCCATGTTGCGTGATGACGTGATTTTATCTCATCCAAATTTCCATCGTTATCATAGCGAAACGGAAATGATGCGCTACATGCACAGCTTAGAACGTAAGGATTTAGCGCTGAACCAAGCTATGATCCCATTAGGTTCATGCACCATGAAACTGAATGCTGCGGCTGAAATGCTACCAATTACGTGGCCTGAATTTGGTGAATTACACCCATTCTGCCCACCGGAGCAGGCGCAAGGTTATCACCAAATGATTGAGCAGCTTTCCCACTGGTTAGTTCAATTAACGGGCTATGATGCTGTCTGTATGCAACCTAACTCCGGGGCACAAGGGGAATATGCGGGTCTGTTAGCTATCCGTCGTTACCATGAAAGTCGCAATGAAGGCGCTCGTAATATCTGTTTGATCCCAGCTTCTGCCCATGGAACTAACCCCGCATCTGCTCACATGGCGGGTATGGAAGTCGTGGTAGTACGTTGTGATGATGAAGGTAATATTGACCTTGTTGACCTGCGAGAAAAAGCGCAGGAACACAGCGCGGCGCTTTCTTGCGTAATGGTTACTTACCCGTCAACTCATGGTGTATATGAAGAGAGCATTCGCGAAGTGTGTGAAATTATCCACCAATATGGCGGGCAAGTTTACTTAGATGGCGCGAATATGAACGCACAAGTGGGATTGACAACTCCGGGCTTTATCGGTGCGGATGTGTCTCACTTGAACTTACATAAAACCTTCTGTATTCCTCATGGCGGTGGCGGCCCAGGTATGGGACCTATCGGTGTGAAAAAACATTTAGCACCGTTTGTACCGGGTCACTCTGTCGTCACTCAAGAAATGCTGACCGAACAAGGTGCGGTTTCTGCGGCGCCATTTGGTAGTGCTTCTATTCTGCCAATTAGCTGGATGTATATCCGCATGATGGGCTCCCACGGGCTGAGAAAAGCCAGCCAAGTGGCAATCTTAAATGCTAACTATATTGCCAAACGTTTAGCGAGCCGTTATGAGATCCTCTATACCGGACAAGAAGGTTATGTGGCTCACGAATGTATCGTGGATCTGCGTCCAATCAAGAAAGACACGGGCATCAGTGAGCTAGATATTGCTAAGCGCCTGATTGACTATGGTTTCCATGCGCCAACGATGTCATTCCCAGTGGCGGGCACGTTGATGATTGAGCCAACTGAATCAGAAAGTATTGTGGAAATCGACCGCTTTATCGATGCCATGCTGGCTATCCGTGATGAGATTGATCAAGTGGTTCAAGGTAAATGGACGCTGGAAGATAACCCGTTAGTCAATGCGCCACACGTTCAAACTGAGTTAGCGGAAGAGTGGGCACATGGCTATAGCCGTGAATTGGCGGTATTCCCATCTCACGCAACACGAGTGAACAAATATTGGCCAGCGGTAAAACGCCTTGATGATGTTTATGGCGACCGTCATTTACATTGCTCTTGCGTGCCTATCGATGAGTATATGTAATTAATTTTCGAGTTTCTTAATATGAAAACGCCAGATATTTTATCTGGCGTTTTTTGTTTTATTTTTTTAACTACAGCAGCCAGCCTTTTTGGTGGGCTTGCTCTAATTGCTGTTTAAGTTGCAACCAAAATTCAGGGAGGATCTCCTGAATATAGTCACACTTACTGACAACTTGCTCATGGCGAATATGATTGTCAATCCAGCTTTGGCCTTGGTTATGCAGGTTCATTAACATTGGCATCGCTCTATCAATGGCATTGGCATACTTAGATTCCAATGTCTCGACGGCATCATATTCATTCCATAATGCTAAGAACTCAGCATTTTGAGGACTAGGCAGTAAGTTAAACAGGCGGTTAGCTGCTTTGACTTCTTCATCATGAATAGCTTCACGAGCGGCATTATCAAACACCAAAACGTCACCCGCATCGATTTCGACGATATCATGAACGAGCGCAAGTTTCATGGCACGTTCGAGGTTAACACCCGGCACATAAGGGGCAAACGCCATCGCAGCAACAGCAAACTGCCAACTGTGTTCGGCGGTGTTTTCGTGTCTTTCGCGGTTTAATAACTTATTCTTGCGATAAACGCTTTTCAGTTTATCGAGCTCCATCAAAAATTGGACGACTTCAGTAAAAGCCCCAAAATTCAAAACATCGAGTGGCTTATTACTTGTTGCAGATGACATAAAAACCTCAGTTATTTATCTTCTTCTAATGAATAAGGTAGTGGTGCAATGGTCAGGCGGCTTTGTTCGTCACCCATAACACGAAACACGCTATCGGCTTCCATATCGTTGTTCATGATAATCTGGATGCTCAATTCTTCATTTCCTAAACGCACGGCGGCAAGTACTGTTCCTGTACGGCGCCAGTTTTCACCCAGTTGCCACTCAACACCATCACCAATAGTAGGGAGTGAGGAACCTGTGCCCGTTAGCCAGTACATAGCGCGTTTATTGGCACCACGGAATTTGGCGCGTGCGACCATTTCTTGGCCGGTATAGCAGCCTTTTTTAAAGCTAATACCGTGAGGAATAGCTTGTAAATTTGCCGCTTGTGGCAAATGTTGGGCACTATTTTCTTGGTCGATAACGGCAAAGCCTGCGGCAATTTCTAATGCTAACCATTGTTGGTCAGAAACCTGTGTTGCATTTAAGGTCTCTGCGAGATTTTGCGCAGTCGCTTCATCCGTAATAATTAAAAAACGTTCTGCGGGAAGATCAAAATGCAGAAGGGTGCTGTTGCCATCGGCAACAACTTGGTTTTGGGTATCCGGTAGTGTGGCGAACACGGACGAAAGTGCTTCTCGCGCCCCTTGTCCTGCAACGCCAAGTAATTTCAGTTCCGGTTTCTTTTCAAAAGTGACTTTTGAGAAAACCGCGTATTTTTTTAATTCAGTGAGCTGGGCATCGGCAACACTGCGTCTTTCAATATAAGAAAAACCGTCTAAGTGATGGAATAAGCGTAGGTCACTCCACATTTTCCCTTTGGGATCGCAATGGGCGGTTAATGTGTGCGTATGTTCAAGTGTGCTGATATCGGCGGTGACTTGCCCTTGCAGATATTTTTCTGCATCGGCGCCGTGGAGATGAATAAGTTCCCAGTTTTCCAGTGAAATCAAAACAAGGGGTAAAGACTGAGAATCGAGGGGAAACTGTTGTGTGTTGTCTACATGGGAAGTCATGATTTCACCTGTTGTTCTTTATCTGATAATGGTGCTTAATGGTAAAATAGCTAGGTCACATTGCAAGCCTAAACCCGCATTAAAGTTCCGTTATCTTATTATTCAGCATAAGAGGGTAAATAGTTTGTAGAAAAACGGTATTTTACAACCTAAAATGTGAACTATGTAGAGTGTGACATGTTTTATTGACAGATTATCTGATAGAGTATTTAAAATAATCAATCTTATCAGTCAACTGCAACAAAAGGTCGTAGTGAAATGGATAATGGAATGCCTAGCGGGCAAAGTCAAATCGATATCAATAACAAGGCGCGAATTCATTGGGCGTGCAGAAGAGGCATGCGTGAGCTTGATATTTCTATCATGCCATTTTTTGAATATGAATATGACGAGCTAACAGATCACGACAAACGTGTTTTTGTGCGCCTGCTCGAGTGCCCAGACCCAGATTTGTTCAATTGGCTAATGAATCACGGGCGTCCGGAGGACGAAGAACTGTTCTCTATGATTAAACTCATTCAAGAAAGAAATAAAAATCGTGGTCCTGTGGAAATCTAATCTTTCCATTTCATGGAAAACTCAGCTTTTTTCCACCTGTCTTCATGGGGTAATGGGCATTATTTTGCTGGTTGCACCATGGGCCCCAGGTAATTCAATGATTTGGCTGCCATTGTTAGTTGTGTTGGTAGCAAGTTGGGCGAAAAGCCAAAAAAATATCAGTAAAGTCAAAGGCGTGGCTGTATTGGTGAATGGCAACAAGCTGCAATGGAAAAAGAATGAGTGGGAAATTATCAAAGCGCCATGGTGTAGTCGCTTTGGTATTTTATTAACACTTAATGCGTTGCAGGGTAAGCCTCAGAAGCTTCGCTTGTGGATTGCAAAAGATTCTGTTTCCGAAGAGAACTGGCGCAATCTCAATCAATTACTACTGCAATATCCTGATATTTGATATTGCAGTTAGTTGTACTTGGTGTTTAAAGAGCAGCTTCAATTTCTTGTAGGATCTGCTCGCACCATTGTGCGACTCGCTCATCAGTTTGTTCAAACTGGTTCACATCATCTAATGCAAGACCCACAAACATCTTACCATCTTCAGTGAGCGGTTTCGGGCTTTCAAACTCATAGCCTTCAGTCGGCCAAAAGCCAATAAACTGTGCGCCTGTTGGTTTAAGCTGGTGATAGAGCATGCCGAGCGCATCTAAAAACCATTCGCTATAGTCAACTTGGTCACCCATGCCATACATTGCGACCATTTTATCCGCAAGGTTAAGTTTGGGAAGCGCTTCCCAAATTTCTAGCCAATCTTCCTGAATTTCACCAAAATCCCACGTAGGGATCCCCAAAATAAGAACATCGTACTGTTCCATTAATTCTGGCGGTGTATCGTTGACGTTATGGAGGGTAATGAAATCATCACCAAGAATGTCACGTATTTTTTCTGCGACCATTTCGGTATAGCAGGTACTTGAACCGTAAAAAAGACCTATTTTCATATATATTATTACTATATCCAGCGCTGGTTTTTATCACGAGGGACGTATTGTAACAGATGGTGCTACAATCAGGCATAATAGATTGCACTGTAATAATAAAGAGGCATAGGATCTGGCGTGGAACGTAAACAACTAAATCCTTTAATTGAACAGTTTCTTGATACAATTTGGTTGGAGCAAGATCTTGCTGAAAACACCTTGGCATCTTATCGTAATGATCTGCAATCGTTAGATAGATGGCTGGATGCACAGCAATTGCATTTGGAAAGTGTTCAGTCGATTGATTTGCAATCTTTTCTCGCAGAACGCATTGATAGCGGATACAAAGCCGCAAGTTCTGCGCGTTTATTAAGTTCGATTCGCCGGTTATTTCAATATTTTTACCGCGAAAAGATAAGAGCGGATGATCCTTCTGCGGTAATCGCAGCACCAAAAATTCCGCAGCGATTACCCAAAGATCTCAGTGAACAACAAGTTGAAGATTTGTTGAATGCACCTGCGACTGAAGACTCGCTTGAGTTACGAGACAAAGCTATGTTGGAAGTACTGTATGCTTGTGGCTTACGAGTCTCTGAGCTGACAGGGCTAACATTTTCGGATATCAGTTTGCGTCAAGGCGTCGTTCGGGTCGTTGGTAAAGGTGATAAAGAGCGTTTGATCCCTCTGGGAGAAGAGGCGATTTACTGGTTAGAAAAATATATCGCGCAGGGGCGCCCAGATTTACTGAATGGGAAAACTAGCGATGTTTTATTTCCAAGCAAACGTGGTACAAAGATGACCCGCCAGACATTTTGGCACCGAATAAAATATTATGCCGTTCTTGCGAATATTGATGGGGATGCGTTATCTCCTCACGTATTAAGGCATGCATTTGCAACTCATTTATTGAATCACGGCGCGGACTTACGCGTTGTACAAATGTTGTTAGGTCACAGTGACCTATCCACAACCCAAATTTACACACATGTCGCTACTGAGCGGCTACGTGCTTTACATGAGCAGCATCATCCAAGAGGGTGATGGGTGAAAAGGATAAATATGAAACGCAAACTACTTGTTTTAGCCGCCTGCATCGCGTCATTAACGGCATCGGTTTATGGCGCAACGGAAGAAAAACTGATTATCGAAAAACTGGCACATTATAATATGCAAGTGGAATCCATTAAGCCTTCCCCAATTGTGGGATTAAATACGGTGGAAACGGATAACGGCGTAATTTATGTGACGGATGACGGTAAATACCTGTTACAAGGTCCAATTTATGATCTCAGCGGAAAAGTTCCGGTGAACATCAGCAACCAGCCTTTGTTGAAGAAGATGGAAGCGTTGAAAAACGAGATGATCATCTTCAAAGCACCCAATGAAAAATATGCGGTAACTGTCTTTACTGATATTAGCTGTGGTTACTGTAAGAAATTGCACGAAACAGTGGGTGAGCTAAACAGTAAAGGGGTGACTGTGCGCTACTTAGCCTTCCCGCGTCAAGGGATGAAGAGCGACACGGCAAAACAGATGGCATCCATCTGGTGTAATGCGTTACCAAAAGATGCGTTGACTAAAGCGTTCAAAGGTGACGAAGTTGCCATGATTGATGACTGTAAAATCGATTTAGGTAATCATTTGAAATTAGGTCAATTATTTAAAGTTACGGGAACACCGGCCATTGTTCTACCAAGCGGACAAGTACTCCCTGGCTTTTTAAAACCTGACGAATTACTCCAAATACTTGAACAGAAATAATCATCATTGTGAATGTCGAAACTTTTTTACGTCAAAGAGAATTAACGGGCGATGCTGCAGCATTACCTAATGTTCCTGAACTTTTACAGCGCATTTATGCCTCCAGAGGGATAACCTCTCTCGCTCAATTGGAGCGTAAAGCGTCTAATTTGCTTGATTATCGTTCGCTATCAGGGGTTGAAAATGCACTAACGCTGCTCTATTTGGCGCTGGTGGAGCACCAAAAAATCACTATCGTTGGGGATTTTGATGCTGATGGTGCAACGAGCACCGCATTAGCTATACGTGCGCTTAAAGCGATGGGGTATAGGAATTTAAACTATATCGTCCCGAACCGTTTTGAAAACGGCTATGGTTTAACGCCATTAGTGGTGGATGAAGCCTATAAGCAGGGAACTGACCTGATTATTACGGTAGATAACGGTATTTCTTCTCATGATGGCGTGGTCACTGCTCACGAGTATGGGATGAAGGTGATTATTACCGACCACCATTTACCGGGAGAAACGCTACCGACGGCGGATGCTATCATCAACCCGAATCTTAATGATTGCCAATTTGCCTCGAAATCACTGGCGGGTGTTGGGGTGACGTTTTATTTAATGTCAGCGTTAAGAGCCCATTTACGCCAGCAGCAATGGTTTGAAAAACAAGGGATCAGCGAGCCTAATTTAGCGGAATACCTTGATTTAGTTGCGCTGGGTACCGTAGCAGACGTGGTGCCATTAGATACGAACAACCGCATTTTGGTGCACCAAGGGTTGAACAGAGTGAGAGCAGGGCGCTGCTGCGCTGGGATCAAAGCGTTAATTGAGGTGTCCAAACGAGATTCCTCTCGTCTGGTCGCGAATGATTTTGGCTTTGCACTGGGGCCTAGGCTTAACGCGGCAGGTCGGCTGGATGATATGTCTGTCAGTATTGAATTACTACTGACGGATGATATGGCGCATGCACGCCAGCTAGCCAATGAGTTAGATGGTTTAAATCAGACCCGCCGTGAAATTGAAGCGGGTATGCAGCAAGAAGCATTGGTGTTATTTAACAAAATAGAATACAGCGAAAATCAGTTACCGAATGGTTTAGCATTATATCATCCCGAATGGCATCAAGGGGTGGTTGGGATCTTGGCTTCACGAATTAAAGAGCAGTTTCACCGTCCCGTTATTGCGTTCGCACCAGCCGGAGATGGATTATTAAAAGGTTCAGGTCGTTCTGTGCAAGGCGTGCATATGCGCGATGCATTAGAGCGATTAAATACGTTGCAACCGGGTTTAATGCAAAAGTTTGGTGGGCACGCTATGGCTGCGGGTCTGTCGCTCGAAGAAAGCAAATTTGACGCATTCAAATACCATTTCGAAATGCTGATGGGGGAACTTATTCAACCTGAGCAATTATCGGGCGTTATTTGGAGTGACGGTGAATTATTGCGTAATCAACTGTCATTAGAGACGGCTGAATTACTTCGCGAAAGCGGTCCGTGGGGGCAGTCTTTTCCTGAACCGGTATTTGATGGGCACTTCCAGTTATTGCAACAAAAACTGGTGGGCGAGAAACATTTAAAATTGATGTTAGAACCCGTCAATGGCGGGCCGATGTTGGATGGCATTATGTTCAATATTGATGTTCGCAGATGGCCAGATAATAGCGTCAAAAAAGCGAAAATTGCGTTTAAGTTAGATGTGAACGAGTTCCGTGGTAATAAAAATGTGCAATTGATGATTGAACATATTTGGCCAGATTAAAACCACGGTAAAAGTTCGTTCAGAAATAGAGGATTGATGCCCTATAAACCTGACAGGAATTCCGTTATACTAAACGGTTCGTGAATGAAAATATTTATCTTTATTGATCAACTATAAGATAGTGAAAATGACGTTTGAAATAAACCCAGTAAAAAGCAAAATTCAGGACCTGTCTGAACGGACAACGGTTCTGAGGGGGTATCTTTGACTATGATGCCAAGAAAGAACGCTTAGAAGAAGTGAATGCAGAACTTGAGCAGCCGGATGTCTGGAATGAACCAGAACGCGCTCAAGCACTTGGCAAAGAACGCTCTTCCCTTGAGGCGATTGTTGAGACAATTGACCAACTGACCCAAGGTATTGAAGATGTAGAAGGTTTATTGGAATTAGCGGTAGAAGCTGATGACGAAGAAACGTTCAACGAAGCGGGCGCTGAGTTAGAAGTACTGCAAGGCAAGTTAGAACAACTTGAATTCCGCCGTATGTTCTCCGGTGAATATGACAGTGCTGATTGCTACATCGACTTACAAGCAGGTTCTGGCGGTACAGAAGCGCAAGATTGGGCGAGTATGCTCATGCGTATGTATCTGCGTTGGGCTGAGTCAAAAGGCTTCAAAACAGAAATTATCGAAGAGTCAGATGGTGATGTGGCGGGTTTAAAATCTGCAACAATTAAAATCATCGGTGATTATGCCTATGGCTGGTTAAGAACTGAAACGGGTGTTCACCGTTTAGTGCGTAAAAGCCCATTTGACTCCGGCGGTCGTCGTCATACCTCATTTAGTTCAGCGTTTATCTATCCTGAAGTTGATGATGATATTGATATCGAAATTAACCCTGCTGATTTACGTATCGACGTATACCGTGCCTCGGGTGCCGGTGGTCAGCACGTTAACAAAACTGAGTCTGCGGTACGTATCACCCATATACCGACCAACATTGTGACTCAGTGCCAGAACGACCGTTCACAGCATAAAAACAAAGATCAAGCCATGCGCCAGTTAAAAGCGAAATTATACGAACTGGAAATGCAGAAGAAGAACGCAGATAAGCAAGCGATGGAAGAGAATAAATCGGACATTGGCTGGGGAAGCCAAATTCGTTCTTACGTCCTTGATGATGCACGTATTAAAGACTTACGTACTGGTGTGGAAACGCGTAACACGCAAGCCGTGCTGGATGGTGATTTGGATAAATTCATTGAAGCTAGTTTAAAAGCTGGCCTGTGAGGAAAAAATGTCTCAAGAGCAACAGGGTGCAGAACAAGCTCCCGATTTAAATAACGAACTCAAAGCCCGTAAAGAAAAACTGGTTGCGTTGCGCGAACAGGGTATTCCATTCCCAAATGATTTTCGTCGTGAAAATGTCTCCGATAAGCTTCACGCTGAATTTGGTGAAAAATCAGCTGAAGAGCTGGAAGACCTGAACATTGAAGTGACTATCGCGGGTCGTATGATGACTCGTCGTATCATGGGGAAAGCGTCATTTGCAACATTGCAAGATGTTGGTGGCCGTATTCAGATTTACGTTTCACGTGATGATCTGCCAGAAGGCATCTACAACGAGCAGTTTAAAAAATGGGACTTAGGTGACATTTTAGGCGCGAAAGGTCGTTTATTTAAAACTAAAACAGGCGAATTGACCGTTCACTGTCATGAAGTTCGTTTGTTGACTAAAGCTCTGCGTCCATTACCAGACAAATTCCACGGTTTATCAGACCAAGAGACACGTTATCGTCAACGTTACCTTGACCTGATTGCTAACGACGAGTCTCGTAACACTTTCATCATCCGTTCTAAGATCTTAGCTGAAGTTCGTAACTTCATGGTTGAGCATGGATTCATGGAAGTAGAAACCCCAATGATGCAAGTTATTCCTGGTGGTGCTTCTGCGCGTCCATTTGTTACGCATCATAATGCATTAGATATCGATATGTATCTGCGTATTGCGCCAGAACTGTATCTGAAGCGCTTAGTTGTAGGTGGTTTTGAGCGTGTATTCGAAATCAACCGTAACTTCCGTAACGAAGGTTTATCTCCACGCCATAACCCAGAATTCACGATGATGGAACTGTATATGGCGTATGCCGATTACCGTGACCTGATTGTGCTGACTGAAGACTTGTTCCGTATCTTAACGCAGAAAGTATTAGGCAATACCGTTGTTAAATACGGTGAGCAAGAGTTCGATTTTGGTAAGCCATTTACCAAAATGACCATGAAAGAAGCTATCTGTAAATACCGTCCAGAAACTAACGTTGCTGATCTGGATGATATGGATAAAGCGGTTGCGATTGCTCAGTCTATCGGTATCAAGATTGAGAAGAGCTGGGGCTTAGGTCGTGTTCAGTGCGAAATCTTTGAAGAAGTTGCTGAAAGCCACTTAATTCAGCCGACCTTTATCACTGAATATCCAGCTGAAGTTTCTCCTTTAGCACGCCGTAATGATGACAACCCATTCATTACAGACCGCTTCGAATTCTTCATCGGTGGTCGTGAAATCGGTAACGGTTTCTCTGAGTTAAATGACGCAGAAGACCAAGCAGAACGTTTTGCTGAGCAAGTTCGTCAGAAAGACGAAGGTGACGACGAAGCGATGTTCTACGACGAAGATTACGTGACCGCATTAGAACACGGTTTACCACCAACAGCAGGTTTAGGCATTGGTATTGACCGCATGGTCATGCTATTTACCAATAGCCATACTATTCGTGATGTAATTCTATTCCCTGCATTACGTCCTAGCAAAGCTTAATCTTTGCTTTTCATGCCCAGTTAATAACTGGGCATGAAAATTATCAATTAATCATGATATTTTTATTTAATTCCCTCATTCAAACCCATAATTAATTTGTTGTACCTTTCCAGTATAAAAATAAAAATCTGCGTTACGTCACGTTATGCGTTAATTTAAGCTCAATATCTTTTTAAGATAACTGCTATTCATTGACTACTTTAATAAGTGTAGAATTTTATTTTACTCAATACCTATCTTTATCATCGGAGTAGCCTTTATCATTTCATTGGGATATTCCAAAATGTGAGTATTTTCAATTTTTGAGTGAGTAAATGTACCTGTTTGTAATACCATGATTCTAAGTTGATTAATTAGACTAAGTTTAGAGAAACCTGAAAAATAGGATGAGTAAGCAAAGTTTATTTTGATTTATTACTAATAAAATGTGTTTTTGATGTTAATTAATGTGCAAGAGCCACCAATAAACACAAGTATGCGATATCTTATTTAAAGACATATGAGTATTAATGTACTGAAATAACAATTCCGCGGTTGTAAAACTAAATTGGCGCAAAATAAAAATGCATAAGATTTATGAGAAGTCTCTATTTCTCTATTCGGCTATATAGAAAATAGCGAGTTTTTAGCTTACACTAGGTTTCTAGGACATCATAATAATAGCGAAGAAAAGTACTGGTAAGGTAAATATATGTTTTTAAAAAATAAATTTTATGTCGCGTCTTTGCTTGCGGTAAGCACGGTTTTACTTTCTGGCTGTGTCACTGGTCCAAATGCGCAAAAGACGGCATTAGCTGATTCTCAAGTCACCACAGCAGCAACGAATAATTCACAGCAAAATAGTAAGGCTGATGATTCTTACCCTGAATCTCAGAACGTTTTAAATAATGCTTTAGATCGTTCACCAAATGCTGTTGAGCAGCAAGGTGTTGCGCCGCTAAATACTTGTATTAAAGAACTCAGTTCACTGAAAACGCTATCACCAGAAAGTTATAATCGCCTGGTAGGATCATTTAAAGAAGTGAGTGAAATTAATCAGCTGTACAAACAAATCGAAGCAACTGCTAGCCCAGATACCATTGAGCTATTGCAAATGGCTATAGAATCTAAAACAAAAGTTCTTTGTGCTAAGGTGCGTTACAACGCAGTGCTATCAACGGAATCAACTTTGCAGAAAATTAATGGATTATGAGACTTAACCTAAGGCTTTGTGTCTCTTTGGCACTTTTTTCGACATGTTTTTCAACAGCTTCCTACGCGGAGCGTTTTAATAATGTCATAGATGACTTTGATACTTACCTTCAATCTGAAAATGAAGGTCAAAAACCAAAGCCACGACCTGTCGAAGTACCACTGAGTGTTAAATCACAAGCCCAAGGTTATGATGTCTTATCCTCTCTTTCGCCAGTTCCTGTGCCGAAAGAAAGCCGTCAAGTTACGACGGGTAAAGCAAAGAACACTAAAGAGAAAAAGGTGGCTCAGCGATCATCGAATGCGGTGACGTCATCCCAATCTCAAAGTACAAAAGCATCGGTATCAACGCCTGTTGAGCCTACAACACCAGTTCAAGTAACAGAACCAGCTCAAGTAGCAGGCACAGAAAAACCTGTTATCGACGTCTGTTCGTTGCCTTCTGAGTCTCAATCTTACCAGCCTGCATCTTCCTATTTGCTACAAGGTAGTCAATGGAATCCTAAGTATTTGGCGAAAGATTTTGCCAAATACCAAGTCATTATTGATCCTCTTGGCTTATATTCTTCGAGTTTGACGAAGAAAGCAGGGACTGATAACTCAGTCAATCTGGCTCAGTTGGCAAAACTCATTGAGCAGCAGCAATTAAAAAATCTGTATCGCTTTGGTGTTGCTCAAGGCGTTGGTGAGCTTATTTCGTACAATAGGCTGTTAACTGATAGTCAGTTAGTCACTAAGCTGACTAACTACAATAAAGACATTGCTGAATTAAATCGCATCATTACTGAAAAGCAAACGACGATAGCTAAACTCAGTGATGACATTGCAGCAAGTAAGTTGCAAATTGAGCAATTACAAAATGTTGTAAAATCTGTTGATAATAAAGCTGTTATCGATGGGTTGAACAATGAATTAACCAAATCGCAGAAAGTGATTGCTGAAAAGCAAGCTAATCTGGATAACCTTACCAAACAAAATAGCCAGTCATTAGACACTATCAAACAGTTGGAAAAACAGCTGAGTGATGGCGTGATTGAAGCGACAAATGCGAAAAAACAACTTGCCGACAAAGACAAGCAAGTCACGGATGCTCATCAGCGCATTGAGCAATTAACCTCCGAGATTGCCAAACTACAATTTGATGCGAAGCAGCAATTGCAGTCATCCGGCAATACGGATGAGCAGTTGAAATCGGTGAGTGCCAACTTAGTACAGCAAGAAGCCTTACTGAAGCAGCGTGAAGATGAGTTAAAGCTGGCTCAATCGCAAAAAAGTGATGTCCAATCCGCACTGAAGCAACAGCAAGATGCGGTTAAGCAGCTTGAACAACAGAATCAGCAACTGGCTGAGCAAATGAAGCAGCAGTTGGCCGACAAAGACAAGCAAGTCACGGATGCTCATCAGCGTATCGAGCAATTAACCACTGAGATTGCCAAACTACAATCTGATGCGAAACAGCAATTGCAGTCATCCGGCAATACGGATGAGCAGTTGAAGTCTGTGAATGCCAACTTATTACAGCAAGAAGCCTTATTGAAGCAGCGTGAGGATGAGCTTAAGCTGGCTCAAACGCAAAAAAGTGATGTCCAATTAGCACTGAAGCAACAGCAAGATGCGGTTAAGCAGCTTGAACAACAGAATCAGCAACTGATAGATAAAGTAAAACAAAAATCTGCGGTAGAAGCTGAATTAGCCACCTCTAAGCAGCAGCTAGCTAAGGCTAATATAGACTTGCAAAACGTGAAGCAAGAGCTGGAAAATAAAGCAGTGTTGATGGCTCAAGCTAGCGACAAACAAGTTAAAGCTTTATCTGAGCAAAATCAGAAGCTCTTGACTCAACTCGCTGAAAAATCGCAGCAGAACGACAAAGCTCAAGCGACATTGGTTGAGCAAACTGCCAAGTTAGTACAAAAAAATGCACTGGATGTTGAGTTAGCAGAAGCGAAGAAACAACAGGCGACTCAGCAAAATGCTCATGAAAAAATAGCTAAGCAACTGGCAGATAGCCAAAATCAGTACGCACAACTACAAGCGCAGCTAGCATCGAATGAACAAAGTTATGCGGATGCGAAAAAACAGTTAGCGCAAGCAAATACTGAAGTGCAAAAACTGCGTGCTGAATTAGAAAAACAGACTGAGCTTGCAGGCAAAGATACTGACCTACAAGTCAAAGAATTAACGGCGGAATTGAATAAGCAAATTAGCTTACTCAAAGGCCGAGAAGAAGCTTTAACCAAGTTAGATCAAGAGAATAAAGGCATTCAAGATTCGTTAAAAGCGCAACTGTCTGATAAACAGCAGCTAGAGTCTCAAAATTCTCAGTTGTTGTCACAAGCCAAAGAAAAAGAAGCATTGATTGCTAAGCTTGAAAGTGACATTGCCAATCGCAACAAACAGCAAGCTGAAATCGAGCAAAAGTTGCTAGAAGCAAACAACCAACTGAATGCGTTGAAGTTAGATGCTGAAAAATTTAATGCAGAGAATCTCTCGAAAAAAGATCAGGAATTGCTTCAACTTAAGAAACAGCTCGATGAAAAAACAGCGGCGGATAACAAATCTAAGCTGGAGCTTGCTAGTGTTCAAGATAGTTTGAAGAAAGCAAAAGATGAGCTGGCATCTTTGAAAGCATTTTCAACGGATGAGGGATTGAAAATGCAAATTAGGGATCTCAATCAGCGCGTGACTCAGTTGCGTGAAGAGAATGAAGCATTAAGAGCGAGTAAAAAAACATCTACAGGTAAGACGCCGACCATTATCCAAATCCCATCTGCGGATAATACGACTATTGCTAAAGAGAATGAAAAGCGGAATCAAAAGATCCTGCAGGATATAAAACAGCAGAAATACAGTAAGTTAGATAACTATACTTACTATAAGGTTTTACAAAAAGGTACGCCAATTACAAATGTGAAAGATAAGAAAATCACATTGATTATGCGTGAACAACTCACCGATGGTAAGGTGACCGTTATGCATACAGAGAAAAATCCAATGGTGTTACCTTATGATCAACTTCCACCACCGATGAACTCGTTCGTAGAAAAAGTGGGGGTAGGCGGAATGGTCAAAATTTATATTGAGCCTGAAGGTGGTTATGGCCCAGACGGTATTCCCGGTGAGGTGCCGCCAAATTCGATGTCAATTATTGATTTGAAAGTGATTCAAGCGAACTGATCAATAAAGATGCTAAATAGAAAGAAGGGCTTACTTAAATAGTAGGCTCTTTTTTTATTTCCAACGGTATGTGGGGTTGCCTTTCTGTCAGTGTAGCTAAGACATCAATCCTATACTGACAGGGCATATAACGTGAGGAAGGTATTAGGCGGCTTTGCGCGACCTACTGGGGGTATAACCAAAGCGTCTATGATAGCTTTGAGTAAAGTAAGACTGACTTGAAAAGCCAGCTTCCATAGAAACTTCCACGATACTCATCGACGTATTTATCAATAATTGATGTGCATACATGATGCGCTTCTCACTGATCCAAGAACGTGGTGATGTCGCATAAACAGTATGAAATAGCTCTTTGAATGTTGTTAAGCCCATGCCAAACGTTCTGGCAAACTCATTTAACTTCCACTCTTTTAAATAATTATTTTCCATGAAGGTCTGCAAACGCTCAGCTTGGCGATTACTGAGTTGTCGTAAATTGGACAATAGGGTTGCGCCTTGCTCACTGTAGGATAATAACAAGAGTAGCTCATTAATCCTTAATTTAAGAATCATTTCCGGGTACTGAGTTTGAATAAATGACTCTAAACTATTTTTTAACTCATTAATTAATGGGTTTGTTGTAAATTTAATGATGTCTTTTGCAGCGCTTTCAGTGCGCTCGATCTCACTTAATTGAGAACCATAGTGAGATAAGTACTCGCGTAAAAACTTATCATCCAATGAGATCCATAAGAATTCGCCGTCTAATGCATTACTCTCTGTTTTAAACGAGTATGATCCCTGTTTGTGATAGAGAATATCACCTTCATGCAGGCTTTGATTTGCCGCAGGGGTTTCTAATAAAATCGCCCCTTTTTCTATGATGATAAGACCTTTAGAGGTTAAATCGAGTATCGCATGTGGGTTATTTTTATCTATGCGAACTTTTTTTATCACCTGATGACTTAATTTGCTGTTCATGGTAGCACCTTTATTAAAATTAGCTCTTTAAGTAATAGTCGAAATTAAATGTCAACTTTTTAACTTCTATTGATATAAAAAATCACTATAACTTTGATGATTAAAATTATATGAGCTGTTTTTTTATATGTCATATCGTAAATTAAAGTATTAATAAATGTTTCGAAATATGGTTTTTACGATTTATTCGCATATATTCATCGGTTATTTCGAGTAACTCATTTAGTGTTCTATTCGTTTATTCTGATGGTTACGGGTAACTATAGTTTTAAATTCTAACTTTATTCAATTCTATGGATTTAAATATTTTATGTTTTTTTACGCTTTTTTGATGTTTTTTTGACTTTTAAAGGTAAGTAGTCATTATTTGTGTTTTATCATAAATAATAGCGATGTAAATTATTTGGGATACATTCGTTAAAAGTATCAATAATGAATTTTTCTAATGATTTTTATCGTTAGTCTCATTATCAATTAATAATTTAAATTAATAAGATTTAATATTTTCATTAAAAAGCTCAATTTAAGTCAAATATTGAGATTTAAATCTCATTTTTAACATGTATAGGTTTGAGTTATTGATTTTGGCTTTTTTATAAATATGGTTTTTGGTTATTAATTTTTATTGGTTACTAATTTTTATAAGAACGTCATTTTTAGAGAGGGGAATATTGATGATGTGTTTAAGTAAATAGACTTTATTTGTCAGAAACTGAATATCGGATCTGTGATGTTTTAAAAAGTGATAAAAAACCAATAGAATAGTAAAAATAAACCGAAGATTTAGACGAATAAGTAGTGGTTAAATATATTTAACATTTACATGGGGGGATTTAGTTTCTACAGGATCACTCTTCTATTGGCTTGGTAAAATATTTTGCACTTAGAGTTATTTACCTCTATTAGATGTTATGCGTTGCCTTGGTGGTAATTCAGGGACTGGCTTTTTATCATCGATGAGATGACGAATTGCTAAGATGGGATGGCAATAGAGCATTTTGGGGCCGGCCCAACGCATAATCACTTTCATTTGCTCTCGTTGCTTCGGTTGGTAGCAGTGTATAGGACACTGTTTGCAAGCTGGTTTTTCTTCACCATAGCGGCATTTTTTTAGGCGTTTAATCGCATAGGAAAAAAGTGTTTGGTAATGTTCAGGGGCGTCTTCAGGAGCAGGGTGTGCCTTTTCATAGATTTTTATCATTTTCTCTATCGTTACGATTTCCCGAGATATTCTTTTACCCACCATCATCGTTTCCTCACAATTAAAGATACATTTAATATATATCTTTAAGGTAACTATTCATAGGCGATTAAATCAATATAAAAGCATTTTTACCTCCAGTAATAGCAAAAATGGCATAAGAGAAATTTCTTATGCCATTAACACTGTATTATCGCCAGTTGTATAACCGCTATCTTTATTGGAGCTTAATACACTGAAGCTAAGGCTCCAATGTACTTGATAAAGTAAGATTAGCTGTAGTTTAAAGGCACCTTATCGACTGGTTTGCATTATTCTCTGCATTTCATCTTTTAGATGCAGTTTTTCTTTTTTAAGTTTGGCAACCTGTTCGTTATAGCCGGCACCGGAAGGACCTTCAAGCTTGCTAATTTCTTTATCTAACTGGTGATGCTTCTCATAGAGAGATTGAAAGCGGGGATGTGTGGAGATTAATTGTGAAACTAAATCTTGATCAGCAGATAACATACTACCTCCTCAGAATGAATTAAGCCTCACTATCAGTATAACCATTGATTGTTTTATGTACATATTGAAGGGGGGGATTTACATAATTTTTATTAATTTTATGATCCTTATACTAATATTAAGTATTATCACTAAAGGATTAATGAGTTATCTATATTTTTGTAATTAAGAATCATCTATAGTGATTAAAGTGGTTGAATTGACCTACTATGTATTAAACCCTAGTTTTTAATGTTGTTATTTTTTTACCAATAGGAATTTTATGATGAAAAAAGCGATTTTGTCTGTAATGGCTGCGGTGGCAGTGTCTTCTTGTGCAATGGCGACTGAAGATTTAGGAAAGATCGCGCCATACCCGAAAGCAGAATCAGGTATGACTCGTCATGTGATCCAGCTTGATACTCAGCAAAATGAATATGACTACATGGTTGAGCTGGTTATCGGTAAAACAATCAAAGCGGATTGTAACCGCCAATGGTTTATGGGTGACTTAGAAGAAAAAACCTTAGAGGGTTGGGGATATAACTACTACAAATTAGACGAAGTCAAAGGACCTGCCTCAACAATGATGGCTTGTAGCGAGCCTGCAAAAGATCGGTTTATTACCACTCAGTTAGGTGATGAAGCATTTGTTCGTTATAACAGCAAACTCCCAATTGTTGTTTATGCACCAAAAGATATGGAAGTGAAATATCGTATCTGGTCGACAGACGATAAATTAATGAACTCTACTATGAAATAATGCATTAAAATGCCGCGTCAGTTTTCTATGATGCGGCATTTTTTATTTTGTAAGCTTTAGATTAACGAACGACAAACACGGATGTTTGTGCATGACGCACAATGGCGGATGCTGTCGAACCTAATAAATAGGTGGATGTGCTTGGATGATGAGAACCGACGACAATCAGGTCGGCATTAATAGTTTTAGCATAGTCTAAAATTTCGTCTTTTGCTGAACCAATGCTTACTTGACATGTAA
Source organism: Providencia sp. wls1914 (assembly GCF_009706645.1). Taxonomy (NCBI): domain Bacteria; kingdom Pseudomonadati; phylum Pseudomonadota; class Gammaproteobacteria; order Enterobacterales; family Morganellaceae; genus Providencia; species Providencia sp. wls1914. The sequence continues at coordinate 334,428 of NZ_WLUN01000004.1, forward strand.
TTTGAGAACTTGGAATTTTAGTCTCTTTGATCACTTCTTCTAATGCCCGCATCGCGAGTGTTGCACGCTCAGCCGAATTTTTATGGCTTTCAGGTAAAATAGCGACTTCAATACCAAAAAATAGTTCTACACTCGGGATCACCGAGAAAAAGTGAATCTCAGGCTTACCCAATGTTGCCAAATATTCCACATGTTTGATGATGTTTGAATTTAAATCATCTTCTAACAGATCAATAGGAACCAATATTTTCTTATACATAGCCACCTCTTCATTTGTTATTTTAATTTGATTATATACCTATCATTTTATAAGTCATATTACACTTATGATTTTGTGATATTGGATTCATAGGAGCATGGCTATCTAATAAAGATAAATCTACACTCTATCTATAATAGAGACTAGGTTAGTCATGAATACCTTCTATTTGTGGCTTTTATCTGATTAGAGATAGAAAAATAAAGAATAATCATTCTCAATCAATGTAATCAATTATTTACAATTTATTATGGGACATTTAACAAATAATATGAGAGTATCACCATACTTAATTAAGTTATTGAAAATACAATATATTTAAATGATAATTGTTTTGCTTTTCATTAAGAAAATAAACTATGCATAAACATGAAATCCCAACTTCCGGGAAAAATGAATTCGAACTACAACAAGAGAAATTTAAAGCCGCAAAAAAAAGTACATTGATCAGTGTGGCGGTGAATACGCTGTTGTCTATTTGGCAAATTATTGTCGGTATATTTTCCCACTCATCAGGCTTAATTGCTGATGGTATTCATACACTTTCGGATTTAATTGCAGACTTTGTTGTCCTTATTGCGAATAAAAAAAGTCATAAAAAACCTGATGCTGACCACCCATATGGCCATTTTCGTTATGAAAACGGGGCTTCCCTTATTTTAGGGATTATTTTGTTGATCGTTGGTGTCGGTATGGGCTGGTCTGCGGTCGAAAAAATGATTAACCCAGATTTAATCCCCGAAGTTCATACGATTGCATTAGTTGCTGCATTAACGGCTCTGGTTGCGAAAGAAGGCTTATTCCGCTACATGCTGCATGTGGCAAATAAAGTGAATTCGAGTATGTTAGTGGCGAATGCTTGGCATGCACGTTCTGATGCTGCTTCTTCATTAGTGGTCGCTATCGGGATTATTGGGAGTTTATGTGGTATCCGTATTCTTGACCCCATTGCCGCTTTAATTGTGGGGACATTCGTTTTCCGTATGGGATTCAAATTCACTTATCAGTCTATGCAAGATTTAATGGATAAAGGAGCAGATGAAGAAACGCTCGAACAAATGAGCGATGTTCTTCGAGGTATTTCGGGAGTTAAAGGATTCCATGATTTGAAAACACGCAAATCTGGTGACTTTTTCCTTGTAGATGTCCACTTAGAATTAGATGGCCAAATGACAATTCTAGAAGGGCATGATATTGCAGTGAACGTACGGAAACAGTTAATGAAAAATCCACAAATACTGGATGTTATGACCCACTTAGACCCTTACGATAAAGATTGTTTGCATTGATTCCTATTTAAGTATTAAGCATTTTTGAAAAAGCTGACGTATTATGCGCTCAGCTTTTTTCTTTTTACGTAATCGAGAATTCGTTTTATTATTGTTAAATTATGTTGGTTACACGATAAGCGGAAATATAAGGAATATTAGGGAAAAATGCAGTTTACCAAGCAACAACGTCATACTCTACGCACACCGAAGGTCGTTGCACTCACAAATAAACAGGGAATGAAAATTATTTTGAGTAGTTTAGGCGCCAGCTGGGTGAGCTGTATATTGCCGTTGGCGAGTGGTAAACGCGATATCATTTTAGGTTCACCTAATATGGCCGCTCAAATGGAACAGCGAGTTTATTTTGGTGCAACGGTAGGGCGAGTCGCAAATCGCATTGCAAACTCCACTTTTGACCTTGAAGGTCGTAAATATCAACTTGCGCATAATCAAGGCGCACATTGCTTGCATGGTGGGCGTGATAACTTCAGTTATCGAGTGTGGTCAATCGCTCAGCCTGATCAGCAGCAAGCGATTTTTACCCTTGTCTCTTCTGATGGTGACCAAGGTTTTCCGGGGGAGTTAAAAGTTGAAGTGCATTATGAGCTCACTGACGATAACCAAGTGCTCATTAACTACCGATATCAATGTAACCAAGATTGCCCTGTTAACTTGACTAATTACACCTATTTTAATCTTGCGGGTGAACAGTCGGATCGCACTGCATTTGAGCATGACCTCCAAATGCAGGCAGCATATTTCTTGCCACAGGATAGTGAAGGGCTCCCAACGGGAGAATGGCGAGAAGTCACTGACACTTATTTCGACTTTAGGCAAAAGAAACGTGTTGGCTATGATTTTTTACAAGATGAAGAGCAGCAAGCGGTAGGTGGATACGACCATACTTTTGTGTTTGATGAGTCAGTGGTCGATGGGCGACAAATTGTGGCGACACTGGGCTCTCCCAATGGTGATGTGCAAATGAATATAGTGAGTACGTCACCTGCTATCCATTTGTATACGGGGAACCATTTAATCTCTGTTTTAGGTAAAAGCAAAACCTATACGCCATTTTCTGGGATAGTGTTGGCTCCACAATACCCATTTGATGGTTTAGGGCATACAGAATCAGATGGTAAAAACCCTATTATTGCCAAAGCTAATCATATTTATACCAGCCAAACTCGCTATCAATTTATTTTTTAGTATCATGTACGGGGGGCTATGATCCCTCGTAATGATCTCTTTTATTTTATTCGGAATGTTAACTGTGACTTCATTTGCTGAACTAAATGCGCTTCCTGCGGAGCAACTCTCCAATCTCAATGAATTGGGTTTTTTAACCATGACCCCAATTCAAGAAGCGGCATTACCCGCTATCCTTGCAGGCAAAGATGTGCGAGCCCAAGCTAAGACGGGGAGTGGGAAAACGGTTGCTTTTGGCCTAGGGCTATTACAACGTATTGATGCAAAAAACTTTAATACCCAATCCCTCGTTTTATGTCCAACAAGAGAATTAGCGGATCAAGTCGCAAATGAATTACGCCGTTTAGCGCGTTATATTCCTAATCTCAAAATTTTAACTTTATGTGGCGGTGTACCTTTTAGTGTTCAGCGCGATTCGTTAGTGCATGCAGCGCATATTTTGGTGGCAACACCAGGGCGTTTGCTTGACCATTTACATAAAGAAACGGTGCGGTTAGATCATTTACAGACACTGGTACTTGATGAAGCCGACCGTATGTTAGATATGGGTTTTGCGGATGATATTGACGCAGTAATCTCTTTCGCGCCAGAAGATAGACAAACACTTTTATTCTCAGCAACATGGCCGGATAGCATTGCAGCAATTAGCCGACGCATCCAAAATAATCCACAAACCATTGAAATCAATTCTGTTAATGAATTACCTGATGTGGAACAGCAGTTTTATGAAGTGTCTCGACATGACAAAATTGACTTACTGCAAAAGCTGCTAAGCCGTGAACAACCGGCTTCTTGTGTCGTGTTCTGTAATACGAAAAAGGATTGTCAGGCTGTCTATGATGCTTTAATGGACAGCCATCAAAGTGTCCTAGTATTGCATGGTGATATGGAACAGCGCGATCGTGATCAAACCTTAGTTCAATTTGCGAATGGTAGTAGCCGAGTCTTAGTAGCGACGGATGTGGCGTCTCGAGGTTTAGATATTAAAGCACTGGAAATGGTGATTAACTTTGAGTTGTCTTGGGATCCTGAAGTGCATGTGCACCGAATTGGTCGTACAGCTCGTGCAGGACAAAGCGGTTTAGCGATAAGCCTATGTTCACCAGAAGAAGCTCAACGCGCAAATGTGCTCGAAGAGATGCTTAACATGAAGTTAAATTGGCTGCCAGAGCCAACAGGATTGCGCATTACACCATTAGAAGCCCAATGGGCGACCTTATGCCTAGATGGTGGTAAAAAAGCGAAAATTCGTCCTGGGGATATTTTGGGTGCATTAACCGGAGAGGTTGGTCTAGAAGGGGATGATATTGGTAAAATCGCGATTCACCCCATGCATGCTTATGTCGCTATTAAAAAATCAGTGGCGAACAAAGCGTGGAAGCAATTACAGCAAGGTAAAATCAAAGGCAAATCAGTGAGAGCGAGATTGCTAAAGTAAATTCCTAGACTGACATTTTTGAAGCCCTAGTTGAGCAAACTGGGGCTTTTTTATCCCTATTACAATCAAAATAAGAAAATAAAACTTAATAATTTACTTTGATATTATTTCGTCTGTTTTATTCTTACTACGATTTCTGCGAAGCGCCTTCCATTCATTTTATCGAGTTTCTTTTTTTATTTAATCTACTTAATTTTTTGGTTATAACAGCCATGTCCTGCATTTAATCGGTTATTTGATTTTTATTTTTTTAGAAAATGAGTTTTTCTTAATAACCAGAGGGTTGAGTTTTTTTCTTAAAGTAAGGAGATTTGTTTTGTTGACATGGACGATAAGAACGAGGATTTTGTTTGACGATTGGTTAGAAATTCAAAACTATCAAGTAAAAAAGAAGGTACTTTCGATGCTTTTGATTCTTTCTGAATATGGGCCTCATTTAGGGCGTCCTTATGCAGATAGATTAAAACTTTCTAAATTTATTCATATGAAAGAACTCAGGATCCAAGTTTCGGGGGTACCCATTCGAGTCTGTTTTGCGTTTGATCCAAGAAGTTGTGGAATTGTGTTATGTGCAGGTAATAAAAAAGGTTGTGATGAAAATCAGTTTTATATCAAGTTGATTAAATCAGCAGATGCAGAATATGCATCCCACTTAGTGAAACCGGAGGGATTATGGGTACGTTAAGCGAGTTATTAGAAAAATGTTCACCAGAAATGCGTCAAGAAATTGATGAAGAGGTGGCGAAGTTAAGGGAAGAAGTGATGGCGTCATTAGTACCAGCGGAAAATATTGCCACGGGACAAGATGATATTTCTTCACTTGTGCCACAAATGCCATAAACCGTGCTATTTGTGATGAACAGACAGTCAACGGTATTCGATAGCGTGGAGCCTTTGACTGTCTGTAAATCAAAAAAATAACAAAACTAAATCACCCATAAATCGAGAAACTCATTAACAGGCATATTTTCAAATAATGGTTTATCCAGTGCAGCAGCTAAAATTCGCAACTGCTGAGTTTCAGGGAACTGACGCGCTAAGTTGGTTCTGAATTTCTTAAGCAACAGCGGCATACCTTCTTGGCGACGACGTTTATGACCAACGGGATATTCAATAACCACTTCGTCCAAAATTTGCCCATCTTTTAATGTGATAGTGAGCCCATTGGTGATAGAGCGTTTTTCAGGGTCATGGTAGTCCTGTGTAAATGTAGAGTCTTCGTGACACTGCATCTTGGCTCGCAGCGCATCAATTCGGCTATCTTGAGCGACACTGTCCTCATAGTCAGAGGCGGTGAGGCGACCAAAAATAAGCGGGATTGCTACCATATATTGAATGCAATGATCGCGGTCTGCCGGGTTCTGTAATGGGCCTTGTTTATCAATAATGCGCACGCAAGCTTCGTGGGTACGAATTGAAATAGACTCGATATCGTCAGAGGTTTTTCCCATTGAACTAAGTTGTTCATGCAATTGTAAAGCAGCTTCAACCGCGGTTTGAGCGTGAAACTCTGCTGGGAAAGAAATTTTGAACAACACATTTTCCATCACATAAGAGCCGTAAGGTCGCTGGAATTTAAATGGCTGACCACGGAACAGGGAGTCGTAAAAACCCCATGTTTTTGCGGTTAATGCGGTTGGATAGCCCATTTCACCTTTTTGTGCCATAAGCGCCAAGCGAACTGCACGAGAGGTGGCATCACCTGCTGCCCATGATTTACGGGAGCCAGTGTTTGGCGTGTGTCGATAGGTACGCAAGCTATGACCATCAACCCATGCAAGAGAAACCGCATTGAGAATTTGCTCACGGGAGAGTCCTAGCATTTGAGCAACGACGGCGGTTGAGGCCACTTTGACCAGAATGACATGGTCAAGACCAACTTTATTAAATGCGTTTTCGAGGGCGATACAACCTTGAATTTCATGAGCTTTGATCATGGCGGTGAGGACATCACGGATCACTAACGGTTTTTTGCCCTTAGCGAGATTTTCACGGGAAAGCCAATCGGCAGTGGCTAAAATACCACCGAGGTTATCAGAGGGATGTCCCCATTCCGCGGCTAGCCAAGTGTCGTTGAAATCTAACCAGCGGCATAAGGTTCCAATATTAAATGCCGCTTGGACTGGGTCTAATTGAAATTGTGTTCCGGGAACTTTGGTGCCATTTGGGACGTGTGTACCTGGGACTATAGGGCCTAATAGCTTTTTGCAAGCTGGATATTCAAGGGATTCCATGCCACAGCCTAGGGTATCCAGTAAACAATAATAGGCAGTATCGTATGCCAACGTTGAAGTGATGGGAAAATCAATAACATAATCGACAATATCCGTCATCACTTTATCAAATTGAACATGTGGAGCCGTTTGAGTTTGCGTGGTCATTATTTTTACCTTAATTAGCGCTGTTCTATGGGAACAAAAAGCTTATTTTCTGGGCCCGTGTAGTTTGCTGAAGGGCGAATAATTTTATTATCTTGGCGTTGTTCAATCACATGCGCTGACCAGCCGGCAATCCGCGCGATAGCAAATAATGGGGTGTACATTGCAGTCGGAATGCCCATTAAGTGATAAACCACAGCAGAGAACCAATCGAGGTTAGGAAACATGCCTTTCTCACTCTTCATGACCGATTCAATATGATCGGCAATGGTGTACAAATGCCGATTCATACTTTGCTCTGAAAGCTGTAGAGCAACGGATTTAATGATGGGATGGCGAGGATCCGCCAAGGTGTAAACAGGGTGGCCAAAGCCGATAATGACTTCTGAGTTTTTAACTCGAGCCACGATATCTTGTTCAGCTTCCTCGATAGAGGCATAACGCTGCTGAATTTCTAATGAAACTTCATTGGCACCGCCATGTTTTGGTCCCCTTAATGCCGCAATGGCACCGGTAATTGCGGAGTAGAAGTCAGTACCTGTTCCGGCAATCACGCGAGCGGCAAATGTTGAGGCGTTAAACTCATGTTCTGCATATAAAATAGAGGCGATATGCATGAATTTTTCCCACTGAGCTGGCGGTTTTTTACCGTGTAACAGATGCAAAAAATGGGCGCCAATGGAGTTATCGTCAGTCATGGTTTCAATGCGGCGACCATGGTGACTAAAGTGGTACCAATACAGCAAAATGGAACCCAGAGAGGCGAGTAATCGGTCGGCAATATCTTTAGCGCCAGCGACGGTATGCAGATCTTTTTCTGGCAACACGCAACCCATCATTGAAACTCCAGTACGAATGACATCCATCGGGTGAGTATTCGCAGGGATGGATTCTAAGGTTTGTTTCACATTCGTCGGCAAGCCTCTTAAAGGCTTAAGTTTTTCTTTGTACGCCGCCAGCTCTGTGCGGTTAGGAAGCTTATCGTGGATCAGTAAATAGGCCACTTCTTCATACTCACATTGAGTGGCTAAATCGTGGATATCATAGCCCCGATAGTGGAGGTCATTACCGTTTCGACCTACGGTACAAAGTGCCGTATTGCCTGCGGTAACACCTGATAAGGCGACTGATTTTTTAGGTTTGAATCCTGTACTCTTAAGTTGCTCATTCATCATTGATTCCTTGTAGGGGACAGAGGAGATTACAACTTGCTCTATTCACGGTTTATGGAGTGATTGGAAAGAAATTAGCGTTTTTTATTTTGTGAAAATAACGCATCCAGTTTTTCTTCATACTGATAGTAATTAATGGATTTATAGAGCTCTTCACGAGTCTGCATAAGTGGCACGACATTTTTCTGAGTGCCTTGCTGGCGTAAGGTGGTGTACACCTGTTCAGCGGCTTTGTTCATAGCGCGAAAAGCAGAAAGTGGGTACAGGGCGATGGCGATGCCAACACTTCGTAGCTCATCCAAAGTAAATAGCGGCGTTTGACCAAATTCAGTTAAGTTAGCTAATACAGGCACTTGCGTATGTTGAGTAAATTGCTGATACATGCCTAACTCAGTAATCGCTTCGGGAAACAGCATATCGGCACCCGCCTCGATGTAAGCACTTGCTCGCTCTAAAGCGGCCTCAAGCCCTTCAACGGCTAGCGCATCAGTGCGTGCCATAATGACAAAATTTTCATCTGTTCTGGCATCGACAGCGGCTTTGATTCGGTCAACCATCTCTTGAGTCGACACAATTTCTTTATTAGGACGATGACCACAACGTTTTGCGCCAACTTGATCTTCCAAGTGCAGCCCAGCAGCACCTGCTTTCGCCATCGATTTGACGGTACGGGCTACGTTAAATGCGGAGGGGCCAAAGCCAATATCCGCATCCACCATTAACGGCAAATCACAGACATCAGTAATTCGACGAATATCAATCAACACATCATCCAGCGTAGAAATGCCTAAATCGGGGATCCCTAATGAGCCAGCAGCAACGCCGCCACCAGACAAGTAAATGGCTTTATAGCCAGCTTGTTGAGCTAGAAGTGCATGGTTTGCATTGATAGTGCCGACCAATTGAAGAGGGGATTCACTGTTAACGGCATCTCGAAACTTTTGACCTGCGGAACGGCTAGACATAAACACCTCAGAGTTGGTTAATCAGTTGTAAATGACTTTCACTAACTATGTGACTTTATTAACTATAGTTAGATAGCAATTGACGTGCCAGTACGGAAGGAAAAACAGAAATTATTATTAATCCTTAAATATCAATAGGATAAAAATTTTTATTTTTATGTGACAAGAAAGCCATTTTTTAATCAATGGATTGGTGTGTTTCATTGGGTCGATGTATTGTTTCATGAAACAAAGGTGAAACATCAAAGTGCTAAGCAAACCCAAGCAGAGCAAACTCAGTGGAGAAGAACAATGGAAAAGCCCATTATTTGGACGGTGTCAGTGTCTCGTCTTTACACGTTATTTCGTGATATTAGCCCTGAATTTAGTGCACAAGCAGACATCACTCCACTGAATATCGGTTTTGAGCAAGCCGCAGAAGAAGTTCGTCGCCGTTTAAAAAAAGGACACTGTGACGCGATTATTAGCGCAGGCTCTAATGGGGCTTATTTAAAAAGTCATGTCTCGGTTCCCGTTATTATTGTGAACATTAGCGGCTTTGATGTGATGCAGGCCTTGGCGAAGGCTCGGGAAATTAGCCATAAAGTCGGCATTATTAGCTATCAAAAAATTATCCCTGCGTTAGAGCAGTTTCAACATAGTTTTGGATTACAGATTGAACAGCGCAGTTATGTCACTGCCGAAGATGCTCGAGCACAACTAAAAGCACTAAAAGCCATGGGGGTAAACGTTGTTGTGGGGGCGGGATTAATTACGGATCTCGCTGAGGAAATGGGTATGACAGGGATTTTTATCTACTCTACACAGACCATTCGACAAGCCTTTTCTGATGCTATCGAACTCAGCAGAATGTCCCATCGCCATGTAACTGAACAATCACGTTACCCTCAGCAGAATACAGCAAAAGTTAGACACACGATTAATGACCTGATTGGCTTATCGCCTGCGATGGAGCGAATTAGGCAAACCATTATGTTGTATGCCCGTTCAGATGCTACGGTGTTGATACAAGGTGAAAGTGGCACGGGGAAAGAGATGGTGGCACAAGCTATTCATCACGAATACAGTTTGTTTAATCAGCAAAAACGCAGTAAACAGCAAATGCCGTTTGTGGCGGTTAACTGTGGTGCCATTCCTGAAACATTACTGGAAGCTGAACTGTTTGGTTATGAAGAAGGTGCATTTACTGGTTCGCGTCGCGGCGGTCGTGCAGGGCTGTTTGAATTAGCGAATGGCGGAACTCTTTTTCTCGATGAAATCGGTGAGATGCCGATAGCGTTACAAACTCGGTTATTGCGTGTGTTGGAAGAGCGTTCCGTGGTACGAGTTGGGGGGTATCGACCTCTACAGGTTAACGTTCGTGTTATTTGTGCAACCCATTGTGATTTGGATGAATGGGTAGCACAAGGCAGATTCCGTGGCGATCTTTTCTATCGCCTAGGTGTCCTTCGCATGAAAGTTCCCGCATTATCAGAGCGTAACGAGGATATTTTCACGCTGGCAGAGCGATTATTGAAACTCGCTTTTGCTGGATTACAGCTTCCGCTTCCAGCCTTTAGAGTTCAGCAACTTCTCAGTTGTCGAGACTTTTTTCTCTCCTATTCATGGCCTGGAAATGTAAGAGAATTGCGTAACTTAATGGAGCGTGTTGCGCTCTATTGTAGTGCCTATGCAGATAAAAGCATCAACCCAGACATGCTCAAGATGCTATCACCAGAAAGGCGAACAGAAGTAAATCCGGCAAAGTCTCGGGAAGTAACCGAGACGTTAGAGGAAGTGATGGCAAGGTTTAATGGGGATCGTAAGGCGGTGGCGGAGTATTTTGGTATCAGTCGTACAACTTTATGGCGCCGGTTGTCTTCGTCCTAGTTTTCACTGTGGCTGTGTTGGCTTCACTCGCTAACCCTAGTCACATACTAGTGTATGCTCCTAGGGATTAGCTCATTTGCCGCCTTGCCACAGCAAAAACTAGTTAGAAGACAACTCGAAGTTAGAGGGCAATTATTAAAACAAGATAATAATAATTTATAAAAATGGGTGTTTGGATAATGAATACCACTAATTAAGTATATTGATAAGCTTGAGGCTAATTAATTAGCAAAATTAGTTTTGAATAGATTTCTTTTTAAGAAAAGTGATAAATATATTTTGAAAGAGGGAATAGGAGTAAGGAATTGTGTTTCAAAAAGTAACGATAGGAGTTTTGGTTTTATTGGTTTATCTCATTGATAATAAATGATTTGATTGTTTTTATGGCGATTTTTTAGGGGTTTTTACTGCATAAAAAAACGTGATTTTTCTCACATAAATAAATTTACTAGTCATCATTAGTTTTTCTCATTGTCATTCCCGTCTTGAAAGATCTATATTGCGCTCAAATTAGCCTCATCTATTTAATTTCATCACTGCACTAGTCGCTAAAATATATTCATTTTCATGAATAATTTTGCCGTGATTATCGACGTCTGCAGCGCACAATATTTACCTTATTTTTTGGAGAGTAGGACGTGAAAATGTCCACCATGTTAATGCGTAAAGGCGACAATACCTTTGTACCTGTTGCAGGCTTAACGTTATTTGCTATTGCTTCAGGTTACCTGATGAGCTTGATCCCGCTATCAATGGGTAGCTTTGGCATTGATACGCAATATGCAGGCTGGTTAGCGAGTGCCTACTATATTGGTTTATTAATTGGCTCAATGATGATTGAGCCCGTGATCGCAAAAATTGGTCACCGTCTCTCCTTTATTAGTTTCCTATTAATGTTGGCAGCAACGGTTGTTTTACTGCCATGGACACCGACGATTGAAGCTTGGCTACCAAACCGTTTAATTGCGGGTATTGCGGTAGCAGGGATTTTCGTGGTGGTGGAATCTTGGTTATTGATTGGCGATAACCCAAAAGAGCGCGCAAAACGACTGAGTTTCTATATGACCTCATTATATGGGGGAACGACACTCGGGCAGCTCGCTATTGGTATGATTGGTACTCAGGGAGTCGTTCCCTTTATTGTGGTACTCGGTTTACTGCTTGTGGCAGTTTTACCGCCTTTATTGGTACGCCAAGGGCAACCGGCAAGTGGTTTGCATCAAAAATTATCATTTAAGCAGATCACTCGTTTAAGTAAGCCCGCCATTATAGGCTGTATGGTATCCGGTATTGTGATGGGAACCATTTATGGGTTAATGCCACTGTCTTTGAAGAAAGATAATTTTACAACGGATCAAGTTGGCGTTCTGATGGCATCCATTATTTTGGGTGGCATGTTAATTCAGCCAGTGATCAGTAAACTGTCGGTAATGATGAGCAAAACCTTATTATTGGCCATGGTGTCATTGCTAGGTGTTTTTGCGATGGGCATGATTTACATCTCATCAGACTATGTGGTGATGATTGTGGCACTAGCTTTACTAGGAATGTCATCATTTGCCTTGTATCCGATTGCGATCACTTTAGCGTGCGATAACTTGGATTCGTCATTTATTGTGGCAGCGACCCAAGTGATGTTATTTAGTTATAGCGTGGGCTCTGCGATGGGGCCTATCGCGGCGGGTACTTTATTAGAACAGCATAGCGGGTTAACGAATTTCTTCTTTATTGTGCTGTTAGTGACGGCTATTTATATGCTGATTGCAAGTTTACGTCGTAAGGCAAGTGTATTGGCAAATTGACAGGGCTTGGTAAATAGATCGCCGTTGGCAATGAAAACAAAAAAACGCGCTATCTTGAATGAGTAGCGCGTTTTTTTATGGCTATTTTTTCTTATTAAGATTGGCGAGAGCAAGCTCAGGTTGGTGTGAATGAAGCATGTTTGGCGTTGTGATTTTCTGCTCCCACAGCTCTCCAAGTTTAAAGTCCCAAGAGAGTGGACTGATCACGGTACGTCCCGCATTGGGTGCAAAGGTGAGTTCACTAAAATAGAGTTTGTTTTCTGCCATTAAAAAGTCAGCTCGGCAGTAATCAAATGGCGTCACTAAAATTTCGGCCAGTCTCAGCATTTCTCTAAATTGTGTTGGTTCACTGACTGGTTCTAGCATTTGAGGATAACCAAAACTCACCGGCTGCAATTGCCATTCCGTGTCATAAAGGTTGATAAACTCGGTGCCATCTTCGTCGGTATAATCGATTTCTGCGTAAGCGGGCTTACCCGAGAAGCAGTGAATACGACAGGTTTCGGGTACCAGCTTTCTTTTTTTCTGCTCAAACAAATCGATATATTCCTCGCAAATAATCTGCGCAGGAATATTTTTATAGTGGCGCTCGCGAGTAATGTAATAGAGATTTTTGAGTAAATGGAATGACAATTTGTCTTTGGCTTTTTGCAAATCAAAGCGGGATTTATCGGTACAAATAATACTGCTGCCGCTGTCGTGGGTGCATTTCAATACAAAGCGTTGGGGCAGTTTCGTAATATCTATTTCATCCACATGTTGATAAGTGGCGAGAATAGGAACGATATGTTCTTGTCCGATAGTTTGTGTAACATAGTCGCGCACTGCGAGTTTATCGGCGAATTGACTATGCAGTGGATTTCGGTCATGGATCATACGGAAATTCACTTTTTCATTAAAGCTTTTCGGTGCATTAAAGTTAGGGTAATACCCTAGTTTTTTAATAAATTTATTCGTGAGATAACTTTTGTCACTCATGATTAGCGCACGGAATTTTTTTAGAAAATATTCTGTTTTTTTCATAAACAAGCAACCATTCTTAATAAATTAAGGTTTTATTAATTTTTTTATAATTGGAATTATATTAATCATTTTTTAAATGATGATTAAATGATAACGGTAATATTATCGCCAATATTAAGAGTTCCTTAAGAATTTGATTTAATGTAATGCTAGTTAACTGATATTTAATCAAAATATAGCTAAAAATTAATCAATTGATTATGTTTGTATGCTGTATATCAATTGTTTAGTTTACTGATTAATTAATTTTAAATTAAATAAGTATTTCAAATTCAAGTATTGGCTAGGTAAAGTTAATTATAAATAAATTTGAGTCAATACCTGAAATCTTAAAAAAACGAAAAATAATAAATAGATGATAGAATAGATAAAATAGTTTTTTACTAAACTATTTAGCTTAAGATGAGTAAATCGATGAGCTCATCATATGGATTGCCGAAATAATTTATGTGATAATCATCACACATAACTATCCTTTCAATTATTATTAATTTATGGTCATTCGCCCGCATCAACACTGGTTCTTTAGGTTGTTCGACTGGCACGGTTCCGTGTTGTCTAAAATCACCTTTAGATTATCGCTTAATATTATGATGTCCATTGTCGCTATTTTAATCTATCAATGGTACGAGCAATTAGGAATACATCTGACAATAGCCCCATTTAGCTTATTAGGGATAGCAATAGCTATCTTTTTGGGGTTCCGTAATAACGCCTGCTACAGCCGTTTAGTTGAAGCAAGAACGCTTTGGGGCGCAATATTAACCAATCAACGTAATATTTTAAGAAACATAAAAGGATTATTACCGAATGATCCTGAAGCGCATCGCACATTTGCTAATTTGTTGATTGCGTTTAGTTGGAGCTTAAATCACGAACTTAGACGCACTAACCCAAATATCGATTTGTATCGTTTATTGCCACGGGATGTTTTTTTAGATGTCATTAAAAGCCCTTTTCCCACCAGCCGAATTCTTATGCATATTGGTTTGAGTGTGGGGGCATTACGAGATAACAATCTGATCAGTGATGTTCTGTTTCAGTCCATCAATAAAGATGTGAACGGGTTATCTGAAGTCTTAGGCGGCTGTGAACGTATTTCGAATACGCCGATCCCCTTCGCTTATACGCTGATCCTGCAACGTACGGTCTATTTATTTTGTACATTATTACCGTTTGCACTGGTGGGGGATTTACATTATATGACGCCTTTGGTTTCCGTGTTTGTTTCCTATACGTTTTTAGCGTGGGATGCATTAGCGGAACAATTGGAAGACCCATTCGATGTATTAGATAACAGCTTGCCACTGAATGCGTTATGTACGGGGCTTGAACGCAATGCTCTTGATATGATTGATGCTAAGCAGTTACCACTACCACCTAAGCCTAATAAATACTTTAATTTATTATGATGTTAAGTCGCGGCCCTCATTATGAAATATAGCATGATGAAAGCCGCGGCTATTTATTAATGGCGTAAATACACATGGGGGGTTGCCGTTTCAGGATGCGGCTGAACCCCTAAATCAGCTTGATACCATCGAGTCAAATTCTCGGTAGTTAACACTTCTTGTGGCGTTCCAGCCACCACTAATTTCCCTTGATGAATAAGATACACTTTATCGGCATAGAGCGCGGTGAGGTTCAAATCATGCAGTACACAACAAACTCCTAGCGGCCTTTCACGGGTAAGCTGATGCAAAAGTCGTAAACTGTGTTGCTGGTGATATAAATCAAGGGCTGAAGTGGGCTCATCAAGAAATAAACAGGCTGGCGTTGGCTCTGGTTGCCATAACTGAGCTAACACTCGAGCAAGTTGAACACGCTGCTGTTCACCACCGGATAATTGGCGATAATCGTGATGGCGTAGTGGGGTGCAATGGGTTTGTTCCATAGCAATATCAATGGCGTGCTGCTTATGTTCAGAACCGTAAGGTGTTCTTCCCATTGCCACAACATCCTCAACACTGAACGCAAACTGTAAATGACTATGTTGTTTCATTACAGCGCGTTTTTTAGCCAGGTTTTGAGGCTCCCATTCCGGTAGTGGGCGACCTTCTAGCTGGCATTCACCTTGAGAGGGAGAAGTGTAGCCTGTGAGCAATTTCAATAAACTGGATTTGCCGGCACCATTAGGACCAATGATCACCACCATTTGATTTTGTTGTATAGATAAACTGATATCGTCGATTAATGTTCGGTTATTAATACGATAACTGAGGTTTCTAGCGTCGAGTAAATTGGGCATCCGTTAGATCCTTCCTGCAGGTTGGCGCAGTATGAGCCATAAAAAGTAAGGGCCGCCAATCAAACCCGTTAATAAGCCCACGGGGATTTCTGCGGGAACCGCTAAAGTACGAGCAAGGGTATCGGCAGCTAAGAGTAAGCAGGCACCCACTATGGCAGAACCAGGAATAAGCCAACGATGATCAGGCCCCAATGTCATACGGATTAAGTGAGGAACAACGAGCCCGATAAAGCCAATCACACCACTCATGGCAACGGCGCAGCCAATTAATAAAGCGCTTAGGAATAATAAAATAAACTTACTACGCTCAACATTTATCCCTAAATAGTGTGCGTCTTCATCCCCTAATTGTAGAATATTTAGCGTATTGCCCTGCCATAAGCAGAGTAAGCACGTAGGGATAATCACGCTGGCGGCAATTGCTAACGATGTCCAATTCACATTGCCTAATGACCCCATCATCCACAAACTAAATGTGCGTAATTGTTGGTCATTACTCATATAACTTAGTACCCCAATTAGCGACATACACAGGGCATTAATGGCAATTCCTGCTAATAGCAGCCGTGCCAAATTACCATTAGACATACGATTGAGACTAAAAATGATCAGCGAAACCGCTAAACTGCCAACGAATGCTGCACCAAGATGACCGTAATTGAGCATTAATGTGGGTAAGGATAACGGTAAAATGATGAATGCGGCCACACACAATGCAGCTCCGCTACTGATCCCTAATAAACTAGGGTCGGCGAGAGGATTGCGAAATAGCCCTTGCATCATCGCACCGGAAACCGCTAAAGCCAGCCCCACTAAAATGGCGAGTAACACTCTTGGTAGACGAATAGTGAGCCAAATTTGCCAGTCAGGATCGGTTGATGGTGCAAACCAAAGCGCTTTTAAAGGTAAGTTAATTGCGCCAGCGGTAGAGGCAGCCACCGTGACTGCCCCCAGTAGCACCAATAACATCAGAATTTTAAATAAAGAGTGCTTAAAACGACTCATTCGCTTTTTTCTAACGCCTCTCTTAACTGCTGCATGACCTTGGGCGTACTTAAGCTGAAGCTCAGCATACCAGTATCATCCACGACTAAAATCGCGCGATTTTTTCCTGCCGGAGTGAGTGCTAACCCCGGTAATTCCCAAACCTTATCAATACCACCGAGTGATTTCACACCTTGTTCAGACACGACAACGAGGTCGGGTTGGCTGTAAATCAAACCTTCTTGGGAAAGCGGTCGGTAACTGGTGAAATTATGCATGGCATTTTGTGCGCCCACTGCGGTGATCATGCTATCTGCTGCAGTTTGTTGCCCTGCAGCCATCGGCTGTACGCCGCCATGACTCATCAAGAAAACCACTTTTTTATTCAAAGGGCTGGTTGGAACGGCAAGTAGCTCGGTATTAAATTGTTCGACTAACTTTTTTCCGTTCTCGGGTAACCCCACCGCATTAGCGATGGTGGTGATTTTTTCAGGAATGGCTTCTAATTTCGGTTTTCCGGTCACTTTAATCACTTTAACGCCGCTTTTTTCAATTTGGGTTAATGCGATTGAAGGTTGGGAAAGCTCACTGGCGAGCACCAACGTTGGACGCAAAGAGAGTACGCCTTCTGGATTCAGTGTTCGCATATAGCCGACATCGGGCAATTTAGTTGCTTGCTCTGGATGTAAACTGCTACTGTCGCGCCCAACCAGACTGCCTTGTGCGCCAAGCGCATAGACTATTTCAGTTACATCACCGCCGAGTGTCACTAAGCGGTCAGCGCCATGGGCAACCAACGAGGTTGCCAGTGTGATTACCATTAGAAGCCATTGTTTCATCGTCAAATACCTGTGTTAGATTCTTGGCAGGGACATGATTTGCTGGCGCCAGTGTTCTTGCTCTGGCGTCCCTTCAGTGCGCTGTCCGTACATTTGTGCGATTTGGTTGCCTTGGTCATCAAACACTTCAAGGCTTGTCACAAAACCATCTTCCGTTGGTTTACGAGTGACCCAACATTCTGCAACGCCATTTTCAATCATATGCAGGGTGAAATCAGGGTTGAAAATGTTCAGCCATTTGATGTCAGAACCTTCAGTTTGATGTGGCATCAAACGTTTGATTTTGCCTGTGAAAATCTGCACACACCCACGGTTACCTACGAAAATCATAATTTCGTTTTGATCAGCGAAAGCAGTATTAACCAGCTGATTGAATGAATCATTTGGCACCTGCCAAGCTAAATCATCACTGACCGCGCGGAACACTTGTTGACGGCTTAAGTTATTCTTCTTCAATAAAATGAAAAATTGATGAACATCCGTCATATTGCGCCACTCTTGGTCAAGCTGTTGTTTTAGCTCATCGCTGATTGGTTGTGCATGATGTGGCTGCACTTTTTCAACCGCTAACAGTGGGTTTTCGGTAGTGGTGTATTTTTCGATAAGCGCATTCCATGCATCCATATCGGTTTCATCAGTGGTATACACTTTGTGCAGTGCATCGCCATGTTTATCAAAGAATTGGATACTATGGCGTTCACCGTGTTTTGCCTCTTCAGTGAGCACAAAAATACTGTCCCAATGAGAGAAAAACATACGCAAATCCAGTGCGCGTGGGTTGAGAATTAAACCACCATGAGGGCTAAATTTGGCATTTTCATAGCGACCGACTTGCTCATGAACCACATACTCATTACGAGTAATAGCCTTGACTGAACCGACAGCTTCCAAAGCAGTTAATAACGTTGGCGCATCAACGCTCAGGCGTTTAGCTTTATCACGCCCAACACGGCTATGTAATAATTCCCCTTCAGAAACATTCAGATAAGCGGCGAGATCTCTCGCATACTTAGCTTTATTATCTGCTTTGGCTTGTTGATAACGTTCGAAAAGTGCTGAATTCACAGGTTTCTCCTTTATGTAGTGTGAATTACCAATATAGTGTGAATTACCATTGGAAGCTGACGAGCAGCTTAGCATTACGACCATCTTGGGGAATCCCCTGAGAGGAGTAATACTCTTTGTCAAAAGCATTTCCTAAAACAACACTGGTACCTAACCCTTTAAGACTTCCATCGCCTTGATAATTTAGATAGAAATCATGAACGGCATAGCCCGGTTGTTGTTTCAATTTGGATGTTTTATCGAAATCGGTATGGGTAGTGAACTCACCTAACCAACCTACAGAGAAACCGCTGTCCGCAATAGGAACGGAGAGGTTGCTGGTAAGCGAGTCTGGTTTAATGGATTCAATGGCTTTGCCAGTATATTCATTGACGCCGACAGTGTGGTTATAAGCGAGCCCCCACGCAAAGTAGTCGGTGGTGTAATCCAATGACACGTCCGTTCCCCAAATTTTGGCACGCTTGGTATTGATGGATGTGGTGTAGTTATTATTCCAGTTAACACGGTCTGTATTGACGTAGGTGTTAATGTAATCTTTGGCTTTCGTATCGAAATAGCTGGCTTTGAAGCGCAGGTTATCGCGAGCCATGAGTAGGTCATCAAAACGTAAGCCAAAACCATATTCTGCAGTACGTGTGGATTCAGGTTTTAAGTCTGGGTTAGGGCGCCAATAGTTGGAAATAGGGCCGCCTTTGAAGTGAAGAGAATCGTTGTACATCTCCATCATCGTTGGTGCACGGAAAGCTTCAGAGTATGATGCAAACAGCATTGACCAGTCGGTTGGAGTGATGCTCACCGCCGCTTTTGATGACCATTGATCTTCTTTGACATCTTTATTGCCCTTGGCGGTGGACTTGTAGTTGTCATAGCGGGTACCCAAAATGAAGGAAACAGGTAAATCTTTTAGCGTGATTTCATCCTGAATAAAGCCAGCGGCAAAGGTGATCTCTGCATCAGGGAACTGAGTGGTTCCAGCGTAAGGAGTCTGTTTTTGACGATATGCTTCAGTACCGTAGGTGAAGTTATGTGCAGCGAGTGGTAACTCATAGATATCAGAGCGGTTATCCAACTTGATACCATACGTTTTTTGGCTGCGACCTTCGTAGTTAGACTCTTTCCCTTTGGATGTGATATTCACATCAGAGTAATACGGAGTCGCTTTTAAATTGAGCCATGAATTATCGTCTGGATTTAACTGATAGGTGGCTTGCAAGTCACGCTGACGCGTCGTGCGGTTAACCTGTTTATTATCTTTGCTGGTGGCGAGTTGTTGCGGGTCTTTTGGCTCATAGGCATCATTATTGTAATAACGAATCTGCCCAGACAGGGTTTGTGCATCATCCAGCTGCCATGTTCCTTTACCGAGCATATTGGCAATGGTTTCTTTGTTATCCATTTTTTCGCCGCCGCCAAGACGAACATCACCGCTTTCTTTCGTCACAAAGCTGAATAGGCCGTCAAAGTCATCGGTTTTACCAAAAGCGGAGCCGCCAAAGCCAAAGCTGTGATCCCCTGTTGCGCCTTGAGTAAAGACACGGAAACCTTGGTTTTGACCTTCACGCAGTAAATCTTTCGCATTCACGGTTTCCCAAGCAATCACGCCACCCATCGCGCCACTGCCGTATAACAGTGCTGAAGGCCCACGAATAATTTCCACTTGCTTGATAAGCGCAGGGTCAAGGAATGTGCCGTTAATGTGCCCAGTATCTGTACCTTGGCGAACGCCATCGACGAGCGTCAAAATTCCACGACGGTCAAACCCGCGCATGCTGATATCTTGGCCGTTAGTACGGCTAGTTCCTGTCAGTGCAATACCCGGCACTTTGCGCAAAATATCGTTAGCATTGTTGGCTGTTTTGGTTTCTGGTGAATCATTTTTAATGACGGTAACCATCATCGGCGTATTAAAGCTATCTCGCTCATTACCCGTGGCATAAACCGTCATCACATCGTGGTGACTGTTAGTTAAATGATTATTGTTAGTTGGAGATTTTTCAGTCTGTGCGGTTGTCATTAGAGGCAGCAAGGCACTCGCCAGCACAGATAAGCGTAATACTTGAGACATACAGGTGATACTCCCTAAAAATTGTTAACTCTTTGATGAGTGCGATGCACCGTTAAAAACAGATTTATCATCAGAGCGTTATGGCGTGTTTATAGGGTGTTGAGACAAAGACGCTTTCAACGGAATAGGGGAAAAGGGGTATTTGAACCCAACAAGCGATGATAGGGTTCGAAAGTTCGCCTTGAGGTTATCCAGATTTACAGCAGCAAAGCCCGTAATAAACACCATAAGAAACTGTGTCCTGATGTATAGAGTTAAGCTGGCTGCCTAGTATGACGACTTAGGTGGCTTGCGAGATAGATTGTGTTTTTAAAGCTAATTGTATTTTTGAAACAAACCGTCTTTTTAATGCAGACTACGTTGTGAAAACTAAAAACTATTTGGTCAGAATTAATTTACCTGTGCGAGTTTGGCGCAATTGATAAATTTCACCTCGGTGCTCAATGGAAATTTTGCCTGATGCACCTAATAATTTTTGACTTTCAATAAGCCCATTTTTAGCAGCAAAATCAGTCAATGAGGTTGATTTTGTGGTTTCTTCAATAATGTCAGAAAGTGGCTTGGTCATGTTGTTCACCACAGAAATTTTGTTGTCAATAAGAATGATATTGATAATTATTATCTTTAAAAGCATTGGCAATATCAAGTGATTTTCACAATTGATCAACAAACATAATTCACCAACAAAAGTGTCGTATCGCGAATGGGACCTATATTTATGATGTAAATAGAGATTTACCCGACTTTTGGAGGGGGGATTGAACCACTCCTGAAATGACTCAAAATTATTAGTACATATTCGTTTTTAAAAGCTCTATACACTCTTGAGCGCCACGTTTGAGTACTTGGCCTTTTAAACAGACGACATGGACAGGAAGCACTAAGCCATTTGGGGTATTTTTAAATTCTAAACGCTTGAGTAAACCTGCCTCTAAGTCAGTTTTGATTAATGAAGCGGGTAAATTTCCCCAACCCATCCCTCTTTTAACCAAATCTAACGCCATCGTGAAACTATCTGTGCGCCAATAATGGCTAGAAACGATAGAGCGAAAATCACTGATAGGATGGTGAGGGCTCGCGACAATAATTTGGCGTGTTTGAACGAGATCTTCGATATACAGCGCATTATTCGGTTTATTAGAGGGGTAATCGGCGCTGATGGTCGCTGTTAATGATTCATAACCAATACATTCGAATTGTTCCTGAGCATTGACATATAACCCACCGAAGGCAATAGCTAGCTGAAGACGTTCGCTGTGCAGTAACGGCAAAATATCGTCTTGAGGCGCGGTGATCAGCTCCACATGCATCAACGGATAACGTTGGCTCAGCGCGTGCAATGCATCAACTAACACATTGGGATTAACCCCTTCAGCAACTCCGATCGTGAGTGTGCTTTCCACCCCTTGGGTAAGTTCCCGTGAGAAAACATTCAACTGACGTAAATTATCCACAATATTTCGAGCATAAGGGGCGAGGGAAAGCGCTTGTTCTGTCGGTTTGGGTTCTCGCGTATGGCGCTCAAACAGCGAAAAACCAAGTTCAGCTTCAAGGTTGGCAATCGCCATGCTAACCGCGGAAGGGACTTTATGCAGCGATCTAGCCGCTGCGGAAAAAGAGCCTTTATCGAGCACGGTGAGAAAAATCATCAGGTTTTCGCTATTAAATGGCATCTTAGACCTTTCAGTTTTGTTGATAGTAGCTGACTTTTATTATCATTAATGTTGATTTAATTTACCAGTCTTCGGCAAACAGAATATGAGATAAAAAATGCAAGGTATTAAACGTAAAGTGGTTTTTATTACGAGCTACGAAGTCATTGGCTGGATGATTTCATCGTTGGCACTGGCTTTTCTTTCGGGGAATTCCGCGGGAACCACGGGGCCTTTAGCGCTGGTGATCACCACGATAGCGGTGACATGGAATTTTATTTTCAATGTGGCATTTGAATATTGGGAATCAAAGCAGAAATCAAGAATTAGAACATTTAGACGTCGTTTCGCCCATGCGGTGTTATTCCAGCTAACGCTGGTGGTATTTTTGATCCCACTGATTGCATGGTGGCTATCAATATCGCTCTGGCAGGCGCTTATTTTAGATTTTGCCCTGATTATCTTTATCCCGATTTATACCTTTTTCTTTAACTGGGCATTTGACAAAATTTTTGGGTTACCAAAATCCGCATTGGCGCAAGAAGAAACCACTGCATAAAGTGAAGGAGATGGCAATGAGGCCATCTCCTTGGTTATTAAGCTTATTTTACGCTAAAAATCTGGTGATATCCTTTAGGATTTAAACGCAAAAATAGCAGTAAAGTCATCATAACTAGGACACAGTGCAGCAACCAAACAGGGGTAAAACTGTGGCTAAATTGCTGTAATGCTGCCGCAACTAAAGGTCCAAAAGCGGCGATGATAAAGCCGCCTGCTTGCATTAAGGCCGTCAGGATCCCCGCGCTAGCAGGGTGGGGGATATGATCTAAAGAGGTAATAATGGTTAAGGCGAAGCAGCCACCCAAACCACAGCCCAATAGACCCACCCACAGCAACGGTAGCGTGTTAGGAAACAGGATTAACCCGGCAAATCCCAAGGCTTGGCTTACCAGCGTCACAGTGAGCCAAAAACGGCGGTCAATATTATGGGACGCTAATATCGGGATCATCAGTGCCGCAGCCGCTTGGAAAATGGTTAAAATCGCCACCAGAGAACCACTTTCTGTGGCACTGAATCCTTGTTGTTGGAAGAAAGGCGCCAGCCATGTCACGGCAGTTGCGTAACCCGCATTCACTAAACCAAATCCTGCCATTAATAGCCACGCTCTGGGCTGCTTAAGATAGGTTAATACACTCAGCTGAGCTGGTATATTTTTCGTGTCTGAAGAACGAATATTTATGATGACGGCAATCAGAGCGATCAGTGCTGGCAATGCAAGCCATGCGAGCCCACTTTGCCAATTCCCAGAAATGTGGGTAATTAGCGGTGTTAATTGCGCTCCCAGCGCGCCACCGACCATGAGCGTGGCTGAATATAACCCCGTCATGGCGGCCATTTTTTGCGGAAACGAAAACTTTATCAAGCCGGGAAAAACCGCTTGAATATAAGCTGCTCCCATTCCACACAAAAATGCGGTCATTAACAGTGCGTTCGCATCAGAAACAAATAATCGGCAGAAAGAGCCTATCAGCAGCAGTAACATCGCGAGGCTAATACCCAATTTATCGCCCAATTTTTGATTTAACGCGGGGACGACCAAAGCCCCAAAACCCATGAGTAACATGGGGATCAGCGTTAACAGGGAAACGCTCTGGTAGCTCATTCCGGTGGTTTGAATGATATTATCGATGACGGGCCCAGGCCCTGTCATAAAAGGGCGTAAATTGATACCGACAAGGGCAATCGTCAGAATCAAGCCAAAAGAGGCAGAAAGTGGTTTTTTCATGTTTACGCGTGATGCCGTTGCCACTGAGCTTGATACAGCATGGGCGATGCTTCACTTGTACTCCAGATTTATCAAGTAGTTGAATAAGGCCATTGATGAGTTGGCTCGGTACGATTTTATTTATACTAATGAAACTAGCACAATGTTAATTGGCGATGGGCTTGAGCAAATCACTGTAAAGTTCCGTTAAGACTCCATTTGCCATAAATTCTTTCCTGATCCATTGGGTGACTAGCCCTGTAGCAGAGTGTTGGGTGGCTAATAGCATGTGAGAATCCTGCCTTGGGTTTTGTATTTGCTTAGTGACTAAGACACCGGTTTTCACATGTTCTTTGACCATATAGTCGGGTAAGAATCCGATCCCTTCACCTAAAATTTGGCACTGGCATTTGGTATTGAAATCGGGCACTTGAATCGCCTCTTGCCCGTGTAGTAACCATCCAACGCGTTTATTGATGGTATGCGCGGTATCTTCCACCATAATATTTGGGTAGAGGCGCAGTTGGCTTTCGGCAATGGGCTCTGGCATTAAAGCTAAAGGGTGACTAGACGCTATGGCAAATTGCCAGTGTATGGCACCAATTTCGGTGTAATCAATCCCGCCGCCATCCATGAGTGTACCCGGCGCCCCAATCGCAATATCCGCATGGTTATTGATAATGGCATCCCAAACACCGTTATACACTTCCGTGGTCACAGTTATCTGGCAGGTACCAAATTGCTTTTTCAAGATTTGCAGCAATTTTGCCGTATGGTAAGGGGTGTAGATCAACTGATTGATACAGATGCGAACACGGGCTTCAATCCCTTGTTCAATGGAATCGATACTTTTTTTGATGAGATGAAAATTATTCAGAAGGTCGGTGGCTTTGCGATAAAAATAGTATCCCGCTTCGGTCAATTCAATATTACGGGTATCGCGGATAAACAGTGCGACATCTAAATAGGTTTCGATACGTTTTATAGTGTAGCTCACCGCGGAAGTGGTAATTCCAAGTTCTTCGGCCGCTTTACTGAAACTGGCAAATTTAGCCGCGGTGGTATAGGTCAATAAATTTTCTTCGGTAAAAATAGAGTTCATGTGTTGTGTCCCAAAGTGCGTGAAAATTAGCCTAAATAACGTTTTCTGTGAATACAATTCAATAGCTTAAAAAACAGGCTTTTTATTGATTGTTTTTGATAGCCCTCTGCGGGGATATTTATCTATTCTGTACAATAAATAGTATTTAATTTATGTCACCACAAAAAGCAACTAATGAAATGCATGTTCACATTCAAACTAATTAATATTATTGAATTAAATGAAAAAACAGCCATTAGAGGATATCGGGTTTGTAAACAAAAAAATCACAATGTTAACAATTTAAAAACCTTTGATTTGATGGCTGTCACAAAATTGAAGAAAGAATAAATTAGCAAACAGATTAACAAAATAATTTGGTCAAATTGCATAGAAAATAGACAAAAAAACATCAATAAAGGTCAGTGAAGGATGCTTTCACGCACAAAAATGCTTGATTGTTGAATTTAAATCAATAATAAGGTGGCAGATTGATGAATTAAATTTAAATGGATTCTATTTATTAATAGCAATTGCTATGCTCTAACCATGCTAAATAATCTTTAATTCA
Source organism: Providencia sp. wls1914 (assembly GCF_009706645.1). Lineage (NCBI taxonomy): Bacteria > Pseudomonadati > Pseudomonadota > Gammaproteobacteria > Enterobacterales > Morganellaceae > Providencia > Providencia sp. wls1914. Next base: position 360,082 of record NZ_WLUN01000004.1, read on the forward strand.
TGTTTAATTTGGCTATTAGAAAATTTAAATAGCTAAATGTGGAGAGCATTATGACAGAAAACACACTCGTTCAAGATTTTCTTAAAGCCGCAGAACAAGGCCAATTAGCTATTTTAAAAAGTTGCCTTGAAAAAGGTGTTGATATTAATAGCACCAATCGCCAAGGTCGCACTGCTATTGTAAATGCGAGTTTAAATCAGCACTATGAGTGTGTTGATTTTCTTATTCATGCGGGTGCTGATATTAATAAACAAGACCAAACTTGTTTTAATCCATTTTTATTAAGCTGCCTAAATAATGATTTAACATTATTACGTTTAGTATTACCGGCTAATCCTAATTTAGATTTGTTAACCCGTTTTGGTGGTGTTGGGATCACGCCAGCGAGTGAAAAAGGGCATGTGGAAATTGTGCGTGAATTACTGGAAAACACGGACATTAATGTTAATCACACCAACTTTGTCGGCTGGACTCCATTGCTAGAAGCGATTGTGCTGAATGATGGTGGTGTAAAACAGCAGCAAATCGTAAAAATGCTGTTAGAGCACGGTGCTAATCCACATATGACGGACAAATATGGCAAAAAACCGTTAGAGCTGGCACAGGAAAAAGGCTATCACGAAATCGCTGAATTACTGATTGCAGCGGGTGCGTAACCACCCATAAGGGGGATTGTGGACAGACACCAATCTCAGCGGCAAAGCATTTATGGGTTAACGGCTGATGCGCATTTCTTGGATCTTTTGCATCAGCCATTATTAACAGGGAATGTAGAGCAAGTTTTTAATAAAGCCATTAATTTTTCTATTGATAACCAGCTTTATACTTTGCTTGGCTCGCAAGCGGATAATGCACCTAATAGCTGCCGAATAATTAATAAGGATTTTTTACCGTTAAATATAATGGCGGGGAATTCTGTTTGTATTTTAAATAATGAAATCCATATTGGTGAGAAATATGCTATTTCATTTTTATTATGTAAGAAATGGAACCCACCAACGGTTTATTTTATTAATGAAAAATTAGCCGAAGAGAAATACCGTTATTTTCTTCAGTCTAAAATTAACGAAATTGATTCTATTTTAAATGATAAAACACACTCTCTGTTTAACTACCAAGGGGACAATGGTTTTTATCTTGAATCATCAAAAAAATTAAATGAATTACGCTCCAGATTAATTAATTTATTAATCAATAAACGGCACCAAGCATTAACTAATATTGTGAGCCAGTTTGTTGGGTTAGGAATTGGGTTAACACCTTCGGGAGATGATTATTTAGTGGGACTGATGGCTTTTTTGTTGTTGAAACATCACCCTGCGAATTCCTGCTATCAGAGCTTTTATCAAGGGATTTCGCAAAGCAAGGCGAATACAACACCCATCAGTGCCATTACGTTAGAAAAAGCATTAAACCACGAGTATCGCGAAAATATACATCAACTGATCCAATGTTTAGTTGATGGGCGAGAAACAAATATTTATCCACAAATTTTAGAGATTTTAAATATCGGGTCTAGTTCAGGTTGCGACATGCTATTTGGCATTCGCGATGCGCTGTTTCTGACTCATTATTTCGGAGAAACACATGTCGACTAAAGTGGTCATAAAAAAGAATACCTATTTTGATTCCGTGTCATTGATGTCTATTTCCACCAAAGCCAACCAACTTGAAAATGTTGAGCAAGCCTTTGTGGCAATGGCAACAGAAATGAATAAAGGCGTGTTAAGAAACTTAGGTTTATTAACCCCAGAATTAGAAGAAGCCAAAAACGGCGATTTAATGATAGTGATTAAAGGGCCTAGCGATGAAGCCAATGATGCGACATTGATTGCTATCGAAGAGCTGTTTAATAAGAAAAACCAAGGTGGCGGGCAGCATGAAGCCAAATACGCCACAATCAACTCTGCAAAAACACACATTCCTGATGCCAACTTAGCGGTTATTTCGGTTAATGGGCAATTTGCGGCTCGTGAAGCGCGTATTGCACTGGAAAATGATCTCAACGTGATGCTGTTCTCCGATAACGTCTCGATTGACGAGGAGCTGGCGCTGAAACAGTTAGCGAGCCAAAAAGGGCTGTTGATGATGGGACCAGACTGTGGGACAGCGATCATCAATGGGACAGCCCTGTGTTTTGGTAACAATGTTCGTCGCGGTAGCATCGGAATTATTGGGGCATCCGGTACGGGGAGCCAAGAACTGAGTGTGCGCATCCATGAATTTGGCGCCGGAGTTTCTCAGCTAATCGGTACGGGGGGTCGTGACCTAAGTGAAAAAATTGGCGGCATCATGATGATTGATGCACTGAAAATGCTGGATGCGGATGATGAAACCCAAGTCATTGCACTCATTTCTAAGCCACCAGCACCTATGGTTGCCAAAAAAGTGTTAGAACAAGCTGAAAAATGCCATAAGCCAGTGGTGGTTTGTTTCTTAGGTAGTCAACCGTTGCCGGATGATAAACCAGGCTTAACTTTTGCCCAAGGTACCAAAGAAGCTGCTTTGAAAGCGGTTTTACTGACTGGCATTCGTAAAGAAGATTTAGACCTTCACCCTCTCAACTTACCTTTAATTGATGAAGTTAGAGCGTTACTCAAACCGGAACAAAAATACATTCGTGGTCTTTTCTGTGGCGGTACATTGTGTGATGAAGCCATGTTTGCAGCGCTGGAAAAATACGATGACGTCTACAGCAATATTCAACCTAATCCTGACTACCGTCTGAAAGATATCAATAAAAGTGTCGCCCATACCTTCCTCGACTTTGGCGATGATGATTTTACCAACGGTAAGCCACACCCAATGATCGATCCAACAAACCGCATCGAGCGTTTACTGCAAGAAGCTCGTGATCCAGAAGTTGGCGTGATCATGATGGATTTCGTGCTTGGCTTTGGCTCTCATGAAGATCCGGTCGGTGTGATGATTGACGCTATCAAAACAGCAAAAGAGATAGCGAAACAAGAAGGACGTGAACTGGTGATCCTCGGCTATGTGCTGGGTACTGACCAAGATACGCCATCGATGGATGCACAGGTCAAGATGCTCACTGACGCAGGTGTGATTTGGGCGAGTAGCAGTACCAATACAGGTTTATTAGGACGTGAATTTGTCTGGAAAGGGGAGAAAGCGTAATGACTTCATTATTTAAACAACCATTGAATGTTATCAATATCGGCATTGAGATGTTCAGTGATGATCTGAAAAAACAGCACGTTCCGGTGACTCAACTGAATTGGACGCCGCCGGGCCAAGGTAACGTTGCTGTGATCCGCGCGCTTGACCAAATTGAAAGCAACGCAGCGTTACAAGAAAAAATCGCAGTGGCGAACGCACAAGCGCTTGAGCGCATTATTCAGTCCCAGCCAGTACTCGTGGGTTATGACCAAGCCATTAATGTGGTACCGGGCATGACGAAAAACACCATTCTACATGCTGGCCCGCCAGTGGCATGGAAAGATATGTGTGGTGCGATGAAAGGCGCGGTGACAGGAGCATTAGTTTTTGAAGGACTAGCTAAAGATTTAGCGGATGCGGAACGTGTTGCAGCATCTGGGGAGATTATCTTTTCTCCATGCCATGAACATGATTGCGTAGGTTCAATGGCGGGTGTGACATCGGCATCGATGTTTATGCATATTGTCGAAAACAAAACTTACGGCAACCGCGCATTCACTAACTTGAGTGAGCAGATGGCAAAAATCTTGCGTATGGGCGCCAATGACCAGAGCGTTATTGACCGCTTGAATTGGATGCGTGATGTGCTGGGTCCAATGCTGCGTGACGCCATGAAAATCGTGGGTGAAATCGACCTGCGTTTAATGTTGGCGCAAGCGTTACATATGGGTGATGAATGCCATAACCGTAACAATGCGGGAACAACATTGCTGATCCAAGCATTAACAACAGGAATTATTCAAACCAATTTTACGGTTGCACAGCAAAAAGAAGTCTTTGATTTCGTGGCAAGTAGCGACTATTTCTCTGGCCCTACATGGATGGCAATGTGTAAAGCGTCAATGGATGCAGCACACGGTATTGAATACAGTACTGTTGTGACCACCATGGCGCGTAATGGTTATGAGTTTGGTTTACGCATTAGCGGCTTGCCGGGGCAGTGGTTTACAGGCCCTTCTCAGCAAGTGATTGGTCCAATGTTCGCAGGTTATAAACCGGAAGACTCAGGTTTAGATATTGGTGACTCGGCTATCACAGAAACTTACGGGATTGGTGGATTTGCGATGGCAACAGCACCGGCTATCGTGGCGCTTGTTGGGGGAACCGTTGAGGAAGCGGTGGATTTCTCTCGCCAAATGCGAGAGATCACCCTTGGAGAGAACCCGAACGTCACCATTCCATTATTAGGTTTTATGGGAATTCCAACAGCGATTGATATCACGAAAGTCGCAGCTAGTGGCATTCTTCCGGTGATTAACACGGCGATTGCGCATAAAGATGCAGGTATTGGAATGATTGGGGCAGGGATTGTACACCCTCCGTTTGATTGCTTCGAAAAAGCGATGCTGTCTTACGCGAAACACTATGCATAGTGGTATTGAGCCCAAAACTCACTAAGCAAAAAATAATGCCCGGCTTCGGTCGGGCGATAAAAATAAAGCAACGCATTCCCTGAATTGTTCAGTGGCATAAGAGATAGACCGTCAACAACGTGCTACTAAGGTGTGAGGGGAATGGGAGTAAGAATATGAGTCTATTAAATATTAAATGGAAACGTGGTGATTTGGCGGCCTATTTTGGTTTGATGACCAATAACCTCACGAACCTACTCACCATGATGGGCTTACTGATTTTTGTTGTCGGCATCCCAGCGGAAATTGTTTATGGTCGTATCGCGCCAGCGTTTGGTTTTGCTGTATTGCTTGCCAGTGTAAGTTACGCTTATTTTGGTCAGCAGATGATCAAACAAACGGGACGAAATGACGTTACGGCACTGCCATCAGGGCCAAGCGCACCTTCTATCTTCACCGTGACCTTCTTAGTGATCATGCCGGTTTACCAAACCACCAAAGATCCTGAATTTGCTCTGCAAATTGCGTTGGTTTGGTGTTTTGTTGAATCGATGATTTTAGTGGGTGGATCTTTCCTAGGTGAAACCATCCGTAAGATGATCCCACGTACCGTATTATTATCGTGCTTATCGGGTCTCGGATTATTATTACTGGCAATGAACCCGATGCTGCAAGCATTTGAAGCCCCAACGGTTTCGTTTATTGTCCTGCTGTTAATTTTCATCAACTGGTTTGGTAAAAAGCCTATCTTTGCACGTATTCCTACAGGGTTGCTGCTGCTTATTGCGGGTTCTGCCTTAGCATGGATTTCGGGCTTACAAAGCCCAGAAGCGATTACAGCATCAATGGCATCATTTGGTTTTAACCCGCCAAGTATCCATGTGGATAGCTTCTTCCAAGGTTTACCTCACGCACTGCCGTACTTAGCCTCAGCGGTACCTTTAGGTTTAGCGAACTACATCTTTGACCTTGAAAATATTGAAAGTGCTCATGCAGCGGGTGATGAATACAACACACGTAAAGTGATGCTAGCAAACGGTTTATCTTCAACCGTGGGCGTCGTGCTGGGCAACCCATTCCCTGTGACTGTGTATGTGGGGCATGCGGGTTGGAAAGCGATGGGCGCGAGTGTGGGTTATACCTTAGCATCTGGTATCACTATGTTTATTGTACCGTTATTTGGTATCGGCGCATTTATGCTCGCGGTTATCCCAATGACGGCCATTGTCCCTATCTTAGTATTTATTGGTGTGGTGACTGCCAACCAAGTGGTGCGAGAAACACCGAAAGTCGAAGTGCCTGTGATTTTCATCTGTCTATTCCCATGGATTGCGAACTGGGCACTGACGATGGTTAATAGTGTCATGGGAGCGGCAGGGACGTCTGCAAGCGCGATTGGTACGGAAGTTCTGTTACACAAAGGTGTTTACTATCAAGGTCTGGTTCACTTAGGTAACGGTGCACCACTGGCAAGTATGTTATGGGGCTGTATTGCTATCTTCGCTATCTTAAACAAGCCGTTACGTGGTGCGATTGCGGCGGCAGTGGGGGCAGTATTGGTCTTCTTTGGCATCATCCATTCCCCAGCTGTAGGTATTGCAACAGGTTCGGCATTGATGTTTGTCTACGCATACCTCATGATGGCGGCTTTGTTTGTTATCAAACACTTTTTAGATGGTCGCCAATCAGTGGAGCAGCAACAAGCTGAAAAAGCTGAAAAGCTGAGTAAATCAGTGTAATACGCCAATCTTTATAGTGGGTGTGCGCGGTACACCCACTATCTGCTAAATATTCGGTATCAGGATCCTTAATCATGAAAGAACTCGTGGTTGTTGCCATCGGGGGCAACAGTATTATTAAAGATAACAGCAGCCAATCCATTGAAGCTCAAGAAAAAGCGGTTCAGGAAGTGGCTCAGCACATCAGCGATATGCTTAAAGGTAATTACAATATTGTGCTGACTCACGGTAATGGGCCGCAGGTAGGGTTGGATTTGCGTCGCGCTGAAATCGCTCATGTGACGGAAGGCTTACCGTTAACACCTCTGGCTAACTGTGTAGCAGATACTCAAGGAGGGATTGGCTATTTAGTCCAGCAAGCACTCACTAACGTATTAGCTAAACAGCAACATCGCCAAGCGGTAACGGTAGTGACCCAAGTGGAAGTCGATAAAAATGACCCAAACTTTGCGGCACCGACTAAGCCGATTGGCGCATTTTTCAGTAAAGAACAAGCGGAAGTATTGCAGCAGGAAAACCCAGATTGGCACTTTGTTGAAGATTCAGGGCGTGGATATCGCCGTGTAGTGGCATCTCCTGAACCTAAACGAGTCATTGAATCAGCGGCAATTCGCACATTGACCGAACATGATTATGTAGTTGTTGCGGCAGGCGGTGGTGGGATCCCTGTGGTGAATAATGGGCAGGGCGGTTATCAAAGTGTGGATGCCGTTATTGATAAAGACTTATCGACCACGCTACTGGCGAAAGAGCTCAATGCGGACATCTTAATCATCACCACGGGCGTTGAAAAAGTGTGTATTCACTTTGGCAAACCGGAACAAAAAGCCCTCGGTGAAACCTCAACGACGGATATGCAGCGCTATATGGCAGAAGGGCATTTCCCAGCGGGGAGTATGCTACCGAAAATTGAAGCCAGTTTATCGTTTATCGCTAATGGCGGTAAGCGCGTGATTATCACGACTCCTGAAGCGCTGCCTGCAGCATTACGTGGCGAGACGGGAACCCATATTATTCAAGGCTAAGCCTAGTCGTTCGACCTCATACGATGAGGTCGAACTCTCGATGATAAGGAGTTGCTATGAATTCAGAACAGTTGTCTGGTCGCAGAGAGTTTCTGACGACAAGTGCAAAAGTGGTGGCCGCTTGTACATTATTAGGTTCAGTATCTGCGGGAGCGGCGGCACAAAGCGCACCGAAGTCCGGTGTTTCTCGTATTACAGATAAACATTATTATCTTGATGATGCCCTACTCGAAACTGGTTTTAATTTCCGTGATAGTACGGTGATTGGGACGCAAACTGAGCTAAAAACCATCGAAATTAATGATGGAAAAATCGTGGCGGTGTTACCCAATAAACAGCATCCAAATGCCGTTTTGAATACGTACAGTGCGCAAGGCAAATTGATGCTTCCTGCATTTCGAGATATGCATATTCATCTGGATAAAACCTTTTACGGAGGACCTTGGCAAGCGCCACAGTCCCGTGAAGGAAAAACCATTATGGATATGATAACCCTTGAACAAAAAATGTTGCCTGAATTACAGCCTTTTACGCAAGAAAGGGCGCATGCGCTGATTGATTTAATTCAATCTCATGGTTCGACCATCGCACGCAGCCATTGCAACATTGAGCCTGTTTCTGGATTGAAAAATCTTGAAGCACTGCAAACGGTATTGGATAAACGTCAGCAAGATCTCACGTGCGAAATTGTGGCTTTCCCACAACATGGTTTACTGCTATCCAAATCAGTCCCTTTGATGCGAGAAGCGATGCAAGCGGGGGCGCACTATGTGGGCGGGCTAGATCCGACCAATGTTGATGGTGCGATGGAAAAATCCCTTGATGCGATGTTCCAGATTGCACTGGATTATAACAAAGGGGTTGATATCCACCTGCATGAGACAAGCCCAGCGGGGCTTGCGGCTATCAACTATATGATAAAAACCGTGGATGAAAACCGTAGCTTGCGTGGCAAGGTGACAATTAGTCATGCCTTTGCATTAGCCATGTTAAATCCTGAAGATGCCGATGCGATGGCAAAACGCTTGGCTGAGCAGCAGATCACGATAGCGTCGACCGTGCCTATCGGGACATTACATATGCCATTAAAAACATTGAATAAAAATGGTGTGTTTGTGATGACAGGGACTGACAGTGTGATTGATCACTGGTCGCCATTTGGTCTCGGGGATATGTTAGAAAAAGCCAATTTATATGCGCAGTTGTACACGCGCCCTGATGAATTGGCATTATCTCGCTCCCTTGCTATCGCCACGGGCAATGTATTGCCACTGGATGAAAAGGGCCAGCAAGTGTGGCCAGCAAAAGGAGATGATGCCAGTTTTGTGCTGGTGGATGCCTCTTGCTCAGCAGAGGCGGTTGCGCGTATTTCTCCAAGGCAAGCCGCGTTCCATAAAGGGTATTTGGCCAGTGGCGCAGTTGAAAAGTCATTAGGCTGAGAGCCGTGGTTTATAGATATATAGTTTATAGAAATGTCGTTTATAAAGCCCACATTGGTGGGCTTTTGTATTTTTATGGTATAGCAAATTTAAATACTAGGAACTTAATCGTTTTTATAAATCGCGACTTGCGGTTTACCATCATTACCGATTGTTCCGCGGTACATCCCTTCTGAGTTAAACTCCATCGCGTAGTTACCGGTTTTATCCAACACAATCACACCCCCACTTCCGTTCAGCTCTTTGACTTCATCCAGCGCATTACGGGCGGCTTGGTCGATAGGTGTTTTGTTGTATTTGACTTGGGCGGCGATATTGTGGGCGGTGGCGGTACGGATAAACATTTCGCCGGAGCCTGTGGCTGAAACAGCGACGGTATTGTTGTCAGCGTAGTTCCCTGCACCAATGATTGGGGAGTCACCGACGCGCCCGAAGCGTTTGTTGGTCATGCCTCCGGTGGATGTTCCTGCGGCGATATTACCGTTTTTATCGAGAGCGACCGCGCCAACGGTGCCATATTTGTAGTCATACATCATTGGGTCAATAAAGAGAGCGGCAGTTTTACCGTCATGGTCGAGTACCACTTTCTCTTTTTCTTTGGCTTTTTGAAGTTGCTGCCAACGGAAGTCAGTGCGGAAATACGATGGGTCAACGATTTCAAGGCCTTGTTCCGCAGCGAATTGTTCGGCACCTTTAGAAACCATCATGACATGAGGACTTTTGGTCATGACAGCATAAGCGGCATTAATCGGGTTTTTAATGTTGGTGACGCCAGCTACAGCACCCGCTTTACGGTTGCTACCATCCATAATCGACGCATCCATTTCATTTTTACCTTCATGGGTAAATACAGCGCCTTTTCCTGCGTTAAATAGTGGGGAATCTTCCATCACGTTAATCGAGGCTTGTACTGCATCAAGGCTACTACCGCCTTTGTTGAGCACCGCATAGCCTGCTTCTAAGGCTTCGGTCAGTTTTGCTTGATACTCTTTTTCTTGTTCTGGAGTAATGGTGCTTTTGGTAATGGTACCTGCTCCCCCGTGGATCACTAATCGGATTGGTGGCTCGCTTGCGGCATAAGCGTGCAAAGAAAATGAAGCTGCCAATAAACATCCTAGTAGAGATAATTTCATGATTATTTCCTTCCAGTTATTTTGTTATTAGTCACTTTTTGAGCAAAAAAAGTATAGGAGGGAAAATACATAGACAGCAACATTGATAGAGGGTTTCTGTGATAATGGCTGAAAGAATTTCAAGGATTTTCAGTAAATACAAATAAGGGGTGTGATTGGCTATGAAGGGTTTAAAAATGATGAGATTTGGCGATGGATGAGATCGCCAAATCTGGGTTAATTTATTTTGCACCTAGTTCTCTTCGGATGATATCCGCGCCTGCGCTTAACGCGTTGAGTTTACCTCTGGCAACATCGCGAGATAATGGCGCCATGCCGCAGTTAGTTGATGGATAAAGTTTGTCTGCATCAACAAATTGTAGGGCTTTTCGCAATGTATTGGCGACTTCTTCTGGGGTTTCGACAGTGTTGGTCGCCACATCAATCGCGCCGACCATCACTTTTTTACCCCGAATAAGTTCAATCAAGTCCATTGGAACATTGGAGTTGTGGCATTCCAGTGAAACGATATCGATATTCGAGCTTTGCAGTTTCGGGAAAGCTTCTTCGTATTGTCTCCACTCAGAACCCAACGTTTTTTTCCAATCGGTATTGGCTTTGATGCCATAGCCATAACAGATATGTACCGCAGTTTCGCATTTCAGTCCTTCAATGGCTCTTTCTAGGGCAGCAATTCCCCAGTCATTCACTTCATCAAAAAATACGTTAAATGCCGGTTCATCAAACTGGATGATATCGACGCCTGCGGCTTCTAACTCTCTGGCTTCTTGGTTAAGAATTTTAGCAAACTCCCACGCCAATTTTTCACGGCTTTTATAGTGGCTATCATAGAGCGTGTCGATCATGGTCATTGGACCCGGCAGTGCCCATTTAATCGGTTTGTCAGTGAGTTGACGCAGATATTTGGCATCATCCACAAACACTGGCTTTTGGCGAGCAACAGCGCCCACAACGGTTGGTACGCTGGCATCGTAACGGTCACGAATTTTGATCACTTGGCGTTTTTCAAAGTCCACGCCACTCAAGTGTTCAATAAAGGTGGTCACAAAGTGTTGGCGAGTTTGTTCGCCATCGCTCACGATGTCGATGCCTGCACGTAATTGATCGTCCAGTGATAAACGCAGGGCATCTTGTTTGCCAGCGATAAGTTCTTCGTTGTTCAATTTCCATGGGGACCAGAGTTTTTCTGGTTCTGCTAACCAAGATGGTTTTGGCAAGCTGCCGGCGGTGGAAGTGGGTAATAATATTTTCATTGCAGGTGACCTTTTATTTTATTTTTTATAAATACGCGATTTTATTTAATTGACCGGTTTTTATTAAATTGACCGATTTCTATTAAGCGGAATAGCTTGCAGACCATTTTTCCAAAATTGTTTGGTAAGGTTTAATGAAGTGCTCTTCGGTAAATTTACCTTGTTCAATGGCGAGTTGGCTGCGCTCTTCACGGTCATAAACAATTTTGGTTAATGAGTAATCCTGCTGATTTAAGCTCGGTTGATAACATTCACCCGCCACCGTGTTGGCATTATAAATTTCAGGACGATAAATTTTTTGGAACGTTTCCATGGTGCTAATAGTGCTGATTAACTCAAGGTTGGTGTAGTCGCTCAGCAAGTCTCCCGTAAAATAAAAGGCCAAAGGGGCAACGCTATTTTTCGGCATAAAGTAACGAACCTGTAAGCCCATTTTTCCGAAGTATTGTTCCGTTAAAGAGGCGTTACTTGGCTGATATTCAATGCCTAATATAGGATGTTGATTCCCAGTGCGATGGTAGGTATCTCTATTTGAGACACTCAAACAGATCACTGGAGATTTATTAAAGTTCGCTTTGTACTCTTTGGAATTAATAAACGATTTAAAAATATTGCCATGCAGGCAGCCAAATTTAGTCGGAATGCTAAACTCTGCTTGGTTTTTATTATGTTCCAACAGTAAAACGCTAAAATCATAATCCCGTACGTAGGATGAAAAATTATTCCCCACAATCCCTTCAATACGTTGCTGCGTTTTTTTATCGATAATGTTGGTTTTTAAAATTTCAATGACAGGGAAGGCGCTGCCGTTTTCTTCAACATTCATCTCGACAGAGATAATTTCCAACTCAACAGCATAGCGCGAGCTTTTAGGGTTATCCCAATACGCGAGTGAATTGAAGCGATTGTTGATCATCACTAATGCGTTACGCAGGTTTTCTTGGCGGCTTTTGCCTCTGGCTAAATTTGCAAAGTTGGTCGTAATTCGCGTGTTTTCCGATGGGTTGTAATTTTCATCAAAAATGCTTCGCGTGATATTAAAGGTAAATTCTGTATTCATGATTTTGCATCCTAGCTCTAATAGGAAAACGGCGTTTATTTCTTGATTACAGAGATGTTGCACGTTTTCTCACTAATCAATTTTTATGTAGCCAGTAAGTTAATATGTTTAATTTATGCCAGAGCGGAGCGGGGAGTTAAAGCGACTTAATTTCATTTCGAACATGAAGAAAGTTCATGATCAGCATTCAAGGTAAAGGAAATTCAAGTTTATATATTGTTGATGGGATTATGTGCAGATTATTTCAGTGCATCTTAAGTCGATATTTCTCGTGTATTTCCCACATAAAATCCATGGTTAAAAAAGAGTGGTCAATCGCTCCAAAAAATATTAATGTTATATTATAACATAACAAAAGGAGCTGGCGATGAAGCCAAATATTCATCCAGATTACCGAGTGGTGATCTTTCACGATACCGCGGCAGATGCTTATTTTAAGGTTGGGTCAACTATAAAAACAGAAAGAACCATTGAGTTTGAAGGGCAAAGTTATCCGTATGTTCCTCTCGATGTGTCCTCGCATTCTCACCCGTTTTATACCGGGAAACAGAAAACCCATTCACAGGAAGGGAATGTTGCTCGCTTTAATAAGCGTTTTGGGAATTTTGTTCAAACCAGAGAGGAAAAATGATGACAAAAAATATTCTTTCACTGCTTGTATTAGCCAGTTTATTCAGTCACACAGCGATGGCACATGGACATCATCATGATAAACCGCAAACGGAAGCGCAACGCAATGCGGCAAAAGGTATTTTTGAGGATAGTGATGTTAAAGACCGCAAGTTGAGTGATTGGGACGGTGTTTGGCAATCAGTGGAGCCTTATCTTGCTAATGGAACGTTAGATCCCGTAATGCAGGATAAGGCTGCAAAGAATAAGGATAAAACCGCGCAAGAGTATCGAGATTATTATGCCAAAGGGTATAAAACTGATGTGGATATGATTGGTATTGAGAATAATATTATTGAATTCCACCGTGGGGATAAGGTTGCTCAGTGCCAATATGATTACGCGGGTTACCGAGTTTTAAATTATTCTTCGGGTAAGAAGGGCGTCCGTTATTTATTTGAGTGTAAGGATAAAAAGAGCCAGGCTCCTAAGTTTATCCAATTCAGTGATCATATTATTGCGCCAGAGAAAGCCGGACATTTTCATCTCTATATGGGGAATGAATCTCAGGAGGCTTTATTGACTCAATTAGAGAATTGGCCAACGTATTATCCATATTCTATGAGCGGTAAGGATATTGTGCATGAAATGATGGAGCATTGATGGGTTATTGGAGGCAGCCTAAAGTGATTGAGGGGAGTTAGGTAATATTAGGCTGATTAGGATATAAAAAAGCCCGCGGATTATGAATTAGCGGGTTTTTGGTTTGGGTGGATGGTGGGAGTTGAATTCGAGTCCGTAATTTTTTAATTTGTTGATTATGAGAGGGTATCTTTACTAAGCTTCAATCATGTGCACTAGGTGTGCACATGGAGGTCATTGTGTAGCTATATTAGGAATAGCTTATACCATAGTTTATATTTCATTTTAGTTATAGCCCGAAATTATTTGTTGGTTTTTTCTCAGGTTTGGGTTTTAGTACAAGATTAATGTAATAATCTAAAGGGATGGAATGTGCTTTTTTATCATTACTAACAGCTAGAACAAATGAACTTTGAAAATTACTCGAGCTGCTACTTTCACTATTTCTTTTTTTAAATTTAGTCAGTTCCGAAGTATACTCAGACAGTTCATTTTTACTCATTCCGTTTTGAAAAAGTTCTTTTTTATCTAATGGGTTACTATTATCGACATCAAAATATCGTTTAATATCTAATTTTAATCTTACTTTTTCTTGAAGTTTTTCTATAGTTCCCCCAATAACAAAATGATGCTCCCATCCATGAAGCTTTTTGCAATTTTCTTTTGCTTTGTTAAATCCTTCCTCATCACCATTATATTTTTTATATTCTGAATTGAAATTTTCCAATGTTTTCTTGAACTCAATAATATAAAAATTATTGTTTTCTCCAACTACGGCATCACCAATAGATTCTACATAACCATCCAAAGGGGTCAATAGATTTAAGTTATAATCTTCTTGGGAGTTTAGTACAAAATTGTATTCTACAGTTTTTTCCCACCATATCGATTTATTCAAAATATCATCTGTCATATGTAATATATCCTGATTGATTTCTACTATCATAAAAGTATATGTACAACATGCATAGAATAAATTAAAGGGTTCATTTAAGCTACATAAATAATTGGTTAATATACAGAATTGCAATCAAATTAAATCACTTAAATCGAATCGAATTGGAATGGTGAACATTATTCACCTCACCCCCATCATACTCCTTAATATATTCCCCATAGTGCCTAAATAGCATCTCAGGTCCTTTATGTCCTATTTGTCCTGCTAGCCAAAATAAGTTAGCGCCTTGGCTGATATGCCTCGTAGCGAAGGTATGTCTCGTTTGATAAGGGTTACGATACCTGATACCAGCTTTCTTTAGCGTTGGTACCCATGCTTTTTTCCTGACTGCATCAGCACTTGCCCAAGCCTTATTTGTTTTAGGATCTTCAAAAATCACACCATCTTTCATAAACGTGAATTGCTTCTGGTCATTCAAGGCGTTCATTGCTCCACTGTTCAATTCTACCTTTCTGGTACCGGCTTTAGTTTTGGTTTTCTTAATAATGCCAACGACACTTACGGACTGCACATGTGCGGTATTTTCTATGAAATCTATATCGCTCCATCTTAATGCACATAATTCAGAGCTTCTTAATCCAGTATTAATGGCAAACTGAAATAAGTTTTTCCATTGCTCATATCTTGCCGCAGCGAGTAGGGCAGAGACCTCTTTAGGTGGTAGAGGAAAATTGTCTCGCACTAGATATTTATATGATAAATAGTTTATTTAACCTTGTTATATGTTGTATTTACGTTTGAATTAGGGGAGTATTAATTTGATATATCATAATTTACATTTTTTCAATGGAGTGAAATAGAGTGTTATTTATCAATAAGGCATAAAGATTTTCAAATATAAACAATATGTGATTTAATTTATTGAAGCCAAATAGATTGCCTATTTGTAATGGCTGTATCTACTTGGCCGTAATTTTATGATAAAAATAATTGGCTTAATTTAAAATTAATTAAGTATAAATACCTATGAAATGGCGTATTTTAGCGTTATAAGACTTTTATGGACTATCAATTCAAATCATACAGTAAGGGTAATAAGAAAAAACTATTACCTACTTATTTTATTTTTATCCTTTATTGCTCTTGGCTGGCGTATCTATTTTTGTCGCTTTTTTTAGGCGATAGTATTGTGTTATTTGAATGGTTTCCAAAATGGACAATTTCTATTGTTTTTGCCATTTTCACAGGGATAATTGGCAGTGTTTGGAGTACCTTTCGGCGCCCCAAAAAACAAGTATATGGTAATTTTCTTTGGGGCGGATTCCTTGGGCTTATGTTGATCGTGCCTCTATTTGATGTACTTGCTTACTCATTAGCAGATAAAACAATTCGCTACCAAACAGAATATGAAATCGTTTCACCAGGGCCTAGAGTTGGTAAATCGGGTAGATGTGAATATGGTATATGGATAAAAGAAATTTATACTGACCAGTGGACATTATCTTGCATCAAAGATCCAAACTCGAAAACGTTGAAAAATATTGGAGTGCTCTGGGTCAGAGTAAAAACGAGCCCTATGGGGGCATACATGGTTGATTATCAGTTTTCTCGGTAATTCCTTATATTAAAAGATAAATAGTTATTCAGGAGAAATTTGATGTCACAACCGTTTATTAACACCTCTGAGCTTTGTTGGTCACTTCAAGAGCTAGATATGATGGCTCGTGCTATTGAATCTTGCTTTCTGCAATACCAAATAAGAGGAGAGGTTGTCGGTTATGACGAAGGTGCAACATTTACACTTTTTAGAATCGAGCTGGGTAGGGGGATAAAAGCATCTCAAGTGACGGCGCTAGTGCCAGAGTTGTGTCGCTTCCTGAGTGTCGTTGACATAAAAATCATTGATTTTATTGCAGGGACGCCTTGTATCGGGTTACGGATCACTAACACTTATCGTAGAGCGGTACCTTTTGCTGAGTGTTTTAATGTATGGTGTGGAAGTGATGGTTTATCCTCTCTTTCAGTTATGCTAGGGGAAGATATTATTGGAGACCCAATTGGTTGGGATCTGGCTAAAATGCCGCATTTACTTATTGCAGGTGTGACGCGCTCAGGTAAGTCAATGTTAATGCATTCGCTGATAATGAGCATTTTATACAGAAACTCACCGGATAAAGTTCGCTTTGTGATGTTTGATACAAGCCAGCTTGAATTCAGTTTATATAACGATATACCCCACTTATTATTTCCTGTCATCTCTACTCCTATTCAATCAATAAATCCATTAACTTTTTTGGTTGCGGAATTGCAGCGTCGTCAAAAATTATTTGGCGCATTAAATCAACGTAATTTGAGTGGATTCAATAAAGTAATATCAAATGCGAAAGAGCTAAATATGCCTTTGCCTGATCCTTTTTGGCGTCCTAGTGAAAGTGACAGTGAGCATCCGTATTTAGGTTGTGAGCCTGAAATTGTTGTTTGTGTTGATGATTACGTCCAACTTATTGGTGAATATAAACAAATAGGAGAGATGTTGGTTCTATTGAGCCAGCAAGGTCATGCGGTTGGTATTCACTTAATTCTGACAACTCGTAGCCCTTTATCCACAAGTATTGGCACTCAACTTCGAGTTAATATTCCTACACGCATTGCTCTTTCTGTGTCCTCTAGAGCGGACTCTAATTTAATTCTTGATCAATACGGTGCAGAGTCATTATTTGGTTTGGGTGATATGTTATTTGTATCACCGAGTTTATCTGAGCCTACAAGAATTCAAGGTACCTATGTGAGTGATTTAGATATCAGGGATACAGTCAATTATTGCAAACGATGGGGAAGTGCGAGTTATCTTAATCTTTATAATGATGTCCTGAATAGTGATATGTCAGAGGAAGAGCTTGACCCATTATTTGATCAAGCAACTGAATTTGTTGTAGAACAACAGCGTGTTTCTATTTCAGGTATTCAGAGACAATTTAGAATCGGTTATAACAGAGCGGCAATGATCGTTGAACAGTTAGAATCTAACGGTATAGTCAGTGAGCAGAGTCATAATGGTTACCGCGAGGTGTTAGCTCCGCGATCTCACTAGAAAGAGAGCATAATGGGGGCTGATTGAGCTTGATTATGAGTGGTAGTCACAAAGTGGACATTAGATAAAACAAAGGGGCTGCGTTTTCACGCAACCCCTTGATTTAATTGGCTGGCGGGAGTTGAACCCGCGTCCGAAATTTCTACATTCTCTCTAGGGGGTATATAAAACAAGAGGTTACATTAACAATCAAATAGTTAGATGTCAGTAGTTGACAATGATTAACAGCTATTAACAACCTATGTGGACATTTTGTGGATCATGTTAATGCTAGAACAGCGAAAGTGAAAGGTTAAATTACTAATTATTCATCAAGAGCAATTAAAGGATTTTTCGTTATGGCATCCTCTAAATGACTAGGAGCAAAATGTGCATAAATCATTGTCATTTTAATATCAGAGTGACCAAGAATATCCCTCAAAACTAAAATATTCCCCCCGTTCATCATAAAGTGGCTTGCAAACGTATGTCTTAGAACATGAGTGCATTGACCATCAGGTAATTCAATTCCTATTTTATTGACCGTTCTTTCGAATGTTTTACGGCAAGGGGTAAATAGTTTTCCACGCTTTTTAGGTATTTCGTTATACAGTTCTTTTGAAATAGGAACAGTTCTTACTTTTTTACTTTTGGTGTTTTTATAAGTAATGCGATAGGGAGTAACTTGGCTGCTTTCTAAATTCTCGGCTTCACTCCAACGGGCTCCAGTAGAAAGGCAAATCTTAGCTATCATTAAAACACTATCACTTTTAGATTCAGCTAAGGCACTGAGCAAGAGCTTGATTTCATCTTTATATAAAAAAGTAACCATACTTTCATCAACCTTGAAAGTAGGTAGGCCTGCAAGTGGGTTAGGTAAAGACCAATGCCCAAGTTTTTTTAGTGTTCCAAATACAGCAGATAGATTACGTTGCTCATGATTTACAGTAACAGGCTTTATTTCCATGCAACGCCCGTTAACATCAGGTATTTCACCTTTCAAACGACCTTCACGGTATATGCTAAAATCAGATGCTGTTAGTTGTGATGCAATTGGGTCACCAAGCCCAGCACAGATAGCCTTTAATTTTGACATCATACGGTCAACATCTGTTAAGGTTCTGCCGTATAAGTCATGCCATTGGTTAATTAAATCTGATAGTCGCCTGTTATCCTGTTTTTCGCCCAGCCATGGTTTATCCTCCTTTTCTCCAAGGATAAATTTTTCATAGGAAAGGGCTTCACCTTTAGTCACAAATTTTTTTCTGATGCGTTTTCCATTAACGCCATTAGGCCTAATGTCACAAAGCCATTCACCAGATTCTATTTTTCTTACTGTCATTTTATTTATTGGTTTTCAACAATAGTAACAACACGACCTAACACAGTGAGGTCTTCTAAATCACAATCAAAGGGAATGCCAACACCTGAGACACGGACTTTTTTGATAGGGATTCGTGTTAAATCTCTAATGCTTATTTTTCCTTCGATATCAACTAGCCATTTACCGTCAAATATGTCGCTAAATTTTTTATCGATAATGTAATAAGTGTTGTTTTCTAAAACACTTATAGGTTCATTGGGTAGTGGTGATGTGCTTTTGAACATGACTTTATCAAACATTACATTGCTTGCTTGAGTGAGTTCACCATTCACTAGTTTGAAATTATTGAGTTTTAAGATATCAACTTTAGAATTATCAAAAGGTTTACCAGTTCCAAATGTTAGCCATTCTAAGTTTGCTCCAGTTTCATGTATACAGCGAACTACCATATCAGCTGGGAATACTGCTCGCTTGTATCGACCAGATATACCGCTGGGGCCCATATTGAAATGTTCCGCCATCATTAGCTTAGAACTAAATCCGTAAGCCTCCATGATTCTATCAAGAACTCCCGCACTATCAGGGCATGAAATAAAATCAAATTTTTCACTCATTGAACTCACCATTTCTCTATTCAAGAAATAATTCATCTTTCGCAGTTGACATTTCGCGAATCGTGAAATATATTTCTCATATCAGCAATTGACAGTAGTTAACAGTAATTAACAGTTATAGGAGATTTTGCCTCATGAATAAGATTCAGGCAATAAATTCACAAGCTGAGAACCGCTGGGTTCCGTTAAAGTCGTTTTGTGAACGCACAAACATGAAAATTCGCACTGCGAGATTTTATGTGAGTACTGGAAAACTAAAAATTAAGCCAAAAGATAAAAAGAATGACCGCGTTTTTATTGATTGGCATGCTTGGAATAGTAAGTAATGATTTCACGGATGGTGAAATTCAGTGTTTGTATTGTGAAATATAGAATGAGTAAAGGCTATGTTTGATTATCAAGCTTCCAAACAATCACACTTTGATAACGCATGTCGCGCTTTTGCAAACATGCACAAAGGTGATCTTGTTCAGATAGCGGAAGCAATCGGCATGAATGCGCAAATGTTGCGTAACAAGTTAAACCCAGAACAGCCGCACCAATTCACATGGGCGGACTTAATTAAAGTTACCGATGCGACAGAGGACGCGACTTTAATTGATGGTTTATTAGAGCAGCTTCAATGCCAACCGTCAGTGCCGTTGAATAATGCGACTGAGGGGAATTTTCCTGCATATATTTTAAATGCAACGGCAGAGGTCGGAAAGTTAGCAAGCCAAGCGGTTTTAGGTGGTCATATTAATAATGCCCGTTCCGCTGAAATTAAACAGAGCGTAAATAATGCGATCCGTTGTTTAGCATTAGTTGGTGTGACAATTTCAGCCCGTTTACATTCATCCCCTGCGTTCGTATCAGCGATTGATACCGTTGTGGGATTCAGTCAAGCAATGGTGTGAGGTAAGCATGGTTGTTGGGAATGTTTATGATATCGCTATGGACCGTAGTATGTTCAAAGCTAAAGTAAAAGAAGAAATATTTCATATATTAAAGTGTCAGGATGTTTTATCTATTAATGATCAAACTCTATTAAATGAAATATTAAACGAAGTAATAAATGATCTAACTGTTGTTAGAAATATTAGCAAGTTAAAGGATTGAAAAATGACTCAAGCACATAAACAGCAGTACAAATATAAATTAACTGACGATTCATTTAGTAACAAGCAGGACGAATCTTTAAAATATATTGTTCCTGTTATTTTGTTCGCTATTGTTTATTTAATTTCTAAAATATAGGTGATTAAAATGCAACACAATCCATCATTTATAGAAAATTGCATTAATGAAATCCCATTAGATATGCGCATTAGTGGGTTAAATAAAACCGCTGAATTAAAGTCAAAAGTTTTTGGTTTAAGTAATGAAGCATTGAAATTTTTCATGTTAGAAATGCGTGACCGTTTTAGCCAACACCATGAAGAAAATAAAAAATTCCTAGGTGTTATTCTCTATATGGCAGGTATTGAAAAAGAACGCCACGACTGCAAGTTTGAAGATTTAACTACAACAGAGATATTTAATATCGTCAAAGCCATTAATCATATTAAGGCTGTCACTTCTTTATTACCAAAGAATTTAGCATTACCACTTAATTAACTAATACCCAATTAAATAAATGACGTTAGCGCGTCAGGGATTTTTACACTCTAAATTTAGGAATTAAATAAATGAATATACCAGAACCAGTGTTTACCCCAGTTTTAGATGCCTCGTCATCAGATGCAATTTTAATTGAAGGTCATATCAATTGGAATCGTAACGATGAACGTAAAGTTTGCAATGACCGCTACGCTTCACGCCTGCGTAAGCTTCAAATGTATGTGCTGCAAGAAAAACCGGATTATGCAGCCATTAGTCAGTTAATCGAAAGTGAAATCAATCACATTGAAAACGGTCAACTCAACAACTCTATTTAAGGTGATTAAAAATGGCTGTGGTAGCTAAAAATAGAACGGTTTTAAAGTGGGTTGGTTCAAAAGTTGGCGTAATTGAGCAGCTGCGCCAACACTTACCAAATACAAAGCGCCTTGTTGAACCTTTTGCGGGATCATGTGCGGTCATGATGAACACTGATTATGAGCAATATCTTATTGCTGATATCAATGAAGATTTAATTAACTTTCATCTAACAATGCAATCATTGCCGCTCGATTTTCTTTCGAATGCTGAATATTACTTTCAAACATTCAATCAAGAAAATAGTTATTACAATATAAGGGATGTATTTAATACAACTAAAAAACAAATGACGGCAAAAGGAGCGGCTGTAAATTTTCTATATTTAAATCGACATTGCTATAACGGGCTTTGTCGGTATAGCGAGAAAACAGGTTTTAACGTTCCTTTCGGTAGATACAAAAAACCATATTTCCCCAAAGAAGAGATCTGCCTTTTTTTAGCTAAATCACAGAAGGCAAGCTTTAAGGCTCAAGCATGGCAAGAAACTTTAAATCAAGTCGTTAGAGGAGATGGTATTTATTGCGATCCTCCATACCTTAATACCTTCTCTCGCTATAACGCGATAGGGTTTAGCGTCCAAGAACATGAAGATTTAGCCAAGTCATTAAGTATTTTTTGGACTGAATTGGATGTGCCTTCAACTATTTCAAATTCTATTGATGCTAAAGAAATGTATCTGGACATGGGGTTTACAGTGCATGAAATTACCGCCCCTCGTAGTGTTTCAGCTAAAGGAAGTCGTAAACCTGTAACGGAAATAATTGCTGTTCTTGGTGGGCGTTGATGGACGTTTACGAAGAGCACAATAGCGACGTATATATTTCAATACGTCGCAATCAGGATGCGAATCAGCCAGAGTTGCCAAAGAATGCAACTCTGGCTGAGCGCATTATGTTTGATGCTAACAAAGATGATATAGAGTGGCGCCATGAAATAATCGCCCACGTCCCGGACTTCCTTGCAATTTACTTTGCAACCAAATACGCCCGTATTTTTAATAAAAATGGTCGTCGTCGTGCCAATGAGTTTTTACGCAAAACCGCCAGGAACGTATTGCCACGATTCGCCCTTGTCATGAAACAGTATGAATTTAAACATTATGTTTCAGGCAACACGCCTTTCCCATTTATCGAAAAATTAGAAAATATTGCTCAGTTGGATAGAACGATCATCAAATCATTGGCAAATGATATTGCTAATTTTATGAGTGGTAACTATCAATCGGTTGCAGAGCAATATGTCAATGTTGCCCCTAGTAATGAGGGAGAAGCCCGTGAGCGGCTTGATAATGTTTACGCGCTAATAGCAAAACTCACATTGCAGTCTGGTACCCAGCCGCCATATTGGCAACAGTTTATCAATGGGCGCAAGAAGCCTACTGATGATCAGTTATGCGCGGCACTATTACGCATGTTTGATGCTGCATGGTGGTACCGCAGATTAAAGCGTTTATGCGACGTAAAGCGTGAACACCTCGCTATTGCGATTGGCCAAGTCCAAAAATCAGCATCACCTTATGTATCGAAAACAACACTGCATCGCTGGGTGGAACAAAAGCGTGCTAACTGGCAATTCTTAAAAGAGTTTGAATTACGTGATGATGACGGTAATACCGCCGATTTATCAAAGATGGTGTTAGGTAGCGCAGCTAACCCTGCCGTTCGTCGCTGTGAGCTCATGGCTAGAATGCGCGGATTTGAAGATTTAGCTGATGAAATGGGCTGTGTTGGTGAATTCTACACAATAACCGCCCCATCCAAATACCATTCAGCCTATCAAGCAGGCGGCTTTGTTTCCAACTGGATGGGAAATGATCCACGAACAACACAAAAATATCTTTGCGGTGTTTGGCAGAAAATTAGAGCCGCTTATGCGAGGGCGGGTATTCGTGTGTTCGGCTTTCGCGTTGTTGAGCCGCATCACGACGGCACACCACATTGGCACATGTTGCTATTCGTTAGACCTGAACACGTTGACGAACTGCGTGATATTTTTTGCTATTACGCACGTTTGGAAGATTCGGAAGAACTTCAATCACAGAAAGCCCTTAAAGCCCGTTTTCATGTTGAGCCAATCGATAAAGAGAAAGGCAGTGCAACAGGTTATATCGCTAAATACATCTCAAAGAATATCGATGGCTATGCGATGGACGATGAAATTGACGAAGAAACCGGACAGAAAGCCAAAGAAATGGCACGTTCGGTATCGGCTTGGGCTTCACATCATAAAATTAGACAGTTCCAGCAAATCGGTGGTGCTCCTGTTTCTGTATGGCGTGAATTGCGTCGTATGGGGGATGACACTGGGACTTCAGCCGGATTAGACCTCAATTTCGCAGAAGTACATAAAGCCGCAGATAAAACTGAGTGGGATGAATACACAAAACTCCAAGGCGGTGCTTTTGTGCGTCGCGCCGATCTCATTGCCCGTCTTTGGTATGAGCGAGATTTAAAAACTAACGCATATGGTGAACCCGTCGATTGTATCAAGGGGGTTTATTGCACTTTAGTCGGAAGCGACTGCCCTATCATCACACGAATTAAGAACTGGCAGATAGTGCCGAAGTTGGCCGAAGCGGCAGCGGAGGCTGGTTTTGATGGCGCGATTAGCGCCCCTTGGAGTTCTGTCAATAACTGTACGCAGGCACGGAGGACGATTAAAGACAAAGAAACGCTTATTCCCGATATTGTGAGAAAAGCCAAAGAAATTGGCATCACGTTAGACCCCGAAAAAGACAGATTTATGGTCCATTCACTAGCGAGAGGGGCAACATATACAGAGAACGGTCAGAGCGTGAGGTTTCATGCGAATGGCCACATTCAAAAAATAGTCACCAAAGTAGATAAAACTCAAAAATCACTGGCTAAGTGTGATCAGGTCATGTCCAGAATTCAGCAGAGGATAAGTAAAAATGGCGAAAACAGCAGCAGAACGCAAAGCGGCACAGCGTAAGCGACAAAAAGAAAGTGGAGAAACTAAGCTTGAACTAATGGTTGATAGTCAAGAGTTGGAAATGGTAAACAAAAATCGTGTATTGCGAAGACCAGGGAAAGAACCCTATGAGCAAAGCGAATATATACAACTTCTTATTCGACAAGATAATGAGCGGCTAGAAAAACAGATGCAGGAATTAGAAAAAACTCACTGTAAAAAGTGCGGTGATAAGCTTCCAGTCACAGAATGTTGTCTTTCCGGTGACTCTGCGTGTTGGTTAACAAATGGTCATAATGAATTTTCGCTAAGCATGGCAAGAATAAAGTTTGCGTGACATGTCACGAAAATAGTCAATATTCAATTATTAACATAACCAACTAATAAACATGATTTTTTATGTTTTTTTACTTATACAGTGTTCCCCAAAAAGTTTATTTATGTATACTGTATAAATATCCAGTATACAAATGGGAATTTGAATATGAGCGATTTATTAACTGAGTCAGTTGCGTTCGAGCGCATTAGTGTTATTGCTAAATTGGGAAGTTTAGAGGGGTGTAATCACAATGAGAGGCAAGTTGTTCTCGGGCTTATTACTGAGTTGGCAGATAACGCGATAGAAGACATTGCAAAGAAAGATGATAAAAAAATCAGGCTGCTCAATGGCAGCCACATAGATTCAAAAGCAATTACGCAGTAGTGGAATTTAATAAACCCAGCGCTAATTGGCGCTGTTGAGGGTTGAAGTTTTCAATCATGGTTTGAATGTGTTCATCACTTTTCGCAGATGGGCTAATAGTATGACTAAAAGTGATATTTAAAACATAAGTGTGACCGCATTCAACATCATTACATGAGCAATAAACGTCTGAAATTTCACGATGTTTGCGATTAGATTTGCGAATTGTCGCGCGGTGTCCACAAATGGGACAGAAGATTTTTAACACTTGCATGTTCCGACGCTCCGATTGTTGATAACGTCTTAATTTTACCTTATTTTGTGACATTATTCATTTTCCTTAATGATATTTTGACGAAAATTCAATTTTAATGACTCATTTCTGCCGATTTCTGAATTTATAGCATTCATGAATAGATTTTGAACGGGGATCACTTCATCTTGTCGATAGGCTTCTCTTGCTTTAATGGGGTCACCTAATCCTCCAACATTGCCGGGGATAATCCCTGCTAAACCTGCGGGAAAACGGTGCGCTGTTAACACATCTTGAGCGCTAATGCTTTTCACATTACTAAATTCATCATTCGCAGAGATATCACCCACTGGAATAAATTTAATACCGTCAGGGTCGCCGTTGGGTACACTCACAAACATGGTTTCAAAATTACCAATACCTTTACTTTGACTGAGTTTTTGAATAATTTCTTCTTCCACTTCATCAGTCATATTAGGGTCATTGCAGTAAATCATGCCGCCAGTATGCGCACCATTGTGATAATAACGACGACGAAATATAGTGGCTTCACTATTCAGTAAAGCTGCATGAATTCCACCGATATAGTCAGGGATCCCATACACTTGCTGTTGTGGGTCATATTGCTTTATATAGATAACATCATCTTGTGAGTAGATTAGCGGGTCACCATCTTGCAAAATCACAAAATCCCCGTCTTTTTTTCGGCGTAAGTAAATGGATGGAAGAACATATAAATCGACTACATCCCCCCAACCGTCTCTTATTTTTAAAATAGCGACATCGCCAAACAAGAAATAGCTAAAAACAGCCGCTTTAAGCTGTTCGTGGGTTAATCCACCGCCTAAATAATCACTCACCACCATGTTATGACGAGCGTAAAGCACACCGCCATGTTGACCGTTTAAATTCACCAATTGGGCGAGCGCTTGACGGTCAATAGGGGTAGTCCAGTGATTGTCATCATTATCATATTTAATATTTTGATAATCTGTGTGCGTTGTAAGAATTGGCTCAGGCTTGCCGAGCATAATGCTAAACCCCTTGGCAGTGACTTTTTTTTCTTTCCCAATTTGTTTACGTGAATTCCATTTCTTTTTCATGATCCAGCCTATGAGAATTTATATTTAGATTTGCGCTTTTTATCTGTATTCAGCGGCTCTTTAATCACAGCATGAGAAGTCGCCCAGAAAACGTCTGCGTGTCCTGTTTCTTGGGTTCTATCCGCGACGAATGTCATTGCGCCGCCTTTGGCCGTGGTTGTATGACGAATACATAGAAATGATGTGGGAATTTCTTTTTGTTCACTATCCCACTCAATACGTTCTTCATCGACAATATCTATCATCTTCATCACGAGTTGAGTTTTCATCTGTAAACTGTAAAGAATGGGTTGAGTTATCCGGGGTGCAAAATCTTGCACCATTTCATACACAGATTGACCTATCCCCGTGGTATCGATGCCGATATGTGTAAAACGATATTTTTTGGTTAAATCTTCAATCAACTTGGCTTGATGTCTCCAGCTAAAACCCTGCCAATAAAATGTGGCCAATATGCGAAATACTTCCGGGGCCATCATTGGGGGAGCAACAATCACAAACGTTGATGTATCACCAGAACGTGCGGGGTCATACCCGCCCCACACTTCGCGATTACCAAATGGGCGCGGGTCATCAGGTTTATGGTCTTCCCATAAATTCACATCAACGCCACATTTATGTAATGTGTCATATTTGAAAACGGATGCGCCACTATCAATAAATACACACATAAACAACATGTTAAATGAATCGTGATTGTATTTATTTCTTAACCTATCAATGCTGGCTAAGTTGAAGCCACCTTTAATCGCATCCTCAAGGGTAATAACATAACGCCACTGACCATCGGGACAATCACGCCCTCCATCGCGTAATTCATTAAATTCAGGGAAAATAACTTTTTTACGTTGCGAGTCATTTCCGCGCCACTCATCACCAGTCCAAAAAGGGTACGCTGGGTGAACTTTGGTACTTGGTGTTGAAAAATAGGTAGTTCGCCAATGGTCGTGGGTTGCCATTGCAGATGAAACTTCATTGAATCGCTTAAAATCAGGAACCCAAAAATATTCATCACAATACAGATGCCCAGAATATGACTGGGCCGTATTTTTATTCGTTGATAAAAAGCGTAATTCAGCTCCATTACTTAAACGAATTGGATTTCCAGTCAATGTGATACCGAAGAATTTTTCTGCAATATTAACAATATAAGACCGGAATACTTCTGCCTGTGGTTTAGATGCAGAAAGGAATAGTTGAGGCTTGCCCGTTAAGCAAGCATCTTCAAATGCTTCAAACGCAAAATACCATGTCGCACCGATTTGACGGCTTTTTAGAATGTTTCGTACCGACTTGGTGATATTTGCTCGTAAATGCTTTTGATAGCCAAATAGCATTTCATCAGCAAAGTTTTGGAAGTCTTCAGCAGTGAGATCCGAAATATCATTCTTACGATATTTTTTCTTTTTCTTGGGCCGTCCATCATCATCTAAAACGTTCTCATCCCGACCTTGCATATCTGACTGTTGCGATTTTAACGACGCCATTTTTTCGGCGTGCTTATTCGCTTGTGCCATCAATTTAACGTGATGAGCAATCAAACGGTCTAGTTCGTCTTGTTCAAGTTCCGTTTTTTTATCGCGCCCAGCTAACAGCATAGCCCTACGATTAATTGCTTCTAAAACGGTTTCATGACTGAGCATATCAGCCCAATTCCATTTCTGAGCCCAGTAATAGACTATCCGCCTGTTAGGCAGGCTTAATTCCTCCGCAATTTCAGCGGGGGTGTAATGTCGCAAATAGAGTGATTTAGCGACTTGGATTTTTGCGTCGTTATATTTATTAGCCATAGTGAAAGCATTGTGACTCGACGCAATGTAGTTCGCATCTAGCAGCTTTCGGGAATGGGTTTATAACCGAATCGAACTTGTCGCCAGTAAAAAAAATGTGGGCAATACTGAGCACCTAACGAAATGGAAGCAATAAACCCATGGATGGGAGCAACATGTAAGCATGTCTCAATTAATGACTAATTGGCTATGTATAGCTACAGAGGGCGATACTGTCGATGGACGTAGAATTGATGCTCATTGGCTAGAAGAATCAGCCGAACTTTATGACCCTAATTTATATACCGCCTGTATTTGGCCTGAACATGAGCGCTGGTTTGGTTCTATGGGGGAGGTTTTAGCGGTTAAAGCTGAACGTGATGAAGATGGCGTTTTACGTCTTTATGCCCAATTAAGACCAAATCATCACTTATTACAAGCGAATAGAGATGGCCAGCTCTTATTTACCTCTGCTGAATTTACGCCAGATGGGAATTTTAGAGGTACTGGGAAAACGTACTTAGAGGGGCTTGGCGTTACCTGTTCCCCTGCAAGTGTTGGAACAACACGATTACGCTTTAAATCAGGTAAAAACAAACATCGATACGGTTCACTGAAACCACTTGTTATCGATGAAGTTAAACAATTCAAGGACAAAAAAATGGCAAAAGAAAAAGGCAAAGGATGGCGTAGTTTTTTCAATATCGATGAGCCAGAGGTCGAAATTGAACCATCTGAAACAACAGGTAATGAAGCTCTGCAAGCATTAGCAGAAGCTGTCGCAGCACTTGAAGTTCGATTAACCGCAGTTGAAACAAGCTTAAGCACTACTCAAAGTGATGTTGAAGAAGTGCAAGAAGATATCGAAGTGGTAAAAGATGTTGTTGATAGTGCTGAATTTAAGCAACTCAATGACAATTTACCAAAAATTCTAAAAAGTTTTGGCAAGTTGGATGAACGCATCACTAAATTACCAACTCGAAACCCTCGTGGCGATAAAGACAAAGAAAAACGTTTCAAACACTTAGTTTAATTAAAAAAAACAAACTTTAGTGATTTGAATAGTTAAAAATTAGGAGAGGGATTTCCATGTTATTAAATCAAAAGGCTCGGGAGTTTTTGCGTAATTACTCACTCGCACTGGCGGGTGAGTGCGGTGTCGATGATACATCACGATACTTCGCATTAAGTGATCCGAAAGAAATTCAGTTACGTGATGCGTTATTAGAAAGTGTTGATTTTCTAAAAATGATTAACGTGCAATTTGTTGACCAGTTGCAAGGACAAGTAGTTACTACAGGTAATCCGGGTATTTTTACCGGGCGTAGTAAGAAAGGTCGTTTTTCTCGTGAATTAGGTGTTGATGGTAATACTTATCAACTCTATGAAACTGACTCATGTGCGGCGTTAACGTGGCACTTATTATCAGTGTGGGCGAACTCTGGCAGTGAAGATGAATTCTTCCAAAAAATGCAAGGATTCACCCAACAATCATTTGCATTAGACCAGTTACGCATTGGTTTTAACGGTACGCACATTGCAGATGATACAGACCCTGCTAAGTACCCGAATGGTGAAGACGTCAATATCGGTTGGCACGAATTGGCTAAAAAATGGGATGGTGGTAAGCAAGTCATTACAACCCCTGTTTTGCTTGACGAAAAAGGCGACTTTAAATCATTGGATGCGATGGCGTCAGATATTGTTAATACCTGTATTCCTGCTCAATTCCGCAATGATCCACGCTTAGTGGTGCTTGTTGGTGCTGACTTGGTCGCAGCAGAGCAATATCGCTTATATCAAGCGGCAGACCGACCAACAGAAAAAATTGCGGCTCAAATGTTGGGCACAACGATTGCGGGGCGTCCTGCGATTATCCCACCGTTTATGCCGGGTAAACGTATGGTCGTCACGCCATTATCTAACTTACATCTGTACACGCAACGTGGAACTGGTCAGCGTAAAGCTGAGTTTGTTGAAGACCGCAAGCAGTTTGAAAATAAATACCTGCGTAATGAGGGTTATGCACTTGAATACCCTGAATTATACGGGGCTTATGACGAAAGCGCGGTCACTATCGGTGAAGTACCAGAATTGCCTGAAAAAGTAGGCGAATAAGTATGCTATCACCCGCACAGCGTCACCGCCAAGCCGTAGAACTACGCCAAAAGCTAGAACGGCAAGAGGCAGTTACTATCGCAGATGGTGCCAGTATGCACTTACAAGCGAGGGCGATTGAGCGGGATGTCAAAAGATTGCGTGAGCAACCGACAAAGGCAGACAGAATTGAGATGAAAAAGCGGGAGTTATTACCCGCTTATCTTCCCACTGCTGAACGCTACTTGTCAGAGGGTGATATTTACAGAAACCCAATTTTTGCTTACTGCGTCATTTGGCTATTTGATGTTGGGGAGTTCGATAAAGGATTGGACTGGGCGGATATCGCCATAGAGCAAGGACAGCTCACCCCTGATAACTTCCGCAGTAATTTTCCAGCATTTGTGGCTGATACCATTTTGGCATGGTCAACACTGGAACTTGAAGCGGGAAACAGTATTGAGCCTTATTTTTCAAGAACCTTTGAAAACGTCACTGAAAAGTGGAAAGTTCACGAAAAAATCAGGGCGAAATACTACAAATTTGCAGCATTGAACTTACTAAGAAGTGATCTCAATGCAGATGCGAAAGCCAGTGCTATTGATTGCGTTGATACGCTAGAACAGGCTGCGTCATACATGGAACGGGCGCGCCAGTTAAATCATAAAGTAGGTGTTGATACACACTTGAAGCGCATAGCAATGCGAATCAGGGCACTAACAGCAGAATAAAACGACTACCGCAAGCCAAAACGGGCGCGGTGGAGGTATGACAATCATGTCATTAACCGTGGAAACCGGACTGCCCGTTTTTTTAAAGGACAAAAAATGAAAACATGGATGATAGGCGTAATTGTTGCGCTAGTATTTTCAATTAGCTTAATTGTGGGTAACCAATTTGATATTGAAATATTAACGAATATTGGCGTTTCGATGGCGTGGGGGCTTTTTATTGCTAATTTTCTTATTTCTGTATTAACCCTACTGGTTTTATTTGCATTTAAATTTGGAGATAACAATCACAGAAATGTTTGTAGAGAGTTTATTTCAATTTTTAATGTTGATATGCCAAGGCCAAGAGCACTTTTCTATTTAATAAATAACGTTTTCGCAATTGTATTTATATTTTTATCGGGGTTTATTACAACGGGTGTAAGCCTTGCTGTAATGGGTGTTTTATCGCGATATCTAATTAAAGTTGCGGTAAGGAAAATGTTATGTTCAACGGTAACGAATTAAATTATCAATCAGTTGAGATCACCAATGATGGATTCTGGCCTGATTTAAATTTGTCTGATTTCCAAAAGCAACGCCAAGTGCCTACTGATTTAGATAATGAATTATTAACCGATGCGTTATTAGCCAGCATTGCGGAAATTAATTTATCGCTGGAATCACTAAAAAGACAATTAATCGCAAAGGGTTATCAATCTGCAAGTGAAGCGCCGGGAGCCAAAGCCAACGGACAAAACGCATTATGTGCGCAATATAAAAAAGCACTGTATGCAAGAGCAAAAGCAGATTTGATTGGTGAATACACCTCAATTGTGAGTCGTGCACCAAACCCTAAGCAGGAAAATCCAGAAACGCGAAGCAATTTACTTGCGGAAGCCGCATTCGTGATCCGCAATATGAAAGGATTAAAACGTGTCACGGTAGCGATGATATGAGCAAATTACAAAGCCTAACGAATTTTTTGAAAGCTAACTTACCAGAACGCGTTTGTAAGGTTGAATTTACTAGCGAAATGGATGAGATACATTTCATTCCTGCTCATAAAGAAGTGGGGATAGACCAGTATCAAATGATGATACAGCAATTTGATGCGGTCATCGGTTGGGGGCGATTCCCTTATCGTGATTTAGACCCGCGTTATATTCCATTGCTGATTGATGCATGGCTAAGTGAACAAGATAACGAATTAGGCAATAGCAACCTTGAGCAAGAACCGCCATCCATGACGGTTGATGTTGATGAAGAAACCGCCGTTGTTGTCGTCACTATTTCACTCGCTGAGCCTATTGTGGTGAAAGAAGATCCAAACGGGATTGTGCCGTTTGACGGTAAAAAATGGTCAATCGTTGATGCCGAAATATGGTTTGCTGAACACGCTGAAATTTATAGTGATGTGAAACATGATCATTAATGGTCAGCTGAATAAAAATCAGTTCTCTGATATGCAAAAAGCCTTAAAGGGCGTGGAGCTACCGCCAAAAAAGCGACAGCGTTTTTTATGGCGTATGGCTAAATACGGTGTGATTGCTGCCGCCAAACGAAACGTTAAAAATCAGCAGTCGCCGGATGGTCAAAACTGGCAAGCGAGAAAAAGCCCGTGGCGTAAAAAAATGCTGCGAAATATGCCTAAATTACTGCATATCAAAGAAATGCCACAAATTGAAGCTGTGCGTATTTATTTGCAAGGCGGTAAGTACCGCAATGGCGCTAAAAATGTGCCAGCTGGCGTCGTCGGATATGCCCAACAACATGGGATGAACGTCACTATCAGCCGTAAGCAAGTACAAAGCCAGCAGAATAGTGATCCGAACCGATTAGCAACTAAAAAACAGGCAAAGAAACTGCGCGATTTGGGGTACCAAGTCAAAACAGGAAAGCGGCTTAAAAAGCCAACAGTCAAACAGATAACGGAAACCATGTCTTTTAATCAAGCGGGTTTACTTATCAAAAAGTTAAGCGGAAAAACAGCAAAAGCCAGTTGGACAATTGACGTTCCTGCGCGAGTTTTCCTCGGCATGAGTGACAGTGATTTTAAAAAAGCACTCGCAAGGCAGTTACAAGGGATTGGATTTGGCGCTGATGTTAAAGCGCAAGACATTAAATAAAAGGATTTAACTATGTGGCCTAACGTACAGGTTAATCAAGTCAATCAGTTGCAAGGCGAAACTAAAGAAATTGAGCGTGTTTTGCTGTTTGTAGGTAAAGGGGAAAATCACATTGGTGAAACCTTGCCTATTAATACCCAAACTGATTTAGACAAATTACTCGGGGAAGAAAGCACCCCTTTAAAGTCAAATATCAAAGCAGCAATGGCGAATGCAGGGCAGAACTGGTTTGGTTATGTTCACGTACTGCCCGACAGTGCCACTGACACTGATTTTGTTGATGCCGTACTCAAAGCGCAATCAGTTGCGAGTGTCGAGGGTTACGTCTACATCGGTGACACTACCAAAGCAACGATTAAAGCCGCGCAAACACTCCGCGCGAACTTAATCGCTAAATCAGGGCGTTGGACATGGTCCATTCTGTCTGTTGCAGGTCTGCAAGAAGGCGAGACATGGCAAGATGCTTTAACGCGATTAGGTGAATTACAAAAAGGCGAAGCTGCAGAATCTATCCAACTAGTTCCAATGTTATGGGGGAATGAGCCGGGTGTTTTAGCGGGTCGCTTATGTAACCGTGCCGTCACCATTGCTGATAGCCCTGCCCGCGTAAAAACAGGCGCATTAATTGACTTGGGGAGCGTTGATTACCCAAAAGACAGTGCCGACGTTGAAATTGATTTAGCCACTTTGCAAGCGCTGGAAAAACTGCGTTATAGCGTGCCGATGTGGTATCCAGACTATGACGGTATGTACTGGTCGGATGGCCGCACATTAGACGTCGAGGGCGGTGATTTTCAAGCGATTGAAAACCTGCGTATTGTCGATAAAGCGGCGCGTCGTGTTCGTTTGCAAGCCATCGCTAAAATTGCAGACCGTAGCTTAAACAGCACGCCAAACAGCATTGAAAGCCATAAGTCCTATTTCTCACGTACGATGCGTGAAATGGCACGTAGCGCAGAAATTAATGGTGTGACGTTCCCAGGTGAATGTATGCCGCCGCAAGATGGCGATGTGGTTATTGTCTGGAAAACGAAAACCACTGTTGAAATTTATATTATGGTGCGCACTTACGAATGCCCGAAAGGTATCACTGTCAGCATCTTGTTAGACTCAACATTGGGAGATAACGCATGAGCCAGCGTTTAAGCGGTCAGTCACTTGACTTAAATATAGACGGTGACTTAGTTCACGTTGAGAAAGTGACTTTAGATATTACAGATAATACATCGGTGGCAAAAACGAAAGGTGTGCCGGATGGTACCGTTTCTGGAGAAGTTAGCGCAGAGGGTGAGATTGAAATTAGCTCAAAATACTTATCAATCATCACAGCTAAGGCTAGGGCTGCAGGTAGCTGGAGATCAATTAAGCCTCAAGATTTCTTATTTTACGCTAAAGCAGGTAGTGAAGAGCTAAAAGTAGAAGCTTTTGGGTGCAAATTACTACTGAATAACATTATAGATGGGGATCCCAAAGGTGGATCAGTTCTGACTCATAAAATCAAGTATCTAGTTTCTAGCCCTGATTTTGTAAATATTAATGGTATTCCGTATTTAGAGTCGGAATTAACTCAAACCCTTATCGGATAAGGACAATTTGTTCATGGAAGAACACGAAAAAACCTTTATTGCCATGGTTGTTATGGGGGTATTAATCAGTATTGGCCAAATGCTCACAGGAGCGGAGCCTATCACCATTAAGTTATTTGTTAGTCGGGTAATTTTGGGGGCGGCAACATCCGTCGCCGCCGCTGCACTTTTAATTTGGATCCCTGACCTTTCACCGCTTGCCCTTGTTGGGTGCGCATCTGCATTAGGGATTGCCGGATATCAAGCGGTTGAAATGTGGATTAAAAAACGTGGAAAGGCACTATTACAAGGAAAGTTGAAAAAATGACATTAGGTGAAAAACAACGCAAATTTACGCGTATGCTTGCTGATTTAATTATCTTTGCATATGACAAGGGTTATGCCATTTCATTGGGTGAAGCCGAGCGCACTCCTGAATGTGCAGCGTTAAATGCTAAAAAAGGAACTGGGATTAAAAACAGCTTACACACGATGCGCTTAGCCGTTGATTTGAATTTATTTAAAGACGGCGTGTATTTAAGCAAAACAACAGATCATCAATTACTCGGCGAATATTGGGAGTCTATCGGGGGAACGTGGGGCGGTCGATTTAACGACGGTAACCATTATTCGTTAGAGCACAACGGGGTTAAGTAATGACAAAGCAACTCGCAATCGCGCTCACATTGTTAATTTGTGCATTCATTGCGGGTTGGAAAGTCAACGGTCTTTATCATGACAGCATAGAGCTAACAGCGAAAAAGACCGCTGATAAAACCCGCGATGCGTTTGAAGAAATATCCAGCCAATCAGGTCAAAAGCTGGAAAAAACATTGGAGGGGATTGCCAATGCTACCCCCAGAGAGATACGCACTGAAATTATTAAGCCTGTGTTTACTAACGTTTGTGTTAGTAATGAGTTTGTCAGCATGTACAACCAAACAGCCGACAACATCGAACGTGAATTATCAGGAAAACCTGTTAAAAAAATGCTCGACAGAACTGCCGAGACTCAAGGGAACAACAGGCCGTGACATCTCAGAGCCATTAGAAAAAATGGCTATTTTATATGGTCAATGTGCCGCACGGCACAACCAATTAACGGACGAAATCAGACAGAGAAAGGAATACTCTCATGACTAAAAAAACTATCACTCTCACTATCAACGAAAAAGATATTAGCTTTGAGCCGAATATCACAGCCTACAACGGCATGATTAACGACATGTCGCTAGACAATAAAGTCGCGCCGATCACCACGTACTTAAAGCGAATTGTTACCCCTGAAAGCAAAGAGTTCTTAGACGAGCTTTTAGCTATCCCAAGTGCCGCGATGCAAATTGTTGAGCAAGTTAACAAAGAGTATGCGCCAAAGCTGGATATTAGCGTAAAAAACTAGCTAACCGTGTTCGCGCTATTGAAGAAAATCCGCTGCAGCAGTTTTTGATACTGCGGCAGCGGTATTTACCGCATGAGCCAGACACGGAAGAAAATATTGCCGCCGCGATTTGGCTAGATAATCGCTACTGGGAAAACCACAGAATATCTATCGCAAATGGCATAACAACCGCATTTAAGGGTGACTCATGAGCGAATTAGATTTTACTCTTAGTCTTATCGACAATATCACTAAACCCATCAAACAAGTGCAATCGGCTGTCTCTGGTTTTGCTAAGAGCAGCCAACTTGCATTTGGAAAAATCGCCATTGGTGGCGCAGGTCTTGCCGCGTCTTTTTGGTCCGTCAAAAGCATTTTAGACCCCGCGCTTGAAATGAAAGATGCCATGATTACTGCAAACTTGCAGGGCATCGACGATGGCGTCATGGATAAAATCTCCAAAGATGCGCTCAAGTTTGCGGCGCAATATGGGAAATCATCCATTGATTTTGTGAACTCAACGACAGCAATCAGTAAAGGCATTAATAACCTGAATCAACAGGATTTGCCGCAACTGACACGCATCACTAATACCACTGCCGCAGCATTAAAAGCCACATCCGATGATGCAACCGCCTACATGGGGCAAATGTTCAATCAGTTCGAAAGTCAAGCCAATGCCGTAGGTCACGTTAAATTTGCAGAGGATTTGGCGGGTAAAGCCGTGTATATGTCAAAAGCCTTTGGTGTATCGATGGCTGAAATTACCGGATTGATGGAAGGTGCGAAAAACGCAGGTACCCAATTTGGCGTGGGCATTGATGAACAGCTCGCCGTATTAGGTGAATTGCAAAGAACGCTTGGTGGTGAATCATCCGGGGCTTATGAAGCATTCCTAAAAACAGCCGAAGATAGCGGTAAAAAATTAGGGCTGTCCTTTGTCAATGCGTCAGGGCAAATGCTGTCCATGCCTGAAATGTTGGATAAATTACAAGCTAAATACGGGAAAAGCATAGAGGGAAACCTCAAAGCACAAAAAGAAATTGAAGCCGCTTTCGGTGACTCAGCTGTGGTCGTAAAACAGCTTTACGGGAATGTCGATATTTTAAGAAAAAATATTGGTTTCTTGGGGGGTAGCGATGGAATGAAAAGAACCACTGAGCAGGCTGAAAAACTCGCTGATCCATGGGCAAGATTAATGTCAATTTGGCAATCAATCCGTATCGCAGTTGGCATGACTTTATTACCTGTTATCACACCGCTGATTGATAAAATCGCAGAGGGTGGTCAAACACTTGTGCGCTGGTTAACACTATTCCCAAATATCGCGCGTTGGATTGGTTATATCACCATGGGTACGCTTGGATTTGCAGCTGCGGGCGCAGCAGCAAATATTGTAATGGGCATTAGTAAATTTATCATGTCCGGTTTTAGCATCATTGTAGGACTGTTTAATGGCGTCTTAAAAATAGGTGCCGCTGCTGTGTGGTTATATCGTTCTGCAATTTTGGCTTGGAATATTGCGCTAAAATTTATTCGAGGAACGTTGTTAGCTGTTCGTATAGCAGCAATGGCGGCTGGTGTAGGATTCACGTTTATGAGTTGGCCCATTCTTTTAATCATTGGCGCAATTGCATTACTTGCCGTTGGTATCTATTACCTCATTAAATATTGGGATGATATTAAAGCTGCGATTATGGACACAAAAGCGTTTCAGGCCGTAGCAATTTGGATTAAAAGCGTTGCACAGATTGCTACTGTTGCATGGCAATGGATAGCGGAAAAGTGGAATGAGTTCACAACATTTTTCGCAGATACATGGGCGTTCAAAGCGATCATGTTTGTGATTGAGGGAACCAAAATCGCATTCACACAAACGTTCGATGCGATTATGTCGGGTTGGGATAGCGTCGTTAATTTCTTTGGTGACTTTTCTATCGACAAAACATTTGAAGCGATGGGTAATACTATCAAAAACATTTTTTCAAACGTTTGGAAATCCATCACAGATATGTTTACAGGTGTCTGGAACAGCATCGTTGAAAAGTTAAATTACTTGCCGGGTGTCAATATTGAAACGAAAGCAACCGGAACCGTTGACGGTGCGCCAGCCACAGCCGGGGCAGCAGGTTTATTAGTCGGTGGGCAACTAAATGGCGTAGAAAAAGGCGGCATTAGTCGGCAAATCAGCAATAACCGAACCCAATCGATTGATAACAGCAAGCGTTTTGATAACGTAACATTCAATGTGACAAACGGAATGTCACCAACGGATTTAGCGGAATGGACTGCGCTGGAAAATGGATAATTTACTCTATTTTGATTTATTAATTACAGAACGCGATTTTACACTGAACTCCGGTAATGAACCGGAGTTGTGTAATAACCGTCGGTCAATCACTCAAGATGTCGCCCACAGTATTATCGAAAGCGGTCTTGCCACGCAGTTAGTCGCGGAGCGTAGCCCAACATTACGCGCGGATATTCTCACGCAAATGGAAATTCTTGTTGAAAGTGACGAGCGACTCGTGCCGGGTACCATTGTGATCGACGAAGAAAATAAAACACGGATTTGGGTGACTGCGGAAACGTATGACTTTGGTCCTATCAGTATTGGGGTGAGTCATGAATAACAAAAACATCCCTGAAATCGACTATGAACAGGTCTTGCGTGATAGCGGCATGCCAGTTTCAGATGAAGAGATTAGTGACCAGTTTGCACAAATCGTGCATGACGAGGGGTTAATTACTAACACATCGAATATGTCCCCGTTTTGGCGTTTGATTAACACTATAGTCAATCGCCCTGTTCGTTGGCTAACAGAAGCATTAATCAACGTAACGTTGAAAAATATGTATTTAGCTACAGCATCAGGGAAGTGGCTAGATATGTTCGGATGGGGAGTGAATGTAACACGAAAACCTGCCACACAGGCAAATGGAGTGATCCGTTTTTATCGCACTGCAGGGGCTGGCTCTATTACTGTGCCAGCGGGAACGGTTGTTCAAACAGAGCGTATTAATGGCGTTATTTACAGTGTTAAAACCGTTGAAACCAAGGTGATTGACACTACTAGTGCATTAGTGCCGGTTATCGCTGAAAATGCCGGGGGAGCTTATAACTTAGCCCCAGGTTATTTCCGCATTTTACCCGTGGCCATTTCAGGGATTGAGCGCGTTCAAAATGAAGACAACTGGTTATTAGTGCCGGGAGCGGACGCAGAGAGTGACAATGATTTGCGTGACCGTTGCCGCAACCAATATAACTTAGTCGGCAGCTATCATACTGACGCAGTTTATCGCGGCATGATTGCCAGTGTAGTGGGATTGAGTATTGACCGTATTTTCTTTTTGCATGATGCTCCGCGTGGCCCGGGTACCGCAAACGCCTATTTGCTGTTAGATAGTGGCGTCACAAGCCAGCCGTTTATCGACAAAGTGAATGACTACATCAATAAACAAGGCTATCACGGGCATGGTGACGATATGCAGTGCTTTCCGATGCAGGAAACACAGCATGTTTTAACCGTGACGCTATTTGTGCAGAGCGTGGAAAATTTCACAGCGGAAGAACTGCAAAGATTAAAGCAAGATGCAGGCGATTTAGTGCGTTGTGCTTTTCGTGAAAACGCACTTTATGATGTTAAAAAGACATGGCCCTATTCCCGTTTTTCATTCTCAAATTTAGGGCGTGAGCTACATAAACAATTTACGGTGCTGGATTCTATCGTTTTTAGCATTCCCGATATTGTCAGTGATTTGAATGTACCGCGTTTAAAGTCACTAATAATTGAGGTGAAAAATGCCAGAGTTTAAGGAACGCTTAAAACGCTTGCTGTTGCCGTCGTGGATGAACAAAGGCGAGCCTGCAACATTACTACGAGCAACAAAGCGATTTTGGGAAATTATCTATGGTTGGCTAACATGGCCATTATCGCAATTGGATGCTGAAACCTGCACTGAATCATTATTAAATTTGCTAGCTTATCAACGAGATATCCATCGATTTAATAATGAACCGCTGGATTTATACCGTAAGCGCGTGAAGTACGCGTTTATCAATGCGAAAGACTCCGGCAGTGTCGCCGGGTTTATTGAAATATTTAAGCGCCTTGGCGTGGGCTATGTCGAAATTAACGAGCGCCAGCCGGATATTGACTGGGATGTGATTATTTTGCGTGTCAGTGATGGGCAAATTGCAAATAACCCTGATTTATTGTTAAACATCATCAGGCAATATGGGCGTACTTGTCGCCGTTATCGCTTTGAGGTCATGGCTGTGCATCAGCTTGGGATGCGAGTTGGTTTTGTGGAAGCTGAATATATTTGTTATTACGCAACATTACCTAATCAGCCACTCTATATTCGAATTGGACAAATTTCAGCGTCGAGCGAAGTCTACGGCGCTTCATTAATGTAAAGGACTGCATTATATGGCATCAGTTATTACCATTGCTTTTGAGGGATGGAAAGCCCAAGAAGCTGCAACAGGAAAGCCTGTTTTACTCAATGAGTTTGTGTTCGCGAATGTACCGAACTTAGACCCGACTAAACCCATTGACCGCAACGAAAAGTTACCCCCTGCAAATCAGATTGTTCACCGCCAAGCAGTGAACAAAGCTGGGTTGGTGAGTGAGAACGCCGTCGCATACAGTGTCACTTTAGGTGCAGATATAGGCGATTTCGACTTTAACTGGATTGGATTGCTTAATAAAGAATCCGGTACCATTGCGATGATCACCCATGCCCCAATCCAGAAAAAGCTGAAAACCCAAAATGGGCAACAAGGCAACGTTCTGATCCGTTCATTCTTGCTTGAATTCAATGGCGCAGCCGAAGAAACTCAAATCAAAACTAGCGCAGAGACGTGGCAGATTGACTTTACCGCCCGTCTAACGGGCATTGATGAAATGCAGCGCCTTATTAACGTCGATAACTACGGCGCGGCCGCATTCTTTAATGATGGTTTTGAAGTCACTCGTAGCGGTGAGCAGTTCACAGTTAAAAAGGGGCTGGGATATGTAGGCGGTTTGCGTGGACAATTGGAGCAAAACCAGATTTTAAACGGGTTACGCAATACCAAGATTTACGCTGATTTTAGCTATCAGGGCAATATTGTCAGCAAGTGGAATACGGTTATCAAAATTACATCAGCAGCAACGCTGAGTAATTATGTTGATGCTGCGGGATTTACACATCAAGTTTTTGCTATCGCGAGTATTGATGCATCCGGTAACGTGAAAGATTTACGTCCGATGGGGGCTTTAAACAGTCAAGAAATTAGCGCATTAGAAACCCGATTTAAGCTTGATTTAAGTAAAAAAATCGATAAAGCAAATATCACAAATCAAACGGGTAATAGCTCTGAGTTAGTTGCTAGTCAACAGTTGGTGACGACGGAATTTAACAAACTTGCATCTAAAGATGATATAAAAAATATTACATCTCAAACTATCTTCGATAGAGCAATCGTAATACCTATAAATGCTGATTTAAATGATTACTTAAGCCCTGGCCTTTATTTTCAGCCCAATGGCAGCATTGGAGAGAATAGCAAAAACTATCCTAGTAATTCACCCGGTTCGCTTGAGGTCATTAAAACAGGAAATAGTAGTGTTAAGCAAGTTTACACAGATTGGTACGATAAAAAGACGTATACAAGACGCTACAACGGTGGGAATAAAACGTGGGCGGATAAATGGGATGAGGATTACACAAAATTAAATCCTCCAACACCCGAAGAGCTAAACGTCTATAGCATTCCACAGGCCAACAATAAATTTCAGCCAAAAGGTAATTATCAACCTGCTGGTAATTATCAGCCTGCAGGTAATTATCAACCTAAAGGCGAGTATGTTGATAAAAATTCAACGCAAGAGCAAATTATCCAAGGGTTTTTAACAGCGACTCGGCGATTATCTGTCGAAGCATCTGATAAAGCTAGGGCGGTATTGTATGCTGCTGCAGATGGTAATGTCGGCATTACTGCTCAAGACTCAAGTGGAAAATGGTTGGGCGATATTAAACACCCCGGCAGCGGTAAAAATGGCACGCTTGCAATTGTAGAGCAGCTTATCGGTGAAGGGCAAAAATGGGTTAATGTCACATCAGAGCGCCAGTCTAGGGTCACATATACAAATGATACGTCAAGACCGATTTTTGTTTGCGTGACGGCATACGGAGAAGCTAAAAATGTTGATTTTTTAGTTAATGATACTGTCGTTGCAATGATTGGTTATAACTCAGTTGCAACAATAGCGCGTCCGTTGTCAGTGATAGTTCCAGCAGGCGCTAAATACAGAATTTCTGACACGATTGGTTATACGTACACATGGAGTGAATTACGATGATGTATTTTAAAGATAAAGAACAGCATGTGTATGCTTATACAAAAAGCAATATAGAGCAGGTATCACGCCTAACCGAGTTAGAGGCGCTACTTTCTGAAAAAGAGCCTACTTATACTCATGCATATAATGTGTTGCACGCTGCATTGCTAGAACTTAACGAAGCGATATCACGGTATGATTCAGCAATAGCTAGTGAAGAACCGGATGAGGGTGCGTCTGAGCTTGAGAATGATGTGAATGAAAAAACAGCAAGCTATAACGTTGCCTTAACTACATTCAGCAAAATTGAATCTGAATATAGACAGCTTAAATCAGAGTATGAAGAGATACCTCTAGCATTTTTTGATATTCGTGAAAATATTCAATCAATGAAAAAAATGACCGATAAAGAGGTTGAATCGTATCTAAATCCGCCAAAATCTAAAGGGCAACACATCGCAGAAGCGGAAATGAAAAAGCAACTCTGTGCTGAGGATGCAGAAAAAAATATCACTATTTTAGAGCGCAAAGTGCGATTGAACATGGCAACAGACGACGATAAAGATTTATTGACTGCATGGGAAATTTATAGCGTCATGATTGCCGACATCGACACATCAACCGCACCGGATATCACATGGCCAGTGAAACCATAATTCACCCAAAGTGGCGCAAATCCGTAATGAAAATGTCCCCGACTATGTCGGGGCTAACCTGTTCGATGGTACCTGCACACCCATTTATCTACGGGTTAGGACAAAAAACAGAAACAGGAAGCTATTTAAGCCCAACCAATGCTATTAACCATATAGCCAAAAAACTGGCGGGAACGGCTGAAACTGAAATCGTAGTGATGATGGTCAGTGCGAAAAGTCACCTTGAATTTATGTCACTGCTACAGATATTTTCAACCGTATTCCCTTTGCCTGTTTTTTCGCAGGTTGAGCGCATGGCGAAAACCGCGGCTAATCTGCAAATGACCAAAATGCAGCTGCCGGGGGCGCAATTTGGTGGTTTACCAAAACCACAGGCACTATCAACATCAAGCAGCCGCACCACTATCAACGCTCAACTGATAGAACAAGCCAAAAACAGCGCTGGGAGTGCTAGCGGTATCGATGCAATGAAAGCGGCGATGTCGGGATTTAAATCAACAAGAGAAGCTGCACTCAAAGACATTGGTAATAAACTGGCTGATTTATTGGGAAAATCAGTGGTTATTTGGAGTTTTACGGGCAAAGGCACGGGCGATTATTTAGCCGAACAGCTAAAAAAAGATATTCCAGAGCCAGATGCTATTTTTACATTAGCAACACTGTTCGCAGGAAGCGAACTAGCACCATTAAAAGGGATGCTTCATGAACCAATCAACCAACCAGAAACCGACAACAATCATATTCGCACTTGACGGCGAAGCGATCCCTTTAAAAAACATCAAAGTTAACCCGTCGGTACAATTCCAAGATAAAGACCAATCCGGTCAAACGTCGAGCACAGCTGTCGCTGAGCAAGGCATCAAGCCAAAAGAGCTGCGTGTCACGGGCGTGATTAACTTTACGGATGACAAAATTCTATCGCGATTATTTGCCCTTGCAGAAGCCAAAGACGGCGGCAAGTTAAAGCGCTATCGCGTCGCCAACCATACCGCTAAAGCTATTAATTTTCGCATCGCCACATTTACGGGAAATATTGATGCTTCAGAAATTGACGGGCAAATGGCGTGGCAAGTCACGTTCACGTTAAGAGAGCATTTATCTGTTTCTGAGAAAAAAGACATTAGAGCCGCGGGTCAAGTTCAAGCGAAGAA
Source organism: Providencia sp. wls1914 (assembly GCF_009706645.1). Classification (NCBI taxonomy): domain Bacteria; kingdom Pseudomonadati; phylum Pseudomonadota; class Gammaproteobacteria; order Enterobacterales; family Morganellaceae; genus Providencia; species Providencia sp. wls1914. The sequence continues at coordinate 404,132 of NZ_WLUN01000004.1, forward strand.
ACAAACCGGTAATCCAAAAGCACCGGTTAAAGGCACATCGGCTGCAGAAGAAAAAGACGAATTAACATGGTTTGAAAGTACGGTTTTGAAACCAATTGATGATTTTGGGAATAAATTCTGATGAAACCAATTAGCAGATGTTATTTATCCAGTGATGAGGTTCATATTGTTGATGCCAAAATTATGCTGGAATTATCCGCATGTGGGCGTGGATTTTTAACGGTTGAAACAGAAAAAGACTATACCGGAAAGTTGGTTCGTTTCGACACAGGTTATACTGACTCGCTCTATCGTTATTTCACCGGATATGTTGAACGCTCACAACCTGCCGAAAATGGATTTCAAAAACTGTTTGTTCGTGAGCTGGTCGCTGTATTCGATAAAATGTGGCCATGTTCTTTTCAGCATCCAACATTAAAGACGATCACCGACTATCTGCACGAAAATAGCGGGTTAACATTTATTCTGCCAGAAGCGAAATATACCAATACACCGATTCCGCACTTCACTCACAACGGTACCGGATTTCAACTATTAGCCAATTTAGGGGCTGTTTTCAGTATCAATGATTATGTTTGGTACCAAATGCCTGATGGAAAAATCTTTGTGGGCAGTTGGTCCGATTCGATGTTTAAAGATGATAACCACGAAATATCCGCTGAATTCTCAAAGAATCAATCTGCAGGTAATAGCGCGACTTATCCTTTAATCCCTGCTTTACGTGCAGGAACCGTGGTAAATAATCAGCGTGTTAATAAAATTCAACTTGAAAATGAAGATATTACACTCTATTGGACTGCAGAAAATCCGCTTACTGGTAAAGCAGAAAATAAAACCCCAATTCAAAAGCAAATGGATAAAGCCTATCCAGAATTATCTGCAGGGCTACATTTACCAAAATTCGCCAGAATTGAATCACCTACCGAGTCCGTGAGTGCCGGTGATATTTCTGATCCGTTCAGACCCAAATACGCCGTTGATGTTCGATTGCTAGATAGTGATGGTAACGAATCAGCCGCGCCAGCTTACAAAGCGGTACCATTACCACTACCAATGGCAGGCGGTGAAAGTGGTATGTTTCAGTTTCCACCGGAGGGGACATTAGTTGAAATAGCTTTTGAGGGAGGCAGACCGGATAAACCATTTATCCGGCAAACACTCAGTCAAAATAATACCCTACCGGACATACAACCAGGGGAACAGCTGCAGCAACAACGCAAAGAAGTTTTTCAGCGTGTCACGCAAGATGGTAGCTGGAACCGTGAAACAGACCAGACTATCAGTGAATCTTCAATGCTACGCAATATTAAAGCGGACAAAGAACAACGTGAGTTAGTCGCAAGGGAAACGACAGTACAGGCGACAGATACATTAACCGTTCTTGGTACCAGAAAATTGTTAGCTGGGGCAATTCAGCAATTATCCGAGGGTGACTATTCTATCGCGACATCAGCAAACTATGTGGCTAGTATTGAAAAGGATATGACTATTGATGTCGGTCAGAATGCCACTGTTGAAATTGGTCAAAAGCTGATAGAGAAAGTTGGACAGATAAAGCAAAGTATTGCAGGAGCACAACAACAAATTATCGCCCCCGTTGTTTGGATAGGTAGCCAGCAAATCAACGTCGCACAGTTGATGATTGATACACTTGATGTTGTCAAAGAGCTAGCCGAACTCACCGCAGCACATACACACAGCAACACAGGCGCACCAGTCAACGCGTCAGATATCAAAGGCACTGGCACCAAGTCAGATACATTGAATAAAAAGTATTCGCCCGTCATTGGTAAGTAAAGTTATCGTCCACCATTTGCCTACATCATGTGGGCTTTTTTATATCCGCAATATAGACGCCTATACGCAACGCTAAGCGTATCAATAATCATCTAACAAAACCTAATCATTGAATCGGATCGCGTCCACTGCATAGCGCTGGTGAATCACAGCGCCCACGAAAGAAAAGATTTCACCACGTAAAACGCACTACACCGCACCCGCCTGCACAATTTGGATCATAAAATTATTTCAGTTTTAAAATTCTACAAAACATATCGCTAAGCCGCGCCAATACTAGGGACTTAACGAAAATATCAAACTGAAATGTGTGAAAAGAATTTCAATAGATTTCAGTTTTCGGATCGCGAAACGGATCGCATGAAAAAGACAACATACTGAAATATAATGAGATTCTATATTTTACGTGGGATTGATCGGATCGCTGAAAATGTCGGGGAATTTCAAAAAGCCAGCAATCATGCGGCTTGAGAGAAATTGAAAAACTGAAATGAGTTACAAAAATATTCGGGGAAATCAGCGTGACATACTTTTGAAAAAATAAATCACGCCGTGACATGTCACGAAATTATTGCAAGCGACCTTGTGCCACTTGAACGCTAACAACAGATTTCTTTTTGATATCGACAGTGCAGTGGTATGTCATTGTTGATTTAGCATTGAAGCCATTTGTAAATTTGACCTGATCACCAAGTAAAACAATTTGTCCTGCATCTTGCTTTAGTAGATAACGAGAAAAAAGAGGGGAGGTAAAACCATCAGTCCATTCATATTCGAATTTAGAATATTTTTCGACACCACTTTTACATGCAGTTATTACATCAGGATTAATCATCATTGAGTTAGCTATACATTCACCGTCTGTAGCTTCACAGACTGCGGGATTTGTTTTTGATGTTTTATCATCAGAGTCACCGCTTGAGAAGTAATAAACAATAGCCGCGAAAATGACGATCATAATAAGACAGCCGCCTGCCTTTTGACCTACAGTTACTCCCGGCTCTTTAACTCCACAGTGCGGACATTCTTTTGCCTTGTCTGATACTTCTTTTTTGCATTCTTTGCATTTCACTAAAGCCATATTACCCTCGTTAATAAATTGCTAGGTTTATATATGAGTGTCCATCTTAATTTAAAGTGGTGGACGCAAAGTGGACATTAGATAAAACAAAGGGGCTGCGTTTTCACGCAACCCCTTGATTTAATTGGTGGAGCTGGCGGGAGTTGAACCCGCGTCCGAAATTTCTACATCCTCGGTACTACATGCTTAGTCTAGTCTTTAATTTCATTTGCCAGCTGCGGACAGACACGCCACCAACAAACTATCCTGATTAAGTTTAACGCTTCAACCCCAGGCAAGGCATCCACGCGATCTCTTTTGGGTTTGACTTCTCTTGATCCCCGTCCTAAGAGCGGAGGCTAGGGAGAGAAGGCTCTAAGCAGGTTATTAAGCTGCTAGTGCGTAGTTTTCGTCGTTTGCGACTATTTTTTTGCGGCTTTTTACGAGGCCAACCGCCCCTCGGCATGCACCTTGGGTTTCGCAAATCCCGTCGAATCCAGAATCAGCCCCAAGTTGTGTGTGCAGTATAACAGAAAATAACTCTATAAAGCTAGGACTTAGCGATTAGAATGTTTCATTATACGTGCTTTATCTAGTTGCCACTCTCTATCTTTGATATCAGAACGCTTGTCGTGGGCTTTTTTACCTTTGGCGACGCCAATTTTCACTTTGCACCACGCGTTTTTCCAATATAAGGAAAGAGCGATGACAGTATAGCCTTCGCGGTTAACTTTACCGTAAAGGGTATCTAATTCACGTTGATTTAGAAGCAGTTTTCTACTGCGGGTTGGGTCACAGACTACATGGGATGATGCGACTGTCAGTGGCGTAAAGTTGGCACCAAACAGATATGCTTCACCATCGCGCAGCAAAACGTAGCTATCACCAATGTTGGCTTTGCCCGCGCGTAATGATTTAACTTCCCAACCTTGTAGGGATAAACCCGCCTCGAACTCCTCTTCGATAGAATATTCGTGGCGAGCACGTTTGTTCATAGCAATTGTTGCTGAACCGGGTTTATATGGTTTTTTCTTTGTCATAGTTCATTCATTATACGTTAAGATGCGTTGAATGAAATCGTTCAACACTGATATTTTTGCGATTGTGCATTTCTTGCCCTGCACGGGTTTTGTTTTTTGAGTAACCCATCAATGGTGCTATTATATGCGCAGTTTTTGGGGATAGGAATTGATATGCCACAGATTAGTCGCTCTGCGTTAGTCCCTTTTAGCGCAGAACAAATGTATAAACTTGTGAATGATGTGATTTCATATCCAAGTTTTTTACCGGGATGCGTTGGAAGCCGAATTATTAGCCAGAATTCAGATGAAATGACGGCATCGGTTGAGGTTTCAAAGGCGGGAATTAGCAAAACCTTCATTACGAAAAATGCGTTGGAAGACAATAAACGTATCCAAATGCAGTTAGTGGAAGGTCCTTTTAGAACTCTATCTGGGGGATGGCAGTTTATTCCTTTGAGTGCTGACGCCTGTAAAATTGAGTTTCATCTCGATTTTGAATTTACCAATAAGCTGATTGAGTTGGCATTCGGTAAAATATTCAAAGAGCTGGCCAACAATATGGTTCAAGCATTTACCTCTCGTGCTAAGGTCGTTTACCGTGTCTGATATCAATATTGAAGTGACTTATGCGTTGCCTGAAAAGCAATTTTTGCTTTCTGTGAAGGTTGCAGAAGGAACCACAATTGAAGATGCAATTATTGCATCGGGTATTTTAACGCTGCGTTCGGATATCGATTTAAAGAAAAATAAAGTAGGCATTTATAGTCGCCCAGCGAAATTGGGTGATGTGGTTCAAGAAGGGGATAGAATCGAAATTTATCGCCCATTAATTGCCGACCCGAAAGAGTTGCGCCGCAAGCGAGCTGAAAAATCGAAAGAGAATAATAAATAAGATATTGCGCAGTGAGCGAATCAATTTGATATGAAGCCGAGTGAAAGCTCGGTTTTTTTGTGTCTAATTTATAGATTTTTCTTTGTGGGGAGTGATGGATACGTCGATTTATAGGCTAGAACGTAGAAGATGGTGCTTCTATGTATTGGCGAGAAGTTATAAAAGGATAAATAAAAGTACTAAAGTAACTACCTGTTTTTTATCCCATCATTTAAATGGGGCAGGTAGCTACTTATATACTCAAGTTATACACGCGCAAGCATGATGCTATATAGGGTGTTATTCCGCTGCTTTTGGTTCTGATGCTTTAACTTCACCAGCTTCCATGGCTTGTTGTGCTTCAAGGTTTTTTTCGTTTTTGATATCAGTCAGGATACCGTTACGATCAAACGTCAGCGTCAGTGTTTCTTGCTTCACTGGGTCATGCCCCAGCTCTTGGCGGAAAACATAAAACCAAGTCTGAGAACCAAACGGGTCAGTCATCATTGGCGTGCCTAAAGCATAAGCAACCTGTTGCTGTGTCATTCCTTTTTTAATCTTCGCAACATCTTTCGCCGTCAGGTAGTTACCTTGGTTAATATCCGGATGATAGACAAGACGTTCCATCATTGAACAGCCTGTGGACATTAATGCGAATGATAGTGCTGCAGCAGTTAACAATTTATAACGCATGGATATCTCATTCCTTTTGGAGTCAGAACATCAATGATAATCGACATTGATACAATTTAAAACCTTCCAGATCGACTCTAAGACAACAGGAGATAAAAAAAGTTGTCGAAATTTAAGCTGCGAGCAACTCTTTTGCATTAGCCAACGTATTTTTTGTCACTTCAGAACCTGCGAGTAATCGTGCAAGTTCTTGTAATCTGGATTTTTTATCCAGTAACTGCATGTGAGTCTCGGTTTCTACACCGTTTGTTTCTTTACTGACATAAAAATGGTGATGACCGCAGCCTGCGACTTGAGGCAAGTGAGTCACACACATAACTTGGGTGGATTCGCCAAGCTCACGGAGCAATTTCCCGACGATAGCGGCGGTTGGGCCACTGATACCCACGTCTACTTCATCAAAAATTAACGCCGGAGTATCCATTTTTTTCGCGGTGATCACTTGAATAGCTAAAGCGATGCGAGATAGCTCACCACCTGATGCGACTTTTGCTAAGGCTTGATGAGGTTGTCCCGGGTTTGTGGTGACATTGAATTCGACTTTGCAGGCACCATCGAGTTGCAAATGTTCAGGAACAAATTTTACATCAATCGTGAATAGACCATGAGGCATTGAAAGTTGATGCATGCTGCTGGTAATTAGTTGGCTGAGTTCTTGTGCGTAATGCAGGCGTACATGATGTAAACGTTCTGCACACTCTAATGCTTTTTGGTGATCGGCAATGACCTGCGCATTTAAAGCTTCACAATCTTCATTTTGATTAGCAATTTGATTTTGCTCTTCGACTAATTGCTGAAAGAGTTCAGGCAGAGCTTCAGGCGTAACATGATGTTTGCGCGCCAAACTAATTTGTTTGGAAATTCGCTGCTCCAATTCAAATAAGCGATTTGGGTCTAACTCGTATTGATCGCAGTAATGTTTAATTTCATCACTCACTTCACTAACTTGGATGGCCGCTTCTTCCAGCATATCCAATAATCCTGAAAATTTAGGATTCAGAGTGACTAAATCAGAAAGCTCATTTTTTGCCGTATTAAGAAGGCTGATGACGTTCGCATCGTCACTTTCAGTTAGGATTTGAGCCGCTGTTTGCCCAATAGTTAAAAATTGCCCGTGATTAGCAAGCTGCTTATATTCTTGGTCAATTTCCTCAAACTCCCCTTGAACGGGTAGGAACTCATTTAACTCTTTTAAATGATAATCAAGCAATTGCTGGCGAGATTCACGTTCTTGCATCTGTTTTTGAAAAACAGCTAATTGCTGACAAGACTCATGCCACTTTTGCCACGTTTGCTTCATTTGAGCGAGTAATTCTTGCTGATTAGCATAAGCATCAAGTAAGGATTGCTGATGGTCATTATCCAGTAATAACTGGTGAGCGTGTTGGCCATGAATTTGGATCAGTAATGCACCGAGTTCACGTAATTGGGATAAGGGAACGGAAACACCGTTAATAAAGCCTCGAGAGCGCCCATCGGTTGCGATGGTACGGCGAAGCAAGCATTCATTTTGATTATCAAGTTGATGCTCAATGAGCCAGTTTGCCGCCATTTGAGCGTCAGAAAGTGAAAAACGGGCACACAGATCGGCACGTTGAGCACCAGGGCGAACCATGTTGGCTTCACCTCGGTTACCTAAACATAAACCAAGAGCATCGATAGCGATGGATTTACCCGCACCGGTTTCACCTGTAATTGTCGTCATACCGCTACGAAAATCGATTTCTAACTCACGAACGATAGCAAAATTATTGATGGTTAGTTGGGTTAGCATCTGCGCTCTCCTGTTTAAATACACACCTGTGTTTTCATACAGTTTAACCTGTTTTTTTATACAGTAAAGAGGCAGTGCGAAAAATTTAAAAAGTTTTTTTAGACCAACCGAGCTTTGAACTTAATGTATTGAAATAATTGTAATCTTTTGGATGAACTAAATTCAGACTCTTCGAGCTGCGTTTAATAATCACCTCTTCGCCATCCTGGATAGGTAGCATAATTTGACTATCGCAACTGACTTCATAATCAATATTGGTGCGTAAAAATTTTAAGCGAATACTGCTGTCGCTACTGATAACTAATGGGCGAGACGATAAGGTGTGAGGGAACATCGGCACGAGTACAATAGCGTCTAGATTTGGTGTAAGGATAGGCCCCCCAGCGGATAACGAGTAGGCTGTTGAGCCTGTCGGGGTTGCAATAATTAAGCCGTCTGAGCGTTGCGAAAAGGCAAATTTTTCATCAATGTAAACTTCAAACTCAATCATATGCGCGACTTTACCAGGGTGCAGAACCACTTCGTTGATGGCGCTACTTTTACGGGCTTTTTGATTCGCTTTGATAACTTGAGCTTCTAATAAAAAGCGTTGTTCTTCATGATATTCCCCATCAAGAACACAAGAAAGTTGTTGAAGGGCATTGTCGGGGTCTAGGTCGGTTAAAAAACCTAAATTGCCGCGGTTTACACCAATAACTTTATTGTTATAGCGGGATAAAATTCGCGCGGCTCCAAGCATGTTGCCATCACCTCCAACAACAACGACTAAATCGGCTTGTTGACCGATTTCTGTTAAAGTTCCTGTATTGGCATCTTTTAATTTCAAATCCTTAGCCACTTGTTTATCAATTATTGCGTGGTAATTTTTTGAAATCAGCCAATGATAGATAAGTTCATGGGTCGCCAGTGCTTCAGGGTGCCTTGGGTGTCCGACAATACCGATAGTTTTAAATTGTGAAGATGGTGTCATCTTAGCCTTTTGCATACTTTTTTAACTCCTCGTTGTATGACTTCCCTTGAATCCCTGTATTAGATCCCCATAATACTCTCATAGATAGAATTATTGCTAAATACGCGGAGATATTCATGAGTAGTAAAGAACAAAACATGCATGATGAGCAAGCTTCTGAGCAAAATGAAACACAAAAAGTGCAAGCAGAGCAAGAAGTTGATACTCAACAAGCAGATTTACAAGCCGAAGAACAAGCGTTAGCAGCGCGTATTGCTGAGCTTGAACAGCAACTTGAAGCTTCCCGTAAAACTGAACGCGAAGCGATGTTACGTGCTCACGCTGAAATCGAAAATATTCGTCGTCGTACAGAACAAGATATTGAAAAAGCCCACAAGTTTGCGCTTGAGAAGTTTTCCAATGAATTGTTGCCTGTGATTGATAACTTAGAACGTGCAATTGAAGCCGCTGATCGTGACAACGAAGAATCCAAAGCAATGTTAGAAGGCTTAGATCTTACGTTGAAAACGTTCTTAGATGCCGTTTCTAAGTTTGGTATTGAGCCTGTTGATGCGGCGAATGTGCCATTCAACCCTGAAGTTCACCAAGCCATGACCATGATTGAATCCCCAGACCATAGTGCAGGTCAGGTGATCAACGTAATGCAAAAGGGTTATACCTTGAATAACCGTCTGCTGCGCCCTGCAATGGTAATTGTTTCTAAATAAGTTTAGAACATAAATAATTTTAGGGTATATAACGTGAATGGGATGCAGAGCATCCCATTTTTCTATGGCGAGCTTTATTGCTATAGAATGTGTTTATTCAGGAATAACCGGATACCAATCAATCGGTGCGCGACCTTGTTGTTCAAGCAATTGATTAGCTTTTGAGAAATGACCACATCCTAGAAAGCCTCGATGTGCAGACAGTGGGGATGGATGAGGGGCTTTAAGTACATGGTGGCGTTTAGTATCGATAATGCGACCTTTCTTTTGTGCATGAGAGCCCCATAAAAGAAAAATTACACTCTCAGTATGATCATTAATCGCCTGAATCACTTTATCAGTAAAGGTTTCCCAGCCTAGATGTGCATGTGAGTGCGCATTACCTTGTTCTACAGTTAATACCGTATTGAGGAGTAAAACCCCTTGTTGCGCCCAGCTAAGCAGGTACCCATGTTCCGGGCGGACAAATCCAGGAATATCTTTCTCAAGCTCTTTATATATATTGACGAGTGAAGGCGGCGCTTTAATACCCGGACGTACAGAAAAGGATAATCCGTGTGCTTGTCCCGGCCCATGATAGGGGTCTTGTCCCAAGATAACGACTTTGATGTCTGCTAATTCAGTATAGCGAAACGCATTGAAAACATCTTCTTGCGGCGGGTAGATTACTTTTCCGCTTTCTCTCTCTTTTGCGACAAACGCGAGAGTCTCTTTGAAATAGGTTTGTGATTTTTCCGCACCGATTACGTCGTGCCAAGTCATCGTATTTGACATGAATGATTCCATAGTGATGTGTTTTATAGTTCGTAGCTTACTGGTTCATGACGTATAGATAAAGTGTTGTTCTGCGCTAACTCTCTAAAATAGCTTCAAATTAATTTGAAAATTTACAAAAATAATTAAAAAATCCAAATGTGAATATTGATTTAAATCATGAAGATGCACTGGTTTGGTTAATTACCATACGAAATATTTGATAAATATCAAAGAATGTAGGGGGTCTAGCTGGTATATATTAGATAAACAGGTTGGTTAGACCAATTATCCAATCAACAGCGATTAAAAACAGTTAGCAAAGATTGATCAAAATCTGATTCGAACGTGGAGGTCGAGATGATTACTGGTATTCAAATTACTAAAAGTGACAATGCAGCACTGCTGAACTCTTTCTGGTTAATCGATAGCGAGACAAATGAAGCTCGTTGCGTGTGTGCAAAAGCAGATTATAGCGAAGGCCAGGTTGTTCCTAAAGATGAGCTGGGTGCTTTTGAGAGCCGTGAAGTTCCTCTCGAAATGAAACCAACTGTTCGTGTAGAAGGTGGTCAGCACTTAAATGTTAACGTATTAAGCCGTGAAACATTAGAAGATGCAGTAAAAAACCCAGAAAAATATCCTCAATTAACTATCCGTGTTTCTGGTTATGCAGTGCGTTTTAATTCATTAACGCCTGAACAGCAGCGTGACGTTATTACTCGTACTTTCACTGAAAGCCTGTAATAAACATTAAGGGGTCAATAGATCTCTTATCTTAATAAATTCTAAAAGCCATTGTTCTCAATGGCTTTTTTATTTACCTCTAACAAAGTTGATTATTTCCTCCCTTGGTTATTTATATTTCAATATTCTTCCAGCATACAGCATTTGTTAGGGAGAATTTATGCCATTCAATACAGCAATACAGCAGACAGTAAGTAAGGACGAACTTTCTTTTGTTGAAGAAGGTTTAAATTTATATCAACAAAATACATTTTTAGATTCATCATGCAGTTTTAGAGATAAATGGCCTAAGAATGTCACAAGAGAGGAGTTTTTAGGAAGAGATGCACAGAATAAAGATTATCTTTTAGCGTTACTATCACAAGGTGCCTATCATCGTAATTGGCGTGATATTCAAGGAGTAGAAAAACTTAGCCCGTCAAAAATTAATGAATTAGGCATAGATGCAGAACTTTTAAATAATGAATTTACAGGTTTTCAATCAAATATTTGTTGTTTTAATGGTCTGTATATTATTTGCTTTGCGGGGACGAATGATATTGTCGATTTTTATGCCAATATTCGGCAAGGGCTAGGATATTATGAACCTCAATTCTTTCAGGCTGTGGGGTTAACTAATATTCTATATCGAGCCGTGAAAGGCAATATTATCTGTACAGGGCACTCTCTAGGGGGAGGTCTTGCATCAATAGCGGCATTGGCGAGTCAATCACCTTGTATTTCATTTAGTCCTTCAGGGCTTGCTCAAAACACAGTACATAAAATTGGAATGGATTATAACATTGCTAAGCAACAAGCAGATGAAGGTTTGATACGCTTTTATACTGTTCAATATGATTGGCTTGATGCACTTCAAAACACGTTACCAATCCCTTCTGCGTTGGGAAACCGTATCAAAATGGCTTACAGCGAACATAATTCTTGGAAAGACTGGTTACCACACCGTTTGATGGCCAGGAGCTTTATTGCACATTCAATGGTTAAGATTATTAGGATGATGTGCAAACATAAACCATGGAATAATTGGAATGCGATTACAGGTGAATTTGATAAAACAGCGGATTCTATGTTGAGTGAATTTCCTAACGTAGAGCAGAAACAAAGTTTTAATTGGCAAGAAAGTTGTAAAAATTCAATTAAGAAAGAAAACATCAGTGAATTTAAAGCATTACTTTCAATGAAAAATAAGCACTGTGATATTGATAAACTCGCTATGCAATCTGTTCGTACAGGTAATAGCCAATTTATAAAAGTATTATTGGAGTCACCATATGGGCAGGGAATTAAAAAAATGCAGTTGGCTCAGCAAAAAACTGTTTTACATTTAGCGGCTCAAAGTGGGAGAGTGGCTCAATCAGAAATTTTGCTGAGTAATGGTTTAATAGTCAACGTGAGAGATAATTTGGGAAATACTCCGTTGCATGATGCTTTAAATAGTCACTCTTTAGATGTCGCTGAATTATTATTATCGAATGGTGCAGATTGGCGAATGGAAAACAATCAGGGTTATAACTGCCGAGATATTTTAGATAATCATATGATAAAAGCAGAATCGTTAACTAATGAAAGCCGGGCTATGAGGGAGAGGGTCTATAAGCTAATGAACTTAAGTTAATAAATGAAAAACGGGCCGAAGCCCGCTTTTGTCAGTATCACTCGATTGAGTTTTACTTGGTTTTATTGCTATCTGCAGTTGTAGATGATATAGCTGGAGTGCGACGTTTACCGATATTTTTCTTATCGCGATGGCGTACTTTTTCTTTTTTCTTGCTTTGCTCTTCTTTTTTCTTCTCTTTACGCTTAGCCAGCACTTTCTTAGATGGTTTTGGCTTATTCAGCATCGCTTCAGAAGGCGCTTTGGTTGTTGGGCGTAATGAATCTACCACACGCATCTTAATCGGATCTTCGATGTAGCGAGTGATTTTACCCAGTAGAGGGAAATCGTGTGCTTCAACTAAAGAAAGAGCAGTACCTTTGCGTCCAGCACGACCAGTACGGCCGATACGGTGCAAATAGACATCTGCAGTGCGTGGTAAGTCGAAGTTAAAAACATGACTGACGTTTTCAATATCTAACCCACGGGAAGCAACGTCTGTCGCAACGAGGACTTTCACTTGCCCAGTCACTAAGCGGCGAACGGCTTCGTTACGCTTCGCTTGCACCATTTCGCCTTCGATATAGCAAGGTTCAATACCAGCCTCACGCAGCCATTGAACAACTTCACGAACGCGTTCACGCTTACGCACGAAGACAATCGATTTGGTGACATCTTCTTGCTTGATAAGGTGGCACAGTAAAGCAGTTTTATGTTCTAACGTGTCAGCGCGATAGTAGAATTGTTGGATTTTCTTGCGTTCACGGCGCGAAGGATCCGCTTCAATTTCGATAGGATCTTCAAGCAAGCGCTCAGCAAAATCACGAATCGCTTCACCTTCAAGGGTAGCGGAGAACAACATGGTTTGCTTACGCCAGCGGGTTTCGCCTGCGATCGTTTCGATATCGTGCGCAAAGCCCATGTCCAGCATACGGTCAGCTTCATCGAGGATCAGAATTTCCACAGCGCGGCAATCGAAGTTTTCTTCTTTAATGTATTGCAGCAAACGCCCAGTGGTTGCGACGACGATATCTTGGTTTTCGCTGAAAACTTCAGCGTGGTTCATATACGCAACGCCGCCTGTAATGGTGGCAACGTCTAAATGATTATGTGCACACAACTCTTTAGCTTGATCAGCGACTTGCATAGCGAGTTCGCGAGTTGGTGTTAAAATCAGAACGCGAGGCGGACCTGATTTTTTTCTTGGGAAATCAAGTAAATGTTGAATGGCTGGCAATAAGAATGCCGCAGTTTTACCTGTTCCGGTTGGGGCTGAACCTAAAACGTCGCGTCCATCCATTGCAGGAGGGATGGCGGCTTCTTGGATCGCCGTCGGGCGCTCGTAACCTTTATTGGTCAGCGCAGTGATCAGGCTTTCATCAAGCTCAAGTTCAGAAAAAGTGGATGCAGTCATGATATACCTCTATTTGGGGCGCTGATTATAAACAGGTTAGCAAAATTGTTCACCACAAAAATCAGCTTTGTGCAGAGTTTACCTGTTTTTGTTGGCGGGGGGTATATAAGGAAGCGGCTTACTGATAATGCTCCCTCTTACCAAACTCTGTCGTATAGTTGGTAAGAGGGATGAAGTGGAATTAGCTGAGCATGTTAATTAACCAAGTGTGGTAAGGAATTCCCACGAGGTCGATAAGTACAGCTCCGCTTAGTGGCACAATCATAAATGCTTTCATAGAAACTTGTTTGTAGCGCTCACAGACCGATGACATGTTTGCCATTGCGTTCGGCGTTGCACCTAAACCATGTCCCATCATGCCTGAACACATTACTGCGGCATCGTAGTTTTTGCCTAACAGTCTAAAGACAACGAAAACAACGAACAGGATGATGGCAATAGTTTGCGCCAGTAAGATGATGAATAATGGCAGCGCGATAACTTTCAGCTCCCAAATCTTAAGCGACATCATCGCCATGGTTAAGAACAAGCCCAGTGAAACATCAGAAATTAAGTTGATGGATTTTTGGTTAATACGAACAATTTCAACTTGATCGTTAATGTTGCGCACAATAATCGCGATAATCATGGCGCCTACATAGCTTGGTAAAGAGAATCCTGTGGCTTTAGTGAATTGCGCAGACGCAAATTGACCGACGACCATTACACCTAAAATCAGCGCTAACATTTTTAAGAATGCATGGGCGTCTATAGAGTCAATTTTACCTGCCAGTTTCTCTTCAACTTTCATGCTTTCAACATTATCTTCAGCTTGAATAGTGACTTTGTGTTTTTTAATTAAGTAGCTTGCGATAGGGCCACCTAATAGGCTTCCTGAAATCAGACCAAACGTTGCAGCTGCAATCGCTGCTACGGTTGCAGACTGTACGCCAAGACCTTCAGCCATACCACCAAAGGCAGCCGCACCACCGTGTCCACCTGTTAAGGAAACACCGCCAGCCATGATCCCGATAACTGGGTCGATACCTAGCAAATGCGCCAAACCGGCACCAAAGGTGTCTTGGAAAATAACCAATGTCCAGCAAATTAACAGGTAAGTAATCAATAAGCGTCCGCCGCTTTTTAATACGCGGAAGCTGCCATCAATACCAACAGTTGTAAAGAACGCCACCATTAAGAATGACTGTAAGCTGGTATCGAACGTAATCTCAGCTAAATCGAAAGACTTTAATCCCCAGATAAGCAAGCTGACTAAAAATCCACCAATAACTGGTGAAGGGATACAAAAACGTTGCAGCCATTCAATGCGTTTTTTGAGGTGAACACCCATTAGTAGGCAAACTACTGTCAGGAAGAGGGTGGTGAGTGTGTCGATTTGGAATGTCATTTCTTTCCCTTTTTATTTATACCATGTCTTTCGTGCTACAGCGTTGTTGGCCGCGTTCGGCTACCCTAGTCACATACTTGTGTATGCTCTTAGGGATATCCTCTCTAGCCGCCTATTTCGAGCCACAGCGTTGTTGGTTTCTCTCAGTTACCCTAGTCACATACTTTATGTATGCTCCTAGGGATACCTTCGTTCACCGCCTAGCTGTGATTCGAAATTCGAGGGTATAAATGACTTTTCAGAGGGAAAAACATTTATATTTCAATTCACAATGCTGTTTATTTTTAACTAGTTGCTTAGTCGACTAAGCTTTTATTTATATTTTGAAAGACAAGGTAAAGTTGTTTATCAGTCGTTTTATTGTGTTTGTTGTTTTTAGAATAAATATTGGTAAACCAAATAAGCGGCTAGTTTTGATGTGTGGTTATCAATATCAAATTCAGGGTTGCACTCAGCGATATCAAACAGCGCAATCTTGCCGCTGGATTTGATGACACGAAATAATTCATCAAATGTTTCAGTAGAAATACCTCGAGCGGCTGGTGCACTGACTCCCGGTGCGATACCCGCAGAGAACACATCCAAATCCACAGTGACATACAGGTAATCCACAGAATTTATAAATTGTTTAATCTGTTCAATTGCTTGTGGTAATAAACTTGTGGTTAAGGCTTTATCGCGAATATAGTGGCAGCCTAAGCGATCCGCTGTATCGAATAACACCTTGGTGTTGCCATGATCCGCAATGCCTAAACACAGGTAGTTAAAAGGACGCTGATGTTTTGCACACAGTTGTGAGGATTGTAAAAATGGCGTACCGGATGTGGCTTCTGGGGCTTCACGTAAATCAAAGTGCGCATCAAAATTGATAATCCCAATGGTCTTTTCTGGCTGATGTTTTTGAACGAAATCGAAAACGCCTTGAAAGCTCGCAAAGCCGACTTCGTGCCCACCGCCTAAAACAATGGGTTTTTGACGCTGTTCTAACACTGAGATTATTTCATCAGATAGGCGACGTTGAGCTGCTTCCAGCTCACCATCGTCACAACTTACGGTTCCCACATCACGGATAGCCAATGGCTGGTGGATAGGTAAGCCAGCAAGTTGACGACGAATGGCATCAGGGCCAGCTTTAGCACCTTGGCGGCCTTTATTGCGGCGAACACCTTCGTCTGAAGCGAAGCCGATAATGGCAAACTCTGCAGGTGAGCGTTGGTTGATGACTTGGTGAATGCGTAAATGTTCCTGTGTTTCACCATCAGTACGACCCTGCCATTGAAAAGGTTGTGTCATAGTTACTCCAAGTTAATCAGTTTTGTTATATTTTGGGCCGTTTGGCATGTTGCTTTAATCAGCTCATCGACGCGGTTGACGGCACGAAATTCGGGTGCCATGACAGAGACGACAGCTAAAATATCGTTGCCTTTAAAAACAGGTGCCGATGCGCCAAAAACACCAGCGTCAATTTCACCAACAGAAATGCCATAGCCCTGTTGCCGGATTTGAATCAGATCCTGTTTTAATTTCTGTAAATAGTTATCGTTGTGTAGCTGCTTGGCGTGAGTTTCGAAGACCAATTCTTGATACTGTTCATCACGGTAGGCTAAAAGGGTTTTTGCGCTAGCGCCGCGGATCACGGTATTACCATGCCCAACAATAAAAGAGCAGCGTACGGCTTGTTCACTATCAATTTTATCGACACAGATAGTTTCCCGTAGGTTGGCGGTAATAATTGCCGCAGTCTCTTGGGTCTTTTTGGCCAGTGCGTGCAACTCTGATTTTGACGAGGTCATTAGCAAACTGTGGTGATAGTATTTTTCTTGAGTTTTGATACTCTGCGCACCAACGGTATAAGTGCCATATTGCTTAGAGTAAGTCACAAATTCCCAGTTTATGAGAATAGTTAAAAGCCGATAAACCGTTGAGAGAGGAATATCTAACTCTTTGGAGATGGTTTGCGGTGTGATTGGAGACGCGCAAGTCGTGACAAACGATAAGATATCTAGTGTTCTATTAATACTGTTCATGGCATCTCCTTTTTCTCGAACTTAGCAGTAAAAAAAATCACTAACAAATGATATTCTCAATATATGAGAATAATATTATTGAAATTAGATTAAATTTGCAGATTTGTGGGTTGAAATTGAGAATATTCACGCAAATCCTATTTAAACCAGAGTGGCAGTATGAGCGAACAAAAAAAGCGTTATCGAAAAGGCGGGTTTACCTTCAAGCAATTTTTTGTTGCTCATGATCGTTGCGCGATGAAGGTCGGTACTGACGGGGTATTACTCGGTGCGTGGGCGCCTCTTAATGCGACAAAATACGCGTTGGACATAGGTAGTGGGAGCGGATTAATTGCCTTAATGCTGGCTCAGCGTAGTGAGCAAGTGCAGGTTGATGCGGTTGAACTTGATGACGCCGCAGCGTTACAAGCGCAGGAAAATTTTGATGAATCACCATGGTCTGAACGGCTGCGAGTGTTCCATCAGGACATTATTACGTTTAGCGAACAGCCTAACCATCAATATGATTTAATCGTGAGTAACCCCCCTTATTTTGAACCTGCGGTGGCGTGTCGAGATGAAAAACGCGATCAAGCGCGCTATACCGGAACACTTACTCACCAAGTATTATTAGATAGCGCTAAACAATGTTTGGCACCAAACGGTATTTTTTGTTTGGTATTGCCCTATGAAGTGGGAGAGAAAGTCGAAGCGATGGCAATGGAGAGTGGTTGGAATTTAGCTTACCGCGTGCAAGTTCAGGATAAATCACATACGCCATATCATCGGATGCTATTAGGATTGACGATTAAGATGACGGAGCCGGTTATTTCGTCTTTAACGTTGAAACAACCAGATGATAGCTATACGGATGAGTTTATTTCGTTGATCCGGCCATTTTATCTTAAGTATTAAAAGCCTATCTGCTGCTAATGCACAGATAGGCGGTGAATATTAGCGGGTTAAAACGGTTGGACCAGAATCGGGTAAAAGCTCAGGGTAGTCTAAGGTATAGTGTAAACCGCGACTCTCTTTACGTTCTAAGGCGCAACGCACCATTAACTCTGCAACTTGGACTAAGTTGCGCAGTTCCAGTAAGTTGTTGGAGATGCGGAAATTAGCATAATAGTCATTAATTTCTTGTTGAAGTAAATGAATACGACGCAAAGCGCGTTCAAGTCGTTTTGTGGTTCTTACTATCCCCATGTAATCCCACATAAATAGGCGCAATTCATGCCAGTTATGCTGAATTACAACCTGTTCATCAGAATTATGAACTCGGCTTTCATCCCATTCAGGGAGTGCAGAAATCGCAGGGATCTCGTCGATCGTTTTGATAATATTTTCTGCGGCAGCCCATCCATAAACTAGGCATTCAAGTAATGAGTTAGACGCCATGCGATTGGCACCATGTAACCCGGTGTAACTCACTTCACCAATAGCATACAGATTCGGTATATCTGTCATGCCGGTTGGGTCAACAACGACGCCGCCGCAGGTATAGTGGGCAGCGGGAACTATCGGGATCGGCTCTTGGGTTAAATCTAAACCTAAGGTGAGTAACTTGGCATAAATGGTGGGGAAGTGGTTCTTAGTAAAGTCTGGGGATTTGTGGCTGATGTCGAGATACATGCAGTCCGCCCCGAGGCGTTTCATTTCATGGTCGATAGCTCTGGCAACAATATCCCGCGGTGCTAATTCACAGCGCTCGTCATAATCTGGCATAAAGCGGCTGCCATCAGGGCGTTTTAAGTAAGCGCCTTCACCACGTAAAGCTTCAGTGAGTAAGAAATTACGTGCTTGCGGGTGGAATAAACAGGTTGGATGAAACTGGTTAAATTCCAAGTTCGCTACACGACAACCTGCTCGCCATGCCATGGCAATACCATCACCAGATGAGATATCGGGGTTGGTGGTGTATTGATAAACTTTCGCAGCGCCACCCGTGGCTAATACGATGGTTTTAGCTCGAATAGTTTCGACTTGCTCTTTTTGGCGATTCCAAACATAGGCACCAACAATGCGGGAGCGCGCGTTCTGTTGGGTTTTGTCTTCGAGGATTAGATCAACCGCGTTGTAGCGTTCTTTGATCTGGATATTAGGGTGTTCGAAAGCAAGATTAACCAGGGTGGTTTCAACCTCTTTTCCGGTGGCATCCGCGTGATGCAGAATGCGGCGATGGCTATGCCCGCCTTCTCGGGTGAGGTGATACTGAGTTTCCCCTGTTTCGTTGATTTCAGTATCAAATAAGACGCCTTGGTCAATGAGCCACTGAACACAATGTTTGGCGTTTGATGCGATAAACTCGACGGCGCTCTTTTCACAGATCCCTGCACCAGCTACAAGCGTGTCATTTACATGAGACTCAATGCTATCTGTATCATCGAAAACGGCGGCTATTCCGCCTTGAGCATAATAAGATGCACCTTCATTGAGGGTGCTTTTGCTGAGAATAGTAACTTGATGAAAGGGCGCGAGCCGGAGTGCGGCTGATAATCCTGCGACACCACTTCCAATGATTAAAATATCAGTGTCATGCTGTGTGGATGCGTTCATAAGTGTTTGTGTGCTGTGTTTCTATAGAGAATTTTATGTTAGCCTATCGAGCTGCCTGTGACTATGTATTAATCGCATTTTGAGTTCCCAAAGAACCGTTTTATTTAGCTACACTTTAGTTATTTGGAAAATCATCGTTTATTTGGAAAAAACCATTGGCTACATGATAAGTACCAATGTGAATGAATAAATTCCACGTAATCATGCCGTAGATATGCCTGTTTTGTGTATACTATTAGGTAGTGCTCACAAGGAGCAATGGGATCGATTAAGAAACTTTGATCCCATTTTTTGAAATTATTTTCGATTATTTTTGGAATAAATTGAACTTCATCAGTTTTTATTACTCGAAGTTAGGCTTGCTTAAGGAAGGGAGAAGATGAACAAGTTAAGTCATTATCAATCTGTGTTCAGGAGATGGTTCCTGGAATGAGCGAGCAGCTGACAGACCAAATATTGGTTGAGAAAGTACAAAAAGGCGATCAACAAGCTTTCAATTTACTGGTGATTAAATACCAGCATAAAGTTGCAAGTCTCGTTTCTCGTTATGTACCGCAAGCGGATGTGCCTGATGTCGCACAAGAGTCGTTTATTAAGGCTTATCGTGCAATCGGTTCGTTTCGTGGCGACAGTGCTTTTTATACTTGGCTTTATCGAATTGCTGTCAACACGGCAAAGAACTATTTAGTCGCGCAAGATAGACGTCCTCCCGCGTCAGATCTGGAAGCGAGCGACGCAGAAAACTTCGAGTCCGCCGGCGCATTAAAAGAAATTTCGAACCCAGAGAACTTAATGTTGTCTGATGAATTAAAGCGAGTTGTTTTCCGTACCATTGAGTCACTGCCAGAAGATCTTCGAATGGCAATCACGCTACGTGAACTTGATGGTTTAAGCTATGAAGAGATTGCCGAAGTGATGGATTGCCCTGTGGGTACAGTTCGATCGCGGATCTTTAGAGCGAGGGAAGCAATTGATGAAAAAGTTCAGCCGTTGATCCAACAACATTAATTGGTTGGGTCGCGAGTTACCATTTAACTGTGAGCAATTAACTGAAGGTAATTGGGCATGCAAAGAGAGAAACTTTCCGCAATGATGGATGGTGAAGCTCTAGATTTAGAACTTATTAACACCATTTCATGTGATTCAACGTTAAAGCAACGTTGGGAGAGCTATCATCTTGTTCGTGATACTCTGCGTAATGATACAGGCGATGTCATTCATTTTGATATTGCAAGTAAAGTTGCGGCAGCGCTGGAAAATGAAGCGGTGCGAATTAATCCTCAAGCAGTTGTTGAATCACAACCAGAGCCAGCAAGCTGGAGTGGCTTCCCGTTTTGGAACAAAATTCGTCCATGGGCTAGCCAAATTACGCAAATCGGTGTGGCTGCATGTGTATCACTCGCTGTAATTGTGGGTGTTCAACAATACAATCAAAGCAATAGTGTCGATTCTACTGTGGATGATCCTGTATTTAATACCGTTCCAGTCGGACGTGGTGCGCCAGTTAGCTTAAATCTTTCAGATAGCCAATTGTTTGGTACTGAGCAACAATCTCAGCAAATCGAGCAACAAAATCAACGTATTAACGCCATGCTGCAACAGTATGAAATTGAAAGACGTTCAATGCTGAATCAGCCGCATCAAGACAGTGATAAAAATACCGCATCAGCAGGGGTTAAACTGCAATAATGAATAAATGGTTATCCGTCTTCTGCCTGACGGGCAGCCTGATTATGTCTAATCAAGCGTCGGCATCATCTACGGATGCCGATGTTCTTTTCAAAGAAATGGGAACGGCTGCCCAGAACCTGTCCTATGAAATGTCGTTTATGACATTCAATCCGCAAAATATCGTTCCAGTGCGCTATCGCCACGCGATTATTAATGGAGTCCCTATTTCTCAAATGATCCAGATGGATTCATCTCGCCGAGAGATAGTGCAAAATGGTAACCGAATTAGTTATTTTGAACCGGGATTCGATGCGTTTAGCTTAAATGGTGAACATATCATTGATAACTTACCTACGGTACTTTTTGCGAATTACCAAAAAATTCAGCCTTATTATAATTTTATCGATGCTGGTCGTACGCATATTGGTGATAGACCCGCATTAGTCATGCGAATTATTTCAAAAGACAATTCTCGATTTAATTATGTGTTATTAATCGATGAAGAAACTAAATTGCCACTGCGTGTTGATTTACTCGACAACAATAATCAAACACTGGAACAGTTTAGGGTGATTTCGACTGTTTTAGATAGCAAGAATGTACAAGATTCATTGAAATCTCTCAGTAATGTAAATTTACCACCATTATTAGTGTCGCCGAAAAACGAAAATCCATCGTTTAAATGGCGGGTGGGAATGCTGCCTCCAGGCTTTGAGGAAGTGTCTCGCTCTACGCGAAAATTAAGCGATGATGACATCATTGAAACGGCAATGTTCAGCGATGGGCTATTTACCTTTTCGGTTAATGTGACAAAAACATCGAAAGGTCCTTTACTTGATCAGCCACTACAAAATGGTCGCCGCACAATTTACACCATGACTCAAAAGCAAAATGTGATTACGATAATAGGGGAGTTACCGCTATCAACATCCCAGTTAATTGCGAGTAGCATTCAGTTTCGGGAGTAAATCATGGTAAAAGAATGGGCAACGGTGATTAGGTGGCAGAAAGGGCGAGCATTATTGCGTTATGGCTCTTCAGCCGGATGTGGAAGTTGCAGCGCTCGTGCTGCTTGTGGTTCATATGCTTTAAATAAAATTGGGCCTAACACTGAGCACGAATTGGAAATTGAAGTTGAACAGCCTTTGGTTGTTGGACAAAAAATTGAAGTGGGTATTCCTGAAGGGAGCTTACTGCGTTCTGCGATGTTAGTCTATTTAACGCCATTGGTTGGATTGTTTTTATTTGCCGCATTGGCTCAATTAGCTGAATTTGAGCAGGTATGGGTCGCATTAGCGGGAATTTTCGGTGGGTTTGCTGGCTTTTTCACTGCGCGAGAAATGGCTTCACGTTGGCGTAATAAAATCGATTTTCAGCCAATCGTTTTACAAATAGGACTGCCCCCCGGCGAAATCAGCGTTCAAACACATTGTTGAATGCCATTGTCTCACATTATCGCCTGTAGCTAAGCTTTCACGACACAAGCTTTTTACTACAGGCGATTTTGTTTTTAGTCGTTCAAAAATGAAGAAAAACGAAGAAAAATGAAATAAGTAACTCATTCAACTTTGGCAAGTTTACAGTTGTTTTACATTGAATCTTTGTGTTAGTGGGTTCTTGTATGTAAAATGCTGCTAATTAGCAATCTTGTGATAATCATAGCATTTTAGTTTTGTGGCAAAATTTGCTCAAAACTGATTTTGTAAGGCAATTTAAAAGAAGATATTACCTTGAAAATCAAAAACATCAGAAACTTTTCGATCATTGCACATATCGACCACGGAAAATCAACGTTGTCAGATCGTATTATTCAAATCTGTGGTGGCTTAACTGACCGTGAAATGGCGGCTCAGGTTTTAGACTCTATGGATCTGGAACGTGAACGTGGTATCACCATCAAAGCACAGAGCGTAACGCTCGATTATAAAGCGGCGGATGGCGAAACTTACCAACTGAACTTTATCGACACCCCAGGACACGTGGACTTCTCCTATGAAGTTTCTCGTTCATTGGCTGCGTGTGAAGGCGCATTATTAGTTGTGGATGCAGGGCAAGGTGTTGAAGCTCAAACCTTAGCGAACTGCTATACAGCTATTGAAATGGACTTGGAAGTGGTTCCAGTCCTTAACAAGATTGACTTACCAGCCGCTGATCCTGAGCGTGTTGCTGATGAGATTGAAGACATTGTGGGTCTTGATGCCCATGATGCAGTTCGTTGTTCTGCGAAAACCGGTATCGGTGTTCAAGATGTTATCGAACGTTTAGTGAAAGAAATTCCACCACCAGAAGGTGATGGTGATGCACCGTTACAAGCGCTGATTATCGACTCTTGGTTCGATAACTATTTAGGTGTTGTTTCTCTGATCCGTATTAAAAATGGTACATTGAGAAAAGGCGACAAAGTTAAAGTGATGAGTACGGGCAACGTGTATAACGCGGATCGCCTCGGTATTTTCACACCAAAACAAGTTGACCGTGATGTGCTTAACTGCGGTGAAGTAGGCTGGTTAGTGTGCGCGATTAAAGACATCACTGGCGCCCCAGTTGGGGATACTTTAACAGGTGCTCGTAACCCAGCAGATAAAGCATTACCGGGCTTCAAAAAAGTGAAACCTCAAGTTTATGCGGGTCTGTTCCCTGTTAGCTCTGATGACTATGAAGCTTTCCGCGATGCATTGGGTAAATTAAGCCTGAATGATGCTTCCTTGTTCTATGAACCAGAAACGTCAACAGCATTAGGATTCGGTTTCCGTTGTGGTTTCCTTGGCTTATTGCACATGGAAATCATTCAAGAGCGTTTAGAGCGTGAATACGATCTCGACTTAATCACTACGGCGCCAACGGTAGTTTATGAAGTTCAGCAAACTAATGGCGAGATTGTTTATGTGGATAGTCCGTCGAAATTACCACCGCTGAATAACATCGAAGAGTTAAGAGAGCCTATCGCTGAGTGTCATATGCTGATGCCTAAAGAGTATTTAGGTAACGTTATCACTCTGTGTATTGAAAAACGTGGCGTACAAACCAACATGGTTTATCACGGAAACCAGGTTTCTTTGACCTACGAAATTCCGATGTCAGAAGTGGTGCTGGATTTCTTTGACCGTTTAAAATCAACCTCTCGTGGTTATGCTTCTTTAGATTATTCATTCAAACGTTTCCAAACGTCAGACATGGTGCGTGTGGATGTGTTAATCAACAACGAACGTGTCGACGCATTAGCGCTGATCACCCACCGTGGCAACTCGCAGTACCGCGGACGTGAGCTGGTGGAAAAAATGAAAGAGCTTATTCCACGTCAACAGTTTGATATTGCTATCCAAGCAGCAATTGGTAACCACATTATTGCTCGTTCTACAGTGAAACAGCTGCGCAAAAACGTTCTTGCCAAATGTTATGGCGGTGACGTTAGCCGTAAGAAGAAACTGTTACAGAAGCAAAAGGACGGTAAGAAACGTATGAAGCAAGTGGGTAACGTTGAACTCCCACAAGAAGCGTTCCTTGCTATATTGCACGTTGGTAAAGACAGCTAAGTTTACAAGGAGTCTTAATGGCTAACACATTTGCCCTGATCCTCACACTGGCTACGCTGGTGACAGGGATTATTTGGTGCTTAGATAAATTTAAGTTTGCGCCAGCACGTAAAGCGAAACTTAAAAAATTGCGGGAAGTAACAAACGGCTCAATGAACGAAGATGAACTCGCGAAAGCAGTTCGTCGTCCGTCGTGGCTGGAAACGGGAACCTCAATTTTTCCTGTGTTAGCCATTGTTTTGGTTGTTCGTTCGTTTATTTATGAGCCGTTCCAAATTCCATCAGGTTCGATGATGCCAACACTCTTAGTTGGTGATTTTATGTTGGTTGAGAAGTTTTCTTATGGATTGAAAGATCCTATTACTCAAACCACATTAATCGAAACGGGTAAGCCTAATCGTGGAGATATCGCGGTATTTAAATATCCGAAAGAGCCAAATGTAGACTTCGTGAAACGTGTTATTGGTTTGCCGGGGGATAAAATCATTTATAACCCCGAAGCGAAAGAGCTGACTATTTACCCTAACTGTGCAGACAATAAATGCACAGAAAAATTACCAGTTACTTATGGCCCATTAGAGCCAAGTGAATGGACAATGGTATTTGAAAATAGCTCCGTGGTTGATAATCAATATGGTAATTATCAAATCCCAGTAGACCAAGCGGTACCGAATAACTCACTGCGTCAATATGGTCGAAGTGAGACATTAGATACCGTTACGCACCAAATTTTGACGATTAATAACTACATTACTCAATCAAAATATGTACAACCAGGTTTACCACTTAATGAGTGGATTGTACCTGAGAAACACTATTTTATGATGGGTGATAATAGAGACAACAGCTCTGATAGCCGTATGTGGGGCTTTGTTCCTGAGCAAAATTTAGTGGGCCGTGCGGTGTTTATCTGGTTAAGTTTAGATAAACAAGAGAACGAATGGCCTACAGGTATTCGCTTTAGCCGAATTGGTCCTCTATAATTCATTTCAGACAATGCGGGTTTTCATGAGAAAACTCGCATTATCATAAGCATTATTATTTTACCCAGTGTACAATAATGTTGTTTTAAACATTATTGACTTCCTAATTATTAACTATCCTCGTTAAATTCCGATAATTCATAAAATTTATTTTTCGAATATCAATTGCTTACGGGTGATGGTCGGAGGAAGTCAGTGCAAACGCAACAGTTTTGTAAAATAGCTGATTTTACAGGTCTGTTGCGTGTGCTTTTTTATTAAACGTAGAATGGTTGGGCGCACATGAACCCCTCTTTGTTAGAAAAATTACAGCGTAAGCTGGGATATACATTCCAGCAAAATGATTTATTAATTCAGGCATTAACTCATAGAAGTGCTAGCAGCAAACATAATGAAAGACTGGAGTTTTTGGGTGATTCAATTCTCAGTTTTGTGATTGCTAACGATCTCTATCATCGTTTCCCTAAAGTGGATGAAGGTGATATGAGCCGTATGCGCGCAACGTTAGTGCGTGGAAATACACTGGCAGAAATTGCCCGTGAATTTGAACTCGGTGAATGTTTACGTTTAGGTCCGGGTGAATTAAAAAGTGGCGGTTTCCGCCGAGAATCGATCTTAGCTGATACCGTTGAAGCCTTAATTGGCGGGATTTTCCTTGATAGTAATATTCAAACTATCGAACAGATCATTCTGGCATGGTACAAAGTAAGATTGGATGAAATTAGTCCGGGTGATAAACAAAAAGACCCGAAAACGCGGCTACAAGAATATCTGCAAGGGCGTCATCTTCCACTACCAAACTATTTAGTGGTACATGTGAAAGGTGAAGCTCATGATCAAGAATTTACGATCCATTGCCAAGTGAGCGGCATTGAAGAGCCGATTAACGGCATAGGTTCAAGTCGTCGTAAAGCGGAGCAAGCCGCAGCAGAACAAGCATTGAAAATCTTGGAGATTGAATGAGTGAATTACAATCCCACTGTGGTTTTGTTGCCATAGTTGGACGACCAAATGTTGGGAAATCAACACTGTTAAATCAGTTACTGGGGCAAAAAGTCTCGATCACATCGAGAAAGCCGCAGACAACTCGCCACCGTATTATGGGGATCCATACAGAAGATAATTACCAAATTATCTATGTTGATACCCCAGGTCTTCATATTGAAGAAAAAAGAGCAATTAACCGTTTGATGAACCGCGCTGCATCCAGCTCTATTGGCGATGTTGAATTGGTTATTTTTGTGGTTGAAGGTACCCATTGGACACCTGATGATGAAATGGTGCTGAACAAGCTATCTAGCTTGCGTTGCCCAGTCATTTTGGCGATCAACAAAATTGATAATGTGGTGGATAAAACCAGCTTACTGCCACACATCGGTATGATCAGCCAAAAAATGAATTTTTTGGACGTGGTGCCAATCAGTGCAGAAAAAGGCACTGGCGTTGATACCATCGCGAAGATTGTGAAGCAGCACATCCCCGAAGCTATTCACCACTTCCCTGAAGACTATATTACAGACCGCTCTCAGCGTTTTATGGCCTCTGAAATTATTCGTGAAAAACTGATGCGTTTCTTAGGTGACGAGCTACCATACTCAGTGACTGTTGAAATTGAACAGTTTAAAGAGATGGATAAGGGTGGCTACCATATCAACGGACTGATCTTAGTTGAGCGTGAAGGTCAGAAAAAAATGGTTATCGGTAATAAAGGTAGCAAGCTGAAAACCATTGGTACCGAAGCTCGTATTGATATGGAACGTCTGTTTGAAACTAAAGTTCACTTAGAGCTTTGGGTTAAAGTTAAATCCGGTTGGGCAGATGACGAAAGAGCACTGCGTAGTCTGGGCTATGTTGACGATTTAAAATAATCGGTGACATTGTGAGTGGTTGGCAACGCGCGTTTGTGCTCCATTCCCGTCCTTACAGTGAAACGAGTCTATTGATTGACTTTTTCACGGAAGGGGAAGGAAAAATTCGTTTGCTAGCAAAGGGTGCGAGACGCAACCGCTCACCATTAAGAGGCTGCTTGCAGCCTTTTACACCTTTGTTGATCCGTTGGAGTGGCAAAGGTG
Source organism: Providencia sp. wls1914 (assembly GCF_009706645.1). Classification (NCBI taxonomy): domain Bacteria; kingdom Pseudomonadati; phylum Pseudomonadota; class Gammaproteobacteria; order Enterobacterales; family Morganellaceae; genus Providencia; species Providencia sp. wls1914. The sequence continues at coordinate 431,739 of NZ_WLUN01000004.1, forward strand.
AAATCAAAACCCTCATCAATGCTGATCCAGTCTCTCTTGCTCTCCCTCTTAGTGGCACTGTTTTATATAGCGGTTTATACCTTAATGAACTTACCGCTCGGGTTATTGAGTTTGGCACACCGTATTCATCTCTATTTTTTGATTACCTCAATTGCTTGCAAGTTTTAGCCGGAAGTGAACGCACGCCTGAATCTGCTTTACGCCAGTTCGAGCTCGCTTTGCTGTCTTATCTCGGTTACGGCGTAGATTTTTTACATTGTGCGGGCAGTGGTGAGCCAGTTTCAGACACCATGACCTACCGTTACCGTGAAGAAAAAGGGTTTATTGGCAGCCTGATTGTTGACCAACTCACATTCACGGGTAAGCAATTAAGAGCGTTAGCCGAACGCGAATTCCCTGATGCGGACACCTTAAAAGCCGCTAAACGGTTTACCCGCATGGCACTGAAACCTTACCTTGGCGGTAAACCCCTTAAAAGCCGTGAACTCTTCAGGCAATTTATTATCCCTTCTCAGAATATGGCGAAGTCATAACAATTAATTGATTTTGTTTTATGACGCTATTTTTTCTATTTGTTATTACTGCGAGCATTTCCAACTATATACCTTTCCAGCTGCGGACTGTTGTAACCGCAAAATTACAGGCAATCTAGACAAAGTTTTCGTCCTATCCATTTTCTTCGAGGCGCTTCCCAAAACATGAATGTAATTGATGAAATATTATTATTGCTTTGGAATCCGCGAGGAAGAACGAGATATTTTTTCCCCCAATACGATAAATTGCAGTAGGATATGGCAGACAAGAAATAAGTGACTGTTTATTCATAGGGAGTTAAACATGGCTGAGCTGTTATTGGGTGTTAACATTGACCACATTGCAACTGTTAGAAATGCAAGAGGAACACAATATCCTGACCCTGTTCAAGCGGCATTTGTTGCTGAGCAAGCTGGAGCCGACGGGATCACTATTCACTTACGTGAAGATCGCCGCCATATTACCGATAGAGACGTTGAACTACTCAACCAAACCATTCAAACGCGCATGAACCTTGAAATGGCAGTCACGGAAGAGATGATTGACATTGCTTGTCGTATTAAGCCGACTTATTGCTGCTTAGTTCCTGAAAAGCGTGAAGAGGTGACTACTGAAGGTGGGCTTGATGTTGCAGGGCAAAAACAAAAAGTCGCATCCGCAGTAAAACGACTGACCGAAGCAGGTATTTTAGTCTCTTTATTTATCGATGCGGATCATGAACAAATTGATGCTGCTCAAGAGTGTGGGGCACCATTTATTGAAATTCACACAGGCGCATACGCGGATGCTAAAACTGAACAAGAGCAAGAGCTTGAATTTCGTCGTATTCGTGATGGCGTAAGCTATGCAGCGGGTAAAGGCATTAAAGTGAATGCGGGACATGGATTGACTTACCATAATGTTCAACGTATCGCAGCACTGCCTGAAATTTATGAACTGAATATCGGGCACGCGATTATTGGCCGAGCTCTGTTTAGTGGTCTAGCTCAAGCTGTATCCGACATGAAAAGCTTACTCACAGAAGCGCGTAAATAATGGCTATTGTAGGTTTAGGTACAGATATTGTTGAGATTACGCGTATTGAATCTGTCATTGAGCGCTCCGCTGATAGCTTAGCGAAGCGTATTTTAACAGAACATGAATATGCACAATATCAGCAACAAGCTAAGCCTGCGCGTTTTCTTGCTAAGCGATTTGCAGTGAAAGAAGCGGCGGCTAAGGCATTAGGTACGGGGATCCGTAATGGTTTGGCTTTTAATCAGTTTGAAATCACAAACGATGAGCTAGGTAAACCGTTACTTTCACTGAGCGGTGAGGCGCTAAAACTAGCCAATAATTTAAAAGCCACGCATTTTCATGTTTCGATTACTGATGAGCGGCACTATGCGGCTGCAACAGTGATTATTGAAAGTCTGTAGGCATTACTCATTGCCGACTTGTTTTCGGTCGGCAATGTTTCAATGAAATAGTACTTTAATGAAAATAGTACTTTAATGAAAGTGTGCTTCAACGGATGGATGTTTTTAGTAAAACAAAAAATTGAATATCGCAGAGCTGAGCCATCGTCACTTTAACAAATGTATTCAGCGTATTTGCGAAATTAGATTTTATCGGCGTGATGGATCATGACAAATTTATCCCAGAGTTGTTCTTGGGATTCAACATGTTCAGGGTCTGTAATAATCGTATTAGTTATGGGGCAAACTGACTGGCAAGTGGGTTTATCATAGTGCCCAACGCATTCAGTACACAAGTTAGAATCTATTTCATAGATTTCCGACCCCATGAAAATTGCATCATTTGGGCATTCGGGTTCACACATATCGCAGTTAATGCATTTTTTAGTAATTAATAGTGCCATTTCAATTAGTTATATCAGATTTAAAGCAGTAGTATACGTTTTCGAACGCCATTTTACACTGAAGTAAATCAATTAGACACTGAATTATGTGTGAGTGAACGAATATACTTAACGAAAAAATAGTAATGAACAAGCAGAATAATCAAGAGTTTTAAGTATGATTCAAAGTGAATGGTCTATAAGTAAAGTGGAATTAATAATATAAAGATGATTTTATTTATAAAAATAAAATAAGAGCTTAAATTTAAGCTCTTATTGGATAAGACAATTAGAAAATATTAAATTAATAATTAATTAAGTTGTAGATATACCAGTTTTTAGTTTTATCAGATTGCGTATAGAAGCACAGCACGCCATTAATGATGAAGAAAGTTGCTGACTTTATAGAATCTTCAACGGTGAACTCCTCAGAATACATCAGCACGATACTGGCATTATCAGCGATTTGATAGACATCGATAACTTTCTCATCGAGATTATAACCGTATAAATATTGCTTGTTTTGAGTCGTGTCGTAGAAGGCTTGAATATTTTGCAGGTACGTTTTTAATTTCCCTTTTTGTACAACGACAGTGGGTTCGATTTTCCCTGCGTCTGTCATGTTGTAGATCATGTAGGACTTGTCTTTTGAGTGCCCTAAGAAATAGTTTTTCTTACCAGCATTGAATGCGAGTGTCGTTGGGTAAAACTCTTCAAAGATATTTGTTTGCACGGTTCTTCTAATAAAAGCCATGTTTATTCCTCTTATTTAAATTATGAAAACTTAAGTGCGGGTTAATCATATTTAATGAAAGAGACTTTAAAAATAATGTTATTTATTAGTTTGTTTTATATATTCAAATGATTTAAAAATTAATAAAAGTAGAATATTCACAATGGATCTTAACTGTGATAGTAATAAGAAAAAACAATTAGGAATTGGTCATGTTTGAAAATCTAGGGGTATTGAATTTCTGGACTTACTTAGCGGGATTGGTGCTTATCATCATTGTACCTGGTCCAAACTCACTGTATGTATTAAAATCAAGTACTTCACATGGGACTAAAGCGGGATATCGTGCCGCAATCGGTGTTTTCACTGGTGATGCAATACTGATTTTTCTTTCATTCATTGGTGTTGCCTCGGTCATCAAAGCCTCTCCAACACTGTTTACTATCGTAAGATACTTAGGGGCTGCTTATCTTTTGTACTTAGGATGCAAAATCCTATATGCAACCTTTTGGCAAAAAAAATCGTTATCAGCAGGGGTAGAGCAGATTGAAGTAAGAAAAGAAAATTACTTTACTCGAGCTTTGGTACTTAGCTTAACGAACCCGAAAGCGATTTTGTTCTATATCTCGTTCTTTATTCAATTTATTGACTTCAATTATAGCCATGCTTGGGTTCCGTACATGGTATTAGCGGTTATCTTAGAAACGGTTAGCTTCTTGTATCTAAGCTTATTGATATTCAGTGGCTACTTGATAGCCCGCTTTTTACGGGAAAAGCAGATTTTGGCGAAACTGGGAAATTGTACTGTAGGTGCATTCTTTATGGGGTTCGCTGCGAAACTTGCCATTTTTAGTAATTAGTTATTGATTAATATCAGATTCAATTTGCAGTCACTTTAACATTTCGTAATAATCAACTTTTCGAGTGTGGATGGATGAGAGGCTAGAGTGACGCAATTAGAAATCGACGAGTATTGGATGGCTCAAGCCCTTGAGCTAGCAATAAAAGCTCAAGATGCCGGGGAGATCCCTGTGGGTGCGTTATTGGTCAAAGATAACCAACTCGTGGCAGAAGGCTGGAACCACTCCATTGAAAACCACGACCCTACCGCCCATGCTGAAATTGTTACCTTACAAAAAGCGGGCACCGCGCTACAGAATTACCGCTTATTAGACACAACATTGTATGTCACTTTAGAACCTTGCATTATGTGTGCAGGGGCGATGATCCATAGCCGCATCGGTCGGGTCGTATATGGGGCGAAAGATTTTAAAACGGGAGCCTGTGGCTCCTTCATGAATATCATGTCGCAGCCAGGTTTAAATCACTATGTTGAAGTGACGAGTGGTGTACTTGAAGAAACTTGCTCATCCATGCTCAGCGAATTTTTTAGAATGCGCAGAGCACAAATTAAAGAGCAGAGACGTCAAGAAAAACAGGCTCAAAACCCCGAGAACTAGTCTTCAATTGACGTTTCCTTTTGTAGGGCTACGTTATTATCGATAGAACTCGAACGTGTTGGTTTTGCCAGAATATATTTCCCTAGGGAGTGGTTTCGTGCACTACTATTTTCACTGGCATAAAACACACCTAAATTCGCTGACGCTTTTGGCGCGACCTCCAATTTTGCTGGCACCATATCAGGCATCACATAAGATGAGAGCTGAGTATTCTCATTGGGTACCACGACATAAACGTGAGATTTCTTCGCAATCTCTAAGGTTTTCTGTTTTTTCTCCTGACTCTGCAAATAACCCACTAAGCTTTGATGATAGCGGCGAATATTTTCCACATAACGATAAGCCTCGTGTCCTCGGGCATAGCCATACGTGAGCTGAGAATAATATTTTGGTTGTGTTAACAGGGGCAAATTCGCTTTAACATCAAGCCAACGGTCAGGGTTGCCACCCAGCTTTTGCGTTAATTTACGCACATCCAGCATATGCCCATAGCCCATATTATAGGCTGCAAGGGTAAACCAAATACGGTCATCTTCAGCGATAGAGTCGGGTAAGCGTTTCATGATGTACGACAAATATGCTGCCCCACCTTTGATGCTTCCTTCTGGATCTAATCTATCTTCAATTCCCATCGTTGCCGCAGTTGGTTTGGTAAGCATCATGATCCCACGAACACCAGTAGGGGAGGTTGCAAGGGGATCCCAGTGGGACTCTTGCCAAGCGATAGCTGCCAATAATTTCCAATCGACGGTCTCGACAGTATCCGCATACTTCTCAAATAAATGCTGATAATCAGGTAATTTATTGTTAATGGCACTTATAAATGTAATCGTATCAAAATAATCAAAGGATTCGACGTGACTAAAATGTTTCTCGGTCAAGCGGGCGAGTGAGTCATTTTGATTACTGATATTAAAAAAGTCGAGCAGGGCGGCATCTAGGCTATAGTCATGTTTGCGGCTCATATACCATGTGATGGCATGCTCATCACGTAAGTCAAATGCGACAGCGACTTTCGGGTGAATTCGTTGCTGCAAAGAGACGGCAATAGAGTCTTCAAGGGTGTAGTCAATCTCACCTTCGGCCACCATTTCTAATAACTGGCTCGGTGTATAGTCGCTGCTTTCTTCCCACTTAAGATTAGGGTATTGCGTTGAAAGCGCTTTTAGTGTGCTTGCATGGGTACTCCCCGCGATAACCACTAATTTCCCTTTCAAGTCATTAAAGGTTTTTGGGCGCGTGGTGCCTTTACGGTAAACCAATTGCTGAGTCACATTCAAATAGCTAGGACCCGTTTTCATAGTATCCAAACGGTCTTTATTATACAGCAGCCCTGCCACAGCGATGTCGGCATCGTCGTTATCGAGATCTTCGAAAATTTGCTCGATAGTTGGACGAATAATAATTTTGAGTTTAATTCCTAGGTACGTAGCAAAGCCTTGAGCCAGTTCGTAGTCGAAGCCACGTAGCTGATGTTGCTCATCAATATAAATAAGTGGTGAACTTACTGCGCTGATACGTAACTCACCCCGAGAGATAATTTTGTCTATTTGGGTATTTTGCGTATTCGACCATCGGACATTAGAACCAATGATCATGGTGGCAAGTAAGGCGATGACCACGATAATAAAATAGTTAACTTTTAGGTTATTCAAATAATTATTTCTCGTGCAAGAACTGGTGTTGTGCGCTTAATAAAAACTGTTTAATCATGGTTATAAATCCAGTGGTTTCGTATTTTGCTCTAACAGTGATGGTCGGTGCAACTAATATTATCGTATTTAGCACATATTAATATTTAACTAATCGCTCTATTTTTAGTCACGCAAACGGTTTCGTATTGATGAACATTGCTCTATAATGGACTCCGGTTTCCCTGCTTTCATGATCAGGGCTGGCGTTTAAAAGAGAGAATTTAAGACTATGGAAATTTTGCGTGGCTCACCGGCACTATCAGCATTTCGTATTACCCGCCTTTTGGCGCTGTTTGCTGAAAAACAGCTCCCTGTAACGGATATCTATGCTGAATATATGCATTTTGCTGAGCTATCAGCCCCATTAAGTGGCAGTGAGCAAGGTAAACTGAGTAGTTTGTTAAAATATGGTCCTTCTCTGGCAGAGCATGAGCCATTTGGAAAACTGATTTTAGTCACCCCACGCCCAGGAACTATCTCTCCTTGGTCTTCTAAAGCAACGGATATCGCGCATAACTGTGGCTTAACACAGGTTAAACGTATTGAACGCGGCGTTGCCTATTATATTCAAGCCGACTCACTGACAAGCGAGCAGTGGGATCTGGTCATCAGTCTGTTACATGACCGCATGATGGAAACGGTTTTTGTCTCTTTTGAACAAGCCGAAGCGCTATTTGTTCAGCAGCAGCCTGCCCCAATGAAAGTGATTGATATTATCGCAGGCGGACGCCAAGCACTCGATACTGCTAACAAAGAGATGGGCTTAGCGTTAGCTGACGATGAAATTGATTATCTATTAGAGGCATTCACAGGGTTAAAACGTAACCCAACGGATGTTGAGCTGTATATGTTTGCGCAAGCAAACTCAGAGCATTGCCGCCATAAAATTTTCAATGCGGATTGGATTATTGATGGGGAAACACAGCCAAAATCCCTGTTTAAAATGATCAAAAATACTTTCGAAAAAACGCCAGATCACGTTCTGTCTGCTTATAAAGATAATGCGGCAGTAATGGAAGGCTCTTCAGTCGGTCGTTTCTTCCCTGAGCCAGATGGACGTACTTATCGTTACCATCAAGAAGATGCACATATTTTGATGAAAGTGGAAACCCACAACCACCCAACGGCAATTTCTCCATGGCCGGGAGCTGCAACTGGTTCTGGTGGTGAAATTCGTGATGAAGGCGCGACAGGTCGCGGTGCAAAACCAAAAGCAGGTTTAGTCGGCTTCTCCGTTTCCAACTTACGTATTCCGGGTTTTGAGCAACCTTGGGAAGAAGATTTTGGCAAGCCAGAGCGTATTGTGACCGCACTCGATATTATGACGGAAGGTCCTTTAGGCGGTGCGGCATTTAACAACGAATTTGGGCGTCCCGCTTTATTAGGTTATTTCCGTACCTATGAAGAGAAAGTCAATAGCCATAATGGTGAAGAATTACGCGGTTACCATAAGCCAATTATGTTAGCAGGCGGTATTGGTAACATCCGTGCAGATCATGTTCAAAAAGGCGAAATTACTGTTGGCGCTAAGCTAATCGTTCTCGGTGGCCCTTCGATGAATATCGGTCTAGGGGGCGGGGCAGCATCATCCATGACATCCGGTCAATCTGCGGCGGATCTTGATTTTGCTTCTGTTCAACGTGACAACGCTGAAATGGAGCGTCGTTGCCAAGAAGTGATCGACAAATGTTGGCAGCTAGGCGATAAAAACCCAATTCTGTTTATTCATGATGTTGGCGCGGGTGGTTTATCCAACGCAATGCCTGAATTGGTGAGCGATGGCGGTCGTGGTGGTCGCTTTGAACTGCGTAAAATTCTGAATGATGAGCCGGGGATGAGCCCATTGGAAGTGTGGTGCAACGAATCCCAAGAGCGCTATGTGATGGCGGTTGCGCCAGAGCAACTCGCCTTATTCACAGAGATTTGTGAGCGTGAACGCGCGCCATTTGCTGTGATCGGTGAAGCAACGGAAGAGCGTCATTTAACCCTTAATGATGAGCACTTTGACAACCAGCCTATCGACATGCCACTGGATGTATTGCTGGGCAAAACGCCGAAGATGCTGCGTGATGTGACGACACTGAAAGCCGAGCCTGAATCACTGGATAGAACCGCTATCGATTTAACTGAAGCTGTTAAGCGTGTTCTGCATTTACCGGCTGTGGCAGAAAAAACCTTCTTAATCACTATTGGTGACCGTACTGTGACGGGAATGGTTGCTCGTGACCAAATGGTTGGTCCATGGCAGATCCCAGTCGCTGACTGCGCGGTGACAACCGCAAGTTTGGATAGCTATTATGGTGAATCAATGTCTATTGGCGAAAGAACGCCAGTGGCACTGTTGGATTTTGCCGCTTCTGCGCGTATGGCTGTGGGTGAAGCACTGACCAACTTAGCTTGTTCTTATGTGCAAGACCTTAAGCGCGTGAAGCTATCTGCTAACTGGATGTCTGCAGCGGGTCACCCAGGGGAAGACGCGGGCTTGTACGAAGCGGTTAAAGCGGTTGGTGAGGAGCTGTGTCCAGCGTTAGGTTTGACAATCCCAGTGGGTAAAGACTCAATGTCAATGAAGACTCGCTGGCAGCAAAATGGTGAAGAGCGTGAAATGACGTCGCCATTATCATTGATTATCAGTGCATTTGGTCGTGTTGAAGATGTTCGTCTAACGGTCACGCCAGAACTGAAAACTACGGCAGATAACGGCTTGTTATTAATCGACCTTGGTCAAGGTCACAATGCGCTTGGTGGCTCTGCACTGGCACAAGTTTACCGTCAATTAGGCAATAAAGCGCCAGATGTTCGTGACCCAGCGCTGTTGCTAGGCTTCTTTAATACCATCCAAAAACTGTTATCAGAGCAAAAATTACTGGCTTACCATGACCGTTCAGATGGCGGGCTATTTGTTACGTTAGTGGAGATGGCATTTGCGGGTCACTGCGGTATTAACGTGGATATCAGTTCATTTGATGAGGACACCTTAGCGGCATTGTTTAATGAAGAGCTGGGCGCAGTGATCCAAATCCAAGGTGCCGATCGCCAATATGTAGAGCAGTGTTTTGCCGACGCTGGCTTAGCAGGTTGTGTTCACTATCTTGGTTCTGCAACTCATGACGATGCGGTGATTATTAATAGTCGTGATACGGTCGTTTATAATGGTTCTCGTAGTGCTCTGCGTGAGTGCTGGGCTGAAACTACATGGCAGATGCAGCGTTTACGTGATAACGAAGAGTGCGCAGATCAAGAGCACGAAGCGAAGAAAGACAATCAAGACCCAGGTCTGAATGTGAAACTGACTTACGATATCGCAGAGGATATTGCTGCTCCGTATATCGCGTCTGGTGTTCGTCCTAAAGTGGCTGTGCTGCGTGAGCAAGGGGTTAACTCTCACGTTGAAATGGCGGCGGCTTGGGATCGTGCAGGCTTTGATGCTATCGACGTCCACATGAGTGATTTACTGGCGGGCAACTTGTCTCTGGAACAGTTCCAAGCGCTAGTGGCATGCGGTGGTTTCTCATACGGTGACGTATTAGGCGCTGGTGAAGGTTGGGCGAAGTCCATTCTGTTCAATAACCGTGTTCGTGATGAGTTTGCCTCCTTCTTCAACCGCCCAGACACTTTATCATTAGGTGTATGTAATGGTTGCCAGATGATGTCTAACTTGCATGACCTGATCCCTGGTGCTGAGTATTGGCCTCGCTTTGTACGTAACCGTTCAGAGCGCTTTGAAGCGCGCTTCAGCTTAGTGGAAATTGCAAACAGCCCATCATTACTGCTGCAAGATATGGCGGGTTCGCGTATGCCGATTGCGGTTTCTCACGGTGAAGGTCAAGTAGAAACTCGTGCACCTGCTCACTTAACTCAGTTAGAAAATAACGCGCTGGTGGCAATGCGTTTTGTGAATAACTACGGTCAAGTGACGGAGCAATACCCAGCGAACCCGAACGGTTCTGTGAATGGGATTACGGCAGTAACATCAATGGATGGTCGCGCGACTATTATGATGCCGCACCCTGAGCGTGTATTCCGTACGGTAAGCAACTCTTGGCACCCAGAAAACTGGGGTGAAGATAGCCCATGGATGCGCATTTTCCGTAATGCACGTAAGCAATTAGGCTGAGATTAAAACGTCTGTTTTAATTTAGAGCTAAAAACAAAACACCCTATAAGTCGCTTGATTTATAGGGTGTTTTTTTATTAAAGATGATTATATAAAAGGTTGATAGCGAGTATTTAAATCAATTCATTTCCGATAGGTTGAGAATCATCATGGTGAAGATTGAGTTCTTTTATTTCATTAGAATCCAAGTCCGATAATAATTCTATAATTGTTTTTGTTCCTCTAGTGATTCGTCGAGTTGATAGTTTTTTGCTTAGAATATGTTGCGGGTGAGGGGCTTTATTATTTTTCATGATATAGCCTCGCATGAGTAAAAGTTCAAAAATTACACTATTTCAGGCTTATGGTATCAACTATGACTATTTTTTGCTTAAAAAAAACCGCCCAATCGGGCGGTTAAGATATACCTAAAACAGAAAATCTTTATTCTAAAATAAACATCCCGTATGGGTGGATTTGCAAATAAAGATCTTCGCCGACAGACGGTTGCAGCTGCGTTGCGTTGATCTGTAATAGCATCGATTGACCATGCCAATCTACCGTGACTTCATATTGCGGGCCCATATATGCCACATGAGTGATGGTACAGCGTTGGCTATCTTCACCTTGCTTGCTTAATGTGATGGCTTCAGGGCGAACACCGACAGTGACTTGGGTTTTATCTGTCATAAACTGCGCAGGGCGCGGTAAACGATAATTAAAGATATCCACGGAATCGCTGCTGAGTGTGGCTGGGAAAATGTTCGCATCACCCATAAAGCTCGCCATAAATTTGGATGCAGGCTGGCGGTATAGCTCTTGTGGTGAACCTAACTGCATGATTTTACCTTTGTTCATTACCAGAACCATATCCGAAACCGCAAAAGCTTCGCTCTGGTCGTGGGTCACGTACAGTGAGGTAATATTAAATTGCTGTTGCAGTTCACGGATTTTTTCACGCATGCTGCGGCGTAAGTTAGCATCCAAGTTACTTAAGGGCTCATCAAATAGCAGCACCTTCGGCTTTAAAATCAGAGCACGTGCCAGTGCAACACGCTGCTGTTGCCCACCGGAAATTTGGTCAACGAAACGGTCTGCAAAACCTGCTAAGTCCACGAGCTCCAGCGCTTCTTCTACACGTTTTTTGATTTCAGCCTTCGGCAAGCCGAGCATTTTCAATCCATAGCCTACGTTATCCCCTAACGACATATGCGGGAAGAGGGCATAGGATTGGAAAACCATACAAATATCGCGCTGTTGAATAGAGCGGTCGGTGACATCTTCGCCATCGATAAACATGCGCCCTTCAGTAGGCTTTTCTAAACCGGCGACTAAGCGCAGTACGGTAGTTTTACCACAGCCAGATGGCCCTAACAGCGTGACCATACTCCCTTGCGGGATGGAAAGGCTTAAATCGTCAATGACCGTATTGTCGCCAAAGCGCTTAGTTATATTTTTTAATTCAACGAAACTTTTCTGTGTCATGTCAGTGACTCCATGATTACTGTGCATTTTTGGCTTTGGAACGTGAAACACGGGCTTCGCCAATTAAATAGTCAAATAAGAAGATAATCGCGAGCATGACCACGATCAGAATAGAACCGTAAGCAATCGCCACACCGTATTCACCATCTTCAACGCGGTTCAAGATATACGCCGTCGCAACGCGGGTGTCTGGTGTTACCAAGAACACAATGGCGCTCACGGTGGTGATAGCACGGACAAAGCTATAGATCAGTGCCGACAAAATCGCTGGGCGTAATAATGGCAGTAGGATGTGGAAAATTGTCCTCATTGAACCTGCACGTAAGCTGAGGGAAGCCTCATCTAGCGATTTGTCAATTTGGCCTAATCCCGCGATACCTGCACGAATACCCACAGGTACGTTACGCATGGTCATGGAGATAATCACAATCGCCGCCGTTCCGGTTAAATAGAACGGTGTATCGTTAAAGGCGAGGATGTAAGAAACCCCAGCCACCGTACCTGGTACGGCAAAGCACAACATGGTGGTAAATTCGATGGTTTTCTTACCACGGAAATCTTGTCGAACCACAATATACGCGATAAGCAGACCCAAAATCGCGGTGATTGGTGCAGCGATACCCGCATATAACAAGGTATCTAACAGTGACGGCCATGCGCCATCATCAAAACCTTGGCCAAACAGTTTGATAAAGTTGTCCAGTGTTAAGGTGTAGTCCACGCCCCAGTTCACCGTGAAGCTTCCGTAGAAGATGCTACCGTACAGTAAGACGTTAAACGCCACCCAAATACCCAGAATAGTGGTTACTGTAGCGACTAATGAAACTGGCAGCGGCTGAACATCACCACGGTAAGATTTACCGGAAACGGTGACGTAAGAGCGTTTACCAATCCACATGTATTGCACACAGAAAACCAGCAATGAGAAGACAAGTAAGGAAGCACCTAACGTACTGGCCGCTTGGTAATCAAGCTGGGAACCGGTGATATAGAAATAGATTTGTGTCGCCAGAACGTCGAAGTTACCCCCTAATACTAACGGGTTACTGAAGTCGGCAAGGGATTGCACAATCACGATTAAGAAGGCGTTCGCCAGTGCAGGTTTCAACAGTGGCATAAACACGTTGAAGAATGTTTGGTAGCGGTTAGCGCGTAAGGTGTATGACGCTTCTTCCAGTGATGGATGAATAGTTTTAATCGCGCCATCGAGGATCATAAAGGACATCGGGGTGAATGCGAGAACCTGTGCTAACCAAATACCGGTAAAGCCGTATAGCCAGTTAGTATTTTCTAGCCCCATGTAAGTGGCTAAAAATTCAGTAACATAGCCAGAGCGACCCATCATTAAGGTGACGCCTAAACCAACAACAAACGGCGGGGTCACAATCGGTAAAATCGAGAATACGCGACCAATAATCGCAGAACGCTTAGCAATTCGGGTGGTGTAAATTGCGAGGATCAGACCAAAGAAAGTACAGCCAACACCCACTGCTAACGAGAGGAATATGGAATTGATAATCACCTGAACAATATGCGACTGGGTTAAAATAGCCACAAATGCAAATGGTGCAAAATCTCCGTTCCCGTCAGTAAACATCGGAATAAAAATTGCCACACTGGGAAAGACGATAAATAGCGCAATCAGTGCGACGACGGTGATAAGGGAGCCAATAACAAATTGGTCGCCACCCAGCCACTCTAAACGAGTCAGGGCGTGGGTCATTATCATACCAAGGGCGATAAATAAGGTGATGGCGGAATAGCCTAATCCCTTACCCTCTAAATAGGCAGTAATAATGACGAGAACCGCCGTGATAGCGGCAACCGCGATATCAAGATAGTGACGAGATTTTTGATTACGATCGGCCGGTGTAATAGGTCTTAACAGTAAGATAGAAGGCAATAAATACCATAGCCAACTAATATTGACACTGCTCCAGCCATACGCAGCTAAGATCTCATCTTGGGTTGAGTCGAATAAGCCGTAGTCGAGGCTCCATGAGGGTAGCAGAGCGAAGCCCAGCCAAGCTATCAGAATCCAAAGGAAGATACTGTCCTTTTTCTTCGAGGCTGTTAGGGTTAAGGTCTGAGGCATTGTTTTTCCCCTAAGTTTATTATTATTGAGTTAATTAATCATTAGTTTAATGGCATGATTTATAACGAAAATAACTTTAAACTTAATTAATATTATCGTTCTAATGAGTGAGCCAAGCTGGAGCCGTCTGCGTGGTGCAGACACTCTTTGATTTGGCATCATTTTTTATAGTAAGTAGCTAATACACTAAATCGCGAAGCTCGCGAGTCCTACGTGAGCAAATCAGGTAAAGTGCGGCGACAGGCGCCGCACCCAACATCTTATTTACTCATTTTAACTTCAGTAACCCACTTGTTGATCAGATTCTTACGGACTTCAGCATCGCCGTATTTATCCATATCGTAGTTGATTAAGTTTAAGTCTTTGAGTTTCAGAGACAGTGGAGAAGACTCTGCGGTGGTGTTAGTCAGGATTTGGTAGGATTGACCTTGTTTCCAGCTCAGTTCTTGGGCTTCTTTAGACAGAACGAAATCCACGAACAATTTTGCGTTGTCCATGTTACGTGCGTTTTTCAGAATACTGATCCCGCCGATTTCATAGCCTGTACCTTCGCATGGCGCGATTAACTCTAATGGCGCACCATTTTCAACTTCTAAAGAGTAGTCATGCAGGAAGCCGATACCGATAGCAGATTCGCCGCGAGCCGCGTTACGTGCTGGGGCAATACCTGATTTGGTGTATTGGGAGATGTTCGCGTTCAGTTTTTTCAGGTAATCAAAGGCTTGCTCGTTACCCCACAGTTGGTCAAAAGTTGCCAATGCAGTGTAGGCAGTCCCTGAACTTTGTGGATCCGCGATTTGAATTTCACCTTTATATTCAGGCTTAGTCAGGTCTTTCCAGCAAGTAGGAACTGGTAACCCTTTCTCTTTTAAGCGATCTTTATTCACACCAAAACCTAAGATACCGATGTAAACCGCAGAAGAGTAGTTACCCTTGCGTTTAGCTGGATCTTGGAATTGCAGCATGATTTGAGACAGGTTAGGGGATTTGTACGGCTCAAGCAGATCCATTTCACCTGCTTGTGAATGTGGATCTAAGGTTCCGCCATACCAAACGTCTGCTTGTGGGTTACGTTTTTCAGCTTCGATTTTCGCTAAAGTACTGCCTGAACCGTTGCGAACGAACGTGGTTTTAACGTCGTATTTCTTGGCGAATGCTTGCGTTTCCGCTTCGCACATCGCGTTGGTTGCACTACAGTAAACCACTAAACGACCTGCTGCGTTTGCAGTGGTTGTAATAGCGGCAAGAGATAAGCCTGCTGCAACGAGTGTAGAGAGAGTCTTAAGTTTCATTGTCAGTCCTTTATTCACGTTTTCGGATTAACTATTATTATGTGTCGGTGAAACTGCACCGGCTAAATGCTCTCTTTTGCTGACATTGGCAATCAAAAGAGGCATCAGTAGTAGCCCCATCAAAGCAGCTGCACTGGCGAGTAAGGTAAACATCCCTGACCAACCATAATTGGCAATCACCTGAGAGAGCGGCCATCCTGCGATTGCCGCCCCTAGATAAGCATACAACCCAAGATAACCCGTTACCGTTCCAGCTGCCTTTTTATGACAATATTCTGTAGCAGCTAGACCGACTAACATCTGTGGTCCAAATACAAAGAAACCGTTGGCTAAGAAGCATGCAGCTAATAGCCCGTAGTGATGAATTGGTATTAACCATAAGGCGTTCACAGAAACGAATAGACCTAAGGAAAACAGCAAAATCATCGGTGCGCGTTGTCCTCGAAACAGGAGGTCGGAACCCCAACCCGCGCATAGTGCGCCCAATAAACCACCTAATTCAAACAGCGCTAACGTGGCATTGGCACTTAATAAATTGCTTCCGTGTGTTTCGGTTAGCCATAAATTTCCCCAATCGTTTATCCCAATACGGATGAGATAAACCAAAATGTAGGTGAAACCGAGCAGCCAAATCATTGGGTTAAACACAATGGTTTGTTTTAAAATCACCCACATGGATTGTGGGGGAGAAAGCTGCTCTTGGCGTAACTCTAATGCATCATGTCGCCACTGTCCTACCGTGGGTAAATGCTCTTCTTTGGGCGTCCCTCGGAGCTGGCGGCATAGCCATAATCCTAAAATAACCCCAATAATTCCCGGTACGATCAGCGCCATCTGCCAACTGTAATGGGTCGCCAACAATGCTGCTAACAGCGGTAGCGCCATTCCTCCAAGATTGATGGAGATATTCCACAGTCCCCACCAAAAGCCCCGTTCATTACGTGAGTACCAATGAGTGAGAATGCGAGCACAGGGCGGCCAACCCCAGCCTTGGAAAAATCCGTTTAACGTCCAAACGACTAACAGTGCAGGGAACGATAAACAGTAGGCAAAAATGATATTGAGGATCCCTGTCATTACGAGACCAACCCCCATAAACCAACGGTAGCCTGTAATGTCATGGAAAATACCGGATATAAACTTGGATAGACCATACGCAAGGTAAAATGCTGAGGCGATCCAACCAATATCACTTTTGTCTAAAAACAGTTCTGCCTGCATAACGGGCATCACAAAATTAAAGCTTTTACGGGTAAGGTAAAAAGCGGCATAACCGATGATCATGGAAAACATCAGGCGGCGACGCCAGAAACGGTAATTGTTATCCAGATCCAGTTTGCTTGTACCCGTCATGATTGTGTTTCTCCCGTTTGGCAGAATGTAATGAAGTTTTTAAATAAAAGGATGAGATAAGGTATTAGGAGACTAAGAATAATTCCTAGTTTTTCATTATTTCATTTCAAAATGTGGGCAAGTTAACAATTATTTTGGTACCACTTTGGGTCGTTAGCGTCCAGTCGCCACCTAAGGCTCTGACTCGCTCCTCAATTCCACGCAAACCAAAGCCTGATGTGCGTTTGCTAAAGGGGATGCCCACACCATTATCATCAACAATTAGCTGTATCGAGTCACCATGTTGATTTAGTGATATGTGGATTTTTGTGGCTTTGGCGTGCTTACTGATATTGTTCAGTAGCTCTTGAACTAAACGGTAAAGGGTGAATAACACTGTTTCATTGGCTGGGGTTTCAGTTAATCCGTAATGAAAGTCACATTGAATATTGTTTTCTTTAAAAGCAAATTCACCAATTAAATGGGTGAGTGCGTTTTCAAGGGACATTTCATCGAGTACAGGCGGACGTAATTGGCGCAATAGATGGCGGGTGGCTTGGTGGATCTGTAGTGCCAGCTCGTTAATTTGGCTAGCAGCGTTATAGCTTAAATCGTTAGCCGCAGTTTTTTTCACCAACATAGATTGGATTTGGATTGCAGTAATATTTTGTCCAATTTCATCATGAAGTTCACGAGCGATATCTTTCTTTACATCTTCTTCGGTGTGGACTAATTGGCGCATTAAATCACGACGGGCATGAAGCTCTTCTTCTAATCGCTGGCGGTAGCGTTGTAAGTTACTTGAGAGTTGCTTTTGGCGGCTGATTGCAATACCTAATCCAATACCAATCAGGGCTTGAGAGCTTAAAAAGAGTTGTAGCTCTTGGAGATCATCAAAAGCACCTTGGAACTGTCTTGCAAAGGTGATGATTAAGCTTCCCAGTAATGCGGATAATACACCGCCTTGCCAGCCATAACGATATGCCATAAAAATATTGGGAATAAAGACCAATAAAACAATCAGTTGCTCAATTTCAGGGGCAAAGAAAATTTGGGCACTTAAGCCGACGAGACAGAAAAGAAAACACCAAATAATCAATGAAGTACGTAATTGCTTATCCGTGGTTCCGTAGTCGAGCAGCATATGATAGTGCTGCTCATGCAAGTATTCATAGATAAGATAAACAAAGGGGGAGAGGAGAATTCCACCTGTGAATGTGGTTAAGAATAATTGGCTAATGGAATATTGAGATAAAAGCCCCAACAGTAAGGCATTGAGTATGCTATTGGCGGCCACACCAGCCAGTAACAAAATAAGTCTTTGCCAATAAAGTGTATATCGCCACCAAATATTTTGGATAACCATCGCAACCAGCAGGCTCAATATTGGGGATAACAGCAAAATAGGTTGAGTGAGTAATTGTTCTTCTGCAAGCCAGTAGGTCAGCAGCCCTTCAGCGAGTAAAACGGTTGGCCAGTAGCGTCGCCATAAGAGGATCATCAAGGTGAGGCGTAAGGCTTGCGGTAGAAATAGGGTGGCTTGGAAGCTATTTTGGCTGAGATAAAAGCCGATGATCCATAATCCCACCCAAATCAGTGAGTAGGTAAATAATAGGAATAGAGACTGTAATCCTAAACGAGCCGCTTTGTTCATTACTATTTACCTTGTTAGGGCGTTACCTTACTGGAAAGAAAGTCTGTCTATCGAGAAATGATGTTGTGTTCTAAGGCGTAGTGCACTAAATCAATGGTGTTTTCGCATTGCAATTTCCCGAGAACATTCGCGCGATGTACATGCACTGTTTTATGGCTGAGGTTTAATTGTTCCGCTATGACTTTCACACTGAGACCTGCCACCAGTAAATCAAAGACTTCGCGCTCACGGTTAGTGAGTTCTTGAACACCTTGTTTTTGCTGCGGTGTTTGGCGCAAGGCGCGCATTGCATCAGCACACAAGTAGCATCCACCTTGGTAAACAGAACGTACCGCTTGGACTAATTCTTCAGGTCCGCAGCATTTGGTGAGATAGGCGCTGGCACCAGCATCGAGTGCACTTTGCACGAAAGCAGGGGTGTCATAGATGCTTAAAATAATAGTACGAAACTCGGGCTTTTTTTTACGTAAACGGGTTAGCAGTTGTAAACCGCTCTCATCTGGCATTGATATATCCATAATTGCCACATCAATATCGAGGCTAATTAGGTGTGGCCATGCTTCTTGCGCACTCGCATATTGCCCCACAATACTAATGTCAGGTTCTAACGTCAGTAATTGGGCAAAACCGGAGCGAACAACAATATGGTCATCAATAAGGGCTATTTTTATCATTGTAATGTTAAGAGTAAGTAGGAGACCATTTGCCAGTCTTATATCAATATAGGGATGGATAAGCTAGCGGAATAACATAAAATTCTGACGTACATCAGAAATGAAACGCGCAGGATCATAGCGATAATAAATAGGATGGCAATATTTTATTTGGGGATGAAGTGAGTTTGCCATCAAATAAAATAGGTTTTGGTGAATGACTATACACTCGCTGCTAAAATACCGTGAAAGCGAGTGTGAGAAAGGAATTAGCTTATTTGGGCTTCAAGAATTGATAAATCACAGTCAGTTTTAATAAAGTTGGTGACTTTTAAGTCTGCTTGATGCAATAGCAGCTCAAAATCTTCTTTAGAACGTTCATCAGCACCCACGTTGATGTTGGTGCATAAAAGTCCCATTAATTTTCCAACATGAAGGTGGTTACTGTGTGGGAAATGGTAATCAATCAGTAGGATTTTTGAGTCATCTTTCATGGCGTTACGGATGACGTTGAATATTTTCACTAGTTGTTGATCGTTCCAGTCATGGGCTATCATTTTTAAGATATAAAAGTCCGCAGTAGGAACTTTTTCAAAGAAAGAGCCATTTTCAATGGTCCAGCGTGTATCTTCGTTTAAATCATGCAGAATGTGTTTGTCAACCACGGCTTTCAGATCAAAGAGAATGCCTTGTGTTTTGGGGTTGTTCTTCAATATTTCGAGGAGTAACCCTCCAGTTCCGCCACCAATATCGGCGATTACGCTATTTTCCGGGAACGCATATTGGGCGATGATCGATGGAATTTCAATTCGTGAGAGTGATGCCATGCCATCATGAAAATTATCAGCGGCGTTAGCTTGTTTTTCCCAGTAATCAAAAAAGGACTTGCCGAAGATATGTTCAAAAACGGGTTCTCCTCGAGCCATCTCTGAGAAATATAATGAAGGTAGCCAAAATGTTTGGTCAGTAAGCATTAAGATGGCTCCTCGCATCGAATAAGGATGTTCGGCTAGCAGAAATTCAGCATCCGGAGTTAGCGTGAATTGGCAATCATCAATAGCGGAGAAAATATTTTGTGTGGCAAGTAGGCGTAGAATCTGATGGATCATCGTGGCATTTGCATCAATTTTTTGTGCGATTTGCTCAGCGGTTTGAGGGCCGTTTTGCAGATGTTCAGCCAACTCTAATTTTACTGCCGCACGTAAGGCTGCCTGAAAAATAAAACCAACGGATTTGTGAATTAATCGAACGCCAGGTTCTAGATGAGAAAAAGAGTGAGATAACGACAAGCTCATAGAGTCTCCGTATATAAATGAATAGGGTATTTTTATTAGGAACTTGAAGTATCGTAGGGAAGGGAGAAACCATCAAAACTATAAATTAACTATGCCAATATAAAAAACAATAAGATCACTAGGTTACACTAGCTTTCATTGTTACCCGAATGCGACTTAACCTAAATGTCTAATATTGGCGACAAACATGGATCTTTGGTGTCTCTAAAAGGAGACATTTATCTTATTGATAAATAAGTTATTTAAAAATGAGGGGATTCACTGTCTTAAATTGGAGACAGATTTGTGGTGGGTAAGTGGTGTTTTTCTGTATTCAGAGCAATTCAGAAATGATGCAAATGAGTAAGAAAATAAATTCATATAAAAATCAATTAAATAAAAACTTCATTGAAAAATTGGCATGGGTTGTGCATAATATTTGTTAGTTGCTCATTCAATTGCTTATGTAGGTCCAAGCTTGGGGAAACCTAGCAAATGGGAACATACCACATAAAACCCGAATGATGCCAAAGTAAGGTGCCTACCGTCCGATATCATCGATATTCGCTTTCGAGCTTTATCAAACACAGGGCGACACGTGGAGTGAGGCACCACCTATATGATTATCTTTAATGAAAGACATAATCATATGCAAAAAATCGACATTCAAGCGTAATGCCGAGTATCGCTGGCGGAGGTGAGAAGCAATTCTTCCCTCCGCCTTCCCATTTCTGGGGCATCAATATTCCTTTCTATCAAATTAACCCTTCCATTCAATCGCGGTATATTTAATCTATTTATCTGAAATCATTCACGTTTCAGTTACTTTTTTGGCATGTTCATTGCTATCTATTTGTCTATTGGTTTCTCTATCATCAATGTAAACAGCACTTTTCGCATTAACGGGAGTTCTGCTACCATTGAATTACATATAAATAGGCAAGAGATGAATGCGTTGAGTAAATTGCGTCTTTTTCCGCGCTCATTGCGGCAGTTAGTGGTCATGGCTTTTTGGTTAGTCCTTTTACCATTATTGGTATTGGCTTATCAGGCTTATCAAAGTCTAGAACAATTGAGTAACCAGGCTGCGGATATCAATAAAACTACGCTGCTTGATGCTCGGCGCAGTGAAGCGATGAGTAGCCTCGCGCTGGAAATGGAGCGCAGCTATCGCCAGTATTGTGTATTGCAAGATAAAGCCTTACAGACGCAGTATGAAAAGCAGTTTGCTGATTATGAACAGATGCTGGAACGCCAAAAAACTATTTTGCCAGAGACACCTGAAGTGCTAGGGCTCTTTACTGGGCTGCAAAAGCTGAAAGCGATTAGTTGTGAAAATAATGAACCGATGGAAGCCACGACTAAAGTGTTAGAGCAATTCTCAGCACAAAATACGGCTGTCGTTCAGCAAACTCGAGAGGTTATTTTTAGCCGCGGTGAACAGCTTCAAAAAGCCATTGCGAATAAAGGACAATTATTTGGTTGGCAAACACTGATCCTCTTCTTGCTAAGCGCACTGTTGGTGACCTTATTTACTCGTATGATTATCGGCCCGGTTAAAATCATTGAGCGAATGATTAACCGTTTAGGAACAGGATTGACTCTGGAAAATGATACTGACCGCTTTAAAGGCCCAAGAGAGCTACGGATCATTGCTCAGCGAATTATTTGGTTAAGTGAGCGATTGGCTTGGTTAGAATCCCAGCGCCATGAGTTTTTACGTCATATTTCCCATGAGCTGAAAACGCCATTAGCCAGTATGCGAGAAGGGACGGAGTTGTTGGCGGATGAGGTTGCAGGTCCGTTAACCAGCTCGCAAAAAGAGGTCGTTGATATTCTTGACCAGAGCAGTAAGCATCTTCAGCAACTTATTGAACAGCTTCTTGACTATAATCGGAAATTAGTCGATGAGCCGCCCGTTGCCCAGCAAGTCGATTTGAAAAAGCTTATTGAAGATATTGTTAATGCACATAATTTACCCGCAAGAGCGAAAGATATTACCACTGATGTTCGCTTAAAGGTGGACAGTTGCCTTGCAGAACCGACCTTACTCGGAAGGGTTATTGATAATATCTACTCCAATGCGGTGCACTATGGTGGCGAATCAGGTAATATTTGGATCTCAAGCCGCAGGACGGGGAATAAGTTACTCATTGAGGTTGCCAATACGGGCACGCCTATCCCTGAGTCTGAGCAAAATATGATTTTTGAACCTTTCTATCAAGGCAGCCTCCAAAGAAAAGGCGCCGTCAAAGGAAGTGGGTTAGGGCTTAGCATCGCGCAAGATTGTATTAAGCAGATGGGTGGTGAATTATCATTAGTGCCACATAAATCCGCGGATGTTTGCTTCCGAATTGAATTGCCTTTAACCGCAGAGAACGAATAATAATGCAAAACAGGTCTACAAATTTTTTGACGGTATTGTGTAACGCAATATTGTTGAAGACAAAAGCGAGATTGTTAAAGACAAAAACAATCTCAATTCGCCGTGGGGCAAGTATTAAGTCTTCCCGCGTAGGTACTCCTTTGGGAATGATTTTATTCTCGCTCATTTTAACGGGGTGTGTGGCGAAGAACGGTCAATCACCATTAGAAACTCTCGCCAAAGTCGTTATCCCAGAAGTGAAAACCACGGATTACCGTTACGCTTCTTGTGAATCAATCTGGGAAAATCAAGAACCTGTTTCACAGGAAAATGCCCTCTATTGGTTACGTATGATGGGCTGTGTGGACAGAATGGATGCTGACAAAGCCCGTGCTGAAGCGAAAAAGATTGAAGTGAATGATTGGTCTACTTCATTTACTAAAAACATTCTATTAGGTTCAGCTGAGCCGACAATCGCTGAACGTCGCCAAATGCTCGATAGCATCAACACCTATAGTTTGAGCTTCCCAACGCCAATTCGCCCATTATTGCAATTGTGGCGCGAGCAGCAGGTTCAAGTGATCAATCTTGCAGATGCAAATGCCCGTTATAAACGTATGCAGCAAGAGATGGATGCAAAGCTTGACCGTCTAAAAGAAGATAATGCCAAGTTGCGTTTTGAGCTTAATAGTACTTCCCGCAAGTTAGAGAACTTAACGGATATTGAACGCCAGCTCTCTTCTCGTAAGAAAAATGCGAATGAAGTTGAAAAAGAAGATGAAGCCGCTGTCGCTGAGCCAACAGAAACGAAGCCAGCCCCAGCCGAACAAAATTCCTCGGAGAATAAAGCACAATGACCGGCCGTAAGTCAGCTAACTTACTTTTGGTGGATGATGATCCTAGCCTGCTAAAATTACTTGGTATGCGTTTGAGCAGTGAAGGTTTTAAAGTCTCAACAGCGGAAAGTGGGCCTGAAGCACTAAAATTACTCCAGAAAGAAAAAATCGACCTCGTTATTAGCGATTTACGCATGGATGAAATGGACGGCATGGCGCTGTTTGATGAAGTGCAAAAAGCCCACCCTAATCTTCCGGTGATTATTCTCACTGCTCATGGTTCGATCCCTGATGCGGTTGCGGCAACGCAGCGCGGGGTGTTTAGTTTCTTAACCAAACCCGTTGATAAAGATGCGCTTTATAAAGCCATTGATGAAGCGTTAGCATTATCTTCCTCACCGATGAGTGATGAAGAGTGGAGCGCTGGCATTGTCACTCGTAGCCCGCTGATGATCCGCTTGCTTGAGCAGGCGCATATGGTGGCACAATCGGATGTGAGTGTACTGATTAATGGGCAAAGTGGTACGGGTAAAGAAGTATTAGCGCAGGCTATCCATAAAGTTAGCCCGCGTGCTCATAAACCGTTTATCGCAATCAACTGTGGCGCATTACCTGAACAATTGCTGGAATCTGAACTGTTTGGACATGCTAAAGGCGCGTTTACGGGAGCTGTCAGTAGCCGTGAAGGGCTATTTTTTGCTGCCAGCGGTGGGACGCTCTTTTTAGACGAAATTGGTGACATGCCGATGCCGCTGCAAGTCAAATTGCTGCGTGTTCTACAAGAACGTAAAGTTCGCCCGCTAGGAAGTAATCGCGATTTAGATATTGATGTACGCATTATTTCTGCGACCCACCGTAACTTACCGAAAGCGATGGAAAAAAATGAGTTCCGTGAAGATCTCTATTATCGTTTGAATGTGGTGAACTTGCGGATCCCTGCGTTGAATGAACGCTCGGAAGATATTCCGTTATTAGCTAATCATTTATTACGTGAAGCTGCGAGCCGCCATAAACCCTTTGTGCGCAGTTTTTCGAGCGATGCGATGAAGTGCTTGATGACCGCAAGTTGGCCCGGAAACGTGCGCCAATTAGTGAACGTGATTGAGCAGTGTGTCGCATTGACGACATCTCCAGTGATCAGCGAAGCCCTCGTTAGCCAAGCTCTGGAAGGCGAAAATACGGCGCTACCGACCTTTGTGGAGGCGCGTAACCAATTCGAATTAAATTATCTGCGTAAATTATTGCAGATGACCAAAGGCAACGTGACCCAAGCTGCACGCATGGCGGGACGCAACCGTACCGAGTTTTATAAATTACTTGGGCGTCACGATTTAGAAGCGAATGATTTTAAAGAATAAAACCTTTATAGCCTAAAGGATTAAGGGAGAACAAACACGTTATGAGCCGTAAGCTTAATATCTCACTGGCACAACTTAACTGGCTGGTTGGCGACATCGAAGGCAACTGCGATCGTATGTTGCAAACTGTTGAAGAACAGGCTGAAAATACTGATATTGTCATGTTTTCTGAGTTGGCTCTAACAGGGTACTCCCCTGAAGATTTACTCTTCCGCCACGATTTTGAAGAGCGTTGCACCGCGCAATTAAAACGTTTACAACAAGCTAGCGGTCAATGCGGGATCATCGTGGGTCACCCGTGGTACGAAGATAATGAAATTTATAACGCATTATCATTTTTCTACCAAGGCAAGCTATTAGCCCGTTACTTTAAGCAAGAGCTGCCTAATTATGGTGTTTTTGATGAGCCTCGTTATTTCACTGCAGCGGAAAAAACCTGCGTGGTGGAATTCAAAGGTTATCAGCTCGGTTTACTGATTTGCGAAGATATTTGGTATGACGAGCCGATTGATGCGGTGAAAGGGGCGGGTGCTGAGTTAGTTCTCACCATTAATGCTTCACCGTATGATTTAAACAAAGAGCACATTCGCAGTGATCTGCTGGTGGAACATGCTCAGCGTACCGGTTTGCCGATTGTCTATCTTAACCAAGTGGGTGGACAAGACGAACTCGTGTTTGATGGCGGCTCGAAAGTGCTGGCAAACAAAGGCAAGCAAGTCTACCAAATGGCTGAGTTTGCGGAACAAGTGGCGACAGTCACCTTTGAAGATGTGAAATTAGTGACTGAGCAGCCGAAGCAGCCTGAAGCGTCTCAAATTGCGCAGGTGTATCAAGCATTAGTGTTAGCAACCCGCGATTACATCAACAAAAATGGCTTTAATGGGGCGATTTTAGGGTTATCCGGTGGGATTGATTCAGGATTAACTGTGGCGATTGCGGCGGATGCTATCGGTAAAGATCGGGTTCAAGCCGTTATGATGCCGTTCCGTTACACCTCTGAAATGAGCATCCATGATGCTAAAGAGCAAGCGGAATTACTGGGTGTTGAGTTTGATATCGTCTCCATCGAACCAATGTTTGATGCTTTTATGACGCAATTGCAACCATTGTTTGAAGGCACTCAACCGGATACCACGGAAGAGAACTTACAAGCTCGTTGTCGCGCCGTGATCTTAATGGCGATGTCCAATAAGCGTCGCCGTTTAGTATTGACGACCAGCAATAAAAGCGAATCCGCAGTTGGGTATTCAACGTTGTATGGTGATATGGCGGGGGGCTTCGATGTCCTTAAAGATGTGCCAAAAACGCTGGTCTTTGAACTGGCTAAATATCGTAATACAATATCGCCAGCAATTCCGCAGCGCGTGATTGATAGACCACCTTCAGCGGAACTGGCTCCAGGGCAATTAGACCAAGATAGTTTACCGCCTTACGATGTGTTAGATGCCATCTTAGACGGTTATGTAGAAAAAGATTTATCTGTAGCTGACCTTATCAAGCTCGGATTTGATAGAGAAATTGTTCGCAAAGTTGTGCGTCTTGTCGATATTAACGAATATAAGCGCCGTCAGGCTCCTGTTGGACCGCGGATCACAATGCGTAATTTCGGTAAAGATCGTCGTTATCCGATTACCTCAGGTTTTGGCCGTAAAAACTGGTCATAACAGGAACTGAAAATGAAAAAAATTGATGCAATTATAAAGCCATTCAAACTTGATGATGTGCGCGAAGCGTTAGCCGAAGTGGGGATCACGGGTATGACGGTGACTGAAGTGAAAGGCTTTGGTCGCCAAAAAGGTCACACTGAACTGTATCGTGGCGCGGAATATATGGTGGATTTTTTACCAAAGGTAAAAATTGAAATCGTTGTGCCGGATGATATTGTTGAAAGCTGTGTAGAAACTATTATGCAAACGGCGCAAACCGGTAAAATCGGTGATGGAAAAATCTTTGTGTATGATGTCGCTCGCGTCATTCGTATTCGTACGGGTGAGCAGGATGAAGAAGCGATTTAACTAGAATGAAAAATGCGGTAACGGGATAAATATATCCTACATGGGATGATAATATATTTATATGCGAGTCCGTTACCGCAAAAATTAAAAAATATTTATAACTAAAGTTTTAAAAACAATTCACTATAATGAATAACTGCGATTAATTTAACGGTAATACTTTATGAGGGCCAAAACACTCATAATGAATGTTATCAGCAGCAATACCCATTTCAATTAACTGCTTTCCAACATGTTGCATAAAGCCGACAGGTCCACAGAAATAGAATTGCATATTTGGCTGAAGCACTTTCTCTTTAACTTGTGTTAAATCCAGTAATCCACGGTATTGGTAATCTTCACCCAGTTGATCTTGTGGCGCTGGTTGATTAAACCAAACTGCTGAATGACCTTGGGTATGTTGTGATATCAACTGGCTAACTTCTTGATTAAAAGCGTGTACATCCCCATTTTCAGCAGCATGTAGCCAATTCACAGGTGCTTGATGTTGGTGCATGGTGAGGTGGTTAAGCATGCTGAGCATTGGTGTTAAGCCGACGCCAGCAGAAATTAAAGTCACTGGCGTTTTCGGTTCGACATCAAGGTAAAAATCACCGCATGGTGGCGCTAAACGAACAATATCGCCTTCATTGAGATTTTGATGTAAGAAGCCAGAAACGGTGCCTTGCTCTTCACGTTTCACCGCAATACGGTAGGTTTTCCCATTTGGCGCAGTAGTGAGTGAATACTGGCGAATTTCTTGATTTTCAAAACTATTTTCATTCAGGTACACAGTAATATATTGCCCTGGACGATAATCCGCCACCGCTTTACCATCTACCGGAGTGAGTTCAAAACTGGTGATAACAGCACTTTGAGGTTGTTTTTTAGTGACTTTGAATTCACGTAAACCTTCCCATCCTCCGGACTTTTCCGCATTTTCACGGTAAATCGTGCTTTCACGATTAATGAAAATATCCGCCAGCACGCCATAAGCTCTTCCCCATGCGTCTAACACTTCTTGGCCTGGGCTAAGCAGCTCATCAATCGCAGCGAGCAGGTTTTCCCCAACAATTGGGTAGTGCTCAGGTTTGATATTTAAACTGGCATGTTTCTGGGCAATTTTCTCCACTGCGCCAATTAACGCTTCAGGGGTTTCAATATGGACTGCATAAGCGCAAATAGCGTTGAATAGGGCTTCACGCTGATCGCCATTCGTTTGATTTCTCATATTGAAAATATCTTTCAGCTCAGGATGTTGTTTAAACATTCTGTCATAAAAGTGAGCGGTTAATTTAGGGCCAGTTGCTGCGATGGCAGGGATGGTGGATTTAATTGTGGCGATAGTTTGTTGGTCAAGCATACAGGTACTCCTGAATTATTTTCATAATATTATGAATTTATAAACATGCATTTTGCATGCAACTTATAATATTTAGCGGGAAATGTAAATAATTAACGCATCAAAAAGTGGGGGAATTCACCGCAAAATTAGAGGTAGCTAGCAAAGTTAGATATTCGTCTCGGTATTATTGAAATGTGCGCTATTATATTTTGTGTTGTTTAAAGGTATCTGAAAGCAAAAAAATTAATGCAATCGTTTGCGTATATTTTTTCTTAGGGGCTATCTCAACGACGAAAAAGAGTTTACACTGTCAGTCATTAAGTTGAATTGATTGTTACCTTATTGAATTGCTGAGGCAGGAGAAGCGAATGTTAAAGCGTGAAATGAATATTGCAGATTACGACCCACAACTGTGGGAAGCAATGGAAAAAGAAGTACAACGTCAAGAAGAACACATTGAATTAATTGCTTCTGAAAACTATACCAGCCCACGAGTTATGCAGGCTCAAGGCTCTCAGCTGACCAATAAGTATGCGGAAGGTTATCCAACTAAACGTTATTATGGTGGTTGTGAATTCGTTGATGTGGTTGAGCAATTAGCTATCGACCGCGCGAAAGAGTTATTTGGTGCTGACTACGCAAACGTACAGCCACACTCTGGTTCACAAGCTAACGCTGCGGTCTATATGGCGCTGCTGCAACCAGGTGACACTGTATTAGGTATGAACCTGGCGCACGGCGGTCACTTAACTCACGGTTCTCCAGTAAACTTCTCCGGTAAACTGTATAACATCGTTCCTTACGGTATCGATGAAAGCGGTAAAATCGATTACGACGATATCGCGGCTCAAGCGAAAAAACATCAACCAAAAATGATCATCGGCGGCTTCTCCGCATATTCTGGTGTGGTTGATTGGGCTAAAATGCGTGAAATCGCTGACAGCATCGGTGCCTACCTGTTCGTTGATATGGCACACGTTGCGGGTCTGGTGGCGGCGGGTGTTTACCCTAACCCAGTTCCACATGCTCACGTCGTTACGACAACAACACACAAAACTTTAGCGGGCCCACGTGGTGGTCTGATTTTAGCTAAAGGCGGCGACGAAGACCTGTATAAGCGTTTGAACTCTGCGGTATTCCCAGGTTCACAAGGCGGTCCTCTGATGCACGTTATCGCTGGTAAAGCGGTAGCACTGAAAGAAGCGATGGAGCCTGCGTTCAAAACTTACCAACAGCAAGTTGCAAAAAATGCGAAAGCAATGGTAGAAGTTTTCCAAAAACGCGGCTTTAAAGTGGTGTCTGGCGGTACTGAAAACCACCTGTTCTTAGTTGACTTAGTTGACAAAGATATCACTGGTAAAGATGCTGACGCTGCACTGGGTCGCGCAAACATTACGGTAAACAAAAACAGCGTACCTAACGATCCGAAGAGCCCGTTTGTCACTTCTGGTGTGCGTATCGGTTCTCCTGCAATTACACGTCGTGGCTTCAATGAAGCAGATGCACGCGAGCTAGCTGGCTGGATGTGTGATATTCTGGACAACCTCAATGACGAAGCAACCATTGAAGCTGTTAAACAGAAAGTATTAGCTATCTGCAAAAAATACCCAGTTTACGCATAATGGTAATTAACCAATAGCGTGCAGTGAATTAGCACGATAAACCCGCTTCTACATTTGGTAAAAGCGGGTTTTTTGTTGTCCGTTTTAAACCCCTCAATAGTAGGGGAAGATGAAAATAAGGGAGGAGTGATGGTTATTCCATCAACGCGTTGGCTAGCGATTGATTATTTTACCTACTTTTTTGCCTACAGTATTTTCTTACCATTTTGGTCCGTGTGGCTACAAGGTGAGGGAATAGATGCAGAAATGATAGGGCTTTTGTTAGGTATTGGACTTGCGGCGCGTTTTCTCGGTGCGATGTTTATCACTCCCCAGGTTAAAGAGCCTTCCAAACTGATCAATGCATTACGATTACTGGCAGCGCTTTCCCTTATTTTCTCCATTGGATTTTCATTCGGCTCCCATTGGGCGTGGCTGATGTTTGTCATGATTGGATTTAACCTATTTTTTGCTCCTATGGTGCCATTAGGGGACTCATTAGCAGGAACATGGCAGAAACAATTTACGTTTGATTACGGCAAAATCCGAGTTTGGGGCTCAATTGCCTTTATTATTGGCTCGTCATCAATGGGGTATTTTGCTGGGGTGTGGGGACATACCTCGATAATGGTCGCATTAGTGATCAGCTGCGCCGCCCTATTATTGGGAGCCATGTTGAAACCTGCGATTATGCCAGCGGGAGTAGCAAAAGCGGAAGGTGCAAATAAAGTCTCATTCAAGCAACTGATCGCAGATAAAAATATACTGATGTTTTTAATCTGTGTGACTTTATTGCAAGGTGCGCATGCCGCTTATTACGGGTTTGCTTCGTTGTTCTGGAAAGAAGCGGGTTATTCTGATTTAGTGATCGGTAATTTATGGTCGCTGGGTGTGGTGGCCGAAGTGATAGTCTTTATGCTGAGCCATCGATTATTCCGACGCTGGAGTGCCCGTAACTTACTTTTATTATCCGCAGTGTGTGGGATTATCCGCTGGGGAATGATGGGGGCATTTACTGCATTGCCTGTGTTAATTATTGTGCAAATATTACACAGCGGAACCTTCACCGTTTGCCACTTAGCTGCGATGCGATTTATTAGTGCGCGTAAAGAAAATGAAATTATACCGTTGCAAGGGGCTTATTCTGCCTTAGCGACTGGAGGCGGGCTTGCGGTGGTTACTATTATGGTGGGGTATATTTATGAGCGTATGCCTGACCAACATGGCGTCGTGTTTTATTTGATGGCGCTCTTGGCTGTGCCTGCGCTGTTTATTCGACCAAGAGTGACGGCTCAGTCTTAGACTGGAGTTACCGTAACGCAATAATAAAAAGGGCGCTTAGTTTTCACTAGCGCCCTTTTTAGCAAATTTAACGAGGATTAAATTAACGTTTTAATGCTTCAGATAATTCATCTTTCATTGCAGCCAGAATATCGCGAACAACGCGTGGGCTACCTGCGACTAAGTTACCTGATGCTAAATAGTTATGACCGCCTACGAAGTCAGTCATGATCCCGCCCGCTTCACGCATGATTAGTTCGCCACCTAAGAAATCCCATGGTTTTAAACCGATTTCGAAGTAAGCGTCAACGCGACCCGCAGCCACATAGCATAAATCCAGAGCTGCTGAACCCGTGCGACGGAAATCTGCACATTGGTCAAACATTTTGCCCATGATGTTCATGTAGATAGGAGCGTGTTGCTTGTGTTTGAATGGGAAGCCAGTTGCGACAACTGCGCCTTCAAGGTCGCGTTTCTCAGCCATACGTAAACGGTAACCGTTCATTTGAGCGCCTTGACCACGTACTGCAGTAAACAATTCGTTACGCATAGGGTCATAGACAGCAGCAACCTCTGTACGGCCTTTAATGCGTACGGCGATAGAAACTGAGAAGTGAGGGAAACGTTTTGTGAAGTTGGTGGTGCCATCCAGTGGATCGATTACCCATTGAATATCTTCATCTTTGCCTAATAACTCGCCACTTTCTTCAGTGATGATAGTGTGGTCTGGGTAAGATTTACGAATAATATCAACGATGATTTGTTCAGCGTCACGGTCAACGTTAGTGACGAAATCGTTAGCACCCTTTTGGGTTACTGTTACGTTCTGAGGATCTTCATAGTTTTTAGCTATGTAATTACCAGCCTTACGTGCAGCACGTATGGCGATGTTAAGCATCGGATGCATGGGTATTTTCCACTGGGATGTTAAAGAACGAAAATCAAGAGACGCAAAGTATATAGATGTTCGTCACAATAAGCAATTTTGTGTTAGACTCTTGCGATTAATTTTTCATGACAACGTATAAACCATGCTAGAAAATATTCGTATCGTTCTTGTTGAAACCTCACACACTGGCAATATGGGCTCAACCGCTCGTGCAATGAAAACCATGGGGCTTTCAAACCTCTATTTAGTTAACCCACTCGTTGAACCTGATTCTCATGCTATCGCGTTATCCGCGGGGGCAAGTGATGTGATTGGTAATGCAAAAATCGTAAAATCTCTCGATGAAGCATTAGAAGGGTGCAAATTAGTTATTGGTACCAGCGCACGTTCTCGTACACTTTCTTGGCCAATGGTCGAGCCTCGTGAATGTGGAGTTAAATCAGTTGAACAGTCAAAAGAGTCACCGGTCGCAATTGTTTTTGGCCGTGAGCGTGTCGGTTTAACCAACGAAGAATTGCAAAAATGTAATTACCATTTGTATATTCCGACCAACCCAGAATATGGTTCTCTGAATTTGGCAATGGCGGTTCAATTAGTTAGCTACGAGATTCGCATGGCGTATTTGGCAATTGCTGAAAAAAATACGCAAACATCGACCGATGATGAGGTAGAATACCCACCGGCTGAAGATTTAGAACGTTTCTACGTTCATCTTGAAAGCGTATTGAATGAATCGGGCTTTATTCGCAAGGCGCATCCGGGATTAATTATGAATAAACTGCGACGTTTATTTACCCGTGCCCATGTAGAAACCCAAGAGTTGCATATTCTTCGCGGCATTTTGACATCAATGGAAAAATGGGCGAAAAAATGAGGTTAATGCCGTGGTGAAGTGAGCATAATACTTGAGTAAATTAGTCAGGTAAATAGTTGACCAAATTACTCAGGTATGTCACAATTGCTGCATATTTTACCACGGAGTATTTATGTTATGAGACTCACTTCCAAAGGGCGTTACGCAGTAACTGCGATGCTAGATGTCGCGTTACACTCTCAGACTGGTCCAGTACCTTTAGCTGATATTTCTGAACGTCAGGGAATCTCCCTCTCTTATCTTGAGCAACTCTTCTCTCGTTTACGTAAAAACGATTTAGTTTCTAGTGTTCGCGGTCCCGGTGGCGGTTATCTGCTTGGGCGTGATGCAGACCAAATCTTTGTTGCTGAAGTAATTGCTGCGGTCGATGAATCCGTAGATGCAACCCGTTGTCAGGGTAATAAAGAAGGTTGTCAAAATGGCGACCGCTGCTTAACTCACGCATTATGGCGTGACCTAAGCGACAGAATCACCAGTTTCCTTAGCAGCATCAGCCTTGATGAGCTGGTTAAGAACCAAGAAGTTCTGGATGTTGCTGATAGGCAAGATAATGAAAAGCGTAAAACAATGCCGAACGGCATTACGCCAGAATCCATTATCAATGTTCGTGCCTAATATAAAATAGATTATAAATTGCAGTCGATCACCAAATGGTGAAAAAGCCCAGCCTATAGCGGCTTGCACCTTTGGGGTCATTAAAAAATTAAAGGCAAAGTTGTCTTGTCCTTTGGAGTATGTGAGCAATGAAATTACCGATTTATCTAGATTATTCAGCAACTACGCCTGTCGACCCACGCGTTGCTGAAAAAATGATGCAATGTCTAACAATGGATGGGAATTTTGGTAACCCAGCATCTCGTTCACACCGTTTCGGCTGGCAAGCTGAAGAGGCGGTAGATATTGCTCGTAATCAAATCGCTGAATTAGTGAATGCGGATCCTCGTGAAATCGTCTTCACATCAGGTGCAACAGAATCTGATAACTTAGCTATCAAAGGTGCTGCCCAGTTCTATCAGAAAAAAGGCAAGCATGTCATCACTTGTAAAACAGAACATAAAGCCGTTCTGGATACATGCCGTCAATTAGAGCGTGAAGGTTTTGAAGTGACTTACTTAGCACCTCAAAGCAACGGCTTAATTGACCTGAAAGAGTTAGAAGCGGCAATGCGCGAAGACACCATTTTAGTGTCAATCATGCACGTGAATAACGAAATCGGTATTGTTCAGGACATCGCTACAATCGGCGAATTATGCCGTAGCCGTGGTATCGTATTCCACGTTGACGCCACCCAAAGCGTCGGTAAATTGCCTATCGACCTGTCTGCGTTAAAAGTTGACCTGATGTCATTCTCTGCACACAAACTGTACGGACCAATGGGTATCGGCGCACTGTATGTTCGTCGTAAACCACGTATCCGTTTGGAAGCGCAGCAACACGGTGGCGGCCATGAACGTGGTATGCGTTCAGGAACTTTACCTGTTCACCAAATCGTGGGCATGGGCGAAGCTTACCGTATCGCTAAAGAAGAAATGGCTCAAGAATCGGAACGTCTGCGCGGTTTACGCTTACGTTTATGGAACGGTATTAAAGATATCGAAGAAGTTTACCTTAACGGTGACTTAGAAAATGGTGCGCCGCACATTCTGAACGTCAGCTTCAACTATGTTGAAGGTGAATCATTAATGATGTCGCTGAAAGATTTAGCAGTTTCTTCGGGTTCTGCATGTACTTCTGCAAGCTTAGAACCTTCATACGTGCTGCGTGCATTAGGTATGAATGACGAACTGGCTCATAGCTCAATTCGCTTCTCTTTCGGTCGCTTTACGACTGAAGAAGAAATTGACTATGCAATTAAACAAATTCATGGTGCGATCGGCCACTTACGTGAGCTGTCTCCTTTATGGGATATGTTTAAAGCAGGCGTAGATCTCAACAGCATCGAATGGTCTCACCATTAATCAGACAGTTTCAGGAGTTTAAAAATGGCTTACAGCGAAAAAGTTATCGATCATTATGAAAATCCACGTAACGTCGGTTCATTTGATAACAATGATCCAAGCGTGGGTAGCGGTATGGTAGGTGCACCTGCTTGTGGTGACGTTATGAAGTTACAAATCAAGGTAAATGATGACGGTATCATCGAAGATGCACGCTTTAAAACCTATGGTTGCGGCTCTGCAATTGCATCAAGTTCACTGGTAACTGAGTGGATGAAGGGCAAAAGCTTAGACGAAGCTGAGTCAATCAAAAATACAGCGATCGCGGAAGAGTTAGAATTACCGCCAGTGAAAATTCACTGCTCAATTCTGGCTGAAGATGCAATCAAAGCTGCTATTGCTGATTACAAAAGCAAACGCCAAGGCAAATAATAGATAAATATCAGTAAGTAAGGGCTGTACCTTAGAGCATATAAACAACAAAAATAGACAGCCCACGACTGATAGTTAAACTCAAATTAATTAAAGATGTATTTATTATGCAACTTTAAATATAATGAGTTGTACCGATGATTTGAAGGCGGATGCTAATAATTTCTAGCATCTGCCTTGTTTGTTTCTAAAGTGAGGTTTGCAATGTCGATTTCTCTTACTGAAAGTGCAGCGCAACGAATTCAATCTTTTTTGAATAATCGTGGTAAAGGCGAAGGCTTGCGTTTGGGTGTAAGAACTTCAGGTTGCTCGGGAATGGCATACGTGCTTGAATTCGCTGATGTAATTAATGAAGAGGACACCGTTTTTGAAGACAAAGGTGTTAAAGTCATCGTCGATGGCAAAAGCATGGTTTATTTAGACGGCACTGAGCTGGATTTTGTAAAAGAAGGCTTAAACGAAGGGTTTAAATTTAATAACCCTAACGTTAACAGTGAATGCGGATGCGGTGAAAGTTTTCACGTATAATGTCTTCAAATGAGCATGACTTTGACCAATGTAACTAACGTGGCGTTAATGACCACATGATCTTTAGCTAAGCTTAGCTACATTGGTACCCGGTTCGAGAAACTGAGCACTTATGGATTACTTTACTCTTTTTGGGCTAACCCCTAATTACGCGATTGACAGTGAGCAACTCACACATCGCTTTCAAGAATTACAGCGACAATATCATCCCGATCGCTTTGCAACCTGTTCAGAACAGGAAAAAATGCAAGCACTCCAACATGCTGCAACTATCAATGCGGCATATCAATCCCTTCGTCATCCGCTGAAACGCGCGGAATATATGCTGTTATTACATGGTTTTGATATAAATAATGAACAACATACCATGCATGACACCGCATTCCTGATGGAGCAACTCGAATTACGCGAAGAGTTAGATAACATCGAAAATAGCCCGCAAGCCCTTGAACGGGTGTCTGCCTTTATGAAAAATGTCAAACAAATGCAGCAGACGCGCAGCGCCTTGATGGTTTCAGAACTCGATGCGATGCAGTGGGAAAAAGCCGCTGATACCGTCCGAAAATTGCGTTTTCTCGATAAGTTACAGCAACAAGCTGAGCAACTCGAAGAACGGTTACTAGACGACTTTTAAGAGAAAACGATTATGTCTTTATTACAGATTAGCGAACCAGGAATGACCGCCGCGCCGCACCAACGTAAATTGGCGGCCGGGATCGATCTTGGTACAACACACTCTTTGATTGCCACTGTTCGTAGTGGTGAAGCGGCGGCATTACCCGATGAACAAGGGCGCTATTTGCTTCCTTCTGTGGTGAATTATCAAGCAGATAACCGGATTGTGGGTTGGGAAGCGAAACAATTATCCGAACAAGATCCTGTCAATACCGTGATTTCAGTGAAACGTATGATGGGGCGTTCATTAGCTGATATTCAAAAACGTTACCCGG
The DNA here is from genome assembly GCF_009706645.1 of Providencia sp. wls1914. Taxonomy (NCBI): domain Bacteria; kingdom Pseudomonadati; phylum Pseudomonadota; class Gammaproteobacteria; order Enterobacterales; family Morganellaceae; genus Providencia; species Providencia sp. wls1914. Next base: position 468,271 of record NZ_WLUN01000004.1, read on the forward strand.
ATTTACCTTATCAGTTAACAGCTAGCGAAAATGGTCTGCCATTTATTCAAACGGCGGCAGGGCAAGTGGATCCTATTCAAGTTTCTGCTGATATTTTAAAAACGTTGGCAAAACGTGCAGAGCAAACTCTCGGTGGTGAAATGGATGGCGTGGTGATCACGGTTCCAGCTTACTTCGACGATGCTCAGCGCCAAGGCACCAAAGATGCGGCTCGTTTGGCGGGTCTGCATGTTTTACGTTTACTGAATGAACCTACTGCGGCTGCGATTGCTTATGGTTTAGATTCCGGTCAAGAAGGGGTGATCGCCGTTTATGATTTAGGTGGCGGTACGTTTGATGTTTCGATTTTACGCCTGAGCCGCGGTGTCTTTGAAGTGTTGGCAACAGGTGGTGATACGGCGTTAGGTGGCGATGATTTCGACCACGTATTAGCGCAGTGGATTGCACAGCAAGCGGGGCTTTCCATTCAAGGGGATCACCATTTAACGCGCCAATTATTGAACATTGCCACTGAAACAAAAATCGCATTAAGTGACGCTGATTCTGCGACAATCACTCTACCTAATTGGCAAGGTACGGTTAGCCGTGAAACCTTTGAATCACTCATTGAAACCCACATCAAGCGTACACTGATGGCATGCCGTCGTGCCTTAAAAGATGCCGGCGTAGAAAATGACGATGTCTTAAATGTAGTGATGGTTGGCGGTTCGACTCGCGTACCATTAGTTCGTGAAAAAGTGGGCGAGTTTTTTGGTCGAACACCATTAACCTCCATCGATCCAGATAAAGTCGTGGCTATCGGCGCTGCAATTCAAGCGGATATTTTAGTGGGGAATAAACCAGACAGCGACATGCTGCTCTTGGATGTGATCCCGCTATCATTAGGTTTGGAAACTATGGGTGGCTTGGTAGAAAAAGTCATTCCACGAAATACCACCATTCCTGTGGCTCGCGCACAAGAATTCACGACATTCAAAGATGGGCAAACCGCCATGAGCGTTCATGTTGTACAAGGTGAGCGTGAAATGGTTTCGGATTGTCGTTCATTAGCCCGCTTTACGCTGCGTGACATCCCGCCAATGGCGGCAGGTGGCGCACATATTCGTGTCACATTCCAAGTGGATGCCGATGGTTTGCTCAGCGTGAGCGCCATGGAAAAATCCACGGGTGTTGCCGCATCGATTCAAGTTAAGCCATCTTACGGTTTAACTGACACCGAAATTTCAACCATGATTAAAGATTCAATGACTAACGCGCAAGATGATTTAAATGCGCGCCGCCTAGCGGAGCAAAAAGTTGAAGCGGCAAGAGTGCTTGAAAGTTTAACGAGCGCATTAGAGCAAGATGCACATTTACTGACTCCAACCGAAGAGACAGAAATTGATAATGCGGTCAATGAGTTAATCCAAGCAGTAGAAGGCACAGACCCTACTGTTATTGAAAATGCAATTAAACAACTGGATAAGAAATCCCAAGAATTTGCCGCTCGCCGAATGGATGCATCTATTCGTCAGGCGCTGTCAGGCCATTCTGTGGATGAGATATAATTATGCCTAAAATCGTTTTTTTACCTCATAGTACGTTATGTCCGGAAGGTGCCGTAGTCGAAGCACAAGAGGGCGAATCTATTTTAGACGTAGCACTGCGCAATGGAATTGAAATCGACCATGCCTGCGAAAAATCCTGCGCATGCACAACCTGTCACTGTATCGTTCGTGAAGGCTTTGATTCTCTTGAAGAGAGCAGCGAACTGGAAGATGACATGCTAGATAAAGCATGGGGCCTCGAGCCAGAAAGCCGTCTAAGCTGTCAGGCACGCGTTGCGGATGAGGATTTAGTCGTAGATATTCCTAAGTATACGATTAACCACGCTCGCGAACACTAATGCTCGTCATAGTTCGCGCCGTAGCGTTGTTGGCTGCACTCGCTAACCCTAGTCACATACTTGTGTATGCTCCTAGGGATTAGCTCCTTTGCCGCCTAGCTACAGCATGAACTATTTAGAGCGTCAATTTTCTTTACGTTTCGAAGTGTAGTTTTGTTGGCTGTATTTTAAGTATTCGGGTCTCATACTTACTTATGTATGCACCTCGATATGCTTTCAATCGAATCCTGACTACAAAGCGAATTATTTAGAAAATTAATCATTATTCCTAATTCCTACTTAAAATAGTTTCATCGCGTATGCAATGATGACAATACTCATACTAGCATCAACTGTAGCTATAGTTTGTAGGCGATCATTTTTTAATGTTTTGCCATCGAAAGTTGCAATTGTTTGGAGACGATCATTTTTTAGTGTTTTACCATCAAAGGTGGCAATGGTCTGAAGACGGTCATTTTTTAACGTTTTGCCATCAAAAGTAGCGATCGTTTGAAGTCGATCGTTTTTTAATGTTTTACCATCAAATGTAGCAATGGTTTGAAGACGGTCATTTTTCAATGTTTTACCATCAAAAGTAGCAATGGTTTGAAGGCGGTCATTTTTAATCTTGATCATAATCATATCCATGTATTTAAAATAAACATAAATTATACTTATGATTTGTTTTTTATCAAAGATGAATGTTCCATAAATCTAAATATAGCATCATAAAAATATGAATTTAATTTATTGATTGTGAGGAGACAATATGAGCCTAAAATGGACAAACAGTCGTGAAATCGGTGAAGCGCTCTATGATGCTTACCCGGATACAGATCCAAAAACCGTGCGTTTCACGGATATGCACCAATGGATCTGTGACTTAGAAGACTTTGATGATGACCCACAAAAATCGAACGAGAAAATCCTCGAAGCTATTCTGTTAGTCTGGCTGGACGAGTACGAATAATTTTCGTGGATAAAAACCGGATAGCGCTGAATAGGTTGCATCCGGTTTTTTTTCGCCTGTAACAAACTGCATAAGAAAATAAAATGGTTCAAAAGAACCTATTAGTCTGATAGAAACTAAACTCAATAATATTGCTGTTTTTAGGGTATAGTTGGCGAATTAGCAAAGATTGATAGCAGAAACTGATAAGCTAAATTCAAGATCCCGCAATAATCAACTTAGTGGATAAAGTGAGAAAAATAATGACCAAACAAATTATGCCAGTCATGATTACATGCGAACCTGCAGCACCATGCTGGGGTGAAGGCGCTCTATTAAGTTCAAACGATAAAGGCATGACTATCCACCTTAAGCACCCGGGTAAACTGTGTGCTGTACAAAGTGCTGGTCGTAAGTTAGATAGCCAAGGTATTCGCAATGTTTCATTAACGGGTGAAGGTTGGGACTTAGAAAAAAGTTGGGCATTTTGGCAAGGTTTCCGTGCACCAAAAGGGGCGAGAACTATCGAATGGCCAGCACTGCAAGAAGCGGATCGCAAAGAATTAGAACAACGCATCAATACCATTGATTGGGTTCGCGATATTATCAATGCGCCAGCAGAAGAATTAGGCCCAGAGCAATTGGCTCAGCGTTCAATTGATTTACTGTGCAAAGTGGGCGCTCAAGATATCAGTTACCGCATTGTGAAAGGCGATGACTTATTAGAACAAGGTTATGCAGGTATCCATACTGTGGGTCGTGGGTCTAGCCGTCCTCCAGTATTGCTGGCATTGGATTACAACCCAGGTAAAGATGAGAAAGCCCCTGTGTTCGCCTGTTTAGTGGGTAAAGGTATTACCTTCGATTCAGGGGGTTATAGCATTAAGCCATCTGCTTCTATGAACTCAATGAAAGCAGATATGGGCGGTGCAGCAACATTAGTGGGTTCTTTAGCGCTGGCGATCACTCGTGGTTTAAACAAACGCGTCAAATTATTCCTGTGCATCGCAGACAACATGGTTAGCGGTAATGCCTTTAAATTAGGGGATATTATCCGTTATCGTAATGGTAAATCTGTTGAAATCATGAACACAGATGCGGAAGGGCGTTTAGTCTTAGCGGATGGTTTAATCGATGCAAGCAAAGAGAAACCAACGTTATTAATCGATGCGGCAACCTTAACTGGGGCTGCGAAAACAGCCGTGGGTAATGACTACCACTCCGTACTGAGCTTCGATGACAAACTCGTGGCAGAATTAATGTCAGCCTCAGATGAAGAGTTCGAATTATTCTGGCGCTTACCATTAGCGGAATTCCACCGTCAACAACTGCCTTCTGGCTTTGCTGATCTGAACAATATTGCAGCGCCTTCGCATACTGCGGGTGCAAGTACAGCGGCAGCCTTCCTGTCTCACTTTGTTGAAAACTACCGTCAAAACTGGGTACATATCGATTGTTCAGCAACTTACCGTAAATCACCAGTGAGTTTATGGGCAGAAGGGGCAACCGGTATTGGTGTGAGAACATTAGCCAACTTACTTCTCAAAAAATCAAAATAATTCGCGTTATAATGAAATCGCAGTGGTGCAGTCAATGCAGCCTGCGATTTTTTCTTTAACATGAATGGTTTTTGAATTTAGACGATATTATTTTTGGTTGTAGAGGATATTGAATGACGCAACAATCCCAAAACCTAACAACAGACTCGCAATCCGATGTGCAGTTTACTGAACTCACGGTGCCGGAAGGTTCTTCATTAAAATTAAGTGTTCTCGAACAAGAACCGGAAGAATTGACAGCGGCGCTCAGTGAGTTTTTTAAACAACATAAAGTCGTACGACGCGCGTTTATTGTTTCGGTCCAAGAAGTGGAAGATGAACAATTTGATGATATTTTGATGATAGCGTTGGAATTTGTCCCAGGCGCAGAAAATATCGATGAAATTATTCAAGAAGCGGGTGCAACGGCGTGCGAATATATCGATGAGGATGAATCCATTGATTTTTGCATCGTTAATGAAGACGAAAAAGGGTTAAGCCACTTTATTACCCAGCACGTTGCGCCATTTTATCAACGCCGATTAGGCAGCTTCTTGCGCGACAGTATTCCCATCAAAAATACCTAATTCTCTCCTTATTCAAAATAAAGACCGGACTTCTCCGTGTCTTTATTTTTTCATGCTGTTTTTTCCGTTTTGTCTGATAGGTGTTGGTGTTACATTCTGTTAAATTATGTATTCAATTAATGCGCATACTTATTATTGCGGATTACACACTAAGCTCAATCATCGCAACGTATTTAAGTTCAAGGGTTTTCTTGGGCTTCATGAACATAATAAATTAACTTAATAAGGGATGGGGCGGTAATGAAACAACAATCAAGTTGGACTTCATTGGCGGGTCTAAAAACGAAAAAGCGTTATGTAGCATTAGCCTTAGCGTCCGTTATGGCATTAGCGGGCTGCGATAATACTGACGATACCACGAAAAAAGAGAGTAATGTCTCCACCTCGGCGGCAGAAACGAGTACCAAAACAGCGCCCGTTGCAGAACAAAAACAGGCTGCGCCTAAGCTTTCTAATGAAGAGCTAGTGAAGAAATATGCCGGGAAAGATCTGGAAATTTTGGATGCCTCGGAATTGCAGTTAGATGGAGCGAGCGCCATGGTCGTGACATTCTCTGTGCCTTTACAACCGAACCAAAACTTTGGTCAGTATCTGAATCTGGTGGATGTGAAATCAGGCAAGCTGGATGGAGATTGGGAACTATCTGATAATCAGATGGAATTACGTTTCCGCCATTTACCGCCATCAAAAGAATTAAACCTTTCGGTTAATCCGGGAGTGAAAGCGGTCAACGAACGCACCATTAACAACAGCTTTGAGAAGAAATTCCAGACGGCACAAATTATTCCAACCGTTGGCTTCGCAAGTAAAGGCTCTTTGCTACCAAGCAAAGTTGCACAAGGCTTGCCAGTGATTGCGCTGAACGTGGATAAAATCGACGTGAATTTTTTCCGCGTCGATGAAAAGCAATTACCGCAATTCCTCGCGATGTGGCAATACCGCAGTAACTATGAATATTGGTATTCCGATGAATTCCTCGACAAAGTCGAATTAGCCTACACAGGGCGTTTCGATTTAAACCCAGATAAAAATACCCGCCAATCCATTCTGTTGCCATTAAAAGATATCAAAGAGCTGCAACAAGATGGCGTTTATTTAGCGATCATGCAAAAAGCGGGTAGCTACAGTTATCAATTCCCTGCGACTGTATTCACACTCAGTGATATCGGCGTGTCATTACATAGCTACCATGATCGTGTGGATATTTTCACTCAATCATTAGCCAAAGGTTCGGCGATTAAAGGCGTTGAGCTGCGTATTTTGGATGAGAAAGGCCAATTAGTCACCAAAGGCACCACGGATGGTGACGGTCATGCCCAGTTAGACAAACTGGCTGGCGGCAAATTATTACTGGCAACCCACGAAGGGCAAACCAGTATGATTGACCTGACTCAGCCAGCATTAGACCTGTCTGAGTTTGATATTTCAGGCCCTTCAGGCTATGCAAAACAGTTCTTTGTATTCGGCCCTCGTGATTTATATCGTCCGGGCGAATTACTGCTAGTGAATGGTTTATTGCGTGATGGTGATGGCCAGCCAGTGAAATCTCAGCCGGTCAAAGTGGATGTCTTAAAGACCGATGGTCAAGTCTACAAGAGCTTTGTATGGCAAGGGGATGAGAAACAAGATGGCCTGTACCAGTATCAGCTAGAGATCCCGAAAAATGCTGAAACGGGTGGCTGGTCACTGCGTTTTGATTTAGGTGATGGTTCACCACAACGTTATTACAAATTTAATGTTGAAGATTTTATGCCAGAGCGCATGGCGCTGGATATTACAGGCAGTGAGAAGCCGGTATTAAGTTCGCAGCCCGTTGACTTTGACATTAAAGGTCGTTACCTCTACGGCGCCCCAGCAGCGGATAATCAGTTGCAAGGGCAAGTGTTGCTGAAAGCTAATCGTGAAGCGGTTGCGAAATTGCCGGGCTTTGAATTCGGTGCGACGAATGAAGAAGGCTTACCGCGTAAACTGGATGAGTTTGATTTAACCTTAGATGGTAGCGGTGAAACCGTGATCTCCTTGCCGCAAAGCAACTGGGAATCAACGCGCTCTCCGATTACGGCAGTTCTGCAAGCTAGCTTATTAGAGGCAGGTGGTCGCCCAGTGACTCGCCGTGCTGAGCAAGCGATTTGGCCAGCGAAAAAACTGGTGGGTATTCGTCCTCTCTTTGAGAAAAAAGAGATCTACGATTACCGTACAGACCGCTACGCGAAGCGTTATAACGTCGATGAAAATTCATTAGCTGAGTTTGAAATTGTCATGTCAGATATGGCAGGGCATAAACTGGCCGCAGAAAATCTGACGGCGCGTTTAGTGTACGAACGTCGCGATTACTACTGGAGCTGGTCAGAAAGCGGTGGTTGGGTTTCTAACTACGATCAGAAAGATTTAGTGGTGGCGAATGAAAATATTTCTATCGCCAAAGATGGCACCGCGAAGATCTCGTTCCCAGTGGATTGGGGTTCATTCCGTTTAGAAATTACCAACCCTGAAAATGAGTTAGTCAGTAGCATTCAATTCTGGGCAGGCTTCTCTTGGCAAGATAATACCGGAGGCAGCGGTTCCGTTCGCCCTGACCAAGTGAAATTAAGCTTGAACAAGCCAGCATACTTACCGGGTGAAAAAGCTAAAGTCCGCATCGAAGCGCCAAAAGCAGGTAAAGGTTACATTCTGCTTGAATCTAGCAGTGCACCATTATGGTGGCAGGAAATTGATGTCCCAGCGGGTGGGTTAGATGTGGAAGTGCCAGTGAATAAAGAGTGGGCGCGCCATGATTTATATATCTCTGCGGTGGTTGTTCGTCCTGGAGATGACTCCAAAGAGGCGACTGTCAAACGCGCCGTTGGGGTATTACACCTGCCGCTAGCCGATGAAAATCGTAAGATTGCATTGGCGTTGAACGCACCGACAAAAATGCGTCCAAATGAAGATCTGAAAGTGAAGATCAAAGCCACTGCTCAAGATGGCAAGCCACTGCCAGAAAAAGTGAACGTATTGCTGTCTGCAGTCGATACGGGCGTCCTGAATATCACTGATTTCAAAACACCAGATCCATACGATGCTTTCTTTGGGCGTAAACGCTACAGCGTTGACCAATATGATGTGTATGGTCACTTAATTGAAGGTCAAGGTAAGTTAGCCAACCTGCGCTTTGGTGGTGATGGTGAAGATGCTGCTCTGGAACGTGGTGGTATGAAGCCTCTGACTGAGGTGCAAATCATTGCGGAACAGGCGCAACCAGTCATTTTAGATAAAAATGGCGAAGGTGAAATTACACTGGCAATTCCTGACTTTAATGGTGAATTGCGCTTAATGGCGCAAGCATGGAACCAAAAAGATTTTGGTCATGCAGACAGTAAGGTCGTTGTTGCGGCACCATTAGTGACGCAAATGTCGATGCCTCGCTTTATGGCGAGTGGCGATAAATCTTACTTCGCGTTAGATCTTACCAACATGACCGACAACACGCAGAATGTGACAGTCACATTTAAAGCGTCGGGCATGGTGAAATTAGACGGCGCACCAACTCGTGATATCGAACTGACCAAAGGCAAACGTACTACAGTGACGCTGCCAGTCAGTGCCGATTATGGCTTTGGTGAAGGTGAAGTCTCCATGACCATCAACGGCGTAAAAGTCGAAGGGGAAGCGGAGAAAGAGTACAAAAACAGTTGGAAAGTGGGTGTACGCCCAGCACAACCGGCTGAAACTGTGGCATTTGCTACCGCGATTGAGCCGGGTGAAATTTGGTCATTACCAACCAATGATTTTGCTTATTTACAGCAAGACACTCTGGAAGGGCAAGTGCTGTTAACGAGCCGTCCACCACTGCAAATTTCACGTTATATTCGTGAACTGTTTGCGTATCCATACGGCTGTTTAGAGCAAACCGTGAGCGGGCTGTATCCGTCACTGTTCTCTACACAAGCTGAACTGCAAAAGCTGGGTATTAATTCACAAACAGACGCAGACCGCCATAAAGCGATTGAGTTAGGGATCCCACACTTACTGAGTATGCAGCGTGATGACGGTAGCTTCTCTCTATGGGATAAAATGGGGCGTGAAGAGTATTGGTTAACCGCGTATGCGACGGATTTCTTAAACAAAGCGAATCAGCGTGGTTTCTCGGTACCGCAAAGTGCATTGAATAACGCTAACGCACGCCTGTTAAGTTATCTGCAAGATGGTAGCCAAGTGAGTTATCCGTACACGGATCAGCCAGACGCATCCCGTTTTGCGATCCAAGCCTATGCGGGCTTAGTGTTAGCAACTCAGCAAAAAGCGCCATTAGGAGCACTGCGTCAAATCTACGGTCAAGCTAACAATGCGACCAGCGGTTTAGCGTTAGTTCAACTGGGTGTGGCATTAAACCTGATGGGTGATAAAGCGCGTGGTGAAAGTGCCATTATTGATGGTATGAAGAAACAGAGCGCACGTTATAGCAGCATTGGTGATTACGGCTCAGCGATCCGTGATGATGCGATGATCGTGGCATTACTGAATGAATATAACTTAATGCCAAAATCCCGTGACCAAAAACTGCAAACGCTGTCTAACAACCTGACTTCGCAGAAGTATTTCTCAACTCAAGAGAGCAATGCCCTGTACTTAGCGGGTCGTTTCTATGCTAATGAGACAGAAACACCATGGAAAGCGCTAGTAAATGGTCAAGAGCCACCATTAGTTTCAGAGAAACCAGTGAGTGAGTTCTTAACGAAACAACAGTTAGTGAATGGTTATAGTGTTGAAAACAGCGGTACCAGCACACTGTATACTCGCTTGAATGTTGTCGGTTATCCGATGCGTTCACCGAAGCCATACTCAAATGTGCTGGATATCAAACGCAGTTACTACGATATGAAAGGCAACCGTATTTCAATCGATAGATTAAGAAGCGGCGAAATGGTGGTGGTGAAGTTGGAAGTGAATGCCAACCAAACTGTCCCTGATGCACTGGTGGTGGATTTATTACCTGCGGGCTTAGAGTTGGAAAACCAAAACTTAGCCAATAGCAGCGCGAACCTCAGTGAATCTGCGCCAAATCTACAAGAGATGATTGATGATATGCAGCAGTCGCAAATTCGTCACATGGAATACCGTGATGACCGTTTTGTTGCGGCAGTAGAAGTTCAACAATATCGTCCAACTACACTGGTTTACTTAGCTCGCGCGGTAACGCCGGGTGTATATAACAAACCAGTACCACAGGTGGAATCCATGTATGTGCCAGAGTGGCGTGCAACGGGTTACTCCGATGGTCAGTTGGAAGTGGTTCGTTAATTAATATTAAATTAGAGAATCATTGAACTAGATGAAGATAAAGAGGGAAGCGTGTGTTTCCCTCTTTTTTTAGTATCATAAAAACAAATAATAACTCTCGGTATATTGACGAATGAAGAGATGGCTACGTCGCATTGGGTGGACGCTACTGGTTTTGGTCGTGGTATTGCCACTGACCTTTTTAGCCGCAGATAAAATTTGGCCGCTGCCAATCAAGCAAATTGAGATGGCACGCACGGTCGTCGCAGGGGATGGGACTCCGTTATGGCGCTTTGCCGATAAAGAAGGAATTTGGCGTTTCCCCGTTAAATTGGATGAGGTCTCGCCAGAATATATTGACGCGTTATTAACCTATGAAGATCGCCATTTTTACCAGCATCCGGGGGTTAACCCATTTTCATTAATGCGTGCTGCTGGGCAGTTAGTGAGCTCTGGGCGCATTGTCTCTGGGGGCAGCACCATCTCAATGCAGGTGGCAAGGCTGATTGACCCACATGAGCGTACGTTTGGCGGAAAACTCAAACAGTTATGGCGTACCGCACAGTTGGAATATCACTATTCCAAAGATGAAATCCTCGAAATGTATCTTAACCGTGCGCCTTATGGGGGCACGATTGAGGGTATTGGGGCGGCTAGCTGGGTTTATTTGAATAAATCTCCTGCAAAATTGACGGCAAGTGAAGCGGCATTGTTTGCGGTTTTACCCCAAGCGCCAAGTCGTTTAAGACCTGATAGATACCCAGAACGGGCGCAAGCAGCACGAGATAAGGTACTCGACAGATTGGCTGAATACCAAGTTTGGAGTACTGAAAAAGTCAATGAAATTAAGCAAGAGCAAATCTGGCTTGCACCACGTAAAAATCCGAATTTAGCGCCATTACTGGCTCGCCGGATGATCAAAGATTCTCAAGAATCCATCGTGGAAACCACCATTGATGCTAGCCTGCAGAAGCAGCTCGAAGATATGGCGATGAATTGGAAAAACCAATTACCCAAGCAGACTTCTTTAGGATTGCTGGTGGTTGATCACACAGATATGAGCGTGAAAGCCTATATCGGGTCGATTGATTTTCAGGATGATAGTCGCTTTGGTCACGTGGATATGATCAGTGCATGGCGCTCGCCCGGCTCAACACTCAAGCCATTTTTATATGCGCTGGCCATGGATGACGGATTGATCCACGCCGAGTCACTGTTACAAGATGTGCCTCGTCGGTTTAATGATTATCGCCCCGGTAACTTTGATAGCGGCTTTAATGGCCCTGTTAGTGTAAGTGATGCGTTAGTGCGCTCATTAAACTTGCCTGTTGTGCAACTGCTGGATGTCTATGGCAGTAAGCGTTTTGCCGCTCAATTACGTAATGTGGGCACAGAACTGCGTTTCCCAGTTGGCGGCGAACCTAACTTGTCGTTGATCCTCGGGGGAACGGCGGCACGAATGGAAGACTTAGTATCAGCTTACAGTGCATTTGCTCGCCAAGGTGAAGTTTCTCCACTGCGTTATCGACCGACAGATGTGATCCGCGACCGCAAGTTGATGTCGCCAGGTGCCGCGTGGATTGTTCGCCGGATTATGGCAGGAGAAGCCCGTCCAGTCCCTGATGCTAACTTATCGGGACAGCCAAATCTTGCATGGAAAACAGGTACCAGCTACGGCTACCGCGATGCTTGGGCGATTGGTGTAAACCCTCGTTATACTATCGGCGTTTGGGTTGGTCGCCCTGATGCGACACCTGTTGCAGGGCAGCTCGGCTATGCCACAGCGATCCCAATTATGAACCAAGTGAATAACATGCTGCTGACGCGAATTTATCAATCTCGCGAAGTGCTTCCTAAAGATTCAAGGCCAGCAAGTGTTAGCCAAGCCGTGATCTGCTGGCCGGGGGGAACCTCATTACTGAAAGAAGATAGTAATTGTCGCCAGCGCCGTTTGAGCTGGATTTTAGACAATACGATCCCACCAACACTCATGGCTCGGGATCAAGAATCCTCTCTTGGACTCAGGCAAAAAGTATGGGTGAATGAGCAGGGGCTACAAGTTGCGCCAGATTGCCCAAATGCCCAAGAAAAAGAGATCCATTTATGGCCGATTACCGTAGAGTCATGGCTGCCTGCAAGTGAAAAACGGGTAAATCGACTGCCTAAGCCGGATACAGCTTGTCCGCCGTTAAATCTTGAAATGCCGCCACTCTTAATTTCAGGGATCCGCGAAGGGGAGGTTCTCCAGCGCTTACCTGGAAAAACCAGTTTAGACCTGCGTTTACTCACGCAAGGTGGACAAGGGCAAAAATGGTGGTTTTTAAACGGTGAGCAAGTGAACAATACAGAGCAAAATGGGGCAATTTTGCTGACGCTCGAAAAAAGTGGAAACTACCAAATATCGGTCTTAGATATGAGCGGACAGGTTACAGCTATCAACTTTAAGGTGAAGTAATAGCATAAAACGATGACTTAATTAAAAATCTAGAATTTTTTGCTATAAAAAGATTAACAAAATGTTGATGTGACTGTAGGAAATTGTAATCCAAGCCCCTATAATCAACGCCCTATTTTTCTGCTTCCTAACATCAGGAATAGAAACAATATAAAAAACTACAACAGGCACATATTCTTGGTTCTTCATATGCCACTCTTGAAATCCTAGTGGAAACATTGGGTTAAATAAGAGAAACAAAGCAGAGAATAAAGAGTAAAAGTCAAGTCAATCGCTAAGAGGTTATTTATGGCTGTTCAACGTACATTTTCTATCATCAAACCAAACGCAGTTAAGAAAAACGTCATCGGTGCAATTTACAACCGTTTTGAAAGCGCAGGCTTCAAAATCGTTGCGGCTAAAATGATGCACCTGACTCGTGAACAAGCTGAAGGCTTTTACGCTGAGCACAAAGGTCGTCCTTTCTTTGATGGTCTGGTTGAATTCATGACTTCTGGTCCAATCATGTTACAAGTGTTAGAAGGCGAAAACGCAATCCAACGTCACCGTGACCTGATGGGCGCAACTAACCCAGACAACGCATTAGCAGGTACTTTACGTGCTGATTACGCAGACAGCTTCACTGAAAACGCAACTCACGGTTCAGATTCAGAAGAGTCTGCTGCACGTGAAATCGCATATTTCTTCGCTGCTGACGAAATCTGCCCACGCTAAGGCGTTCTCAATAATGCATTAGCATTATTGTTATAATATTTGTACAATATGTCGCCCTGTTAATCATTGCGTTAACAGGGTGATTTATTTTTTAGTCGTCCAGACTAATCGCAATCCCAATTTACGTCGTGCTTTTCGCACTGCCGAAAGTGTAATAACGAGGCAAACTCAATGTCTGATATGACTACCAATGCACAATGTGCAACTCCTTCTGCTATATCTGCTATGCCAGAAAAAAATGGGCAGCTAGAAAAAAGCGGTCAAAAAATTAACCTGCTAGATTTAAACCGCAAGCAGATGCGCGAATTTTTTGCTGAGCTCGGCGAAAAACCGTTCCGTGCAGACCAAGTGATGAAGTGGATTTACCACTATTGCTACGATGATTTCGAGCAAATGACTGATATCAACAAGGTGCTACGCGCGAAATTAACAGAAGTCGCTGAGATCCGAGCACCTGAAGTTGCTGATGAACAACGTTCATCCGATGGCACGATTAAGTGGGCTATCAAAGTTGGCGATCAACTGGTTGAAACGGTGTATATCCCTGAAGCTGATCGCGCAACACTGTGTGTCTCTTCTCAAGTTGGCTGTGCACTGGAATGTAAATTCTGTTCTACCGCGCAGCAAGGTTTTAACCGTAACTTACGTGTTTCCGAAATCATCGGGCAAGTTTGGCGTGCGGCTAAAATCATCGGTTCGCTGAAATCTAGCGGTCGCCGTCCTATCACCAACGTGGTGATGATGGGGATGGGAGAGCCGTTATTGAACTTAAATAACGTGGTTCCTGCGATGGAGATCATGTTAGATGATTTTGGTTTCGGTCTGTCAAAACGCCGCGTGACCATTTCCACTTCAGGCGTTGTTCCTGCACTGGATAAGTTAGGCGATATGATTGATGTCGCACTGGCCATTTCTCTGCATGCGCCAACGGACGATGTGCGTGATGACATCGTACCAATCAATAAGAAATATAATATCGAAACATTCTTAGCTAGCGTAAATCGTTATTTAACGAAATCCAATGCGAATGCGGGACGTGTCACGGTTGAATATGTGATGCTTGATCATATTAACGATAGCGTTGAGCAAGCTCACCAACTTGCGGAATGTTTGAAAAACACACCAAGCAAAATTAACTTGATCCCATGGAACCCGTTCCCAGGAGCGCCATATGGTCGTAGCTCCAACAGCCGTATTGATCGTTTCTCTAAGGTATTGATGGAGTACGGTTTTACGACTATAGTTCGCAAGACTCGTGGTGATGATATTGATGCTGCATGTGGGCAACTGGCAGGGGATGTTATTGATAGAACGAAACGTACCTTGAAAAAACGCCTTGCTGGGGAACCTATCCAGGTAAAATCAGTCTGATATATAGATAATATCTAATCAGTGAGTTAGGTTATAATTCGGGGCGTTTTATGGTTAGGCAAAACGCCCTGGTTCGCCTACAATAGTTAAAGCGGCATATAATATCTATCGTTGTTAAAAACAATGTTATTGGAAACTATGTTGTTGAAAACTATAACGTGCTCAGACGGGTAAAGTGGCATGAAGTCTGCTTTATATTTATTAAACTTGGAAACAGTGTTGCCAGCTAATGACTATCGAAAATAATACCGAACAAACTTCTATCACTGTAGGACAATTATTATCTCGAGCGCGTGAGCGTATGGGACTAACGCAAGAAACGGTTGCGGAGCGACTGTGTCTTAAAGTGAGTACGGTAAAGGAAATAGAACAAGATATTCATCCTACAGGCGTAGAGCCGACATTTTTACGTGGTTATATTCGTCTGTATGCACGAATGGTCGGAATTACTGAAAACGATATTGCCCCATTCTTAAAAAGTGATGTTCCCGCACAGTCTCCCAATGTTTCCCCAATGCAAAGCTACTCATTAGGCAAAAAGCGTAAAAAACGCGAAGGTTGGCTAATGAAATTGACGTGGCTGATCGTCATTGTGCTTATCGCGATGGTGGGTATTTGGTGGTGGCAAGACCATAATGCTCAACAGAAAGACCTATTAACCATGGCGAACCAAAATGAAGCGTTGGTTCAACAAAGTAATAGCGAACCCGTAAATAATATTGCAGTTGATATGCCACTTGTCACTGACAATAGCGCTGCGCAAACCGATCCGCTGGTTGATCCTGCACCTGTATTGACCGACACTCAACCAGCAACGAATACCGACGCAGAAGGTGTGAGAACGATCCCGCTGCCAAATGCGCCGCAAACAACGCCTTCCGTAGACAGAGCCCAAGCAGATGCTTCTCAAACAACGGATATGCCAGCCGCAACAGGTAATGGTTTAACGTTAAGTTTCTCGGGTCAATGTTGGTTAGAAATTCGTGACGCAAACAATAAAGTTTTATTTAGCGGCATGAAAAATGGCGGCGATAAATTAGAGCTTGATGGTGCACAACCTTATCGTTTAAACATTGGTGCGCCAGCCAATGTGACTGTGCAATTCCAAGGTAAAGACGTTGATTTAAGCCGTTTCATCAAAGCAAAACGTTCTGCTAAATTTAAGTTGCCAGAAGCATAAAAAGATTACGAAATTAAAGAAGCAAACTATATCCTAAAACACTCTTTGTGATAGTTTATAGTTTGCTTTCTTGTGTATAGTGAGGCGCGTTAAAGCAATGACCATACACTATGCCATGATATTAAAGAGCGCCATGGTATTAAAATGAGCACATGGATGTTCGGAGAATTAAACAAAAATGCATAACGAATCACCAATCAAAAGACGCAAATCCACCCGTATTTATGTCGGTAATGTTCCTGTTGGCGACGGCGCCCCAATCGCTGTTCAATCAATGACCAATACCCGTACAACCGATGTCGAAGCAACTGTTCGCCAAATTAAAGCCCTTGAACGTGTTGGGGTGGATATTGTGCGCGTATCAGTACCTACGATGGATGCTGCAGAAGCCTTTAAATTAATCAAACAGCAAGTTGATGTCCCTCTGGTCGCTGATATTCACTTTGACTACCGTATTGCCCTAAAAGTGGCGGAATACGGTGTTGATTGCCTGCGTATCAACCCGGGAAATATTGGTAGCGAAGAGCGAATTCGCCAAGTAGTTGATTGCGCTCGTCATTACAATATCCCTATTCGTATTGGTGTGAACGGCGGCTCGCTGGAAAAAGATATTCAAGAAAAATACGGTGAACCGACACCTGAAGCATTGGTTGAATCAGCCATGCGCCATGTGGACATTTTGGATAGATTGAACTTTGATCAATTTAAAGTCAGTGTGAAAGCCTCTGATGTATTCCTTGCAGTGGGCTCTTATCGTCTGCTGGCTCAAAAAATTGACCAACCACTTCATCTAGGTATTACTGAAGCGGGCGGTGCGCGCTCAGGTTCCGTGAAATCAGCTATCGGTTTAGGTATGCTGCTCTCTGAAGGTATCGGGGATACATTGCGTATTTCGCTTGCCGCGGATCCAGTAGAAGAAGTGAAAGTGGGCTTCGATATTCTGAAATCACTGCGTATTCGTTCCCGCGGTATTAACTTTATTGCTTGCCCAACATGCTCACGCCAAGAATTTGACGTGATTGGCACGGTGAACGCGTTAGAGCAACGACTTGAAGACATTATCACGCCAATGGATGTGTCTATCATCGGTTGTGTTGTGAATGGTCCTGGTGAAGCTGAAGTGTCTACATTGGGTGTCGCGGGTGCGAAAACCAAGAGTGGATTCTACGAAGATGGTATTCGTCAAAAAGAGCGCTTTGATAATGACAATATCATTGATCAGCTAGAAGCTAAAATTCGAGCCAAAGCGGCAATGCTAGACGAAAGCATGCGAATAAATGTTAATCAGATAGATAAATAATATTTAGAAACTGGCTCATCATGAGTCAGTTTTTTATTTATCACCGTGATTAGCAGTGTTAATCGCGGTCATTTTTTCTTAAAATTACGCCATAGCGACCAAAATCAACAGATAATTCCCGATTCCACTGTGGATTTGTAGTTTGTTGATTGAACCTGATGACATTTCGCTCTTATAATCGACCTTATGTAATTCTGAAAATAGAGAAATAAAGTGGGAAAAAATATCCAAGCCATCCGAGGCATGAATGACTACTTGCCAGCAGATACTCGAGTGTGGCAAAAAATCGAAGCAACATTGAAAAATATTTTACAGGGTTATGGTTTTAGCGAAATTCGTACCCCGATTGTAGAGCAGACCCCGTTATTTAAACGGGCGATTGGTGAAGTGACTGACGTTGTTGAAAAAGAGATGTATACCTTCAACGACCGTAATGAAGAGAGCCTCACACTGCGCCCAGAAAATACCGCAGGTTGCGTCCGTGCCGGTATTGAGCATGGTTTGCTGTACAATCAGGAACAGCGCTTATGGTATTTAGGGCCAATGTTCCGTTATGAGCGCCCACAGAAAGGCCGTTATCGCCAATTCCATCAGCTAGGTGCTGAAGTTTTTGGTCTGGCTGGCCCTGACATTGATGCGGAAGTGATCTTAATGACCGCGCGCTGGTGGCGTGCGCTTGGGATCAGCGAGCATGTCACGCTGGAGCTCAACTCAATTGGTTCACTAGAAGCGCGTGCAAATTATCGTGATGCGCTGGTCGCTTTCCTTGAGCAGCACAAAGATAAGCTGGATGAAGATTGCAAACGTCGTATGTATAGCAATCCTCTGCGCGTACTGGATTCTAAAAACCAAGATGTTCAAGCATTATTAAATGATGCGCCAGCGCTGTTTGACTATCTGGATGCGGAATCTCGCGAACACTTTGATGGTCTGTGCACATTATTAGATAACGCGGGCATTAAGTACCGCGTTAACCAACGCTTAGTGCGTGGTTTAGACTATTATAACCGCACTGTATTTGAGTGGGTGACAACTGCGCTAGGTTCTCAAGGTACGGTCTGTGCGGGTGGTCGTTATGATGGTCTGGTAGAACAATTGGGTGGTCGTGCAACACCTGCAGTTGGCTTTGCAATGGGTATGGAGCGTATGGTTCTGCTGGTTCAAGAAGTGAACCCAGAGTTCACCGCAGATACCTCCGTTGCTGATGTGTATCTGGCTTCTTTTGGTGAAAACAGCCAACAAGCTGCATTGTTAGTTGCAGAAAAAGTGCGTGATGAACTGCCAACTCTGCGTTTAATGACTAACCACGGCGGCGGTAACTTTAAGAAACAGCTCGCGCGTGCCGATAAGCAAGGGGCAAAAATTGCTCTGATCTTAGGCGAGGACGAAATCAATAATAGCCAAGTGACGTTGAAAGATTTACGTACTGGTGAGCAAGAAACTATTTCACAGCAACTAATGGCATCGCGTATCGCCACGCTGTTAGGTTAAGGAGAGACAAGTGGAAGTCTATACAAACGAACAAGATCAAGTTGAAGCGATCAAACGTTTTTTCGCTAACAACGGCGTTGCTTTAGTGGTTGGACTGGTTATTGGTGTCGGTGGTGTGTTTGGTTGGAACTATTGGCAATCACACAAGTCGAATGTGTTGCAAGAAAGTGCAGCAAAATACGAAGCCGTCAATACTCAGTTACGCTCAGGTTCAGCGGAAGGTATTCAAGCTGCACAAAAATTTGCAGCAGAAACTAACGACGTTTACAGTTCAATGACTGGGCTGGAACTGGCGCAAGTTTTTGCTGATAAAGGCGATTTAGCAGGTGCTGAGAAAGCACTGACTGACGCATTAGCGAAAGCAAAAACCGTTGATTTGCAAGATGTGATTAACCTGCGTTTAGCGCGTATCCAACTTGCACTCGGTAATGCAGATGCGGCAATCGCCTCTGTTGCTAAGATCCAAGGTAAGTCATGGCAAGCTACGGCACAGGATGTCCGTGGGGATGCTTTACTCCATAAGGGTGATAAATCCGGCGCTAAAGCTGCATACACTCAGGGGTTAGAAAGTGAAGGTTCTCAATCACTCAGAGGTATTTTGACTCTGAAATTGAACAACGTATCTAATTCATAAGAAGAAAGGAAACGACACACTATGCAGTTGCGCAAAACTCTTTTGGTAGGCCTGGTAGCTTCAGCTTTACTTGCCGGTTGTTCCAGCGAAACTGATTCTATTGTGATGGCGCCATTACCACAGGTTGAGAATCAATTTACACCTTCTATTGTTTGGGATAAATCCGTCGGTAATGGTGTTGAGCAGTTCTATTCTGAACTTTCTCCTGTGTGGGATGGTTCAGCAATTTACGCTGCAGATCGTAAAGGCTTAGTTAAAGCGCTAGAACTTGATAGCGGTAAAGAACTGTGGTCTGTCGATTTATCAAAACGTACTGGTTTTCTTTCTGCCAATTTATCTGCGTTACTGTCTGGTGGCTTGACCATTTCTGATGACAAAATTTTCATCGGTACTGAGCGTGGTACAGTTATTGCGCTAAATAAAGAAAATGGTGAAGTATTGTGGGATGTGGAAGTGGCAGGCGAAGCCTTGTCCAAGCCTGTCGTGAGTGGCGACATGGTGGTTATCCACACGAGCAATGGTCAATTACAAGCACTAGATACAGCGACAGGCGCGATTAAGTGGACAGTGAATATGGATACGCCATCACTGTCATTACGCGGTGAGTCTGCGCCTGCGGTTGCATTCGGTGCGGCTATCGTTGGTGGTGATAACGGTCGAGTGAGTGCAGTCCTGCTGTCTCAAGGTCAATTGATTTGGCAACAACGTATCTCTTTAGTCACCAGCTCAACAGAAATTGGTCGTCTGAACGATGTAGATATGACGCCTGTGATTGATGATGGCAAAGTGTACGCGATTGCCTATAACGGCACATTAGCGGCGCTGGACATGCGTTCTGGCCAAATGTTATGGAAGCGTGATTTAGGCTCCATCAATGATATGGTGCTATCGGGCGATACCCTGTATTTAGTTGACCAAACTGACCGTGTGCTAGCTGTTCGTAAGAGCGACGGCGTGACATTATGGACTCAAGATCAGTTACTGAACCGTGGATTATCTGCACCAGAAGTCTATAACGGCTATATTGTTGTAGGTGACAAAGAAGGTTATCTGCACTGGTTAGATACCAGCACAGGTGGCTTTGTGGCTCAAAATAAATTGAACAGTTCAGGGATCCACAGTCGCCCAGTGATTGCGAGTGATAAACTGATGGTTCAGACAAGAAACGGAACAGTTTACCTGTTAACACGTTAATTTTCTGACAAGCAGACAATTTATCGATAAAATAAACGGTTCCTGAATACAGGGGCCGTTTCGTTTTTTTGTTTTCTGAGTTTAGCCTCAGAATTCTATTAGTTAATTAAAGTTGTGAGGCACTGAAGAATGATACCCGTCGTAGCGCTGGTTGGGCGTCCAAACGTAGGAAAATCCACGTTATTTAACCGATTAACCCGTACCCGTGACGCACTTGTAGCGGACTTTCCCGGTCTGACCCGTGATCGTAAATATGGTCGTGCAGAAGTTGAAGGGCACGAATTTATTATTATCGACACTGGTGGTATCGATGGTACAGAAGAGGGCGTAGAAACCCATATGGCGGCTCAGTCGCTTCAAGCGATTGAAGAAGCGGACGTTGTTCTCTTCATGGTAGATGCAAGAGCAGGTTTAATGCCCGCTGATGAAGGCATCGCTAAGCACTTACGTAGCCGCAAGAAAAAAACGTATTTAGTTGCCAACAAAACTGATGGTATTGATGCCAATATTGTTGTTGGTGATTTCTATTCACTGGGTCTTGGGGAAATTTACCCTATTGCTGCTTCTCATGGTCGCGGTGTCACTCAGTTAATTGAGCACTCTTTAAAACCTTTTATTGAGGTTGAAGACGAAGAAGTCGAGCTCACTGATGAAGAAGCTAACGCGGCCTACTGGGCTGAGATGGAAGCGGAAGGCGAGTTCTCAGAAGACGAAGAAGATGATTTCGACCCAAGCACGTTACCTATCAAACTGGCTATCGTAGGGCGCCCAAATGTGGGCAAATCCACCCTGACTAACCGTATTCTTGGTGAAGACCGCGTGGTCGTCTTTGATATGCCGGGCACCACCCGCGACAGTATTTATATCCCAATGGAGCGTGATGAGCGTGAATATATTCTCATTGATACTGCTGGGGTGCGTAAGCGCGGTAAAGTGACTGAAACTGTAGAAAAATTCTCAGTGATCAAGACACTACAAGCAATCGAAGATGCTAACGTCGTCTTACTGGTTATCGATGCTCGCGAAGGTATCTCTGACCAAGATTTATCGTTACTAGGATTCATTTTGAACGCAGGCCGTTCATTAGTTATTGCAGTGAATAAATGGGATGGCATGAAGCCGGAAGATCGCGAGCATGTCAAAGATATGCTGGAACTGCGTCTTGGCTTTGTGGATTTTGCCCGTATTCACTTTATCTCTGCACTGCATGGTAGCGGTGTAGGTAACTTGTTTGAATCTGTACAAGAAGCGTATGAGTCCGCGACTCGTCGTGTTGGTACAGCGCTGTTAACGCGCATTATGAAAATGGCGGAAGATGAACATCAGCCACCATTGATCCGCGGTCGCCGTGTGAAGATGAAATATGCACATGCGGGGGGGCATAACCCACCAATCGTTGTGATCCACGGTAACCAAGTTTCTGATTTACCAGATAGCTATAAACGTTATTTAATGAACTATTTCCGTCGTTCATTAAATGTGATGGGAACACCAATTCGTATTCTGTTTAAAGAGGGTGAAAACCCTTATGCGGATAAGAAAAATAAACTGACGCCAACCCAATTACGTAAACGTAAACGTCTGATGCAGCATTTGAAAAAACGTTAATCGCCAACTGTTAGCGCGATAAACAGACTAAAGCCGTAACCCGATTAGGTTGTTACGGCTTTTTACTATTATTTGTTAGCTCGCCACAGCCCTAAAATTTAAGTTGTTTTAATGACTGAGGAAAACCATGGAAATCAATTCAACCACACGCCTGAATAAATACATTAGCGAGAGCGGTATCTGCTCTAGACGTGAGGCTGATCGTTATATTGAGCAAGGCAATGTGTTCATTAACGGTAAACGCGCAGGCATTGGCGACCAAGTTTCTGCTGGAGACGTGGTGAAGGTCAATGGGCAGTTAATTGAGCCACGCAACGAAGAAGATTTAGTCTTGATAGCGTTGAACAAACCTGTTGGGATTGTCAGTACCACCGAAAGTGGCGAAAAAGATAATATTGTGGACTATGTGAATCACAGTACCCGTATTTTCCCAATCGGTCGTTTAGATAAAGATTCCCAAGGTTTGATCTTCCTGACGAACCACGGCGACTTAGTGAATAAAATCTTACGTGCAGGTAATGATCACGAAAAAGAGTATATCGTCACAGTCAATAAGCCAGTGACCGATGAATTCATTCGTGGCATGGGCGCGGGAGTGCCAATTCTCGGTACCATGACGAAGAAATGTAAAGTCAAAAAAGAGGCGCCGTTTGTTTTCCGTATCACATTGGTTCAAGGTTTAAACCGCCAAATTCGTCGTATGACTGAACATTTTGGTTACGAAGTCACGAAATTAGAACGCGTGCGGATCATGAATGTGAGGCTCACGGGCATTCCTGTGGGAGAGTGGCGCGACTTAACCGATGATGAGCTTATCGAGCTGTTTAATTTGATTGAAAAATCAGAGTCCGATGTTAAACCTAAAAAAGCGGCGAAACCTCAAGCACGTAGCGGTAGCGGGAAAACAACGGGAAAACAAGGCGCGGGTAGCCAAAAGCCGAAAGCAAATGCGGAACCGCCGAAAAAGAAATTTACCCAGCCAGGACGTAAAAAGAAAAAACGTTAATTGGGTAAATGACGAAATAAAAGATATTGAAGTGAGAAAAGGCTGAGGATGAGTTACCAAAAACTCGTGTGTACTTGGCCTTTTTTATTATGATTTTAGATCAACGATTTAGATAAAAGTCAGCCTCTCTGTGGGCCGACAATGGTGTGAAAATCACAAATTGCACTTCATTTTTATTGGACTTGTAACCCAACATCTAGCCAGCTTTGGCGTGTTGCCAATTCAATTTGATCACCAAACAGTTTTTTCGCTGAACGAATTGTTGCTTGTGCAAATTCAATAAATGTCGCAGTATTCGAGACGCTTGGATCCGATACCGCTGCAACCCAGATTTTCCCTGCTATTTCCCACGAATAACCACCTAATTTTGTTGCCAGTAAATAGAAGGCTTTGTTTGGAATACCTGAGTTAATATGCACACCGCCATTATCAACATAGCGAGGTAAATCGCGATATTGGTCCATATGTCCCACTTGTGGGTCATTATTTGATTTAGTGAAATAGTAAGCGGTACCAGGCTCTTTCATTGAGCGTAATGCCGGCCCCTTTCTCTTATCAATGAATAAATTCTCACCCAGCAACCAGTTAGATTGTGTCGCAGTTTGTTTTAGAACATATTGTTTCGCCATGATGCCTAAAACGTCAGCCACCGATTCATTTAACGCACCAGATTGATCGACATAGTCAAAATCAGCTTGTGAACTAATGTATCCATGAGCAAGTTCATGAGCGATTATGTCAATATCGTTGTAGAACGGGCCAAAAACAGTTCCATCACCATCCCCAAAGAAAATAGCTTGAGAATTCCAAAATGCATTGGAGTAGTTTTTGTCATAATGGATAACCGCATTGATATCAGCATCACAACCAAACATTTGGTCAATATTGAGTTTCTCCTTGAGGAATGAACGGATCAGTCCAATAGCTGCGAACACACGATGTGCCGGTACAGTCGGCGCCACCTTATCCTCTTCTCGCATAATAACGGCGAAATCATTATGTGCCATATGCTCATCAGCTGGCATTTCTTCGCGACGGCAAATAGGTAAGCTGGAGTGGTTGTGAGTGTAATTTTCTACACGTTGTTGAGCATCACGGATCACTCGGTTGTAGGTACCACCAGTGATATTACAAGCGTTAGCCAATAATTGACGTTGATAGCTCGCATCTTCTTCAGTGTAAGTGCGGCTCATAATATCATTGATATGAAATAGGGTTGATTTCAAATCATTGCATTGGCTTTCTTGATAGAAGTGAGAGATTAAGCTAGGTGATAATAGTGAACGACCAAGTATCTGATTCATTTATAACTCCATTTTGTTTGACGAAATGGAATCATAAACGGTTGTGATTTTATTGTAACTACATGATAATTAAGTAATTAAATCAATATCTGCTAATTTTTATTATGAAAATCAGCAGATAGAAATCTGATTAATTACAAAAGTTTGTATTATTTATTGTGTGTGAGCCAATCTTTACCGGTGATCAAAAAATCGGTATACAGCTTAGCTTCTGGGCTACCTGCTTCTGGGTGATAGTCATATTCCCAACGTACTAATGGTGGCATAGACATCAAGATGGACTCTGTGCGCCCACCACTTTGCAAGCCAAATAGTGTGCCTCTATCCCAGACAAGGTTAAATTCCACATAGCGTCCACGACGATAAAGCTGGAATTGGCGTTCTCGTTCACCCCATGGGATCTCTCGACGTTTTTCGACAATCGGTACATAGGCTTGTAAAAAGCCATTGCCGACATCCTGAGTGAATGCAAAGCAAGACTCAAAGTCCCATTGGTTGAGGTCATCGTAGAATAATCCGCCGATGCCACGGGGCTCATTGCGATGTTTTAAGAAGAAATAGTCATCACACCACTGCTTGAATTTAGGGTAAATCTCTGTTCCATAAGGGGTGCAAAGTTCATTGGCGACGGTATGCCAATGGACTGCATCCTCTTCAAATCCATAATAGGGGGTTAAATCGAAACCACCACCAAACCACCATACAGGATCGGCACCTTCTTTTTCAGCAATGAAAAAGCGCACATTGGCATGTGTAGTCGGTATATAAGGGTTGAGAGGGTGGATAACTAATGAAACGCCCATGGCTTGGTAGCTACGTCCTGCTAATTCCGGGCGATGTGCTGTCGCTGAAGCGGGCATTTTTTCACCCTTAATATGTGAAAAATTCACGCCAGCTTGTTCAAAAAGTGCACCTTGGGTTAAGACTCGGCTGCGTCCACCGCCACCTTCAGTGCGTTCCCAAGTTTGTTCGAGGAAGGTTTCTTTGCCATCTAATTCTGTGATTTTCTGGCAGATGGTATCTTGCAAGCTTTGCAAATAGGCTTTCACGCGTTCAATATCTGGGTAATTCATTGTTTTTTAATAAAACCGTCGGGAGAAATAAATTGGGTAAAGTATACCCCGTTGAGGTAAAAAAGGCATATTGATTATTGATTGTGTATCAAAAGCAGTGATAATGGCAGACAGTTTAGCTCAAACGGACAAGATGATGGAAATACGCATATTTCGCCAAAATGATTATGAAGAAGTGCTTACATTGTGGGAACGTTGCCAATTGAATGAAATTTCAGGTGATCCTGAATTAGATATTGAGCGTAAACTACAATGCGGCGCCGATCTTTTCCTTGTCGCCGAGGTATCGGGTGAAGTGGTCGGAACCATTATGGGGGGCTACGATGGAATTCGTGGTACCGCTGTGTATTTAGCCGTTCATCCTGAATTTCGTGGGCGCGGTATTGCTAATGCGTTAGTGAGTCGTTTAGAGAAAAAATTGATAGCCCGTGGTTGTGGCAGAATTGAATTGTTGGTCAGCGAAGAGTCTGACTCGGCAAT
The DNA here is from genome assembly GCF_009706645.1 of Providencia sp. wls1914. Lineage (NCBI taxonomy): Bacteria > Pseudomonadati > Pseudomonadota > Gammaproteobacteria > Enterobacterales > Morganellaceae > Providencia > Providencia sp. wls1914. Next base: position 494,278 of record NZ_WLUN01000004.1, read on the forward strand.
CTGCATGTTTGAAAAAATGTTATATGAAGAAGAGCAAGCTGAGCGTTTGATCTATTCGAAAAGATTGACTCACGAAGTGGATTTCTAAACTGCCAGTGATTATTTTCTTGAAGGTTTAGCAAATAGCGTGAATCTTTTATGAAATGAACGGTCTCAGTATGCATTATATGACCCGCTAAAGAGGATGATATGTCCCAAAACGCATTCGTAACCTTATTTAAAGTTTCTCTACTCGGTGGCGCGGTGATGCTATCGGGTTGTGCTGGTAAAAGCCTATTCTCACCATCCACATGGTTTCATAGCCCTCTGATGATTTCAGAAGCCGGCGTGGGGGCAATCACAAGTTTGACCCCAATGGATCGTGATGTGATTAACAATCAACTGGATGACCGCTATGCAGTACGTGGTGGTATGCAGCTTGAAAATGGTGAAATGGTTTCTGTGTTTCAAGCTATGAAAGATTTAGACGTTGAAGTCGAAGTCTTTGGCCCTGAAAAAGGCACGGTATCTCGTATTGTCGTGAATGATCCTGATATGCTCACTGAATGGGATACCCAAATTGGTACTGAGTTTAGTGACATTTACCAGAAGGCTTACGGCTCATGCTCCTTAGGGGAAGCGGTTGATAATGTGCCGACGGTACTGTGTGTTGCACCGCAAAGTAGCAAAGTGGTTTATAAATTTAGCGGGAAATGGCAAGGTCCAGAGAATTTAATGCCTGCGGATGAAGTATTGAAAACATGGAAAGTGTCGCAAATTATTTGGCATAAATAAGTTACTTAGCTAAGATTTTGGACGAAAGGCCGTAAGTTATTCGATTTAATAGGCAATAGCTTACGGTTCTAATCTACTGATAATATTCCTATTTATCCTTTTCTCTCGTCAGACCCTTCTGATATTTTCTAGACTGACCAACTCTTGCGTTAAAACAAGGTGAAAATCATTATTAATGCGATAAACTAATTTAAAGTATAGGTTTGTGTAATTTATTCATTCTAAGGGGTTTATGCATGTCTCATTCCCAAAGTGGTATTTTGAAGGAACATAGTCGTTTTGGTATTTTTATTGAAGCCATGGTGACCGGATCGCTCGAAGAGGTGAAATCAGGGTGCAAGATTTTTGTTGATGAATTAACCAAACTACAAGCAAAATTCCCTGATGATCGTCTTGGTGCCGTGATTGCATTTGGTTCAGATGTTTGGAAGCAGCTCGGACACTCCGCCGTTTCACCAGAATTAAAGCCATTTCGTACGCTCGGCAAAGGGCTAGCGCCGGCAACTCAGCGCGATATGTTTATTCATATTCAGTCATTACGTCATGACATTAACTTTTCTCTGGCGCAAGCCGCGCTAAAAGCATTTGGTTCATCCATTGAAGTGGTTGAAGAAATTCATGGTTTCCGTTGGGTTGAAGATAGAGATTTAAGCGGTTTCATTGATGGTACAGAAAACCCTCAAGGCGAAGAAATTGCTGAAGTGACGTTGATTAATCAAGGCGATGACATTGGTGGCAGCTATGTCATGGTACAGCGCTATGAGCATGACCTAAAAAAATGGTCTCGTTTCTCTGAACATGAACAAGAGAAAATGATTGGTCGTACTAAACACGATAGCGTTGAATTAGACGAAGATGCACGTAATAAAACTTCTCACGTTTCTCGCGTAGTGATTGAAGAAGAGGGGGAAGAACTCTCTGTTATGCGCCATAGCTTGCCATACGGCACGGCAAGCGGTAAACACGGTTTATTCTTTATTGCCTACTGTGCAACGATCCATAATATTGAACAGCAATTACTGAGCATGTTTGGTGAAACTGACGGTAAATACGATGATCTGCTGCGCATGACTAAAGCCGTTTCTGGCAGTTATTACTATGCGCCATCCATTGAAAGATTATTATCCCTATAATCTTATCGCAATAATTCAAGCTGTCGCGGATAGCGGCAGCTTGAATGAACCTTGTTCATCACATTAACCTCTTCAATTCCCTCTGAATTTTATGGCTTATTGCTATAACCTCTTTGTTATTCCAACTTGATATATCAAAAGATGATTGATAGCTACAAAGTTATAACCAAAACATATACATTGTTTTTTAGATTATGTTTGGGTTTAGTCACAAGTAGGGATCATATGAAAAAATCAATTTTAAAAAATACAGGCTTAGCGAGTTTGGCGATGTTCTCGTTAATGAGTAGCGCATCCCTGACGGCGGCTGAATTACTGAATAGTTCCTATGATATTTCAAGAGAGCTATTTGCGGCATTAAACCCTGAATTTGAAAAACAGTGGGCGCAGGAAAATCCTAATGATCCACTGACCATCAAGCAATCTCACGCGGGATCATCAAAGCAAGCGCTGGCCATTTTGCAAGGATTAAAAGCGGATGTGGTGACGTTTAACCAAGTGACCGATGTGCAAATTCTTCATGATAAAGGGCAACTAATCCCGGCGGATTGGCAAGCGCGTTTGCCGAATAACAGCTCACCTTATTATTCGACAATGGCGTTTTTAGTTCGTAAGGGTAATCCGAAAGGCATTAAAACGTGGGATGACCTCGCTCGTAGTGATGTGAAACTGGTATTCCCAAACCCCAAAACGTCGGGAAATGGTCGCTATACCTATCTAGCAGCATGGGGAGCGTTTAACCAAGAAAATGGGAAAGATAGTCCCAAAACACGCGAGAAAATGCAGCAATTCCTGAAAAACGTTGAAGTGTTTGATACGGGCGGCCGTGGTGCAACAACCTCATTTATCGAGCGAGGGTTAGGGGATGTTTTAATTAGCTTTGAGTCTGAAGTGAATAACATCCGTAGCCAATACGGCGAATCAGACTACGAAGTGATCGTGCCTCCAATCGATATTTTGGCAGAATTCCCAGTCGCGTGGATTGACAAAAATGTGCAAAAAAATGGCACAGAAAAAGCGGCAAAAGCCTACTTGAATTACCTCTATACCCCAGAGGCGCAAAATATTATTACTCGCTTTAATTACCGTGTGAATGACAAGCAGGTAATGGAAGCGAATAAAAGCAAATTCCCGTCAACTCAGCTATTTACAGTGGAATCACAATTTGGCAATTGGAACAATGTGATGAATAACCACTTTTCGACGGGAGGGGAATTTGATCAACTTATGGAACAAGGTCGTCGTTAATGCGTAAATCAGGAAAGCGGTTTTTACCCGGTTTCGGACTGACGTTAGGCAGCAGCTTGTTTTTCGTCTGTTTGATTTTGTTATTGCCTTTAAGCGCTCTTGTGGTGCAGCTTTCCGATATGACATGGCAGCAGTATTGGGCTGTGATCAGTTACCCTCAAGTGGTTGCTGCTTATAAAGTAACCTTATTGGCGGCTCTGGTCGCAAGTCTGTTTAATGCGGTTTTTGGCATGTTGCTGGCATGGATTTTAACGCGCTATCGCTTTCCTGGACGTTTGTTCTTAGATGGGTTGGTGGATTTACCTTTTGCACTTCCTACCGCGGTAGCGGGACTGACACTCGCGACTTTATTTGCCACATCAGGCTGGTATGGGCAGTATCTGCATCAGTTCGATATCAAAGTGGTGAATACATGGTTAGGTATCGCCGTCGCGATGGCCTTTACCAGCATTCCGTTTGTGGTCAGAACGGTTCAGCCTGTACTGGAGGAGTTAGGGCCTGAATACGAAGAAGCGGCACAAACACTAGGCGCAACACGCTGGCAAACGTTCCGCCGCGTTGTGTTACCTGAAGTTTCTCCTGCGCTGATTGCAGGAACCGTTTTATCTTTTACACGCAGTCTTGGTGAATTTGGGGCGATTATTTTTATCGCCGGAAACATTGCGTGGCAAACAGAGGTGGTCTCCTTAATGATTTTCAGCCAATTGCAGCAGTTTGATTATCCTGCCGCCAGTGCGATTGCATCGGTAATTTTAGCGGTATCATTGCTTCTTTTATTCACAATGAATGTATTCCAAAGCCGCTTTGGTAAACGCTTAGGGGGGCATTAATGGGACAAGTCACGCCATTTCCAGTCACTCAACGCAGAAATATCAATTGGGGAAAATGGGCTCTTATTGGAATTGGGCTATTTTTCTCGGTATTGCTGCTGGTAGTGCCAATTATCTGGATTTTTATCACCGCATTTGAAAAGGGGTTGGGTGAAGTCCTCGTCAACTTAAGCAATCCAGATATGCTCCATGCTATCGGGTTAACGATTCTTATCGCGCTGATCACAGTACCTGTTAACTTGGTTTTTGGCGTGATGCTGGCATGGCTGGTGACGCGTTTTCAGTTTCCGGGGCGCCAACTGTTATTGACCTTAGTTGATATTCCTTTTGCGGTTTCGCCTGTCGTGGCGGGGTTACTCTATTTACTCTTTTACGGTTCGAACAGTTGGTTTGGTGGCTGGTTAGAAGGCTTTGATATTCAGGTGATGTTTTCATGGCCGGGAATGGCGTTAGTGACTATTTTCGTGACATGCCCATTTGTCGTTAGAGAGTTAGTGCCATTGATGTTAAGTCAGGGAAGCCAAGAGGACGAAGCTGCAACATTATTGGGTGCATCGGGTTGGAAAATGTTCTGGCGAGTGACACTGCCTAACATTCGCTGGGCGCTGCTTTATGGCGTGGTATTAACCAATGCGCGTGCAATTGGCGAGTTTGGCGCGGTGTCTGTGGTATCTGGCGCTATTCGTGGTGAAACTTACACATTGCCTCTGCAAGTTGAGTTGCTTCATCAAGACTACAATACGGTAGGCGCGTTCACGGCTGCGGCTATCTTAGCGTTATTAGCGATTATTACCTTGATTGTGAAAAGTGCTTTGCAATGGCATTTAAGCCGACAGCAAACTGAGTCAGGAGTCCATTAATTATGAGTATCGAAATTAATCATGTTGGCAAATTGTTTGGTAAAACGTCAGTGCTGAACAATATCTCATTGGATATCGGCTCAGGGGAAATGGTGGCATTATTGGGGCCATCTGGCTCGGGGAAAACTACCTTGTTGCGTATCATTGCGGGGCTAGAGCAGCAAAGTCACGGTTCGTTACGTTTCCATGGTCAAGATGTGAGCCAAGTCCATGCGAAAGATAGGCATGTCGGTTTCGTGTTCCAGCATTATGCACTGTTTCGCCATATGACGGTATTCGAGAATGTGGCGTTTGGTTTGACCGTCTTACCTCGAAAACAGCGACCCTCAAAAGCGGTGATTAAGCAAAAAGCGATGGAGCTGCTTGAGATGGTGCAATTAGCCCATTTGGCTGAGCGTTTTCCTTCTCAGCTTTCTGGGGGGCAAAAACAGCGGGTAGCATTGGCGAGAGCGTTAGCGGTAGAGCCACAAATTTTGCTGTTAGATGAACCGTTTGGCGCGCTAGATGCACAGGTGCGTATTGAGTTACGTCGTTGGTTGCGTCAACTTCATGAAGAGTTGAAATTTACCAGTGTCTTTGTGACTCACGACCAAGAGGAAGCGATGGAAGTCGCAGATCGCATTGTCGTGATGAGCCAAGGGCATATCGAACAAGTTGGCACCCCTAATGAAATTTGGCAATCACCGGAAACCCGTTTTGTGCTTGAATTCATGGGGGAGGTTAACAAAATTCCTGGACAGATCCGTGGTTCACAGCTGCAGATAGCGAACTTTACCTTCCCACTCGCTCAGGTGAGCGCTCAGCAAGGGGAGGTCGATGTGTTTATTCGTCCTTGGGATATTCGCTTGCAGAAAGAAATGGATGAGAAACACCAATTGCCAGTAAGGATCATTGAATCAGGCCCCCGAGGGCACTTTTGGCAATTAACGGTGCAACCTTTAGGTTGGGGTGAGGAAACCTTGTCCGTGGTATGGCAGGATGCGCGTACTGTTCCTACAAGGGGAGAAAATTACTATCTTGGCAGCCAACAAACACAAATTTATCAGGGTAAAGACCCATTATTTTTCCCCTCTCTCGCTAAAAGCGCGTAGATTAATAAGGGATGATTGATTTTAGAATTAATTGTTAATTATATTATCAATCAATAAAAAATTATTATAAGGAAAAACACAGTGTCAACGTTGGAACAGTTTATTGGTCATACGCCGTTGGTTCGCTTGCAAAGGCTAACGGAAGGTCTAGAGGCGGAAATCTGGGTAAAACTTGAAGGAAATAACCCTGCCGGCTCAGTAAAAGATAGAGCGGCATTTTCGATGATCAACGAAGCGGAAAAACGTGGGGAGATCAAACCGGGAGATACGCTTATTGAAGCAACCAGTGGCAATACAGGGATCGCGTTAGCGATGATTGCTGCGGTGAAAGGCTACAAACTGAAGCTGTTAATGCCGGACAACATGAGCCAAGAGCGTAAAGCATCAATGCAAGCGTATGGTGCCGAACTTATTTTAGTGAGCACGATAGTAGGAATGGAAGGGGCGAGGGACTTAGCTCAAGAGATGGCAAACCGAGGTGAAGGGAAAGTTTTAGACCAATTTAATAACCCTGATAACCCGTTAGCCCATTTTAAAACCACAGGGCCCGAGATCTGGCAACAAACTGCCGAGCGAATTACCCATTTTGTGTCCAGTATGGGGACGACAGGCACCATCACTGGCGTAAGTCGTTACTTAAAGAGCCAATCACAAGATGTGGAAATTGTGGGCTTACAACCCGCTGAAAAGAGCCAAATCCCAGGTATTCGTCGTTGGTCTCCTGAATATTTACCAGGGATTTTTGACAGCAAATTAGTGGATACTGTGCTCGATATTAATCAGCAAGAAGCCGAAGACACGATGCGCGCTTTAGCAAAACGTGAAGGTATTTTTTGTGGTGTGAGTTCAGGCGGTGCAGTTGCAGGTGCGTTGCGAGTGGCAAAAGAGAACCCTCATGCGGTGATTGTGGCGATTATTTGTGATCGTGGTGACCGCTATTTGTCGACAGGCGTTTTTGATAAGTAAACGTTTTTTGATAAATAACCGTTTAGAAAAGATAACCCAACAAAAAACCACCAGGGCAAAAATGTCGCTGGTGGTTTGTTATTAAGCGGTTTTTGAAGGTTTAGCGCAATTATTTCTTAATACGCATAATGACTGTTTCACCGACAGTCACGGTACCGCTTAATTTATTCAGTTCTTTAATTTCATCCATATTGGAAATAACAACCGGTGTTAAGGTTGATTTGGCTTTTTCTTCTAACAGGGCTAAGTCAAACTCAATGACAACGTCGCCTTTTTTCACTGATTGGCCTTCTTCAGCGATACGTTTAAAACCTTCGCCTTTGAGTTCAACAGTATCAATACCGAAGTGAACAAACAGTTCGATACCATCATCAGATTCAATAGAAAATGCATGGTTAGTTTCAAAAATTTTACCGATAGTACCATCAACAGGGGAGACAATTTTGTTTCCGGTAGGTTTGATAGCAATACCATCACCAACAATTTTTTCTGCGAACACAACGTCTGGTACATCTTCAATATTGACTATCTCGCCTGATAATGGCGCGATAATTTCAATATTGCCACTGCTACTCTTGTCTTCCGAAACTAGTGATTTCAGTTTGTCAAACAGACCCATGGACCTTCTCCTAATCGTTTTATATGGGACCGAACTAATGTGCTGCTGTTAGCATAACGTTTTTTCTTGGATAAAGGTATCGACAAGTTTCATCAATTCATCGGCTGTTGGTTGAGCAAGTGCCTGTTCCGCTAGCGCTTGAGTATCCGCAAAATTCGCATTACGAATGAGCTTTTTGATACGAGGAATTGAGATTGCGCTCATACTAAATTCGTCCAGCCCCATGCCTAACAGCAATAAGGTCGCACGTTCATCACCTGCTAATTCACCACACATACCCGTCCATTTACCTTCCGCGTGAGAAGCGTCAATCACTTGTTTAATCAAGTTCAAGACGGCTGGAGACATCGGATTATAAAGGTGTGAAATCAGCTCATTACCACGGTCAACCGCTAAAGTGTATTGAGTGAGATCATTCGTCCCAATACTAAAGAAATCAACTTCCTTCGCCAAATGATGCGCAATGACTGCGGCAGCGGGTGTTTCCACCATAATACCGACTTCAATCGCCTCATCAAAGGCTTTGCCTTCTTCTCGTAGCTGCTCTTTAAGCATCTCAAGTTCTGCTTTCAGTTCTCGAACTTCTTCGACAGAAATAACCATCGGGAACATGATACGCAGTTTACCAAATTTAGACGCCCTTAAAATAGCTCTTAATTGAGAGTGTAGAATTTCTTTGCGGTCAAGACAAATACGAATTGCACGCCAGCCAAGGAATGGGTTCTCTTCCTTAGGTAAGTTCATGTATGGTAAGTCTTTATCGCCACCAATATCCATTGTGCGTACAATCACGGCTTGGCTGCCCATAGCTTCTGCTACAGCTTTGTACGCTTGGAATTGCTCTTCTTCGGTTGGCAGAGCGTCTCTGTCCATGAATAAGAATTCAGTGCGGTATAGACCTACACCTTCTGCGCCATTACGCTCAGCACCCGCGACATCACGCACAGTACCGATGTTTGCACAGACTTCAACTTGATGACCGTCTAAGGTCATTGCCGGTAAATCTTTTAATTTCGCCAGCTCTTCTTTTTCTTGCAGGTATTCATTTCTGAAGGCTTTCAGCTTATCAATTTCGCTTTCAGATGGGTTGAGGTAAATGGTGTTGTTCACGCCATCTAACACAATAAAATCACCGCTTTTCACTTTGCTGGTCGCGTCGGTGGTACCGACAATCGCAGGAATTTCCAGTGAACGAGCCATGATAGAGGTATGGGAAGTACGACCACCGAGGTCAGTGATAAAACCTAATACTTTGTCTAAGTTTAACTGAGCGGTTTCGGATGGGGTCAAATCTGGGGCGACTAGAATAACTTCTTCGGTTATTGCGCTTAAATCCACAATCGGCATATTCAGAATATTTCTGAGTAGGCGTTTACCAATGTCGCGTACGTCAGCGGCACGCTCTTTCAGGTATTCGTCATCTAATGCTTCTAATGCTTGAGCTTGGTCTTCAATGACTGAATAAACCGCCGCATCTGCGGTTTTTTTATCGCCTTTGATGAGAGAGACAATTTCTTGCTCTAATTCTTCATCTTCCAGCAGCATGATATGACCTTCAAAAATCTCAGCTTTTTCCGCACCAAGATTTTTTTCTGCTTTATCTTTGATAAGGCTAAGCTGCTCAGCTGATTTGTTACGTCCATCAATGAAGTTTTGGATCTCTTTATCAACTTGCTCGTCAGTGATTTTACGGGTGCTGACAACAATAGGATCTTCTTTGAGGATGAGAGCCTGACCAAAAGCAAAACCTGGGGATACTAAAATTCCTGAAATCATAATATTACCTTACTACTGATAGGAGATTTGATGTTGCAGAGACAACAGTAGATATAAGTGATTAAGCAGGTGTCCCCGAATAATCTATTCAGGGACAGGGAATTATTACGTTAAAACAAGATGGCAAAGTGAAGATTTATTCTAATTCGCCCATCAGTTTAACTAAAAATTCAACTGCTTGTTGCTCATCTTCACCTTCAGCAGAAATGGTGACTACGGTGCCTTGGGTTAAACCTAATGTTTGTAGTTTGAACAGGCTTTTTGCGCTAGCTGATTTGCCGCCTGAACTCAGAGTAATATCTGAAGTAAATGCTTTTGCTTCTTTAACGAATTGAGCCGCAGGACGAGTATGTAAACCGTTAGGTGCTGTAATAGTAACTTCTTGCTGGAACATAATATTTCCTCAGTGATTTTAAGTTTTTTATGATGACACAGCCTATTGTAGATGAAATATGCTGAGCATGCGTATAATTTAGATTATCAACGATTCATTTGGTTTTCTACTTTGTTTGGTATCAACCAAATTATCATTTATTTAGCTTAAATTTCACACGACGCTTTTAGTGAGTATTTCGCCATTCAATCAGTGAGTGGCTAAAAAATGATTAATTTCGAGGTGTGAAATAATTACTATGTTTAATACTAAATGCCGGATAATAAATCATCCCAATCCGTGCTAATCTATGATCTCACCCACAAAAAAAGCACCTAATTGGTGCTTTTTTAACGTAATGTTAACCTAACTATCATTATTCGGCATTAATATCCGCAAACAGTGCGGTGGATAAGTAACGCTCACCTGAAGACGGTAAAATGACTACAATATTTTTGTCTCTATATTCAGGTAGTGCCGCAAGTTTAGCGGCTGCTGCAATGGCTGCTCCGGATGAAATACCTGCTAAAATACCTTCTTTTTCCATTAGCTCACGAGCGGTTGAAATCGCTTCGTCATCGGTAATTTGCAGGACTTTGTCAATAATAGAAAGGTCTAAGTTGCCAGGGATAAAACCAGCACCGATACCTTGGATTTTATGGGGGCCCGGCTTAATTTCTTCACCTGCAAGGGCTTGAGTGATCACTGGCGAAGTTGCGGGTTCAACGGCAACCATCACCACGTCTTTTTTCCCTTTTGTCTGCTTTAAATAGCGGCCAATACCTGTGATTGTCCCGCCAGTTCCAACGCCAGAAACAACGACATCTATGTTGCCATCGGTATCATTCCAAATCTCAGGCCCAGTCGTTTTCTCGTGAATAGCTGGGTTGGCTGGGTTACTAAATTGCTGTAATAGCAGATATTTACTTGGGTTGCTGTTGACGATTTCTTCCGCTTTAGCAATGGCGCCTTTCATACCTTTGGCGCCTTCAGTCAGGATTAAATTAGCACCAAGGGCTTTTAGAAGTTTACGGCGTTCTACGCTCATGGTTTCTGGCATGGTTAGCGTTAGTTTATAACCGCGAGCCGCAGCCACGTAGGCGAGGGCAATACCTGTATTTCCGCTTGTTGGTTCAACCAGTTCTTTATCTTTTGTCAGGATGCCTTTTTTCTCAGCATCCCAAATCATGTTCGCGCCCACACGGCATTTCACACTGAAGCTTGGGTTACGAGATTCCACTTTTGCCAAAATATTACCGTTGCCAAAATGCTGTAAACGCACTAATGGGGTATTTCCAATGGTCAACGAATTATCTTCATAAATTTTGCTCATGGGACATCCTTAAAATTAACGGTTAGCCAAGAATTAGGTGTGTTTTCAAAATTGAATATGAATTCAACATACTCGAACATCTGATTATTGCAAATATGATTTAACGCTAGAATATAACCGTGGGTTATTTAAAGTCACGTTATTATAACTAAGAAGAAAAGTCTGGTATTGGGCTGGATTGAGAGCAGAAGCCGTAGAGAAGGATATGCAGATAGGTACCTGCATATCCCTAGAAAGTGTTAATTTCAAGAAGGACTAATAGCGCGCGTAACGAGCGCGATAACGATCAACCCACATTAAGGTTGCGCCACAAACCGCAACGGGCATGATGACTAAGTTTAAAATTGGGATCATCATTAATAAGCTGACTGCACCACCAAATTGAATATTATTCACTCGATCTTTTGAGAGTGCTTGTTTCATGTCGTTGAACCCAACGCGATGGTTATCAAATGGGTAATCGCAATATTGAATAGACATCATCCAAGCGCCGAATAGGAACCATAAAACGGGCGCAACAGTTTGCCCAATACCTGGAATGAAGAACAGCACCAATAACACGATGGCTCGCGGCAAATAGTAAGCAATTCGCACAAATTCCCGTTTAATCATGCGTGGTACATCTTTTAGTAATTCTGCCATACCCGTATCTGGAGCGGGCTTACCGGTTAGTTCTGCTTCTAAATGCTCTGATAGCCAGCCGTTAAACGGTGCAGCGATGATATTGGCAACCGTGCTAAAAAAATAGCTAAAAACCAGTAAGATAGAAATGACGGCGACAGGCCAAATCAGATAGTCAAGCCATTGTAGCCAGCTAGGAATGTAGCTCATAACCTGATCAATCCATCCACCAAGCTTACTGTATAACCACCAAAAAGCGCCCCCAAGAAGCAGAATGTTTGCTAATAGGGGTAAAAGAACAAAGCGCTTAATGCCAGGACGAGTGATTAGTCGCCACCCTTGTGAAAAGTAATAAAAACCAGAGTGATTTTTTTGTGGCGAAAATGTCGATTGGGTCATACTTCTTATTATCTCCTTTGCGGGTGAGCATGTATCATATAGGTATGAAATTACACTGACTAGTGATAATTTTGTATAAAAAAGCAGCAAACGAAGGCGGAATATTCTCTTTCTTGTAAGAAAATCGTTCTGAGGGTTGCACTTAGAGCAATTGAGAAATAATCTTAAGGTAGTTTCCGCCGTGATGGCATCATTATTCATCAACTAGAGATAGCAGCGATGCAGGATTTGCGTCTAATATTAGTGGTCGTAGGTGCGATAGCCATTGTCGCTTTATTACTGCATGGTTTATGGACCAGCCGTAAAGAGCGCTCTAAGTTATTTCGCGACAGACCTGTAAAACGTAGAAAGAATGACACGCAGGAAAATTCATCAGAATATGATGATTCTGCTCTGTTTACTGAAAATCAACCGGTACAAAAAGCCGCTGTTGAAGATCAGCCTATCTATATGGTGAAAGAGGAGCCGCGCGCTGAGCCTGTCTCTCAACCCCATACAATTCAACGTGACGCTGAGCCTGAGTTTAATTTAACTGCGGAGCACTCACCACAACCTGCTTCAAAGCCAGTTAAACCAACAGCTTCTGAGCCTGTGTTTGCTCCACATGTTGATAATCGCCATGCCCCTGAGCAATTGACGATTAATATGGTGGATGAAGCTGATTTACAAGAACATGTTTCAGAACCTGTACGCATTCATACAGAGCCAAAGATTCATGTTTCTGCACAGCCAGAGTCTGTACCACAAGTCTCTGCTCATCAAGAAGCAGTACAACCTGTGGCTCAGCCTCATACCGAAGTAGAGCACGAAGCACCAAGTGCACCAGCAGAAAAATCGGCAGTTGCAAGCGAAAAAGAAATTGTTCTGGTACTGCATGTTGCAGCACACCACGGACAGGTTCTTGATGGTGAAGCATTACTGCAAAGCATTCTTCAAGCTGGCTTCCAGTTCGGTGCCATGAATATCTTCCACCGTCACGTTCATCCAGCGGGATCGGGCCCAGTATTATTTAGTCTGGCAAACATGGTGAAACCAGGGTCATTTGATCCAGAAGCCATGTCTGATTTCACCACGCCGGGTGTCTCTATCTTTATGATGGTGCCGTCTTATGGTGAAGCTAGCCAGAACTTTAAATTAATGCTCCAAGCGGCACAACGTATTGCATCAGATGCAGGTGGTGTTGTGTTGGATGATGAACGAAAAATACTGACACCTCAAAAAATAGAGGTGTATCATGCTAGAATTCGAAATACATTAAGTTAATTAAAACCCCCGATTCAGGGGGTTTTTTATATCTATTGGTGAAACATGACGACGAAACAAACCCCAGACGCACTCACGCAAAAAATAGACGCGTTAAAACAACAATTGCGCCATCACGAATACCTCTATCATGTTATGGATGCACCAGAAATTCCCGATGTGGAATATGACAAGCTGATGCAGGAACTTAAAAGCCTCGAAGCGCAGCATCCAGAACTGATCACCACAGACTCCCCAACTCAGCGCGTGGGTGCAGCACCATTAGCTGCATTCGATACGGTTCGCCATGAAATTCCCATGCTCTCTTTAGATAATGTATTTGATGAAGAAAGCTATCTCGCATTTGATAAACGCGTGAAAGACCGACTGCATAACCACACTGAATTAACATTTTGCTGCGAACTCAAATTAGATGGTCTAGCCGTCAGTTTGCTGTATGAAAATGGCGAGCTAGTTCAAGCGGCAACCCGTGGTGATGGAACTGTTGGCGAAAATATCACGGCCAACGTACGCACGATCAAAGCAATTCCGCTACGTTTACGCGGGGATAATATTCCTGCCCGTGTTGAAATTCGTGGTGAAGTTTTTATGCCTCAAAAAGGCTTTGAGGCGATGAACGAAGAAGCACGTAAAACGGATGGTAAGATTTTCGCTAACCCACGTAATGCGGCAGCGGGTTCCCTTCGCCAGTTAGATCCACGTATTACGGCTAAACGTCCATTAACCTTCTATTGCTATGGTGTAGGGCTAGTGGAAGGTAAAACATTGCCAGATACCCATTATGAGCGCTTGATGCAATTCAAAGCGTGGGGGCTGCCAGTGAGTGAGCATGTGCAATTACGTGTTGGTTGCCAACAAGTCCTCGATTTCTATCACCATGTTGAAAAAATTCGCCCGACACTCGGTTTTGATATCGATGGTGTCGTGATTAAAGTGAATGATATTGCCACTCAAGAAGAATTAGGTTTTGTTTCCCGGGCACCACGCTGGGCAACCGCGTTTAAATTTCCTGCTCAAGAGCAAATCACGTTACTGAAAGATGTTGAATTCCAAGTGGGGCGTACTGGGGCGATTACACCAGTGGCTCGCTTAGAGCCAGTGCAAGTTGCGGGAGTTGTGGTGAGTAATGCCACGCTCCATAACGCGGATGAAATCGACCGTTTGGGCGTTCGCATTGGGGATACCGTCGTGATCCGCCGTGCAGGGGATGTTATTCCTCAAATCGTGAGTGTCGTGCTGGACAAACGCCCTGCAGATAGTCGTGAAATTCTATTCCCGACCCATTGCCCTGTATGTAATTCAGATATTGAACGTATCGAAGGGGAAGCGGTGGCTCGCTGCACTGGTGGATTAACTTGTGGTGCCCAATTAAAAGAGTCACTGAAACACTTTGTTTCTCGCCGTGCGATGGATGTCGACGGGATGGGCGATAAAATTATTGAGCAGTTGGTCGATGCGGAATATGTGAAAAACGCGGCGCAGCTCTACCAATTATCAGCGGGTAAATTAACTGGCCTAGAAAGAATGGGACCAAAATCCGCGCAAAAACTCATTGATGCGCTCGAAAAATCCAAACAAACGACACTGGCTCGCTTTATCTATGCATTAGGGATCCGTGAAGTGGGTGAGGCGACAGCGGCAAACCTTGCGGCACATTATGCATCATTAGACGCGGTGATGGCAGCGGATGAAGAATCACTGAAAACCGTTCAAGATATTGGTGAAGTGGTGGCGAAGCATGTGGTGCATTTCTTCCGTGAAGAGCACAACCGCCAAGTTATTCATGATTTATTGACCATTGCGAACATCCATTGGCCTGAAGTGAAAGTGATTAACAGTGCTGACATTGATAGTCCATTCGCTGGAAAAACGGTCGTACTGACTGGGTCGATGTCAACGCTTTCCCGCGATGAAGCTAAAGATAGACTGGTCGCCTTAGGCGCAAAAGTCGCAGGCAGTGTATCGAAGAAAACTGACCTGGTGATTGCCGGTGAAGCGGCGGGTTCAAAGTTAGCGAAAGCGACAGAATTGGGTATAAAAGTCATTGATGAAGAAGAGTTAATTCGTTTGCTGAATATCTAATCGTGACCTATATTTAATGCGCAATGCCATTATCGACCACTGTGATAATGGCATTTCTTATTTTCTGGCTAACATTTTTACAGTTGTTATTAATGTGTTACTCGTGAAACGTGATCTGGTCGTGACTTTTGAAAGATAGGCTGAGTCAGTTTTCATATTAATGTGACGTTAATCTCATTTAAATGTTGTCTATTACATAGAATATGCGCATAGACTGATTCGTAACTTTGTTGGAGTCAAATATGACCTCGATCCTGCACTTTATTTTATCCATCGTCATCATCGGCGCTCTCGCGATTCTAGCGAGTAGTAACCGTAGAGGGATCCGCCCTCGCTATGTTATTCAATTACTTGTGATCCAAATTGCACTCGCTTACCTGTTCTTAAAATCAGGTATCGGTGAGTCTTTCGTTCTTGGTGTTGCTGGCGTATTTACCCATTTATTGGGTTATGCGGCAGAAGGGACCAAATTTATTTTTGGCGGAATGATTGAAGGCAACTTAGCATTCTTCTTCCTGCAAGTGTTATGTCCAATTATCTTTATCTCTGCACTGATTGGTATTTTACAACATATTAAAGTTCTGCCTTTTGTTATCCGCATCATCGGTACGGTGCTGTCGAAAGTAAACGGTATGGGTAAACTTGAGTCATTCAACGCAGTAAGTTCATTACTGTTGGGTCAGTCCGAAAACTTTATTGCCTATAAAGACCAATTAGGCAGCATGTCAGAAAGAAGAATGTACACCATGGCGGCAACGGCGATGTCTACCGTTTCAATGTCCATCGTGGGTGCATACATGACCATGTTAGATCCAAAATATGTGGTTGCCGCTTTGGTCTTAAACATGTTTGGTACATTCGTGGTGTTATCGCTGATCAACCCGTACCCACCAGAAGGGGAAAAAGAGATCCAAATGCGCAGCCTGCATGAAGGTCAAAGCTTCTTCGAAATGCTGGGTGAATATATTCTTGCTGGGTTTAAAGTTGCGATTATCGTTTCTGCGATGCTGATTGGTTTTATCGCCCTGATTGCGATGGTTAACGGAATCTGCTCTGCTATTTTCAATGTTAGCTTCCAAACTATGCTGGGCTATGTGTTCTATCCATTTGCTTGGATGTTAGGTATCCCTGCGAATGAAGCGTTACAAGTTGGCGGTATCATGGCAGTGAAAATGGTGACCAACGAATTCGTGGCAATGGATGGCTTAAAAGCCGTAGCATCGGGTTTATCTGACCGCTCTGTGGGTATCTTATCTGTATTCTTAGTGTCATTCGCTAACTTCTCTTCCATCGGTATTATTGCTGGTGCAATTAAAGGGTTAGATGAAAAACAAGGTAATACCGTTGCACGTTTTGGTCTGAAATTACTGTACGGTTCAACGCTGGTAAGCTTCTTATCTGCTGCGGTGGTTGGATTAATCCTGTAGTCATCACGATAAAAAGTGTTACAGTGAGAAACGGCATTCAATGAATGCCGTTTTTTTATATCTAAAATAAGAGCGGATAAATGGAAAAACAAGACTTACTCGATATCGCGAATACATCCATGCCATTTGGTAAATATAAAGGTTGTGTCCTGATTGATCTTCCTGAGGAATACCTACTGTGGTTTTATAAAAAAGGGGAGTTTCCAGCAGGGCGATTAGGGGAATTGATGGAGATGACTCTCGGACTGAAGATAGAAGGGCTAGATAGCATTGTTAAGCCTCTAAAACGAAAATAAGGGTTAGAGGCTTAATCGATAATTATTGCGCGTTAAGCAGGCTGTTGGCCGCCTCTATACCCGATAGGTAAGCACCATGTACGGTACCGGCTCCTAATAGCGCCAAATGTTCCCCAGCAAAGAAAATTTTGTTATTAATAGGCTGTTTTAATTGGGCTATTTGATCAGCCGAATAGTTAGGGGCGGGGTAGCTAAACGAACCATAAGCGTAAATATCTTTCTCCCACTCGGTTTTTATCAGCTGTATAGGTGCGGGTACATTATCAAATACCTTACTGAGCGATTCTTGCAGTTCATGCCATGCGGTGTGTTCATCACACTCTTCAAGCCATTTAGCGGACAACCCACCAAATAAAAACAGCAATGTTGGTTTTTGATAAATCGCGCTCACATCCATAAAATTCAACCAATAATCAGACTCATGAATGTACATACTATTGACGTTATTGAGTGAATTTTTGCGCCAGAAAGCTTGTTCAAAGGTGACAAATAATTTGTTGAATACACCGAAACCTAACTGATTAATAGCTTCCTGCGTTTTTTCAGGCAAGGCAGGCGTGAAATGAATTTTATCTTTCTTCAACACCCCAAGTGGTACAGTCACAACGACCTTATGGGCATTGAACTGTTGTCCATCAAGCGTGGTGACAGTGACATAATTATCTAAGTAATGAACATGTTCAACAGGGTGGTTAAGGCGAATATCCAGCCCTTTCGATAGCGTTTCGATAATTTGGGAATATCCACGTGGGAAGATCACTTCATCGCCTTCACAAAAACCTTCGAGTTGTAAAAAATAGGGGGATAATGTCTCTAATGTGCAAGCACAGGGATCTTCAGCGATAGCTTCAAAAAATTCATGTAACCCTGTTTGTAGCTGTTCAAACAACGACTGACTTGCATGGTGATCGACAGTCAATAAATGGTGGAATTCAGGGCTTTGCAACCAGCTATTTAATGCTTCAGCTGCATTGTTAAATTGGCAAGGTGATGAAATGTTCTCAAACTGTTCCATTAAATAATCAAGGCCTGCTTCAAAAGCCTCTTTTTCGTTCTCACATAAAACCAAGCCATTTTTTTTATAGAAAATAGCATCTTGGTAATTGAAAACAACAGTTTGAATATGGTGCTGTTGTGCGATTGCACTGATTGGATTGTCGGTAATACCGTGGATCCAAGAAGCGCCTAAATCATAAAATTGGTTATCAATTTCCTGCGTATAAATGCGCCCGCCAAGCCTGTCGCGTGCTTCTAAGATAAGGACTGTTTTATGTTGGGGGTTTTGGGGTTGCGACTGTAATTGATTTGCGACTGATAAACCTGAAACGCCTGCTCCTATCACAATGATATCGGCATCTATGTGTGGCATAACTCACCTAGTTGAAATGGAATACGGACGATGTGCGATGACACATCTGAATAATTCTATTTAAATAAAATTATAAGCTAATTATATATGAGTAAATCAAATGTGAATAGACGGTACAGTAGGGGAAAGTGAGTTAGGTTAAATTATTAAGATAAACTGCAAATAGGATTTGGAAAAGGAGAGAGTGAATTAAAAGGAGATAAGAAAGAGTTTGGTGGAGCTAAGCGGGATCGAACCGCTGACCTCTTGCATGCCATGCAAGCGCTCTCCCAGCTGAGCTATAGCCCCAAACGAATATTTTGTATTGAAATTCAGGCATCTAAACTGGTTTTTAGATGGTGGAGCTAAGCGGGATCGAACCGCTGACCTCTTGCATGCCATGCAAGCGCTCTCCCAGCTGAGCTATAGCCCCAAACAAAATCTTTTGGACGGGAGGCATCATATTCAAGCTCGGTTGGAGTGTCAATATATTAATATGTTTTTCGGGTTTAATTGCTGAAATATAGAACATTTTGCAATCAATTCCCATTTGATATGGGAGCTGAAAAAAACTGCCCCTTAAGTTAAGAGGCAGTATATAGAGAGGCATCTTGTTTAGAAACTTCTTGTGTAGAGGCTTCTTATTTAGAAAATTATTGTGCGGATGCTTCGCGTTCTGCGATAAACGCCAATGCTTTTTCGATACGAGCGACAGAGCGAGCCTGACCGATAGCATGAACGGTAACATCTAACCCAGGAGATTGACCTGCACCAGTTACGGCTACACGCAGAGGCATACCCACTTTACCCATACCCACTTCTAACTCAGACGCAGTCGCTTCAATGGCTTGATGAACATTTTCAGCCGTCCAATCTGAAATAGCGATTAATTTGTCTTTCACGACTTCTAATGGCTGGCGAGCAACTGGACGTAAGTGTTTTTTCGCTGCATCAGCATCAAATTCTTCAAAGTCCTGATAGAAGTAGTGGCAAGATTCCGCCATTTCTTTCAGTGTCTTACAGCGCTCACCCAGTAATTTGATTAACTCAACTAACTGTGGGCCAGTGCTGGTATCGATATTTTGCTGTTCGATATGCCATGCAAGGTAGGTAGCCACTTCTTCAGCTGGCAGGGTATTGATGTAGTGATGGTTCAGCCACTGTAATTTTTCAGTGTTGAATGCACTCGCTGATTTGCTGATAGCATCAAGAGAAAAATATTCTTTCATTTCTTCAATTGAGAAAATCTCTTGGTCGCCGTGTGACCAGCCTAAGCGCACTAAATAGTTTAATAGCGCTTGTGGCAGGTAGCCGTCATCGCGGTATTGCATAACGCTAACAGCACCATGGCGTTTAGACAGTTTTTTACCATCATCACCTAAAATCATAGAAACGTGAGCATATTCAGGAACTGGCGCGCCTAATGCTTTGAGAATGTTGATTTGGCGAGGGGTGTTATTGATATGGTCTTCACCACGAATGACGTGGGTAATTTCCATATCCCAGTCATCAATCACCACACAGAAGTTATACGTTGGAGAACCATCGGTACGACGAATGATTAAGTCATCTAGCTCTTGGTTGCTAAATTCAATTGGACCACGGATGGTGTCATTGAAAATAACGGAACCTTCTTGCGGGTTACGGAAGCGAACAACATGCGGTTCTGCCGCAGTGTGGTTATGTTCATGGTCACGGCAACAACCGTCATAGCGAGGTTTTTCGCCTTTTGCCATTTGTTCTTCGCGTAAAGCTTCTAAACGCTCTTTAGAGCAGTAGCAGCGGTAAGCGGTACCTGCTTCTAACATGGTATCGATTACGGCATTGTAGCGATCGAAACGCTTAGTTTGATAGTAAGGACCTTCATCCCAATTTAAATTCAACCAGTTCATACCGTCCATAATGGCATCGATAGCTTCCTGAGTTGAACGTTCTAAGTCGGTGTCTTCAATACGCAGGACAAATTCGCCCTGATTGTGGCGACTATATAACCAGGAATACAGGGCGGTACGAGCACCACCAACGTGCAAGTAGCCAGTTGGGCTTGGTGCAAAACGGGTTTTGATTTTACTCATCGAGATTGCCTTAATTGCGAAACGTTGTTTCTTAATGCGCTTATGATCATCGTAAGCATTGCTAAAAGTTCCTCTATTCTATCACCCTGTAGTGAATCCTCAATCTGCTTATCTCTATACAGATAAAGAAAATCATCAAATTGGGAAAATAACCGCTAAAATTTTTAGTCTGGTGAGCTTTGAGTGATTTTTTTCTAATAAAATTTAGTAGGATAATGTAGTTAATTGATTAAAAAGGGTACTTCTTAGGTGATAATTAAAACATCTTGATTATTTTTGCAACGAACAGAAAAAATCTATTCAAAAACCGTTGACTCAGAACGCAGTATCCCTATAATGCACCTCCATCGACGACGGGGCGATTAGCTCAGTTGGTAGAGCACCTCCCTTACAAGGAGGGGGTCAGTGGTTCGAGCCCGCTATCGCCCACCACCGTTGACGATGAAAACATAAATGATTGGGCGATTAGCTCAGTTGGTAGAGCACCTCCCTTACAAGGAGGGGGTCAGTGGTTCGAGCCCGCTATCGCCCACCAATTATTTATGACAATGTGATTATTATGAAGTGGGCGATTAGCTCAGTTGGTAGAGCACCTCCCTTACAAGGAGGGGGTCAGTGGTTCGAGCCCGCTATCGCCCACCACTTCATCTTTTCTTGCATTAAAACAATTCAGAAATATAGATGGGTCGTTAGCTCAGTTGGTAGAGCAGTTGACTTTTAATCAATTGGTCGCAGGTTCGA
>NZ_WLUN01000005.1:0-198744 GCF_009706645.1 Providencia sp. wls1914
CCGTTGGTTTTGATCTCCAGCGTACTTGGGTTGATGTCGTTGTCTAAGTCGGTGTCGTTCGCCAACACATCGATGGTTACTGCCACCGATTCTTTGGTAGTCGCTTTATCATCGATAGCCACTGGCGCCGCGTCAATGTCGATGGTCACAGTGGCGACATTGGAGACGTTGCCCTTGCTGTCTTTGACTTGGTACGTGATGGTATCCGTGCCCACTTCACCTTTGTTTGGCGTGTACACCAACTTACCGTTAACAAATTCTGCCGTCCCTTTGCTGCCGTTGGTTTTGATCACCAGCGTGCTTGGGTTGATGTCGTTGTCTAAGTCGGTGTCGTTCGCCAACACATCGATGGTTACTGCCACCGATTCTTTGGTGGTCGCTTTATCATCGATAGCCACTGGCGGTGCATCAATGGTGACCGTGACGGTCGCTTCTTCCGACACATTGCCGTTCTTATCTTTAATGGTGTAGGTGATGGTATCGGTGCCGTGCTCACCCTGATTCGGGGTGTAGATCAACTTGCCATCTTCACCGATAGTGACCGTGCCTTTAGTGCCCGGCTTGGTGATCACCACGCTGTTTTTATCTAAATCGCCATCTTTGTCGGTGTCGTTGGCCGTGACGTCGATTTCCACCGGTTTGTTATGACGTGTCTCGGCTACGTCATTCCCCGCCACTGGCGGTGCATCGATGGTGACGGTCACCGTCGCTTCATTCGACACGTTGCCGTTCTTGTCTTTAATGGTGTAGGTGATGGTATCGGTGCCATGCTCACCCTGATTCGGGGTGTAGATCAGCTTACCATCTTCGCCGATGGTCACGGTGCCTTTTGTACCTGACTGAGTGATCACTACGCTGTTTTTATCTAAATCACCGTCGAGATCGGTATCGTTCGCGGTGATATCGATTTCAACTGGCGTATTATGGCGAGTATCGGCTTTATCTTCGTTCGCGACTGGCGGCTCTGTGATATCAATGGTCACGGTCGCTTTGTTGGACACGTTGCCATTTTTATCTTTAACCAGATACGTAATGGTGTCTTGGCCTGTTGCATCAGGATTTGCAGTGTACACCAGCTTACCATCGACAACTTTTACGGTGCCTTTGGTTGGTTCACTCACAACTTCTAATGTCGTTGGGTCAATATCACCGTCAAGATCGGTATCATTGCCTAAAACATCTAATTCAACTGGCGTGGCTTTGTTGGCTTTTGCTGAGTCATCATTTGCCACTGGCGGCGCATCGATGTTGATGGTGATCGTCGCATCTTCAGAGACGTTACCGTTTTTATCTGTCACGGTATAAGTAATGGTGTCAGTACCCACTTCGCCTTTATTCGGCTGGTACACTAGTTTGCCATTAACAAACTTCGCGAAACCTTTGCCACCATTGGTTTTAATCGCTAAGGAGCCGTGGTCAACATCGCCGTCTTTATCGGAGTAGTTATTTTCCATATCGATGGTGACAGGCTTAGATTCTTTGGTTGCCGCAGAGTCGTCTTTCGCTTCTGGTGCTGCATCAATTTTTACAGTGATGGTAGCAACATTCGACTCGTGGCCTGCGCGGTCTTTTACCACATAAGTGATGGTATCAACACCGTATTCACCTTTGTTTGGTGTATAGATAATCTTTCCATCTTTACCGATTGTCACCGTTCCTTTAGAACCTTCTTTGACGATGCGGATAGAGTTCGGATTTAAATCGCCATCAACGTCACTGTCGTTCGCGGTAACATGGATAGTGACAGGGGTATTATGTTTTGCATGTGCAGAATCATCACCCGCGATAGGTGCATGATCGACAACTTTAGAATGACCGCCGCCACCGCCGCCGCCACTGATTGCCACAGCAGGAATACCAATAAGAGGGACCAGTGCAGCTAACCACCATGGGTTAAATGCCCACAATGGTGGTAATGCATCGCCACCAATGGCTTGACCAGCCGCTTGGCCGTCTGCTAATTGGCTGATGGCGTCAGCTTTTACCGCACTTTCAGGAACGTATGGGAAATATTGGCCATTTTCATATTGACCAATAATGAGGTTTGCATCGCCTTCTTGATAACCAATGGCACCATTCTCAGCAAAGTAATTTTCAATAATTAAATCAGGGCTTTCTACATCACCGCCTTCAAATGCGATGACAAGGTTTTTATCAACGCGCTTAACCGCGATGTTTTCTGGTGCGAATTGTGTACTTTCGTCAATTAATAAATAGTTTACATCTTTTTGTGCATTAATATGCAGTGGTTGTTTTAATTTACCTGCTCCGTTTTCCCCACCGGTAACAGAATATTGCTCAATCGTCTCTTTGCTATTATTAACTTTAATTGATATTTTTTTAATAGACATAGTTATCCATTGCCTCGTATCGGACAATTATTTATTGAATTAAATTTAGTTTAAAAACGTGTTAATTATTGGCAGCTTTGAGCTACATCCACACGCGGTAAAGTATGAACCTGGGTGCTAACTTTTCCTTTAAATTCATTAACTTCTTTTTCTGTCATTGGTTTTAATGATACTGTTCCATTGGTTTCAGTGACCAAGAACGCATAGGATTTGCCAGGCTCTAGTGGCTTATTATCGATTTCGTTTAATTTAGTGTTATAGCGCTCGCTAACATCTGTTTTATATGCAGTAAAATTGTTATTTCCAGAGCATAATTTAATTTGTTTAGTCGCATTAGGCTCTAATGAAGTGAGGTACTGTTTATTCACAAATATATTAATTGTTTTCCCTTCAACTTGATTATCTATTCTATAGAAAGAAACTAATGCTTTATTACTTTCGACTTCTTTGTTTTCTTTAAGAATATTCTTATTCTTCCATGTTTCACTATTATACCCGTGCAGTCCTTCATTACGCACACAACCCGTCAATGCTGCAATACATAATAGCATTACAACGCCAGTGATCTTTTTCATATTAATCCTTTCAACGCTATGGTGTTTAATTTATGCAAAGCAAAATCCCTC
Source organism: Providencia sp. wls1914 (assembly GCF_009706645.1). NCBI lineage: Bacteria > Pseudomonadati > Pseudomonadota > Gammaproteobacteria > Enterobacterales > Morganellaceae > Providencia > Providencia sp. wls1914. The sequence goes on from NZ_WLUN01000005.1 coordinate 2,978, forward strand.
TATGTAATATTAGAGAGAATAAATATCGCAGTGATTTGAATAAATACTAAAGCTGGAAATCATTTAGTTCCCAGCTTAAAAATAAAATACTTATAGTTATTTTCGCTTCAATTTAACCCATTAAGTGAGTGCGTGAAGCATTTTGTTACATGATGAAAACTTCAGCATTATATCGTTCAAAGTTGATATGCGTCAATTTTACCCCCCTTGATTTTACCAATCCGAAGAAATGCTATCAATTTTAGTCGCTATTCTATCAATTGATTCATAATCAATTGTTTTAATTGATATAATTAACATGTTAAAAGATTATTTATTTTTCTAACTCATATAGTGTGTGAGCATAAAAACCATAAAATTGATAAAAATAAAATTTTTATTCTATATATATATAAATAGCAAGTATTTACACCTAAGTAAAAACCTCTCTAAAAGAGGGGTTTATAGGTCGTGTTAATGCCTATTAACATTCTAGTAAAAATACCTTAATACGAGTAAAAAACTTATTATCACGAAATACTCTCACTGCGTGTATAATATAGGTTTATAACATTCGAATTAAATACCCTTATCATTTAATCCCCTTCAAAATAGCCAGAGCGCATAGTTAGTAATATATATCATCTATTAATTTTCATAATTTTACTTAAATCCTACGTTTAAATAAAAATTAAGAGTATTCCCTTATAATTCCTATTTCATCTAGGAATTATTCTTAGTTCATAAAATGAAATATTAATTTAAATACATTGATAGATCCTATTTCAATAATCGGAAATAACAATATTTCGGTAATAAGATTAATTCTCGTTTCTATCATTATCTGAAAATAAATATGATCCCAGAGTACAGAAAACAGAATTGGCTGTAATAAGCCTTCTAGCTTTCCCCTGAAGAGTGAGGGTGAGAATGAGTGCGAGTTGAGGCATGTAGATCCAAAGGCAGGAAACACCATGTAACGGGTGATTTTAAAGCAAAAAAAAAGCCCCGAGTCGTAAGACTCAGGGCTTAATAAATTGGCGGAACGGACGGGACTCGAACCCGCGACCCCCTGCGTGACAGGCAGGTATTCTAACCAACTGAACTACCGCTCCGAAGTTCCCTACTGGGAACGCCAAGCATATTACGAATACTTGATATGACAGTCAACTCTTTTTCTTGAAAAATCGTACGGTTGAGCAGTTTTTAGCCTTATCAGATCACAAAACTGTCGACCTTAATGAAGAGTTTCGTCATCTTGCTCAGTTTGCCGCCATAAACAGGGTTTTCCCCCTTTTTTATCCACGATATCTAAGCGGGCTTCATGCTCTGCAATTTCTTCATCAGAAGCATAAATAATTTTTAATCCACTGACTGGACGCTCAATACGTTGAATTTCATTGGCTTGCTCTGTATTGCTGGATTCAGACTCCATTGAAAATGCAAGAGAGGTCTGCCCCCCTGTCATCGCTAAGTAGACGTCAGAGAGGATCTCAGCATCGAGTAAAGCGCCGTGCAATGTTCGCTTGGAGTTATCGATAAGATATCTATCACATAAGGCGTCTAAGTTATTACGTTTACCGGGGAAAATCTTGCGAGCTAATACTAAGCTATCGGTAATGGTGCAGAATTCGGAGGTTGGAGGAATGCCTCTGTTGAGCTTACGAAACTCGTAGTCCATAAAACCGATATCGAAGGGCGCATTGTGAATGACGAGTTCTGCACCGCGAATAAATTCGATAAATTCATCGGCTATATCGGCAAATACCGGTTTGTCTTGCAAAAATTCATCACTGATTCCGTGGACTTCAAAAGCTTCTGGGTCAACGAGACGGTCTGGTTTGATGTACACATGGAAATTGCGTCCTGTTAAGCGGCGATTAATCACCTCTACAGCACCAATTTCAATGATATTGTGCCCTTCATAATGAACACCAAGCTTGTTCATACCTGTGGTTTCAGTATCGAGGACAATTTGTCGGGTTATCGCCGTGCTCATAATGTTTTTTTGTGTCAAACTAGAAGTTGATGAATAAGGAAGAGTGTAACAGAAATGACAAAGCAGGTAGAAATTTTCACTGATGGGTCTTGTTTAGGTAACCCAGGACCCGGCGGATACGGTATCGTACTTCGTTATCAGCAACATGAGAAAACACTCAGTGATGGTTTTTTCCTCACCACCAATAATCGCATGGAATTACTCGCGGCAATCGTTGCTTTAGAGTCACTTACTCGACCTTGCGATATTATCCTGACCACCGATAGCCAATATGTACGTCAAGGGATCACTCAATGGATCCATAACTGGAAGCGTCGCCAATGGAAAAAAGCGGATAAATCGCCAGTGGTCAATGTGGATCTTTGGAAGCGTCTCGACCAAGCAATTACGCGCCATACTATCGATTGGCGCTGGGTAAAAGGTCATGCGGGTCATGCGGAGAATGAAAAGTGTGATGAATTAGCTCGCGCCGCGGCCAATGCGCCAACAAAAGAAGATACAGGCTACCAGCCTACTCAAGAATAGCCAGGTTCAGACTTAACGAAGTTGCTTCGATTTACTGATTTCTTTCGTTGCACCCAACGCTGTTGAAATTTTCACCTTAGGCTGCTTAAATTTCAGGGGCGTTGGCGTTAATGGATATGTCCGTTTTCTTGCAACAATCACGCTGATCACGCCAATTCCACCACAACGTTTATTGACCCGTTTTTCCGATGAAACCCAAGGAAGCACTTGGCAGTTTCGGTGATATAGCACCTCATAATTGAGCAACCCTAGCCAATCAAATACCCGGAGAGAAGGGAAAAAACGGCTACAGTAAGGCTGCTGCTTACGCAAAATAGGCACTAATTTAGCCATTCCTGCTAGGCTAAATGGGTTAAACCCCGATAAAATCAGCCAACCATCATCGATCAATACCCGATCAACTTCCCGCAAGATCCAATGCGGATCATGACTATAGGCAAGTAAATGGGGCATTAAACAGGCATCAATAGTCTTATCCGCAAAAGGCAGAGCTTCGGGATTTGCTGCGACATCAAATACGTGAGGATCTTCACCTAGCGTGAATTGATGAGGGATCATGCACTCTTTAGTGTGGATTTCTGTACTCAAATGACCTAATTTAAGCAGGTGAAAACCAAACATTTTTTGCCACCAAGGCGCTAACTGGGCTTCCAAGGCTTGGCGATAGTGTTCACCAAAAGGAATATCAGACCAACTGGCGGGCATTTGAATCTTTTCTTCAATACGCGCAGGTTTCATAACATTCCCCTTAAAAATCGGATCGAGGTTGATTATGGAGTTAATTCGAGTACCAGCGTTAAATGATAATTACATTTGGCTACTAGCAAACAACCAGCAGTGTATCATCGTTGACCCTGCTGAGTCAGAGCCGGTTCTCTCAATATTAACGGCTAACCAATTGACCCCTGTTGCAATTTTACTCACCCATCATCATAACGACCATACACAGGGTGTGAAAGAAATTATTGCCCAATATCCAAAAATCCCTGTATTTGGCCCCCAAGAAACCTTAGTTAAAGGGGCTACAGAGTTGGTGTGCGATGGAGATTCCGTCACCATTGGTGACTTCAATTTTCAAGTCATCGGTCTCCCAGGTCACACGCTTGGACATATTGGTTTTTACCAAGCTCCTTACCTATTTTGTGGCGATACATTATTTTCAGCCGGTTGTGGGCGGATCTTTGAGGGTACTCCCGCTCAAATGTATCAATCGATTCAAAAAATTGCAGCACTTCCTGATGATACTCTCATCTGCTGTGCGCATGAATATACACAGTCTAATTTACAATTCGCTCATCATATTTGGCCTGAAAATGAGACAATTACGAATTATTCCGAAAAAGTAAGAACTTTGCGCAATAATCAGCAAGCAACAGTACCTAGCACATTGAAAACTGAGAAAAATATCAACATTTTTTTACAGTGCGAAAACCCTGAATTGCAACAAAAACTGAACATTAATATGACAAATCCATCATTACGAGCAGTTTTTACATTATTACGCCAATTAAAAGATGAATATTGATGTATAATTATTGTCAATAACATCTAAAGCCAGTATTATCTGGTCAACTTTTAAACATTAAAAACAAAGAAAAACAGAGCTAATGAAGATAATCGCGACCCTCATCGCCATTGTTTTGCTTGCGGGCTGTCAAGGCACTTCCAAAGTCACCGTTAAGCAACCAAAATCTTCAGCCAACCACTCAATTGACACTGTTGCATCCCATAACCAAGCAGCAAGTAGACAGGTTTCCAAAGTCGATCATGACCTTTGGGGTTATATTAGTGGTGAACTGAAGATGGATATCCCCGAAAACGCAACAATTCGGGAAATGGCAAATAGTTACTCCAATAAACAAAGTTTTATCTATGATGTGGCAGTAAGAGCAGAGCCTTACATGTACTTAATTGTAGATGAAATCAATGATCGCAACTTACCAATGGAATTAGCCTTAATTCCTGTCATTGAAAGTTCATATAACCCTAAAGCCACTTCCCCTGCACAAGCAGCGGGTCTTTGGCAAATCGTTCCCATCACGGCACGTTCATATGGGTTAAAACAGACGCAGTGGGTTGATGAGCGACGCGATGTTGTGACATCCACAAAAGCAGCGTTAGATCTCCTTGAAAATCTGAACATTATGTTTGGTCACGATTGGGAGCTCACACTTGCTGCTTATAACTGCGGTGAAGGTTGCGTACAAAACGCGATTAAAAAGAATGAAGCTGCTGGCTTACCAACAGATTTTTGGTCTCTTCAATTACCTAAAGAAACCAAACAATATGTTCCGAAGATCCTTGCGCTTAGCCAAGTGCTAAGACAACCAGAACGCTATCAAGTCAGATTACCAAAAAGCAATAAGAATAGAGGGTTAACGCAAGTTGATGTGGGACAACAAATCACATTGACTCAAGCTGCTGAATTAACAGGTTTAACGGAAGAATCCATTAAAACCTATAATTCGGGTTATACCCGAGGCGTTACGTCACCAAATGGCCCGCATTATATTATGTTGCCAACCGCAAAAGCTGAGCAGCTAAAAGTTTCACTGACGGATCAAGACGTATTAAATGATATTCGCAACGCGGTAGCACAAAATCGTTATGCGCAAACCGCAGCCAGTAACATCCAGACAGCAAAAGCGAGCTCAAAGCAAGCTAAAACCTTTAGTTATAAAGTTCGCAAAGGCGAATCTATCGCAAGTATTGCTAAGAAATTCAATACAACTGCAAAGAACATCCAACAGTTAAATGGGTTAAAAACAGCTAAAGCTAACATCGTTCCAGGACAAACATTAAAAATTTCAGGTACGACACCGACCAGCAATAACCGTAAAGGTGGAACCTACAAAGTTAGAAAAGGCGATACTTATTACAGCATTGCTAAACGTCATGGAATTAAACTTAACGACCTGATGAATTGGAACTCAGGTGTTAAAATGGCAGATTTAAAGCCAGGTGTTACATTGAATTTATATCTTTAAATTAAATATTTCAAAAATCCCCATAAAGGTTAAACCTTAGGGGATTTTATATTAAATAAATTTCAATGATTAGAAATAAACTATTTAATTAGGCTTAATCTCGATATCAATCTCGATCACAATTTTAGTTGTAACATATCGTCTAAATACACTTAATTGTCTAAACCGCACAATATCATTTACATTCTTCATTAGAGTGTGATAGAAAAATAATTAGCCCGATTTTTCCTAGTCCTCTTACGGCTCCCTCCATAAAAAAGTCATTATTGGGTGGTGACTTATGAAATAAAAGTGCTATTATTATTGATGTGGCGAAAGCAATCTGAGCAATCAGTTTATATTTGAATATTACTTTTATATTAGTGACAATCTAAAAACTCTCTCAATTAGTGATAATCTTATATTTATCAATATACTAACTATGTTTGCTTATATTGAAAACAGATGCTTATATTTAGTTGATATGACATTATTTTTGATACAAAAATACGCAAAGTAAAAGTCAGATTCGCCCATGGAGGTGATTATGGATGAATACTCACCCAAGAAACATGATATAGCCGAATTAAAATATCTGTGTAACAGTTTGAATAGAGACGCAATATCAAGTTTACAAAAAACAAACACCCATTGGGTAAATGATCTTAGTTCGCCACAAAGCATCAGTCTCAATGAGCTCGTTGAGCATATTGCAGCTTTTGTCTGGCGATTCAAAATCAAGTATCCAAAAGAAAATCTCGTTATTTCTCTTGTTGAAGAGTATCTTGACGAGACATATAATTTATTTGGCAGCCCAGTAATTACTTTCAGCGAAATCATTGACTGGGAAAGTATGAATCAAAATCTTGTCGCCGTGCTCGATGATGATCTAAAATGCCTGACAAGTAAGACATAGAATCACCATTTACCTTTAATTTCACTATCCCATAGTATATTTTAGGTTATCGACACATAAAGAAAGGGCGTTATGACCAAATCCGATTATCTGATGCGTTTAAGAAAATGCACCACTATTGAAACACTTGAGCGCGTCATTGAGAAAAATAAGTATGAGTTATCTGATGATGAATTAGAGTTATTTTACTCTGCAGCAGATCATCGTCTTGCCGAACTCACTATGAATAAACTTTACGATAAAATCCCAGCATCTGTTTGGAAGTTTGTTAGATAAATACTTATTTACGCGCATAGATAGTGAATGGTTATAGCCGGTAATACTTTATCGGCTCAATGAAAATTCCTTATTTATCTTAGTTAGTATTCACCGAATACTGACAGCCTCTTTATATCCTTTTATTTTTGCCTTTCCCTAATCCCAATTAATTTAACATTTCATGCGATAATAGCTATTTCGATATCAATTTAACCATTGTAAATATCAATTAAGAATAGTAATCAATTTCTTATTATTAAAATATATTAAACCAAGCGTGATAATAACAAGAAAGCATAGCCAAAAGACAATAGCTGTTGTTACTGAAAATGTGATTGATAAAAACGAGAATATGAAGACTAAGAGAGGATTTAATATTGGGTGGGAGCCCTGCCAGCGACATCCCGGCACACACGACCCCTGCTATGGCTGCTTCCTTCCGGACCTGACCTAGTTAACAAGTTAGCGTTGCGGGAGAACCAACAGAGCCCCCATTGATTGCTTCTTTCAAAGCACGGGCATTATGCTTGATAGATAGTTAAATAGCAAGAAAGTGGCGGTCAAGTGCTGTTTTATTACACAAAAATCTGAATGGCTATTTAATACAGTTTGGTATGAACAATAAATATTGGCAGGAATTAACACTTACTAATAAGAATCAACCACTAGTTAGCAGGAACCAGTAGTAAATCAATATTTTCAACCATGCCATTGTTGATCACTTCGGTCGACGATTCTGTAATATAGACTAATTTTCCATCAACGTGTAACGTCGCACTAACCGTGATTTTAGCTTGGTTTCTTATTTCATTTTTGTGGTATGTCAGCTGATACGGAAGCGTCACTTGATTGTTCAAGTTAGTATAGTGCTTTTGAGATAATATCAGCGCTGGTAACTCAACAAATGAGTTATCTACCATGGTAACCGTAATATCCACGTTTTCAGATAATCCTTTATTTTTAGCAATAAGGATATTTCCACTGATCGTACCAATGTCTACCTGCTGATTTTCGCGATTACTTTTCCCTTTCACCCTTTTTTCAGGGGGATTGGCGTTGTTCCCTTCGCAGCCTACTAAGAAAATAAGTATCAACGAACTAATCATGTAGCGATAGAATGTCATTATAATTACCTGTAATATTTTGATTTAATTAGACATTTCAATATGATTATTCTTGATATATTAGAGTTTATCTAAACTTAGAAAATTATATCTAATACAAATTAAATAATGAAATTATATTTCAAATTGTAACCAAAAACGATTGTCAATTAATCCGTACACAAACTGCCTACCTATTTCTGTAGATTAATGGGAAAATAGCTGCATCTGATATTTTTTAACCATCTTCAAGGTAACTATGAGCACAGAATTACAAAACTTAATTAGCCTAATTAAACTCGAAAAAATTGAAGAAGGTATTTTTCGGGGGCAAAGCGAAGATCTTGGTTTGCCGCAAGTTTTTGGTGGACAAGTTGTTGGACAAGCCATGTATGCAGCGAAACAAACCACACCCGAAGGTCGCATCATAACCTCATTTCATAGCTATTTTCTGCGCCCAGGAGATAGCCAAAAACCGATTGTCTACGATGTAGAAATTTTGCGTGATGGTGGCAGCTTTAGTACACGTCGTATTAGCGCCATTCAAAATGGTAAACCGATCTTCTTTATGACCGCCTCATTTCAAGAACAAGAAGACGGGTTTAACCATCAAAATTTAATGCCCGATGTCCCCGCGCCAGAGCAATTGATTTCACAGGATGAAATCATTCAACGCTTCGCAGACCAGCTTCCCGATGCTGTCAAAAAATATGCACTGCGCCCTAATCCTTTCGAGTTTCGCCCGATTCAATTCTATAGCCCGTTTGATAGCGCACCTCAAGAACCATTTCGCTATATTTGGTTTAAAGCGAAAGGAGAGCTTCCCAATACACCAGAGTTACATGACTACTTGCTAGGCTACGCATCGGATTACAATTTCCTTCCCGCTGCATTACAGCCTCATGGCCGCGGCTTTATGGAACGCGATTTACAAGTGGCTACGATTGACCACTCAATGTGGTTCCATCGCCCTTATCGTATTGATGAATGGTTACTGTATGCTATTGAGAGCCCTTCTGCTTCTGGTGGGCGTGGCTTTGTTAAAGGGCAAATTTATAATCAACAAGGGGATTTAGTGGCAACTACGGTACAAGAAGGGGTCATTCGTAAGAGAAAACCTCGATAATTTCCCGATTTATATCAGCCCGAAAAAAGTAAGTCATTACTTACTTTAAAACAAGAAAAGCCTCAACTAGATAGGAACTCCTAATTGTGAGGCTTTTCTTATTTGGTAACCTTATCAATTCCATACAAACCAGTCAGTGAGTACTAACTAAACTAATAATGCTTCCGCAGCCGCTTCATCACGAGAGTTCAGCGACTCGCCCACTTGTTGTAATTGATACATTTGGTAATAGCGGCCTTCCTGCAGGAGAAGCTCAGCATGATTTCCTTGCTCAACGATCATTCCTCGATGAAGAACAACAACTTGGTCAGCATCCACAATCGTCGATAAGCGATGAGCTATCACCACCAGCGTAGTGTTTCGACGAATAACACGTAACGCCTTTTGAATTGCCTGCTCAGTACCAGAGTCTATATTCGCGGTCGCTTCATCCAATATCAGAATTTTCGGTGTTACGACGAGTACTCGTGCCATCGCTAATAACTGTCGTTGCCCAACGGATAAAGTGTTTCCTTGCTCACCTAACAACGAATCTAATCCATCAGGCAATTCACGGACATGCTGAGCTAATTGTACAGTTTCAAGGACTTCCCACACTTTTTCTTGGGAAACATCGCGCCCTAGAGCCACGTTATCAAAAAATGAAGCCGCGAGTACTACTGGGTCCTGCTGCACCATAGCAATACCATTTCGTAATACTTGATGGGAAAGTGAATTTAAATCTCGTCCATCCAGTAAAATCTCCCCTTCCTGCCATGGGTAATACCCCATGATTAAGTTTGCAATGGTACTTTTTCCACTTCCCGTGTGCCCAACGAGTGCCACAAAATGGTGTTCTGGGACGGATAAATTAATATCATCAAGGACTTTTTTATCATCCCGATAAGCAAAAGAGAGGTGTCTTATCTCAATTGCCCCGCCCTGTAATGACGCAATATTTTCGCCATAACCTTGCTGTGGGCTATCCATCAATTCAAAAACACGTTCACCGGATACAACCGCTTGTTGCAACATGGATTGCTGAGATGTCAGCTCAATTAATGGTTCGTTTAAACGACCTAAATAATTAATGAAAACATACAAAACCCCGACACCCACAGTGCTAGTACCGTCAAATCCAAATAGTAACAATAGCCCACATAGCACACAGGCAGAGAACAAACTCAGCAGTGGTCTGAGTAATAGTCCATCTAATTTCAATGCTTTCATTCGGGAATGATAGTGATCTTCACTTGCTTCCAGCATTTTTTTGCCAAATCTGGCTTGCTGTAAAAATTGCTGGATAACCGTCATACCATTAATGACTTCATTGAAACCATTATTAATATCTGCAAGGTATGCCCTAACACGGCGCACAATTGGCGTACTAAGTCGCTGATAAACCAACATTACAACCAGAACCGCAGGGAAAATGAGTACCGCAATGGATGCCATTCGCCACTCTAAAGAAAACATGGCGACTAACATGGCACAAATTAATGCCAAACTGCGAAAGATCGTTGGTACAACCATAACAAACAGATCTTTGATCACCTCAGTATCGTTGGTAACACGAGAAATAATCTGCCCCACGGGTTGCTTATCAAAAGCACTTAATGGCTGGCGCAGAGCCGCATTCATCACATCGGTCCGTAGATTTTGCACCACGCCAACTGAAGCTTGATTAAACAGAATTTTTTGATGGTAATGAAGAAGTGCAGCAATGATTTGCAACGCAATAAATCCAATCACCATATACAGCGTTAGCGGCATAATGATCTGTTTTTTCGCCACCATATTGTCAATAAAGTAGCTAATCAGTAAGGGCCCACTAACTTCTGCGGCAGCAGCCAACCATAGCATGGCAATCGCTACCCCCATGGTACCGCGGTAAGGTTTACCGTAAGATAATAAGCGTTTTAATGCTGGCCAAAGCGGCTTTCTCTGGCTCATAGATCACCGTCCAAAGCAGCTTCGATTTGCTGATAATGATACATATCGCTGTACCAACCAGATTTCTGGGAAAGTACTTTATGAGTACCTTTGGCAACTATGCCACCATGGCATAGTACAAGAATATTATCAGCATCCACCAAAGCCGATAGTCGATGTGCGCTAATGATCAACGTTCTCCCCTGCCTCCAACGACTCAAATTCTGCAAAATGGTGTGCTCTGTCTGCCCGTCAACCGCAGATAGCGCATCATCTAAAATAAGAATTTCTGCATTTTGTAAAATTGCACGGGCTATGGAAATCCGCTGTTTTTGCCCCCCTGAAAGCATAACGCCACGCTCTCCCACCTGGGTTTGATACCCTTCTGGTAGACGTAAAATATCTTCATGCACACAAGCCACTCGAGCCGCTTCTTCTATTTGCTCCATTGTTGCATTAGGCTGCCCAAGAGCGATGTTGTTTGCGACCGAATCAGAAAATAGGAATGGAGATTGATTCACTATTGATAACCTTGCCCGCCACTCATCGAGCCGAATATCTGTCAGTAATTTATTCTGATAAATAATCTCACCGTCATTCACATCAAAATGACGTTGTAATACAGTAAGTAATGTCGATTTTCCCGACCCCGTTGGCCCACATAATCCAAGGAATCCCCCTGGTTGTACGTTGAACTGGATATCATGCAAAGCATGGCGCTGGGTTTCAGGATACGAAAATGTTCTGATATTGACGTTTAACTCGCCTTTTTCTGCAAGCAAGCTTTGACTACCATCTTTAATCACTAATGGCTCGTCTAATAAGCTTAAAATCCGGCTATACGCTGCACTTCCTCGTTCAACAATGTTAAACATCCATGCAAGAGCAAGCATCGGCCAGATCATCAGCCCTAAATACATCACAAAGCTGGTAAGCTCACCGAGGGTTAATGTGTCATTCAACACCATCCAGCTTCCACCCGCGATGGCTAATAAGTTTGCCATTCCAATCGCCATAAAAATGGTTGGGTCGAAACGAGCATCAATCTTCGCGACATGCATATTTCTTCGCCCAGCTTCAGTGGCAACTTGCTCAAATTGATTGGATTGATGGGTTTCAAGACCAAATGCTTTGATCATTCGGATGCTGGTTAAGCTCTCTTGCGCATGGTTATTTAACGATGAAAAAGCACCTTGAGCATGTTTAAAACGATGATGAAGCTGGTCCCCATAACGCTTAATGACCAGCGCCATAATGGGCATCGGGATCAATGCAAGGAGTGTGAGCTGCCAACTTATTTCTATGCTCATCATGATAAGGACCGCACATCCCATCACCAAGGAGTCAACAAGAGTTAAGACGCCTTCACCTGCAGCAAATACCACACGATCCACATCATTTGTGGTTCGTGCGATGAGATCTCCCGTGCGATATTTCAAATAAAATGGCTGATTTTGTAAGCTAAGCTGCTGATAAATTTGCTGTCTTAATCGGACAGCCAATTTGTAGGAAGCGCCAAATAGCCATAAACGCCAAACGTAACGCAACCCATAAACGGTTAAAGCAATTCCGAGCATGGATAATACGTATGTCAAAAGCTGTTGATTCGTCATCGACCCTTTGCTAATACCATCCACTATCACACCAACAAAGCGCGGTGGGATCATTTGTAGAATAGCAATGACCACAAGAAAACAAATCGCGCCAACATAGCGACGCCATTCGCTTATAAAATACCAACGTAATTGTGAAAATAATCGCACGTATTACTGCCTTGAATGATGTTAGTGACTGCTTGCTTTATTATTAGGAACTTTATGCTCTTCCGCTAATGTGTGACTTGCTGATTAGTCAGGGATTGGCAACACGGTTGTGTATTTTATTTTTTCCATTGCAAAACTGGAAGTTACATCAATTAATCCATGAACGCCATTGACCAGTTTCTTATAAAATAGATCATAGGATTTCATATCATGAACTTCGACTTGCATCAGATAGTCATACTCACCGGCCATGCGATAAAACACTAAAACTTCTGGTAATTTTTCTACAAATGAAACAAATTGCGCATACCATTCGCTATTATGTTGTTGGGTTTTAATCATGACAATCACCGTCAGCCCCAACCCCAGCTTTTCACCGTCTAATAGCGTGACACGTCCTCGAATATATCCTTCGTCTTCTAACCGCTTAAGTCGCTTCCAGCACGGTGTCGAGGTTAAGTTGACGGCTTCGGCTAATGAGTTTAATGATAGGCTGCTGTCATTTTGTAATAAGCAAAGTAGTTTTTTATCTATTTTATCCAGCATGTTTAGCCCCTGAGCGAATCTTATTATCAGCAAAATTTTATCATGATGAAATAATAAAGCTGTTACGAATTGCTAGTATTGTAGAATAACTTTGCATAAATAACCGAAACATAGCATAAATTGCTTAAGTTAGAGGTTGAAGGTACAAAAACAGACTGTTCATTCTCCTCTTGGCTCGTTAACATAGGGCTAAATTAATATCCTCATTATTTAATCTTAGGAGAGACTCATGAAACGTGCTGTTGTTGTCTTCAGCGGAGGGCAAGACTCAACAACCTGCCTAATTCAAGCACTCAAATATTATGATGAGGTTCATTGTGTCACCTTTGATTATGGTCAACGCCACCGCTTAGAAATCGATATTGCACAAAAGCTCAGCCTACAATTAGGCGCAAAAGCGCATAAAGTTCTCGATGTCACTCTGCTTAATGAGCTAGCGGTTAGTAGCTTAACCCGTGATAATATTCCGGTTCCTGACTATGAAGAGAGTGAAGCCAGCGGGTTACCAAGCACATTTGTACCCGGACGTAACATTCTATTCCTAACACTCGCCGCTATCTATGCCTACCAGGTTAAAGCGGAAGCAGTGATCACTGGTGTCTGTGAAACTGACTTTTCAGGTTATCCCGACTGCCGTGACGAGTTTGTCAAAGCGCTCAATCATGCCGTTAGTCTAGGCCTAGCAAAAGACATTCGTTTCGAAACACCACTTATGTGGTTAGACAAAGCGCAAACTTGGGCTCTTGCTGACTATTATGGTCATCTGGAGACTATCCGCACTCAAACTCTCACTTGCTACAATGGCATTCCTGGTGATGGCTGTTCCGAATGTGCAGCCTGCCATTTACGCAGCAAAGGCTTGAATTATTATCTTAATAATAAACAAGCCGTTATGGATTCATTACTCAAGCAACTCAACGCAACGAAGTAATTCTAAAGGCCAACCATGGTTCGTGTTTCCTGGTTGGCTATACTGCTAATTTGCCTATACTTCGATAAAAGCATCTGTTTTATTTTTCAGTGACTCAATTTTTTCTCGGAGTTCATCCTCGATCACCATGGCTTTATTAACTTTACCATCAATGAAGACAAACGTGACGTACGCATCGGATACCACTTCATCAACCCCATTACGATGGCGAATAATTTGTTGGTAGCAAACAGCACTCTTCACTCCGATTTTATCCATTCGTGAAATGACGGTTAGCTCATCGCCCAACCCAACGGCTTGGAAATAGTTAACATTAATATTCACGGCCGCCATAACTATTCTATGCTGGATAGCCCATTCAATAAGATTAGCTTTGCCCATCCAATCCCATCTATCCGCTTCATAGAACTCTAAGTACCGAGCATTATTGACATGCTGAAAGACATCAATGTGATAACCGAGCACTTTTATGTGTATTGCCATAACTACTCCGACCAGTTGAATTATTTGATAACATAAAAGTAACAAATATTTGAAAGGGCTGCTGAAAAAATATCACTAATCAGACTTAGCTCTCATATTCGCGCTTTAAATTAAATTTAATAGTATAAAGATTACCCATAATTTATTTTTAATCTCATAACACGACTTTCTATTTCCTAAAAAATAGCCCACGTTAAAAGTGGGCTATTTTGCTTATAGAACAAGTTTATTACGATTTTTCTCTAAAAATGCAGGTCCAATTCCCTGCACTTCAAGGATATTTTCAACCGTATTAAAAGCGCCGTATTTTTCTCGGTATTCCACTATAGCCTGAGCTTTCTGCTTACCAATTCCATTGAGTTTCCTCGCTAATTCTTCTGCAGTGGCTTGATTAATGTTCACTTGGTCTGGGGATGCTAAACTCGCCACGTTTTTTACTTCATCACTATTTTGAGGCTGTACTATCGCTGCTACCGGTTTTTCAGTTTCTGCTTTCTTGATTGCTGCAAATACAGATAAAGGGCATAACATTGCCACCATTAACACTGTCCCTAATCCTTGTTTAATGCTTTTATTCCATTTCATCATTGTTCTCCTATGTGTGTTGAGACATCACAATGCCAGAGAACTTTTCCAAAAACTTTTCTTCGGTTTATACAATGCGAAAGGCCACCCAATGGGTGGCCTTCTATTACAGAGATTACAATTTTAGTTGCGAAGCGCTTCGCAATTATTCCATGCAAATAACTTATTCTAAGCTTTGCACTTCAATTTTTGCATTCGCGCGTAAATTCAGCATCAAGGCTTCATTCACCGCTGAACTCATTGCGCCACGATATTCGTTCGATAACTGGCTCAGTTCATCAGCGGTTGGCTGACCTAAAGTCACTTTATCTAATTGAACAATTAGCAGATTATCTTTTTGATCATAAGCGATTGCATAAGTTGGCTTACCGTCAGTTGGCGGTGTCATTTTCATCGCAACGTCAGTCACATCCGTTGCAGGTGCAAGGAATGAAACTGTTTGAACAGCGCCAAATTGGGTGTCTGCAGCTTTCAATGCTTCATCACCTTTACCCGCTTGTAACTCTGCCAGTAATTTCTCACCATTCGCTTTTAATTGAGCAGATGCTTTCTGACGCTTAACTAATGCTTCGATATCCGCTTTTACTGTTTCGAATGGCTCTGTTGATTCCGCTTTATAGTCAGTCACACGCAGGACAAACGCACGGTCCCCTTCAACGTTGATCACGTCAGAGTTGATACCTGTTGTGCCTTTTTTATCGACTAAACGGTCGCTGAAAACTTCATTAATGACTTTCGGGAAATTCAGTTGTGCCGGTGGGTTTTGACGATCAAACCAGCCAGTAGTCGCCACTTTCAAGCCAGAAATGCTTTCAACTGATGCTAATGATTCATTGTCATTAGTCGCAGCTTCACTCACTTTCTGTTGTAAATCGTAAAATTGTTTGACGCTTTTATCTTGGACTAAGCTAGTTTCAATACTTGATTTAACGTCATCAAAAGGCTTAATCGCTTCTGGCTTAACATCATCCAAACGGAATAAGACATAATTATCTTGGACTTTTATCGGTGCAGAAACTTGACCTTTCTCGGTTAAATTCGCACTGATGATTTCGCTTGGTGTCGATGTTGCTTCCATCCAGCCAATCACACCTTTGTTACCTGCACTGAATTTATCTGTGGATTTTTCGGTAGCTAACGTTGCGAAATCAGCACCGCCTTTCAGCTCGGCTTGTAAAGCTTGCGCATCTTTTTCTGATGCGACTTGAATCATGCTATATAGCTTTTGTTCCGCTTTAGTGAAGTTCTTCAGATTTTCATCATAGTAAGCTTTCACTTCTTCAGCCGTCACAGATGCTTTTGGCATAGATGCCGCATCCATTTCTACATAGCTTACTTGAACTTGTTCAGGAGAAATGAAACTGTTTTGATTTGCCGCGTAATATGCTTTTAATTCATCTTCAGAAACAGTTTGTTTAGCTTCTAGCGCAGCTAACGACAAGCTTGCTGTACGAACTTCACGCTCTTGCATAAACAATTCTGCATACGCCTTTACTTCTGAAGGCAGAGCAAATTCTGTTCCGGTGAACGATTTACCTAATTGTGCGCGAACTAAATCTTGGCGAATTTGTGCCGCAAAATCATCTGCATTAATATTGTAACGTTTTAAAATTTCGCGGTATTTCTCACTATCAAAATTCCCGTTCGTTTGGAAAACTTGCATAGCAAAAATAGCTTGCTCAATTTGTTGGTCGCTAGCAGAGAGTTGTAATTCATTAGCGTATTGGTTAATCAATTGATTATTGATTAAGTTATTCAAAGCTTGGGTACGCAGCTCTTTCATGTAGTTGTCATTACTTGCAACTTCAGAGAATTTATCTCCTAAGTATTCTTGTAATGACTGGCGCTCTTGCTGGAAAGCTTGCTGTAATTGTTCCTTGCTTATTGGCTGTCCATTGACTTCAGCAGCATTATTACTTGAGCCACCAATCACATAGCCAGCAACACCTGTCAGCACGAATGACAAGATAATAATAGCTAACAACACTTTAATAAAAGGACTGTTCGCCTTCGTGCGTAGATCTTCCATCATAAAAAGGCTTAACTCCGCTTTGCTTTGTTGAATTTCTTAATATTACGCTAATTTTAACTCAGATAGAAAAAAAAGCGCTCCATTTCCATGGCGCGCTTATATATTAGCTGATTAAAGACATTACGTCAGTTTGAGTTTTCGCAAAAATGCGTGAAAGACGAAACTAAACTCAATTAACCGTTAACAGCGTCTTTAAGACCTTTGCCTGCACGGAATGCAGGAACTTTTGCCGCAGCGATTTTAATTTCTTTACCTGTCTGCGGGTTACGACCTGTACGTGCTGCGCGTTGACGTACATTAAAAGTACCAAAACCAACTAAAGTAACATCATCACCTTTGCTCAGAGATTTCGTTACAGAAGCAACGAAAGCGTCGACTACGCGACCTGCTGCGGCTTTAGAAATATTCGCTTCTGCAGCGATTTTTTCAATCAGTTGAGACTTATTCACTATTATCATCCCCATATTAGTTTTGACTTTATCGGTTAATTAACCAACTACAGTATAGTTAACATTACTAAGTATAGTTAATTAATGATGCAGCCGTTATATCAATCCTGAATATTAATGGCAAGAAAACAGATAGCACGCTAACCATTATCAGAATCTTCGCTAAAGTAGCGACGAAAAAAAAGACTGACAAGCCCTAAATTAGCTGTCAGCCTTAATTTTATACAAACTTCTTGATTCAGCTCACTCTTTTAGCTTTCTTTTGGACCACTTCAGCCCCAAAAGGAGGATTGACTAATGCTAATGAGAGGACTTCTTCAATTGTCTTAACAGGATGGATTTGCAAATCAGCAATCACATTCTGAGGGATTTCTTCTAAATCACGTTTGTTATCATCAGGGATAAGAACTGTTTTAATACCACCACGATGTGCTGCCAGTAACTTTTCTTTCAACCCGCCAATTGGTAATACTAACCCGCGTAACGTAATTTCACCGGTCATCGCCACATCCGCTTTTACAGGGTTACCTGTTAAGCAAGAAACCAGTGCCGTTGACATTGCGATACCCGCACTTGGGCCATCTTTCGGTGTTGCACCTTCTGGTACGTGAACGTGAATATCACGTTTTTCATAGAAGTCACCATTGATACCCAGTTTTTCTGCACGAGCGCGTACCACTGTCAGTGCAGTTTGGATTGACTCTTGCATCACTTCACCCAGAGAACCGGTGTAAGTTAATTTACCTTTACCCGGTACACAGGCAGTTTCGATGGTCAGTAGATCACCGCCCACTTCTGTCCATGCTAAGCCAGTCACTTGCCCTACACGGTTTTCGGTATCAGCATGACCGTAGTCAAAGCGACGAACACCTAAGTAATCTTTCAGATTATCTGCCGTGATCTCAATATGCTTCAGTTTTTTATCCATCAGCAGCGCTTTCACTGCTTTACGGCACAGTTTAGAAATTTCACGTTCTAATCCACGCACACCAGCTTCACGAGTGTAGTAACGAATGATGCTCATAATTGCGCCATCATCGATAGATAATTCACCTTTTTTCAAGGCATTACGCTCGATTTGCTTAGATAGTAAATGTCTCTTAGCAATATTCAGTTTTTCGTCTTCGGTATAACCAGACAGACGGATCACTTCCATACGGTCTAATAATGGTGCAGGGATATTCATCGAGTTCGATGTCGCCACGAACATCACGTCAGACAGGTCATAATCAACTTCCAGATAATGGTCGTTGAATGCAACGTTTTGCTCTGGATCTAACACTTCTAACAGTGCTGATGCAGGATCCCCACGCATGTCTGAAGACATTTTGTCGATTTCATCCAGTAAAAATAGTGGGTTTTTAACCCCAACTTTCGCCATTTTCTGGATAAGTTTACCCGGCATTGAACCAATATAAGTGCGGCGGTGACCACGGATTTCTGCTTCGTCACGAACCCCACCCAGAGCCATACGGGTATATTCACGCCCTGTAGCTTTCGCGATAGATTGTCCCAGAGACGTTTTACCAACCCCTGGAGGCCCGACTAAGCATAAGATTGGCCCTTTGATTTTACTAACACGGCTTTGAACCGCGAGGTATTCAAGGATACGATCTTTAACGCGCTCTAAGCCATAGTGGTCTGTGTCGAGCACTTCTTGCGCTTTCACTAAATCTTTTTTGACTTTGCTGCGCTTATGCCACGGAACCTGAACCATCCAGTCAATGTAGCTACGAACCACAGTCGCTTCAGCTGACATTGGAGACATCATTTTCAGCTTCTGCAATTCAGCTTCGGCTTTTTCTTGTGCCTCTTTTGGCATTTTCGCTTCTTCGATTTTACGTTTCAGCGATTCGTTTTCATCTGGAGCATCATCCATTTCGCCAAGTTCTTTTTGAATCGCTTTCATTTGCTCATTCAAATAGTACTCGCGCTGGCTTTTTTCCATCTGTTTTTTCACGCGGTTACGAATGCGTTTTTCAACTTGCAGTAACTCAGTTTCTGATTCCATCATTGCCATCAGGAACTCAACACGCTCAGCAATGTTTGCCATTTCTAAAACGCGCTGTTTGTCTGCCAGCTTTAACGGCATATGTGAAGCAATCGTATCAGCCAGTTTATCTAGCTGGTCTTGCTCAATCGCATGCAGTGAAGTCAGAACTTCAGGTGGAATTTTTTTGTTCAGTTTGATGTAGCTTTCGAACTGGCTGACGATAGTGCGATATAAAACTTCTTGCTCTTTTTCATCAACCAATTCTGCAGTGCTAGGTACTTTTGATGCGTCATCGTAGATAGCCGCTTTCGCACCATCATTCGCTAGGTATTCAGCTTGTGCTAAGAAATACTCGCCGTTATCAGTCAGGCTAGTAATACGAGCACGACGTAGTCCTTCAACTAACACTTTAACGGTACCATCAGGTAGTTTCAGCATCTGAATCACAGACGCAATTGTCCCAACAGTAAATAGATCATTCACCCCAGGTTCATCGGTTGAGGCTTCTTTTTGCGCAACCAGCATCACTTGCTTATCATGATCCATTGCTGCTTCCAGACTGTGAATGGATTTTTCACGTCCAACAAACAGTGGGATCACCATATGTGGGTACACCACTACATCACGCAGAGGCAATACTGGTATTTCAATGCGTTCGGAACGCTCTGGATTCATAAAGCTCTCTCTTCGTTTAGCACACGCCAGTTAAGGGTTTCTGCTTATAACAGAAAAAATTCTTGTAAAACACTGCGATATAAACAGCGTTCTTTCAAAATAAGGAAACCACAACTAAGAATATAAACTATATGGGGACAAGATTTTAGCATTCAATGGTTAGTTAAGCATAAAAAACAAAATGAGGGTTACCCCTCATTTTATTTGATTACTTATTGAACACAGACAAGAAATTAATTATCGCCAGAGGCTTGAGCATCTGGTTTGCTGTAGATTAACAGCGGTTCTGACTGTTCATTAATCACATTTTCATCTACAACCACTTTTTCAACATCACTCATTGAAGGTAGATCGTACATGGTATTAAGTAGAGCAGCTTCGACGATCGAACGTAAGCCACGAGCACCGGTTTTACGCGCCATCGCTTTTTTCGCTATCGCCGTTAATGCTTCTTCACGAAACTCTAATTCAGTGCCTTCAAGGTTAAACAGAGCTTGATACTGTTTAGTCAATGCGTTTTTCGGCTCTTTTAAGATTTGAATCAGTGCTTCTTCACTCAGTTCAGTCAATGTGGCAACCACAGGTAGACGACCGATAAACTCTGGGATCAAGCCAAATTTGATGAGATCTTCAGGCTCCGCTTGAGTGAGTAATTCACCTTCAGTTGCCTTCTCAGATTCGCCTTTCACTTGCGCCGCAAAACCAATACCTGAACGTGTATTCAGACGCTGGCCAATAACTTTATCCAACCCTGCAAATGCACCACCACAGATAAACAGAATTTTCGAGGTATCAACCTGTAAAAACTCTTGCTGTGGATGCTTACGACCACCTTGTGGCGGAACCGCAGCTACGGTGCCTTCAATCAGTTTCAGTAATGCTTGCTGCACCCCTTCACCTGATACGTCACGCGTGATGGATGGGTTATCGGATTTACGAGAAATTTTATCAATTTCATCGATATAGACGATACCGCGCTGAGCTTTCTCAACATCATAATCGCATTTTTGTAGCAGCTTCTGGATGATATTTTCAACGTCTTCACCCACGTAACCCGCTTCAGTTAATGTGGTCGCATCCGCCATAGTGAATGGCACATCTAAATAGCGAGCTAACGTTTCTGCTAGTAACGTTTTACCACTACCCGTCGGGCCAATGAGCAGAATGTTACTTTTACCTAATTCAACACCATCGCTGGTTTTATCGCCATTACGTAGACGTTTGTAGTGGTTATAAACAGCAACCGCTAACACTTTTTTCGCTTTTTCTTGACCAATAACGTAGTCGTCAAGATGTTGTCTGATTTCGTGGGGAGTTGGCAATTCACTACGCTCGCGATGCGGAGCCAGTTCTTTGATCTCTTCACGGATGATGTCGAGGCATAAATCCACGCATTCATCACAAATATAGACTGACGGACCGGCAATCAGCTTACGCACTTCATGCTGACTTTTTCCGCAGAAAGAACAGTACAGCAATTTACCTGCCCCCTCTTTGCGTTTATCTGTCATCAGTAGACCTCACTTATATTTATAATGCCTTGTTTTATCAGGCTTACGCAGTAAAACAAGGCAAGAAATTTTCAAAACCTTTAAGATATAAATTAATTATATCAAAATATTCGCAAATTAACGGCTGGTATAAATATGATCAACTAGACCATATTCTTTAGCTTCATTTGCTGATAAGAAACGGTCACGCTCTGTGTCGCGACTAATTTCTTCGATGGATTTCCCAGTATGTTGGGCCATCAATTCATTCATACGCGATTTCACTTTCAAGATTTCTTGAGCGTGAATTTCAATGTCTGTCGCTTGTCCTTGATAGCCACCTAATGGTTGGTGGATCATGACGCGAGAGTTTGGTAAGCAGAAACGTTTACCTTTTGTACCTGCGGTTAATAAAAACGCACCCATTGAGCACGCTTGTCCCATACAGATAGTGCTCACATCAGGTTTGATAAACTGCATGGTGTCGTAGATTGACATCCCAGCAGTGATCACACCGCCCGGTGAGTTGATATAAAGTTGAATATCTTTTTCTGGGTTTTCTGCTTCAAGAAATAGCATTTGAGCGACAATTAAGTTCGCCATATGATCTTCAACCTGACCGGTTAGGAAGATAATACGTTCTTTTAAGAGACGTGAATAAATATCATATGAGCGCTCACCTCGAGAGGTTTGCTCGATAACCATTGGCACAAGTGCCATTTGGGATGCTAACTGCTCCTGACCGCCAAAATGTGACATCGAAATCTCCTATTAAAAACTTTCTGGTGCTTGCGCCTAATTTGCTGTCTGTCCGCCATTTTGGGCAGGGATCGTGCTACAAACAATATTTCTCAAAAACAATATTTCTAAAAAACACTCTTTCGAAGTTAGTTGTGTCTGCCTGCTTATGCTCTTCGCTTACTTCATTATTTTAGTCACTTTTTAAAATATTGGTTAAAAAGTCGCTAAAGAATTAAGCCAGAATACAGTTGAAAACACTGCGGTAGGCAAGATGCTCTGTTAAAGAGTTTAACACAAGTCTATCTAGTTACACGGTTTTATACTGTCGAAAAATGTGTTCCACACAAAAATCCCAACATCATCTAGCGAACGATATCTTGATGACTCTTATTATAATTAGGGTTTAAATGTAATTTTCAAGATGATTTGCACAAAGTCTAAATATTACGACGCTAATTGACAAAAAACCCGCAGTGAAACACCACGGGTTTTGCTTTGTACTGCTAAAAAGAAAAATTAACCAGCTTGAACTTGGTTCATCAGCTCAGTGAAATTAGTTTCTTTTTCAGTTACTTTCGCCGCTGCCAGAATAGTTTCTACAGCTTGCTCTTCTAATGCTAAGTTACGAACACTGTTCATCAGCTCTTCATTTTTGCTGTAGTATTCGATAACTTCTGATGGATCTTCGTAAGCAGAAGCCATGTCTTCGATCAGCGCTTTAACGCGATCTTCGTCAGCTTTCAGCTCGTTAGTACGGATAACTTCGCCTAACAGCAGACCAACAATTACGCGACGTTTAGCTTGTTCTTCGAACAGTTCACGTGGTAATTCCATCGCTTGTTTTTCGTTGCCACCAAAACGCTGCGCAGCTTGACGACGCAGAACATCGATTTCACCATCAACAACTGCTGCTGGGACTTCGATTTCGTTAGCGTTAACCAGACCGTCCAGAACTTGCGCTTTAACACGGTTACGAACTGCATTTTTCAGCTCACGTTCCATGTTTTTACGAACTTCTGCACGCAGACCGTCTACTGAACCGTCAGCGATACCGAAACGCTTAACGAATTCTTCAGTAAATTCTGGCAGTTCACGTTGTTCAACTTTCTTCAGAACGATAGCAAACTTAGCCGCTTTACCTTTCAGGTTTTCTGCATGGTAATCTTCTGGGAAGTTAACTTCGATATCGAATTCTTCACCCGCTTTATGACCAACAACGCCTTCTTCGAAGCCTGGGATCATACGACCTTCGCCCATAACCAGTGCGAAGTCTTCAGCTTTACCACCTTCGAATTCTTCACCGTCGATAGAACCTGTGAAGTTAATAGTGATACGTGAATCAGCAGCCGCTGCATCTTCAACTTCTTTCCACTGTGCTTGTTGCTTGCGCAGAGTTTCCAGCATGTCGTTGAGGTCTTCGTCTTTCACGGTTACTGCTGGTTTTTCAACTTCGATAGTTTCAAAACCTTTTAATTCGATTTCTGGGTACACTTCGAACTCAACCGCGTAAACGAAGTCTTTACCGTCTTCGAACATTTCTGGCTTGTAGCTTGGCGCGCCAGCTGGGTTGATTTTTTGTTCAATGATTGCATTGATAAAGTTACGTTGCATAACATCGCCCAGAACGTCTTGCATTACAGACGCACCGTAACGTTGTTTAACGATATGCATTGGTACTTTCCCTTTACGGAAGCCATCAACACGGACTTTCTTAGCAACGTTAACCAGCTCGCTATTCAGCGCTTTTTCAATATCAGTGGCAGGAACGGTGATTGTTACACGACGCCCAAGGCCTTGAGTCGTTTCAACAGAAACTTGCATCTTCTTACCTCAAAATAAATCTTAGTGATCGGTCTACTCCAGAGTTATGCCATTAAATCATAATGGCAATCTCCCTTCCAGAACCGGGGGCGTTACTTTCATAACGGTCATCCCTGATATCAGAAGCGTCCCGAAACCTTACTGAAAATTAGACGCAGCATTATACCGATGCATGCGCCCTGAGTCGAGAAAAGCCGATAAAAGAAGCGATCATTCCTCTTTATTTGTGACTTTTCTGACTAAAAATTCATTTTTCTCTCTCAAATTGAGGAAAAAACGCTCACTTACAGCAACTCGATAAACACACTATTGATATTCATGTGTCATCAAGACATTTGATTAGCGATTCACACCACCAACACCACGACAAGCAGGCGATTTTAGCGCTGTACTCGCTAATTCATCCCACTCTTTCGGAGTATAAGTGTGTAAAGCTAAAGCATGGATCCCACCTGCAAGCTCGTCAGCCAAAATAGCATAAATTTCACGGTGACGACCAATCATACGTTTGTTTTCAAATTTATCACTGACTAAAACCACTTTGAAATGGCTCTCTGAACCAGGTAACACATTATGTTGATGACTTTCATTAATCACCTCCATATGTTCAGGTTCAAATGCAAACTGTAGCTTTTCACTCACGCGAGACTGCATAGTTTGTGGCATATTGGCCTCCATAGAGACTCCTAAATTAATTAAAAAATGCGGCGGCACATTTGAAAAAAAATCACCCAATCACGCTGCTGGCAACTATCTTCTTATTATAGAAATAGCGGATAATAGCATCTACATTATTGAAACTATGGTCTGGGAATACAAAATGTTCATCAACTGCACATTTATGCGAATTTTTTCTCAAACTGTTGTCTAATAGTGTGAGTTGTTGCACCCCGAACCATAACGGAACATTTTCAATTAGGAAAGATGAACTGGGAAGAATTATGTTAAGAAAACTGTGTTTTCCACTTTTTGCGTTATTTCTATTAGCGGGCTGTACTGCACCGTCTAATACGCTGTCCCTCGAACCTAAGATTGCATTACCTGCCAAGAACCCGACACTCAATGCGACTTCAATTAGCGTGAGTAGCGTTGATAACCGTACAAATCGCTCATTGGCTGAAATTAATCGAAATGGCACTTTAGAGGTACTTAATCCCTCTCGCGATCCGCGTTACCTAATGCAAGAAGCGGTAGAAAAGCAGATGGCCGCTCGTGGTTTCATGGTGACTTCTCCCGCCAATATCAACTTAGTGGTTCAATTAAACAAATTGAACACGCAAGTGAGCGAAGGAAGTTTACGTCATAATATTACGGTTAATTCCAGCGTTGTCGTTAATGCTACCGCGCCAAATGGTTCAACCAAAAGCCGGACTTATAGCCGTAATTACAATACCCAAGGAGCATTAGGCGCAACTAATGAGAAAATTGCTGCGGCGATTAACCTTGCTTTAAGTGATTTAATTTCAGATATGGCGAAAGACCAAGAACTGGCCGATTTTATCAGACAAAATTCACGATATTAATCGCGTATCAAGAATGATTTCATACTAATATCATTCTGGTTCATCAGAGATTAGCCAAAAGCTGTCTGCTTTCTCCTACGAACCCAAGTTATTTCTTTAATACTAATAGCTTGGGTTGTTTTATCTTTCTACTGCGCCATTCTTCGCGCAACGTAATACACCAGCATCAGGCGATGAGGGAATAATGCCACGTTTTACACTGCCCAGATTTACACTGCCCAATAATGTTACCTTAATTTTACTGGGATTCGTCTCAGGGTTGCCCTTGGCATTAACCGCTGGAACATTACAAGCTTGGTTAACCGTTGAAAAAATTGACATTAAAACCATCGGTTTCTTTTCTCTCGTCGGTCAGGCCTACGTTTTAAAATTTCTATGGTCCCCCATGATGGATCGCTATACGCCTCCATTTTTAGGGCGTCGCAGAGGATGGTTGTTAACAACACAAATTTTGCTTGTTATTAGCATTGCAGGCATGAGTTTTATGAACCCGTCGGAACATCTTTGGTGGTTAGCTGCACTAGCAGTCACTGTAGCCTTCTGTTCCGCATCCCAAGATATTGTCTTTGATGCCTATAAAACAGATTTATTAAGCGCAGAAGAGCGAGGTATTGGTGCAGCAACATCTGTCATGGGCTATCGCATCAGTATGCTGGTTTCTGGGGGATTAGCTCTTTGGCTTGCTGATAAATTCTTAACGTGGCAACAGCTTTACTTAGTCATGGCTGCTCTGATGTTTATAGGGATATTCGCAACACTTTTTGCGAAAGAGCCTCAAGAAAATACCGCCCCACCAACTTCGTTAAAAGATGCTATTTATGAACCGCTTGCCGAGTTTTTTAGCCGAAATAACGCATGGCTGATTTTGTTGCTTCTCATCTTTTATAAGATGGGAGATGCTTTCGTTATGGCGCTAAATACTAACTTTTTACTCAATGCTCTTGGCTTTAGTTTAAGCGAGGTGGGTACAGTAAATAAAACCGTTGGTATGGCGGCGACAATCATCGGAGCCCTATTTGGGGGGTATCTGATGAAAAATATGAGCCTATTTAAAGCATTATTCGTCTTCGGTGTTCTCCAAGGTGGTTCGAATATTGGCTACTGGTTCCTTGCAGTAACACCGCCAAATATTATCAGCATGGGATCCATTATCTTCCTCGAAAATATCTTTTCAGGAATGGGAACTGCGGCATTTGTCGCCTTGTTAATGACCTTATGTAATAAGTCTTTATCGGCCACCCAATTTGCCTTGCTTTCAGCATTATCCGCTGTAGGCCGTGTCTATATCGGTCCCGTCGCAAGTATTTTTGTCAGTACCTATGGCTGGCCAATGTTCTACTTAATTTCCATTGGTGTTGCAGTACCGGGGGTTTTATTGTTACTCGCTTGCCGAACTTCGTTGTTATACACCCAAGATACGGGAGAGTTTCAACGCAGAGAGTTTTTCCCTCGAGAATATAAAATCGCGGTTTATGCGCTAATGGCAGCAGCATCTATCCTGGCAGTTTGGTTAATTAGTTTACTAATCACATCATTTGCAGGGGTGAAAGTTTACTTGTTTACTTCCCATATATCCCTGTGGTTAGCGCTCCCGACTTATCAGAATCTCATATTTAACATAGGCATAGCCATTGGCGCTATCAGCCTTATTGTTGGTGGAACCCTCGACTTCCTCGCTGTCCGCAAAGCCATAAAACATAAGCCCATCTGATACTTCAGGTTGATTTCCATTCTATCAAATTCACAACCTCCCCAAGTTAAACTAATTAATTTGGGGAATCTCTCCTTTTTTATCAAATTAGATCTCTCTAGCAAATATCGCTTAAAGATTGATAAAAACGTGATTTTGATCACCCATTCTCTGAAATGGATTTTTTAATTACAAATTGAAAGCTTAATATCTCACATGTTTGAGGATGGTTAGTTGACAAGCTAAAAATTTGCGTAACAACTAATTTTTATTAATACATAAACGAAAATAATGTCTTATGAAAAAAACACTACTCTGTGCTGCTGCTCTAGCATCATTGACAGGAACCGCGAATGCTGAAAATTTTCTTGGGTATCAGAATGGTTTCGCAGATATCAACGTGAACTATCTCGACTGGTCCCGTCATACAGAAAATAAATCTAAAAATACAACCCATAAGGAAGATTTCGCTTACTTCGAGTTAGAAGGTGGCGCTAATTTCAATTGGGGTGAATTATATGGTTTCTTTGATGTTGAAAACCCATTTAATAAACAGCATGAAGATCCGGGCAAAAACCAGCGTTATACACTGAAAACAACAGCTCGAGTCTATATCGCAGATACTGGATTCAACTTATACGGCCACGTTTATGGCACTTGGTCTTTACCGGGTGACAAACACGGTGGCAACTTCCACGAAGTCAACACACTGTATGGTATTGGTTATAACACCTCGATTGGTGATCTGTGGTTCAAGCCTTTCGTGGCTTTACACTATGTTGACCAAACCTATTATTCTGGTAATAACGGCTATGTAGTTGGTTGGGTTGCTGGTTATAACTTCAAAATGTTCCAAGAAGATTTCATGATCACTAACTGGCATGAAATGGAATTTGCACGTCATGAGCGTTATGGCAACGGTGGGCGTGATGGCGTGAATGGCGCATTAGCTTTCTGGTGGAACGCCACGCCAAATTTAGCTGCGGGTGTTCAATATCGTTATGCTGACAATAAGTTAGGTGATGATTTCTACCAAGATGCAATCATTTATACATTAAAGTATAACTTCTAGTGACTAAGGAAATATTGTTTATTTTTTTAACATATTTCCTTTAGTTTCAAAAATGTAACAATTTTTCTTTATTATTTTGCCGGTAAAGTAGCCAATTTAACTTTATCGGCAATATAATCAGTAATTTCCCCTACTCAAATTCTTAACAATCCAAGCAGTTTCCACATTTTTTTGTCAATTTTGTATATATTTTTCTTTGAAAAATTACCAAGATAATTTAGTATTCATACTGTTTTATCAAAACATACCTATAATTAGCAGCAATTTTAACTTTTTAGAAGCAAAAGCTTTACATGTGATCATATTAACATAAAGAGCTAACATTTCCGTTTCTTTACCTTACAATCATTTACACTCGCACAACCTTACCGTAAAATGCCCGCACTGATGAAACGACAATTAGATTCTTGTCATTTGGGGTCGTGGATGAGACTTATGAACTACAAAAAAAGCATTGGAGCAATCTCACTTGTTGCAGCAGCCTTATTATTAGGCGGTTGTGATATGGTGTTGATGGATCCGAAAGGCGCCGTTGGCGTAAAACAAAAAGAACTGATTCTTATTGCAATTGGTTTGATGCTCCTTGTTGTGATTCCTGTTATTTTCATGGCGATTATCTTCGCTGTAAAATATCGTGAGTCCAATAAGTCAGCTACCTACCGTCCTAACTGGGCTCACTCTAACAAAATTGAGTTAGTCTGCTGGACAGTTCCTATCATTATTATCATTATTCTGGGTGCTATCACTTGGAAAACGACTCATGAGCTGGACCCGTATCAGCCATTAGTTAGTGATCAGGAACCTGTCACCATTCAAGTTATTTCAGCTGACTGGAAATGGATTTTTATCTATCCAGATCAAGGCATTGCTACAGTCAATGAAATCGCATTCCCTACTGGTGTTCCTGTAAACTTCAAAATCACGTCTGATTCTGTGATGAACTCATTCTTCATCCCATCTTTAGGTGGACAGATCTACGCGATGGCGGGTATGCAGACAAAACTTCACTTAATCGCTAACGAACCAGGTACCTATAAAGGCTTCTCAGCAAGCTATAGCGGTCACGGGTTCTCAGATATGAAGTTCAATGCTATTGCAACAGCAGATCGCCAAGGCTTCGATGAGTGGGTACAGAAAGTAAAAGCATCACCAAAAACTATGGATACGATGCAGGCATTCGACGAAGTTGCTAAACCTAGCATGAACGTTCCTGTTACCTACTTCTCTAGCGTGAAACCTAAACTTTATGAAGACATCATTATGAAGTTTGGTCATGAGCACCATAAAGGTCACGCTCCTGTAGATGCTAATAATGAAGCAAATCATTCTATGCACATGGGCAACACTGCTCAAGCGCAAGAATCTACAGGTCATTCAATGCATATGAGCCATAATGCTCATGCAGGCGCTGAGGAATAAGGGCATGTTTGGAAAATTAACACTGGACGCAGTTCCACTTCATGAACCGATTATCGTTATTACGCTGATTGCCATTGTCCTCGGTGGACTTGGCTTAGTCGGTGCAATCACCTATTTCGGAAAGTGGAAATGGCTGTGGAAAGAGTGGTTAACCTCTGTTGACCACAAAAAAATTGGTATTATGTACATCATCGTTGCGATGGTGATGTTATTCCGTGGATTCGCGGATGCTATCATGATGCGTGGTCAGCAAGTGCTGGCTTCAGCGGGTCAAGAAGGTTTCTTAAACCCTCACCACTATGATCAAATCTTTACAGCGCACGGCGTTATCATGATTTTCTTCATGGCAACTCCATTTGTTGTTGGTTTGATGAACTTAGTTGTTCCTCTGCAAATTGGTGCCCGTGACGTTGCATTCCCATTCCTTAACTCCCTGAGCTTCTGGTTCTTCGTAGTGGGTGTTGTGTTAATCAACATCTCATTAGGGGTAGGTGAATTCGCACAAACTGGTTGGTTAGCATACCCTCCTCTGTCCGGCTTGGAGTACAACCCGGGGGTCGGGGTCGATTATTGGATATGGAGTCTCCAGATATCCGGTATCGGTACGCTATTAACAGGTGTTAACTTCTTCGCGACCATTATCCGTATGCGTGCACCGGGTATGTCGATGATGAAAATGCCAGTATTTAGCTGGGCAGCATTCTGTACCAACATCCTGATTATTGCAGCATTCCCAATTCTGACAGTGACCATCACGTTACTGACATTAGACCGTTATCTGGGCACCCATTTCTTCACTAACGATATGGGCGGCAACATGATGATGTACATCAACCTGATTTGGGCATGGGGTCACCCTGAGGTGTATATCCTTGTTCTACCAGTGTTCGGTGTGTTCTCAGAAATTGCAGCAACCTTCTCGAAAAAGCGTCTGTTTGGTTATACCTCACTAGTGTGGGCAACCATCGTTATCACCGTTATGTCCTTCATCGTTTGGTTACACCACTTCTTTACGATGGGTTCAGGTGCGAACGTTAACGCCTTCTTTGGTATCGCTACGATGATTATCGCAATCCCTACAGGGGTTAAGATTTTCAACTGGCTGTTCACCATGTACCAAGGTCGTATCGAGTTCAAATCACCAATGTTATGGACTATCGGTTTTATCATCACCTTCTCTGTGGGTGGTATGACTGGTGTTCTGTTAGCGGTTCCAGGTGCGAACTTCGTTCTGCACAACAGCCTGTTCCTGATTGCTCACTTCCATAACGTTATTATCGGTGGTGTGGTATTCGGATGCTTCGCTGGTATGACTTACTGGTTCCCGAAAGCTTACGGTTTCACGCTGAATGAGAAATGGGGTGTTCGTGCCTTCTGGTTCTGGATCACTGGTTTCTTCTTAGCATTCATGCCGTTATATATCCTTGGCTTTATGGGTATGACCCGTCGTCTGAGCCAAAATATTGACCCAACCTATCACGGTATGCTGGTTGCAGCTGCGTGTGGTGCTGGTCTGATTGCTCTGGGTATTGCTTGCCAAGTTATCCAAATTATCGTGAGTATCCGTGACCGCCATGAAAACCGTGATTTAACCGGTGACCCATGGGGTGGACGTACTCTGGAGTGGGCAACTTCTTCTCCGGCACCATTCTACAACTTCGCTGTTGAACCACAGATTCAAACTCGCGATGCTTGGTGGGATATGAAAGAGAAAGGTATCGCTCATAAGAAACCTACTTCATATGAAGAAATTCATATGCCGAAAAATACAGGCGCTGGCGTAATCATCGCTGCATTTAGCTTGATTTTTGGTTTCGCAATGATCTGGCACATCTGGTGGCTGGCAATCGTTGGTTTCGGTGGCATGATTGTTACTTGGATTGCAAAAAGCTTCGACGAAGATGTTGATTACTACGTACCTGTGGCTGAAATCGAACAAATCGAGAATAAGCACTTTGAAGAATTACGTAAGGCAGGTGTGAACGATGTCAACTAATACAATGACTAATCATAATGTAGCCCATGCAGAGCATGGGCACCACGATGCGGGTGCAACCAAAGTATTCGGATTCTGGATCTACTTAATGAGTGACCTGATCCTGTTTGCTAGCTTGTTTGCAACTTACGTGGTTTTATCTGATGGCACTGCTGGCGGTCCTGCTGGTAAAGACATCTTTAGTTTGCAGTTCGTATTAGGTGAAACATTCTTACTGTTATTCAGTAGTATCACCTACGGTTTTGCAATGATTGCAATGCACAAAGAGAAAGTCGCTGCCGTTAACTTATGGCTGTTCATTACTTTCTTATTTGGTCTTGGCTTCGTTGTTATGGAAGTTTATGAGTTCCACGAACTGATCGCTGAAGGCTACGGCCCAGATCGCAGTGGTTTCTTATCTGCTTTCTTCGCATTAGTTGCGACTCACGGTATCCACGTAACTTGTGGTCTGGTTTGGATCATTCTGATGATTATCCAAAACTGTCGTCGTGGTCTGACTGCGGTTAACAAAACCCGTCTGAACTGCCTGAGCCTGTTCTGGCACTTCTTAGATGTTGTTTGGATCTGTGTATTTACCGTTGTTTATCTTCTGGGGGCTATTTAAATGAGTCATGCAAAAGATGCTCATACTGGAGCAAGCCACGGTAGCGTTAAGACATACCTGATTGGCTTTATTCTGTCAGTTATCCTGACTGTAATTCCTTTCTGGATGGTGATGAATGGAACAGCTTCACAAGGCGTTATTCTAGCAACTGTTGTTGGAATGGCTGTTGTGCAAATCCTTGTACACCTTGTTTGTTTCTTACACATGAATACATCATCAGATGAGCGCTGGAACCTGATTGCATTCCTGTTCACTATGCTAATCATCGGTATCGTTGTTATTGGCTCTCTGTGGATTATGTACAACCTGAACATCAATATGATGCTCGACTAAAGAGTTGCCGATATGTTTAAGCAATACCTGCAAGTGACCAAACCAGGAATTATATTCGGAAATCTGATTTCTGTGATCGGCGGTTTTCTGCTGGCCTCTAAAGGGTCAATTGACTACCCGCTGTTTATTGCGACTTTGCTGGGTGTATCATTGGTCGTGGCTTCTGGTTGTGTATTTAACAACTACATCGACCGTGATATTGACCGTATCATGGAAAGAACTAAGAATCGCCCTTTAGTTAAAGGGCTGATTGACCCGAAAGTTAGCCTGATTTACGCTGCTGCATTAGGTATTGC
The DNA here is from genome assembly GCF_009706645.1 of Providencia sp. wls1914. Classification (NCBI taxonomy): domain Bacteria; kingdom Pseudomonadati; phylum Pseudomonadota; class Gammaproteobacteria; order Enterobacterales; family Morganellaceae; genus Providencia; species Providencia sp. wls1914. The sequence goes on from NZ_WLUN01000005.1 coordinate 36,203, forward strand.
TGGCATGGTGCTGCTACTCGTAGCAGCCAATGCTCTGGCAATGCTCCTTGCACTCATTGGTTTCATTGTGTACGTGGGCGTGTATAGCCTGTACATGAAGCGTAAGTCTGTTTATGGCACGTTGATTGGCAGCCTATCTGGCGCAGCACCACCGGTTATCGGCTACTGCGCTGTCACAAATGAATTTGACGCTGGAGCCTTAATCCTGCTGTTAATCTTCAGCTTGTGGCAGATGCCGCACTCATATGCCATCGCAATTTTCCGCTTTAAGGATTACAAAGCCGCAAACATTCCCGTGTTACCGGTGATCAAGGGTATATCTGTCGCTAAGACTCATATCTTCTTGTATATCCTTGCGTTTATGGTCGCAACATTAATGTTAGCGATTAGCGGATACGCAGGCTATAAATATCTGGTTGTCGGCGCTGCGGTTAGCTTATGGTGGCTTGGTATGGCAATTTCTGGTTTCAAAACCGAAAATGACGACCGAGTTTGGGCGCGTAAGCTGTTCATCTTCTCTATCGTAGCGATTACCTCGCTAAGTGTGATGATGTCAGTTGACCCAACCGTTACAAGCGATACTGTTATAGCGTTAGTCCGATAATTTATTGCATCATTGACAATAAATGCGTTCAAACGGCGGGGAGTGCAAACTTCCCGCCGTTTTTCTTTGTCTGCGAATATTTTTGTGATGATTTTTATGGTTAAATAGCCGCCTGCTATCAATAAACCAATGCTTTTATATAAAAAACATAACTCACTGATTTATCTTTAAATTAACACCAAAACAGCTACAACCCGAAATAAAAAGAATAATTTAAACTCATTAAGATTTAATACTCTAAATAGTTTGGGTTGTAGCAAGGCGGCAAGTGAAGCTAATCCCTAGGAACGTAGATAACTACGTGACTAGGGTTAGCGAGCGTAGCCAACAACGCTACAGCTCAAAATATAACGAGTATTTTTATGAATGATAATAAAATGACCCACCTAGAACTCCGTGCCACTTGGGGACTAGGATCCGTATTCTCCCTTCGCATGCTCGGCATGTTTATGGTGCTCCCGATCCTCACCAGTTATGGGATGCACTTACAGGGCGCTAACGAGTTTTTGATTGGGTTGGCGATTGGTATTTATGGGCTTAGCCAAGCTATTTTTCAAATTCCTTTTGGCTTGATGTCTGACCGTATTGGTCGTAAACCTCTCATTGTTTTTGGCCTACTTATTTTTATTGCAGGTAGTGTTATTGCCGCGCTAAGCGATTCTATTTGGGGCATTATTATTGGTCGAGCTTTACAGGGCGCTGGTGCTATCTCTGCTGCCGTTATGGCTTTGTTATCGGATTTGACCCGCGAACAAAATCGTACAAAAGCAATGGCATTTTTAGGTATTAGCTTTGGTGTAACGTTTGCTATCGCCTTAGTTTTAGGGCCTATTGTGACCCACGCTGTTGGCCTAAGCGGCTTATTTTGGGGGATCACCTTATTAGCCGTTGGTGCTATTTTCGTTACTCTCTTTGTGGTACCCAATAACACTCACCATGTTGTAAACCGTGAATCTGCTTTTGTTAAAAGCAATTTAAAAGCGGTTTTACTTAATCCCCAACTTCTCAAACTGAATGTCGGAATTTTAAGTCTGCATACTCTGCTAATGTCCAGCTTTGTCGCCCTACCCTTGATCATGACCGATGCCGGTTACTTGGCACAAGATCACTGGAAAGCGTATTTAGTCACCATGTTAGTCGCCTTTGTTTGCGTACTTCCTTTTATTATTTACGCGGAAAAACAGCGCAAAATGAAGCAAGTTTTCCTGTTCTGCATTTTGCTCTTAGCGGCTGCGGAAATTGTTTTATGGCAATCAGGTCACCAGCTTTGGATTATCTTCTTAGGGATCCAACTGTTCTTTATTGCATTTAACGTGATGGAAGCCATTTTACCGTCCCTGATCAGTAAAGAAGCTCCAGCCGGATACAAAGGAACGGCCATGGGTGTCTACTCCACCAGCCAATTTCTAGGGGTAGCCTTAGGCGGAATTCTGGGAGGCTGGTTGTATAAATTTGAAGGAGCCAGTACCGTATTTATCGGCGGACTACTGCTTTGTGTTATCTGGTTTGCTATCAGCTTAACCATGAAACAACCGCCTTACGTCAGCAGTATTCGCATGGTTCTTCCACATCGTTTTAAAAATATCAACAAACTTCAGGAACAGTTAAAAGCCATGAACGGTGTGCTTGATGTGGTTGTGATTGCTGAAGAGATGAGTATTTATATCAAGATTGATAAGAAAGTGGTTAACCGAGCAGAGCTTGAAGCCATTATCCACGCTTAATCATATGTAATCTTATAATTAACAAATAGCCCGCAATATTGCGGGCTATTATCAATAACTAAAACACGCTTATCAATTAGTCGCGGAAGTTATTAAACTGGAATGGTTGACCTAAGTTACCGCCACGGACTAACGCCATAACAGCTTGTAAATCATCTCGTGCCTTACCTGTTACACGCACTTGTTCGCCTTGAATTTGCGCCTGCACTTTCAACTTGCTGTCTTTAATCAGCTTAACAACTTTCTTCGCCATACTCGCTTCAATGCCTTGTTTTAAAGTCACTTCCACGCTGTAAGTTTTACCGCTATGTACAATATCTTCAGGGACATTCAGCACTGCGCCATCAATTCCCCGTTTTGCCATTTTCTCTCTTAAGATATCAAGCAGTTGTAAAACTTGGAAATCGGATTCACTGGTCACTTTGATAGACTCATTCTTATCATTCAGTTCAAAGCTTGCCGTGATATTTTTAAAATCCCAGCGGCTAGTCAGTTCGCGCTGAGCATTTTCTACCGCATTGCGGACTTCACTCATTTCAACTTCAGATACAATATCAAATGATGGCATTTTAACGCTCTCCTATAATCAATCGGCTTATAATAGCTTATTTGCCCATGACACTCCATGTTGTCAGATTGGCTCACTTGTATAACGCAACTAATTATTTGGATATCATATTAAAATCGCTATGATGGCGGTTATTAATCCAAATCAACCGCTCTCAGATAGTAGGGAAAATCGATGAAAATAACCCTGATTGGCTGTGGTGCTATTGGTAAACTTTGGCTAGCCGCCCTCTCCTCACAAGGACACAATGTTCAAGGATGGCTACGAGTTGCTCAATCCGACTTATTTGTTGATGTTAATGGACCTGACGATAAAATTTTCCGTGAATTAATTCCTTGCAATAACCATCAGCATCTACACACAAGCGAATTAGTGATTGTCTGTTTGAAAGCATGGCAAGTTTCTGATGCTTTATTGCCCCTGCTGCCCATCATTCCTGAAACTAGCCCTATTCTCCTACTGCATAACGGATTAGGCACCTTGGAAGAGTTAGGCACATTGCGCCATCCATTTTTGAGCGGAGTTACAACTCATGCGGCGTGGCAAGATAACAACCAAGTTTTTCATACTGCCAGCGGTATCACTCATATAGGTGCAGTCAACTCTCAAGCAGAAGCTTATTACCCTATCGCCAATATCCTGCATGAAGCTCTACCGGATGTGGCATGGCATAATCAGATCCTCAATACCATTTGGCGAAAACTGGTCGTTAATTGCGTGATAAACCCGCTTTCCACGGAACACAATTGTACCAATGGGCAAATCATTCACTATCCTGAACAAATTTCACGGGTCATAGATGAATGCTGCCAAGTAATGGTTGCCGAGGGGTTGCATACTGATAAAGAAGAGATGACCGAACGCGTCTATGACATTATTCATCAAACATCGGAAAACTATTCATCCATGCGGCAAGATGTTCGCCATCATCGCAGAACTGAAATTGATTACATCACGGGCTTCTTAATCAAAAAAGCTCGAGCTCATGGCTTAGCCACCCCTGAGAATGACCGTTTGTATCACTTAATTAAAAATAGAGAACAAAGTTATGACAACCTCCGTGCTGATATGCATCGCCAATGGTAGTGAAGAAATTGAAACCGTCACGACCGCTGATTTACTGGTTCGTGCCGGAATACAGGTGACATTAGCCAGTGTGACGGAAGACGGAACGTTAGAGATAACCGCATCTAGAGGTATTAAACTCGTTGCCGACCTTCCCATCATCCGCGTTGCAGACGAACCTTTTGACGCCATCGTGTTACCCGGCGGTCTGGCAGGAGCAGAAGCTTTCCGTGATAGCCCACTGGTGGTTGAGAAAATCAGGCGCATGCATTTAGATGGAAAAATTGTGGCAGCCATTTGTGCCGCTCCAGCTCTTGTTTTGGAGCACCACCAACTATTCCCTCTTGGGAATATGACTGCTTTTCCAAGCATGCGAGATAAAATTCCAGCTCATAAATGGGTCGATAAGCGCGTCTATTTTGATGAGCGAGTAAATTTACTGACTAGCCAAGGCCCTGCGACAGCCTTTGACTTTGCACTGAAATTGATTGAATTATTACAAGGACGAAAAACCGCAGCCAATGTCGCCTCACAACTCGTTTTACCACCCGGTATTAATGATTATCTGGAAGACTAGAAACAAAAAAGCGAGCTAATCAGCTCGCTTTTTCATTCAACATCGCCTGACAACTTACGGGCGGTAAACCTTAATATTCTCAAAGCCTTGCTCTTTCAAGTACAACGCTTGCAGACGGCTCATTACGCCACGGTCGCAATACAACAGGTACGTTTTCTCTTTTGGTAAATCACCAAATTGCGTGCCCAGTTTGTAGAATGGAATATGTTTAATTTCAATTCCTTCAACCTTCAATGGCTTATCTTCAAACTCATCAATTGAGCGAATATCTAAGATAACTTCATTATCTGCCGAAAGTTGGCTAACCATCTCAACTTCAGGTACTTTCTCAAGACTTTCTTGTGCAATCTGACGAATATCAATGTTTTGCGCCTGCTCAACGACAGACTCTAAGATACCAAAATCGAAATTCTCTTCTTCCGCTTCAATACGCGCTTTCACCGCTTTCACCGTTGGGCTTTTCGAGATCACACCGCAATATTCCGGCATGGTTTTCGCGAAATCTTCCGTACCAATTTGACGAGCTAACTTGATAATGTGCTCTTTATCATGAGAGATCAGCGGACGTAAAACTAATGTGTCGGAAGCATTATCGATCAAACGCAAGTTCGTCAATGTTTGGCTAGAAACCTGTCCAAGTGCTTCACCGGTGACGATAGCTTGAACACCGTAACGCTCTGCCACTTTAGAAGCCGCACGTACCATCATACGTTTTAATACGACGCCCATTTGACCGTCATCGACTTTCTCTAGAATCTCAGCCACAACAGGTTCAAAGTTAACTGCAATAAAACGCACTTTATGGGAGCTGCCAAAACGGTTCCATAAATAGTGAGCAATTTGCTTCACACCAATTTCATGGGCAGCACCGCCAAGGTTAAAGAAGCAGTAATGCACTCGGCAGCCACGGCGCATTAACATATAGCTGGAAACCCCTGAGTCAAAACCACCCGAAATCAGTGACAGTACATCTTCTTGAGTACCAATTGGGAAACCGCCGATCCCTTCGATGCGCGCTTTCACAAGGATCAAATTGTCATCTTCAATTTCCAGATGTACGGTGGTATCAGGGTCTTTCAGTTTCACTTTCGCGGAGGCGATATGCTGGTTCAAGCCGCCGCCGATATAACGCTCTGCATCAATGGATGAAAACTCGTGTTTACCACGACGCTTCACACGCACACAGAACGTTTTGTTCTCCACAGATGCCCCGTAGGCTTCCAGTGTCATTTCAAAAATATGGTGTAAACTGGTGAAAGGCTTCTCTTCCACTTCTAAGATGTGGTGGATGCCGGGAATACGGCTCAGCATGTCACAAATTTCGTCGTGCTTTGATTCCCCTTTAACACGCACTTCAATGTTATCCCAATTACGGACAACCGAGATCTCTTCGCCAAGACTCTTCAATACATTGCGGATATTACTGGTTAGAATTTTAATAAAACGGAGTCTAACTGTTTGGCTTTTGATAGTGATTTCTGGGAATAACTTAATAATAAACTTCATAGTCGTGGCATGTTCTTGGTTAGTGGGGCAAACGGACGTTGCGAAAAAGTGACTTTTGTGCACTTTACCAGTTGTCAATAAAGAGGCGTATTATAGCACTATCTTGCGTACTGAATCTAAAAACACCAATAATAAATTGTAACCATTGCGAGACTAAGTTAGTCTGCACAATAATTAAAGTTCCCCCACTTTTAAGTGATTTAACATTAGTGATTAACGATTATGGCTAAAGAAAAATCTCAGCAAGTTCCTACCGTTAGTTTTGAAAACTCCCTTCAAGAGCTGGAGCAAATTGTCGCTCGCTTAGAATCCGGAGAGCTACCTTTGGAAGATGCTTTAAACGAATTTGAACGAGGTGTCCAAATTGCTAAACAAGGTCAAAAAGTCCTCCAGCAAGCAGAACAACGTGTCCAAATTTTGCTGAGCGATGACGAAAATAAAGCCCTCGACGATTTCTCACCTGATACAGAATAAATTATGTCCGAACAACACCCAGACGCCTTTGTGCGCCAGCAACGCCAAGCTCACGATAGAGTTAACCAATACCTATTGACCTCATTAGACGCGCTCCCTTTTGCTGATTTGCCTTTAGCGCAAGCCATGAAATACGGCACTTTACTCGGTGGTAAGCGCTTACGCCCTTTCTTAACCTATGCCGTCGGTGAAATGCTGGGAGTTAGCCTGGATAACTTAGATGCGCCAGCTGCCGCTGTAGAATGCATTCATGCTTATTCGCTGATCCATGATGATTTACCTGCTATGGATGACGACGACCTGCGCCGCGGGCAACCTACTTGCCACATTAAGTTTGGTGAAGGTAATGCCGTACTCGCCGGCGATGCCTTACAAACATTCGCTTTCCAATTACTTTCCAGTGCGTCCATGCCTAATGTTTCCGACAAAGACCGCATTGCGATGATTGCTGAATTGGCTTATGCCAGCGGTTTAGCGGGTATGTGTGGTGGGCAAGCCTTAGATCTTGATGCTGAAGGCAAACGGGTTGACCTGATTTCACTCGAGCGTATCCACCAGCATAAAACTGGCGCGTTAATTCGAGCCGCTATTCGCCTCGGCGCCTATGCAGCAGGTAATAAAGGTCACCAAGCATTAGTAAGTTTAGATAAATACGCTGAATCTATTGGGCTTGCCTTTCAAGTTCAAGACGATATTCTAGATGTCATCGGAGACAGCACAGTGACAGGCAAACGCCAAGGTGCTGATGAACAACATGAAAAAAGCACTTATCCATCACTGTTAGGTCTTGACGCTGCCCAACAAAAAGCCAAAGAGCTCTATCAAGATGCGATCACGGCTTTAGAATCATTGCAATCCCAAGGTTACAATACGGAGCTGTTGAGAGCTTTAGCCAATTTTGTTATTGAGCGCAAAAGCTGACAATATGCTTTGCCTTTTGGTATAGATAAGACCGATAATTATAACATTGATTACCTGAGTAACTTAGAGCCGTTGTGACGACTTATAAAATACGATGAACGCAAAAAAATCACGGTCAGCAACCGCTCGACGTTAACAGGCATCGCCCTAATTAATTTAAGTAGTGAGCACCTAATGAGTATAGATACCGCGAAATATCCAACGCTGGCACTGGCAGAGACGCCTGATGAACTGCGCCTTCTGCCAAAAGAAAGCTTGCCAAAGCTTTGTGATGAACTGAGACAATTTCTACTAAATAGCGTCAGTCGCTCGAGCGGTCACTTTGCATCAGGATTGGGCGCCATTGAATTAACGGTTGCTCTGCATTACGTCTATAAAACTCCATTTGATAATCTTGTCTGGGATGTCGGTCACCAAGCGTATCCGCACAAAATTTTGACTGGGCGCCGCGACAGAATCGACACCATACGTCAAAAAAATGGGTTACATCCATTCCCATGGCGTGCCGAAAGCGAGTACGACATTCTTAGTGTTGGTCATTCCTCAACCTCCATTAGTGCCGGTTTAGGTATGGCTATCGCCGCAGAAAAAGAAGATAAAAACCGTAAAACAGTTTGTGTCATCGGTGATGGTGCCATTACGGCGGGTATGGCTTTTGAAGCCATGAACCATGCTGGGGATGCTGCCCCCGATATGCTGGTTATCCTCAACGACAATGAAATGTCGATTTCAGAAAACGTTGGCGCGCTGAATAACCATTTAGCCCATTTACTTTCCGGCAAGCTGTATACCACACTGCGTGAAGGTGGAAAGAAAGTTTTCTCGAATATCCCGCCAATCAAAGAGTTACTCAAGAAAACGGAAGAACATATCAAAGGCATGGTTGTTCCTGGCACAATGTTTGAAGAGCTAGGCTTTAACTACATAGGCCCTGTTGACGGGCACGATGTGATTGCGCTGATCCAAACGTTAAAAAATATGCGCGAGTTAAAAGGCCCTCAATTCCTGCACATTATGACCAAAAAAGGTCGTGGCTATGAGCCGGCAGAGAAAGACCCAATTAGCTGGCACGCCGTACCTAAGTTTGACCCTGCTACTTTTACATTACCAAAAAGCAAAGACACCAGACCGACATTCTCCAAAATTTTTGGGGATTGGCTGTGTGAAGAGGCTAAAGGTGACGATAAACTGATGGCCGTTACCCCGGCGATGCGTGAAGGCTCTGGTATGGTTCGTTTCTCGAAAGAGTACCCAGACCAATACTTTGATGTCGCGATTGCCGAGCAACACGCGGTCACCTTCGCAGCAGGACTTGCCATTGGTGGCTATAACCCAATCGTGGCAATTTACTCGACTTTCTTACAACGTGGTTACGACCAAGTGATCCACGATGTCGCTATCCAAAAACTCCCTGTGATGTTTGCTATTGACCGTGCGGGTATCGTCGGTGCTGATGGCCAAACTCACCAAGGATCATTCGATATTTCATTCTTACGTTGCATCCCAACTATGGTGATCATGACGCCAAGTGATGAAAATGAATGCCGTCAAATGCTGCACACTGGCTACCACTATCAAGAAGGCCCTACCGCGGTTCGCTATCCTCGTGGCGCAGGTACAGGGGCGGAATTAATGCCATTAGCACCGCTTGAAATTGGTAAAGGAATTGTTCGTCGCCAAGGCGAAAAAGTGGCGATCCTCAGTTTCGGTACATTACTGAGCAACGCTTTAGAAGCCGCAGAACAAATCAATGCTACCGTCGTCGATATGCGTTTTGTGAAACCATTAGATGAAGCGCTGATCTTAGAAATGGCCAATACCCATGACCTGATCGTGACGTTGGAAGAAAATGCGATTATGGGCGGCGCAGGCAGCGGTGTGAATGAATTCCTGATGAGCGAGAAGAAAATTCTCCCTGTTCTGAACCTGGGTCTACCGGATTTCTTTATTCCTCAAGGCACCCAAGATGAGTTATTAGCGGATCTCGGTTTAGACGCGACAGGGATCGTGAGCGCCATCAATACTTACCAGAATAAGTAACTTATAAAAATTAGGGCGTTACCACAAAAGTAACGCCCTAATTCACTAACTGATTAGCCTCACTCTTAGCGCATAATTATCGACAATTCCGCACTGCCACTCACCTTACCCGCCACATTATTACCACGAGAATAAAGCTCATACACGAGTTCATTATTAAAACTGACATTGGTTTGCTGAGCGGTGATTTTAGCTAAATCAATTGGGTTCTGATCTAAAGTAATTGGTGTTTTATTACCGTTGACCATGACGTACATTTTGACATACGCGCCTGCCTTCTGCTGGGCATTTAATAAGTTCACTTCCAGATTATTACCTGCGTAATATTGCGGCTTCACATTGCCTGATAACGAAATCGTCGCTGCGATCTTATTCGCAATTTGATCGCACTGTACTGACATGTTGTTTCGCATGGTAGAAAGCAACTCATTACTTTTGCTACTCGCACTATGGGAACCAAAATTCACATAAGATGGCGTGTTGAGAGTACAAGTTAATCCTGACACCGTAACGACAATATTCTCCGCTTTCGACACTAATCGGCTGGTTCTTGTTCCATTTCGAGGGTTTTGAATCACTATTCCAATATCATCTGCTAATCGGTAAGTTCCACTTCGTTGATTACCCGTTCCATAGATTAACATACGACCTGTTGCAGTGACATTATGACGCATTGTGGGTGTGGGAGTGCTTTGATTAGGAGCCCAAAGGCAATCTCCAGTTCCTAATTGCTCATTGGTTCCTGAGCCCCACCCATTAAAGTGCCCAGTAATCGTGTCGATATAACTATTATTAGCACCTTGGTCTCGTCTATCCGTAAACACAAATTCCGGTACTAGTATCATTGCACCGTTTGCGATGGGCATGCCTTTTACCCCATCAATTGCACTCACGATGCCAGCCGCATCGACACAATAGTTGATATATCCATTAAAGTTATTATAGAGCTGAACATAATAAAATTTTTCTGTATCGCCCCATGAAGGGGCGTCTGTATATGAAGACACTGTCGTACTGTATTCACCGTAAACCCCAATCAAGCCCCTGCCATTAAGCACCGTAACATTACCTGCAAAACTCTGAGCAATGCTAATTAGCATCAGTAATGTGCTCATTACTAGATTTTTTAAACTTGATAATGTCATCTTATTTATTGTATTCATTTTCATAAAATATCCAGACCACTTAACGGCATGACAGAGTTAAATTGCGTAATGACGAATAGGCGTTTTCTGTGGATTTATCCATATTGAAAGGCGCTTCACAGCGCTCGGAACCACTTTTTCCCCACTTGATGACTATCTGCCCTGACTCCGGCAACCCACTTAAATAAACGCGTCCGTTATCACTCACAATGCCCGAAATAACGTCTTCTTCTGCGCTATCATCTTGATGCAATGTCGCAATGGCGCCCATTGGAACCTGATTTGGCTGCTGCAAGGTGACCATCGCTTGATACCCTTTTAAGGTTTTAAAGTTCGCTCTCACAATAGCCCCTTTGGTTGGGTAGAGATTCAACGCATTCTCTTTGCTTTCGACGTTTTCAGGTAATGTATTCACATCCAAGTTGGCGATATTTTGCGTATAGTCTGATAAATGCGGAATAATACCGTAGCCATTGGCATCGATAACCGTTGAGCCATTATTCACCTTAGTTCCCGCTGCATCCGGTGCATAAACGATAGCTGCCGAATTGCCTAAATATTGGCTTAGAGAAACACCGCCTGAATGGACAACCATTCCACCGGAGGCATTGACATACATCATTTGGCTATCACGGCCATAACTATATCCACCACCGTAATACCCTTTACTGCCTTGATAGCCCACATTCACTGAGCTTGTCATTTTTTGGTCGAGATTATCGCCACTTTCAGTCAGCTGATAACTCAGTTTGTTATCTAATAACTGACCATTAATACCAACCTGCTGGTAAGTGCGCCCAGAATTATCATGGCTTACTTGGAACGTACTATTAATACTCTCAATATTCTTGTGGTCACTGAAAATGCTGAACGGAATGCTCATATTGAGGCTAACTTGCTTATTTTCAGGCCAATTTCCATTACCTTCGGTACGACTAATGCTGTAATCGATGCCATAGTTGATACCACGATAAAAGCCGTTATAGCCAATACCCAACGTCGTCACAGTGTCAGACTTACCCCAATAATCACTGCGCATTCCGCGTAAATAGATAGAGCCCCATTTGCCCAAAGATTGGTTAATGTAGGTTTGGAAACTGCTACGCTGGCGACCATTAAGCCACGGTGCGACGTTCTCTTTTAACTGGTAACCCGCTTGGTTGAAATCTGCAAAACTGTAATATTCTTTCGTTGAGTAGCGCAGTGCGGTTAAGTCAACGGATGTGCCACTTTCCGATAAGTTTTTGGAATAGCGAACACGAAAAGATTGCCCTTGTTTGCTTTCATGATTAATCGAGGCTTGTGCATGCGTAACATCCATGGAAAGCGCCCCAAAGCTACCGAGTGAAATCCCTGTTCCAACCATGCCACTCCAATAATGATTTGCCCCAAGCAACCCTGTATACAGAGTGATTGCCTTCGGTAAACCATAGATCAACGTTCCCATAATAAACTGCTGCTCTTTGGAGCCATCTGTGATCCCACCATCATATTTACCGGCAGCAACTTCATATTTAACACCGCCAGCACGTTGCATGACAGGCAATGAAGAGAATGCTTGGGTGAATACACGGGTGGTACCATCTTCCTCTTGTACAGAAACTTCTAAGTCCCCTGCCGTTCCCGTTGGATAAATATCATTGATGACAAAAGGCCCTGGTGCCACATAGGTTTGATAAATAATGTTGCCATTTTGTCTGATGATGATCCGCGAGTTAGACATTGCAACACCACGAATTTCTGGCGCAAATCCGCGCTCTCCTTTGGATAACATTTGTTCATTTGATAACAAACGGATCCCTTTAAATGGAACGCTATCAAAGACATCACTGAGTGTGCTGGTTTCACCAATCACTAACTCGGAATCTAAGCGTTGAATGTCCCGTGAAACCGTTGTGCGTGAAAATTCACTTTCCCGATGGCTGGTACTGTAGCCATTGCTCTTGGATTTGTTTTCCATATACAGAAAGTTTGAACGCAAGCGCCACGCTGCCAAGTTAAAACCACCGCTAATATTGGCATACAGCGAATCATTGGTATTTTTGCCACTTGCACTAGAGCCACTGTGCTTTTGTTTACTACCATTAACTTGATAGTTAAACAAAAACGCAGTGATCCCTTGATCCAATAAACTCGGGTCTATCGCACCACGGGATTTTTGACGCATAGCGACTTGAGGAATATTGATGTTTAAATCCAACTTGGATACATCAAACTGCACTTGAGAGTCTGGCAGAGCAGCCTCTAAAGACGTGATCGGTTCATCTTTTGGTAAGGATCTTAATGTTGGAATACCCTCAACATTTACCCCATATTCATCCAATAATACAGGGGTAATTTCCGGCACGATATTCCCCGCCGCATCTGCAGAAAAATAGATCTCTTTTTGCCCTTGGTCTTCTTTATTGATCCTCAGCGTAACCATATAACGCCCCGCCGTTACCGATTCAGAACGCGTAAATGCAGATAAATCAATGCTATCTATGCTAGTTCCTTCAGGTAGATTTAATAGTGTTGGATCAAAATAAGGTTCTGCCACCGCATTCCCCATGGATAAACAGCACGCCAGAGCCAAAGCAATCGGGGAAATGGCAAAAACGCCATCACGCATTTTAGCTTTCATGCTCGCCCCTCACTTCCACCTTTGTCGGTATGCTGTATTCATTCAATACACGCCACGTAATCGTGCCTGATACGTTTTTTTCGAGAGAAATGACCTGTTGCCCAAAAGGCGCAATTCCATGGGTGAATTTCTCTACTGGCACGTCATAATCCCCCACAGATAAGCTAGCTAATGTCATAGAGAGTGGCGTTGGATTGTTAATCGTGATTTTGCTGCCTTGTGCTGTGATATCTAATTTTGCGGTTTGTGCGTCTAAACGTAATTCTTCAATTTGTTTAGGGCGATACAGCATTTTTAAATAGATAGTTGGCGCCAAAATAAATTGTGATGCGGCTTTATCATTAGCATCAGATACAGGGATCACTTTCAGCGCAACGTAGAAAACGGTTTCTCTATCGGTAGCGAGTTTTCCATCATTAACACGCTGAATACGCCAGTTAAAACGTTCATTGATATTTAATTTATGTAATGGTGGCGTAATCAAAAAAGCCTCATGGCTTTCCCCTTGATGTTCCGTCAAAGGTAAACCCGTTTGAAGATCCGTCGGTACAATTTGTGCTTGAATCAATGCCGCTTTTGAGGTGCCATTTTGTAGACCCGCAGAGATCCCTTTGGTATTACTTTCCAAATAGACCAAACGTTCAGGTGAAAAATGAAAACCTTCATTTATCTCTGAAGCAAACGCATGGCTTAGCGTCATCATCAAAACCCATCCACACAGCGATTTCATTACTGACATAACGACCCCTTATTCTCCTTCACTGAACCCGAGTAAGGTGCAGTATCACCACCGTAATCATTGATGGCTTGCCAACGCATCGGCGTTTGTACAGAAATGGAATCTGAAATCGCCAATGTCTGATGACTAAACGGCGCCACCATCGTGCCAGCTAACTGAGCAAACACTTGATTACCCACTTTGACTTCGCTGAGCGTAATAAAATAAGGGGAGTGATTCGCAACACATAAACCTTTCGGCAATGTGTGAAATTGCAGGTTAGCAACGGCAGCATCTGGCGACTGTGCAAATTTTACGGGACGATAAAATAGCTTAATGACTAAGCGAGTGCCGATTGATAATTGCGCCGCTGAATTTTCCGTTAATTCAGGAGAAACACCTGGAATAGCAATCGCGCTAAAATAGAAAATTGATTCTCTATCTTGAGGCAATGATTCTGGAGAGCTTTGTAATAAGACTTTCATAGTTTGCTGTTTATTCGCATCTAAACGATATAAAGGTGGAATAACAGAAAACAGTGGCGATTCTTGGGTGCCCGTTGGTGTATTAAATACACCGGATTGAATTAAATAAATGTCATCACTGTCATTGGTTAATGTCACTGATTGCTGAGTGTCGGTATCGCTCCAAATAATACGACTTTTTTCTAGAAGCAATCCCGCTTGTGCTGAATTAACGTTAATGCTAATTAACAACACAAATAAATGAGAGATAAAAAGTAATGTACCTGTTTTCTTAAACATAGTTGAAAGTATTCCGTTATTTTTATTATTAATAGATTCATCACTCAATAAACGGCTCAATAAGCTAAAACGGTAAACATCATGGTGGCTTTAAATGTGCCTAATTGAATTTTCTGAACGTTTTGGCAATTTCCACATGAAAGCGCCGTGACCACTGTAATTTGGCTTCCTTGATTGCTGGTCGCAGATAAATCCCAAACCGAATCCCCGCTAACCTTATTTTTCCCATCGGCTTTTAATCGAATACCCACACCGCCTGAAGAACCACTTTCCTTAAACAAGGTTTCTTTATTCATGACTTGGCTAGGGCCGGTCACAATGACTTTGCTACCACTTAATGTACCCAGACCGGAGCAGTTGGCTAAGGTTAAAATCACATTGCGATTTAGAGCGGTACTAACACCAGAGTCATTATCAACAATGGTTTGGGGCTTCACTTTTCCATAAGCCACCACACTTTCGGAGAGGTTTACATCGCACGTTCTACGATATAAATGTGCATCAAAGTTAATACTCACCGTGTTTGAAGCAGCAAACAGTTCCCCTGTAAAAACGAACAATGAAGCCATGAGAAAATATGAATATTTGTTCATATCGCCTCCATTTATGGCATCACAACAGTGAATAAGATTGCAGCTTTCACTGCACCTGCGGTGACGGTGTTATTACCGACTTGGCGAATAAAACCTACCGTAAAAGGCTTTTCGCCATCAGTAGCGCCTGCGGATAGAAGTACCGAATCACCATTGACCACTGTTTTACCTGCATTGTAATAACCAGAAAGATCCTTCACCGCGCCATCTTTCAGCATAAAACCAACGCCTTTGGCGCCTTTTGGATCTGCTGTTAAAAACAAATTGGTATCGGTAGCTGTATTCCCTGTTACTTTTATTTCAGGGCGAGCATTGGTTTCATAACCCGTACATTTATACGACAAACTTAATAGTTGGATATCTACCGCATCATTCGCCACAAACTCACCGACGGAAGGACGTCGTTTGAATTCAATCAATGAAGGGCTAACCGCAATATCGCACTCTCCTGCATTGTCGATTTCTGCTGTCAACTCTAAGGTATTTGCTGCATTCACTTCGGGTATCGCCACAATGGAAAATATCCCAGCAAAAAGCGCCCATCGATACTGTCCCAGTTTAAGGTTGTGAATACTCACTTCGTCCCCCAAGATCATTGATGGCAGCCCATACTTTTTTGCCTTTTTTCACCGGGGTTGGATAATCCATGCTGGCAAAAGGCGCTATCATAGTGTTGTTCATTTCAGGGTTTAACGTCACCGCTTTCCCCCCTACACTCAATGATGACAATGTGATGTAATATGGCGATGGATTAATCACTTTGATTCCGTTCGCTGTCTCTTCAAATGTCAGGCTACCTTGAGCTTGCTCTACCGTTAATGTCAGGTTTTTAGGGCGATAGAAAACTTTAATCACACTCTCTAATGCAATTTTCACTTCACCTTTCATCGCCGCATTTTGCTGCCCAGCGTTCTTTTCACTTGCCGCAATGGCTCTAGCATGAAAATAAAAAACAGATTCCCTATCTTTTGGTAATGCGGATGCTCCAGCACCTTCTACTAAGCGAACATCGCGCTGCTGGCTTGATGCGAGATAGAACATAGGAGGAAGCACATCTAAAGTTTGGTCTTGCGCCGTACCTTTGGCGGTTTTTGTCAGATAAACCTGAACCAAATATTCTTCCTTCTCTGTACTATTGCGCAGAGTGACAGGGACTGACTGATTTCCTTGGTTGAAAATAACCCGAGTGGTATTGATACCGACTCCAGCCGCAGACGTCATTCCTATTTGAATAAAAAACAGAGTTGCAAAAACAGGAAGCGTACGGAGTAAAGTTAATAATTTCATTTTTTATCTTCTCGTGATGAGTTAAAAAGTGAAATGGCAGAAACCTGCCATTTCACGGCAAACTTACTCGTAGCTTACAGAGAAAGTAATCGGCGCTTCGATACGCTGTGAATTTGGAGTTGCCACTGTTGAGTTCAACGCAACACTCATAGGGATCACTGCAGAGCCTTCTTTGGTCAGTGAATCAATGCTGCTTAACTTAATGGTTGAATTTGGCTTAACAGGTTGCTCATCCGCTTTAACTTCCACGCCCACAGTACCTTTCTCGATATTGTTGAATAACGACGTGTTTGCTGCTAAAGCAGTACCTTTCGCATACATTTGAACGAATTTAGTACCGCCTTCTGCATCAAAATCTTTACTACAGTTAGATAAGCTCATATCAAAATTATGAGTACTACCCGCTACAGTTCCAACCGTTTGAATATCTGAAGAGATAAATGTTCCTAAATCGATATTGGTATTTGTGACGCTTAAATCACATGTTGCAGCAGCAATATTCCCAGTTACTGTTACTTGTGCGTTCGTTGCAGACATTGCTGCACCTGAAAAACCTAAGCCAGCAGCGATAGATAATACGATCAGATTTTTTTTATTAATTAACATAGTAAACCCTTATTAATAGACAATATAAAATTGAGATAAATATATTTTTATCAAAACAAAACCGAGATGACTTTATTAAAAAATAACAAGCCAAATAGAAAAATTTAATTTTTCTAAAAAATAAATTAAGGCGTGTTTTATAAAAATTAATTCTTGCTTGTTATTTTCTAAGCATACTACTTGAATATTCTTACTCGGTATACGCACCTCAAGAGTCATATCAGTAACAATCTGTAAATTGCCATTTCATAATAAGACCCTAAAAATACACCTATGATTAGTAAATTTAATTGGGAACTTTAACTTTACTCTATTTTTTGTTGCATTTATTTAACAAAAACACCCCAAATAAATCATATCTACAAATTTCACATTTAAATAAATGAAAACCATTCCCATTTAAATAATCAGAGAAATATACCAAACATCACGCATACGTGAATTTGACTAAATCATTTTTTCTCAGAACAGAAAAACAAAAAATAAAATAACCACCCAAATTTCGAGTTAATATTAATTCTTTATTTTTTACAATTTTTAATAAATAAGAAATAGTGATGAAAGGATAATTACAGTGAAATTAATTTTTACAAATAAGGAAATTTTTATTTTTCAAAATGAAAATAAATTTAACTTTAATCATAAAAAATAAAAGTAAAAATAAAAAATAGTTTAGGATAAGAATAAAGACCTAGTATTTAACTAGGACTTTATTTGTTGAAAAAAGATATTTTTATCTTTAAAGGAGGGAGTTAACTCAAATCAAAAGGCATCACCTGATAGTGCACTAATAGCCAAATCGTCACATAGGCAAATATGGCAGCAATAATGTCATCAATCATAATGCCAAACCCGCCACTGACTCGGCGATCAAAAATACGGATTGGCCAAGGTTTCCACATGTCGTAAACACGGAAAATTAAAAAGCCAGTGAGAACCCACTGGATACTCACCACAGGGATGGCCATTAGTGTAATCCACATGCCAATAAACTCATCCCAAACAATACTGCCATGGTCATGGATCCTCATATCATCGGAAGTGCGTTGGCAGATCCAACATCCAAACCAGAATCCAACGACGATAATAACCCATAGGCTCCAAACAGGGAGTTTGTCCATTAGCAACCAAAATGGAATGGCGGCTAATGAGCCCATTGTGCCGGGAACAATTGGCGATAAACCACTTCCGAACCCCGTCGCTAGAAGGTGCCACGGATTACGCATATTTAATCGTTTCTTTGCTGCTGCTTTTTCTTGAGCGGTCGCCATGGACATCTTCCTAAACAAAATGATCGAAGCCCTTGAGGTCAACCTCAACAGCTTGGTTATCACAAAAATAACGGATCCCTTCGGATTGGGGCTTAATTTGACCAATACAGGTAAAACCTGAACCCGTATGAGCAAGCGCAACTTCTAAGGCTCCCCGATTCATTTCAGGTACCGTAAAGCATAACTCATAGTCTTCCCCACCACTTAGTGACCAAATCCTTGCTTGCTCAATAGAACAATTCTGCTTCAACGCATCAGACTGTGGTAAGGCATCGAGATTGATCCGCGCTCCGCAACCGCTCGCTTTTAATATATGGTTGAGATCGGAAACTAACCCATCTGAGATATCAATCGCAGATGAAGCTAAATTGCGTAAAGCCTGCCCCTGTAAAATGCGTGGTTGTGGGCGTAAATGGCGCTCAATCAGCCACTGTTTATGCTCAAGGTTTTCAGCATGTAATCTGTCTTGCAGTATCGCAAGCCCTGCCGCGCTATCTCCCAACGTGCCCGTTACATAAATCCAATCACCATTACGTGCACCAGAGCGAGATAACGCTTTGCCAGCCGGTACAAGACCATGAACGGTATAAGTTAAACTCATTGGCCCACGAGTCGTGTCTCCCCCAATCAGCTGCATTCCATAGTAATTCAATTGATCAAACAACATATCGCTAAAAGATTGTAGCCATTCACTATTTACACTTGGCAAAGTAATGGCGAGAGAAACCCAGGCGGGATCAGCTCCCATCGCAGCAAGATCACTTAAATTTGAAGCTAGGGATTTATAGGCAAGGTCAGCGGGAGAGATATCGGGTAAAAAATGAATACCGGAAACTAGGGTGTCGGTACTCACAGCAAGTTGCTGTTTTTCAGGGATAGTCATTAGCGCACAATCATCGCCAATACCGATATTAACATCACGTCGGTTTACAGCTTGGCGATTAAAAAAACGTGCGATGAGGTCAAATTCGCCATATGACATGGTAGATTTTCCATTTTCGCTATGTCTCACTTGTCATAAACTGAAAAGCCAGACATAAGTACTAGAGTAGACTGGAACCCAGCCTACCCATTATGACTTACGTATTACAGGAGGGAACCTGATTATGTTTATTTCTTACGACGTACCGCAGGTGCTGCTTTATCTAACACACCGTTGACAAACTTATGGCTATCTTCAGCACCAAAAACTTTCGCTAATTCAATACCTTCATTGATAGCAACTTTGAAAGGTACATCTTCTCTATAGCTTAGTTCATACATTGCTACACGTAAAATCGCTTTCTCAACTTGACCTAACTCTTCTAACTGACGAGATAAGTAAGGTGACATTAATTGATCCAGCTTCGTAGCATTGTTTGCAATACCAGAAATCAGCTCACGGAAATAGGTTACGTCAACGTCAGACATGTCCTGTTCAGCAATAAACTCATATTCTACGTCGGCAATAGGATTACCGGATAATTGCCATGAATAAATGGCCTGTACAGCACACTCACGAGCGCGACGACGAGCAGCAGGTTTCACAAGATTCCCCTTAAATAAAAAAAACTACACAGCATATCTCGAACTCATAGAACCGAGATATGACGCGCATTATTTGCCTTTTACAGCTTTAATCACATTAATCATTTCGAGAGCGGTCAGTGCAGCTTCTGCACCTTTGTTACCTGCTTTAGTACCAGCACGCTCAATGGCTTGCTCGATATTTTCAGTGGTTAATACACCGAAAGTCACAGGAACTTCGCTATTTAATGCAACATGAGACAGACCTGAGCTGCACTCACCTGCAACAAATTCAAAGTGGGCAGTACCGCCACGAATAACAGTACCTAATGCGATAACTGCATCATATTTTTTGGTTTCAACCAGTGCTTTCACTGTCAGTGGTAATTCATAAGCACCTGGTACCCAAACAACGGTGATGTTATCTTGAGCAACTTGGCCAATACGCTCTAACGCGTCAACAGCACCGTCCAGCAGGCTATCATTAATAAAGTTGTTAAAACGAGCGATAGCGATAGCAACACGCGCTTTTGGCGCAGCAACAACACCTTTGATTACGTTCATAATCTTCCTCAAATATTAATTACAACCCGCGGGGCGCGGATTTTATCACATTCTTTAGGTAACCGTACGAGTGAATTTCAGCAAACCGCTAAAAAAACACATTTACCATACAGGGCGTAACCTGACGCGAAGGTCATTTCCGACTTTTTCAACATCAGTAAATTCAAATTGAGGCGCATCTGATAATGCGCTTAATTCAGGGAGACTCACTAACCCACGTGCAGTATCCCCAAGTAATTTAGGTGCGATATAGACGATCAGTTCGTCGACTAAACCTAGTTTTAATAACGAGCCTGCAAGCTTAGCGCCCGCCTCTACCCAAATACTATTCACATTACGTTTCGCTAATTGCATCATCAAAATCACTAAATCGATGCCATTATCATCTGCAGGGATAGCAAGTTGTTCGACATTGCCCTGCCATGTTTCTGTGGTATCCGGCGTTGGGCGGATTAGCCAGCATTCACCTTCTAACTGTGTCACTTTATGTTCGGGCTTCACGCGATTGTGTCTATCTAACACAATACGAATAGGTTGGCGCAGCTTTTCTTCTGGGTATTGTGCTTGAACATCCGCAGGTAATTCGTTCCAACGCACCGTCAAAGCAGGATCATCAGCAAGCACCGTATTACTGGTACTCAAAATAGCACTAGCTTGAGCGCGCAGCACTTGAACATCTTTACGCGCCGCTGGGCTCGTGATCCACTTACTTTCCCCATTCGCTAATGCGGTCTTGCCATCTAATGATGCGGCGAGTTTTAATTGAATGTAAGGAAATGCGGTACGCATGCGTTTTAAAAAGCCACGGTTTAGTGCCTCGGCTTCTTCCAACAGAATATTGCTGGCAGTTTCTATTCCCGCTTGAGATAACATAAATAAACCGCGGCCAGCCACTTGAGGGTTAGGGTCTTGCATTGCCGCGACAACGCGGGTGATCCCCGCATTAATTAACGCTTCTGCACAAGGTGGGGTACGGCCGTGATGGCTACAAGGCTCAAGGGTCACATAAGCTGTGGCGCCTTTCGCTTTATCACCCGCCATTCGAAGTGCATGGACTTCCGCGTGCGGCTCTCCCGCTTTTTGATGGTAGCCCTCGCCGACAATTTCACCGTCGCGCACAATCACGCAACCCACATTTGGGTTCGGTGATGTCGTAAAACGTCCTTTTTTTGCCAACTCAAAGGCTCGGGCCATGTAGATATGGTCTTGTTCAAGCATCGGTATTAGTCCTGTAACTTGGCAATTTCTTCGCCAAATTCACGTACATCTTCAAAACTACGATAGACAGAGGCAAAGCGAATATAAGCCACTTTATCGAGTTTTTTGAGTTCATCCATCACCAAATTACCAATCAACTTAGAGGGAACTTCACGCTCGCCAGTCGCTCGTAGGTGGGATTTAATAGAAATTATGGCTTGATCAATAGCATCGGAACTGACAGGACGTTTTTCTAAGGCTTTCAACATGCCTCGGTTGAGCTTTTCTTCATCGAAAGGTTCGCGAATGTCGTCACTTTTAATTACCCGAGGCATAACAAGTTCCGCCACTTCAAATGTGGTGAAGCGTTCATGGCAAACCAAACACTGGCGGCGCCTGCGCACTTGTGAGCCTTCACCAACCAGACGCGAGTCAATCACTTTCGTATCTACAGCTGAGCAAAATGGGCAATGCATAGGAATTCCTGATTCTATTTTATAGGGTAGATAGTGTAACTCAGACCTGAAATGAAAAACACCCTGAGGATTATTTATCCTCAGGGTGTTTATGAGACACGAATGCCTGTATTCGTTATGGTAATAAAGACTCTTGGTCTGCGCCTTCTTTCTCGACTTTCGCCTGAATTAAGTGCTCACGCTTCATACCCATCTTCAGTGCTAATGCAGAAGCCACGTAGATAGATGAAATCGTACCAATTGTCACACCGATTAACATAACCAGTGAGAAGCCTTCTAACATCGCGCCACCAAACAGGTACAGCATCAGAACCACTAATAATGTCGTTGCTGATGTCATGATGGTACGGCTCAATGTTTGGGTCAAAGAGACGTTCATGATTTCGTACGGTGTACCGCGACGGATCTTACGGAAGTTTTCACGGATACGGTCAGATACCACGATACTATCGTTAAGGGAGTAACCGATAACTGACATCAATGACGCCACGATGGTCATATCAATCTCAATGTGGAATAGAGACAGAATACCTAAGGTGATCACCACGTCGTGAGCCAGTGACAGTACGGCACCCGCCGCTAAACGCCATTCGAAACGGAAACCAACGTAGATCAGGATACAGATAAGCGCTGTTAATAACGCTAATGCCCCTGTTTGTGCTAACTCAGCACCTACGCTTGGTCCTACGAATTCAATACGCTTAACCGTCGCTTGCTCATCAACGTTTTTATTGATGATAGTAATGATCTCTTTACCGACTTCTTGACCCGCTACGCCTTCAACTGGCGGTAAACGGATCATGATGTCTCGGCTGCTACCAAAGTTTTGGATTAATGGATCTTTATGATTCGAGTTAGACAGGCTATCACGAATTTTATCCAAATCAGCAGGCTGACTCAGGTTGATTTCAATGACGGTACCGCCCGTAAAATCAAGTCCCCAGTTAAAGCCTTTCACACCGATAATCACGCAAGAAGCGATCAGTAAAACGATAGAAATGCTAAAGGCAACGTTGTCCCAGCGCATGAAGTCATAGACTTTACGGCCATAGTTCAATTGTTCAACAGTATAATCCTGTGCCACAACGTGCTCCTTAAATTGACAGCTTGTTAATACGTTTACCGCCGTATAGCAGGTTCACGATTGCACGTGTACCAACAATAGCTGTAAACATAGAGGTTGCGACACCAATCGCTGTCGTGATCGCAAAGCCTTTAATCGAACCAGTACCCACTGCATACAGAATAATTGCGGTGATTAAGGTCGTTAAGTTTGCGTCGGTAATACTTGAGAAGGCGCCTTTATACCCTTCGTGGATCGCTTGTTGCACTGAGCGTCCATTGCGAAGTTCTTCTTTGATACGTTCGTTTATTAGAACGTTGGCATCGACGGCAACCGCAAGGGTTAGGACGATACCGGCAATACCTGGCATGGTTAGCGTCGCCCCTGGTAACAGAGACATCACACCCACGATTAAGACCAGGTTAGCCATCAGAGCACTACTCGCAATCAGACCAAATTTACGATAGTAAATAATCATAAACAGGATAGAGGCTAACAGACCCGCGATACACGCTTTCAGACCTTGCTCGATGTTTTGCATACCCAATGTTGGACCGATAGTACGCTCTTCAACAATTTGGATTGGCGCAATCAATGCACCCGCACGCAGCAGTAAAGATAATTGACGCGCTTCGTTCGCGTTATCAATTCCCGTAATACGGAATTTGCTACCGAAACGAGCTTGGATACGCGCGGCGTTAATCACTTTTTCATCTTTAACTAAAATCGCTCGACCTGCAGCATCTTTTTTACCACTGTCTTTGTATTCAACAAACAGGGTTGCCATCAGCTTGTCTTGGTTGTCACGAGTAAAGTCAGACATGATTGAGCCACCGGCACTATCAAGGCTAATACTCACTTGCGGATAACCATTTTCATCGGTTTCAGATGTAGAATCGGTGATATGGTCACCCGTTAAGACAACACGCTTATACAGAACATAAGGCACGCCATTACGATCAGATTTAAGCTCTGAGTCACCCGGAATTCGTCCACTTTCTGCCGCTGCGCTATCTACGCCAGTATTCACTAAGCGGAATTCTAAGGTTGCAGTTGCACCTAAGATTTCTTTTGCACGCGCAGTATCTTGGATACCCGGTAATTCAACAACAATGCGATCCGCACCTTGGCGTTGAACCAGTGGTTCAGCAACACCTAATTGGTTAACACGGTTACGAATGATCGTGATGTTTTGAGAGACAGCATAGTTACGCGCTTCACGTAAGCGCTCATCTGTCATAACAGCAATCATGGTGTTATCGCTGCCGTCAGAAAACACTAAGTCTGGGTATTTACGCGCCAGTGTTTTCTCAGCAAGACTGCGATCATCAGCGTTACGGAAGCGAACTTCGACGCTGTAATCACTGCCTTTACGAATAGAAGAGTACGCAATACCTGCTTGGCGCAAGTCATTACGCAAACCATCCATGTTTTGTTCCTGCAATTTACCTAATGCAGTGTCCATATCTACTTCCATCAGGAAGTGAACCCCACCACGTAAGTCCAGACCCAGCTTCATCGGTTCACCACCGAGAGCTTCAAGCCATTTTGGTGTAGCAGGTGCAAGGTTTAATGCAACAACATACTGGTCACCCAGTGCATTCATGATGACTTCACGAGCACGTAACTGAACGTCAGAGTTGTTGAAACGGGCTAAAATTGCCCCATTTTCGAGAGCAACAGATTTGCTCTGAATTTTGTCTGTTTCTAAAGCTTTTTGGACTTGGATCAGCGTTTGTTCATTGGCGGCGGTTCCCCGCACGCCAGTGATCTGAACAGCCGGATCCTCACCATATAGGTTTGGAAGTGCATACAGCAAACCGATGAGGATCGCAGTGATCAACATCAGATACTTCCATAAAGGATAACGGTTTAGCACGGCAGTTCCCTTCGGGAAAATTCAGAATTAGATTGCTTTCATTGTGCCTTTAGGTAGAACAGCAGCAACGAAATCACGTTTGATAGTTACTTCAGTGTTCTCACTCAGCTCAAGAACAACATAACCTGTTTCAGACACTTTAGTCACACGACCGATCAAACCACCAGTGGTTAAAACTTCATCACCTTTAGCGATTGATTCCATCAGTTTACGGTGATCTTTAGCACGTTTTTGCTGTGGACGTAGGATCATGAAATAGAAAATCAGCGCGAAAACAACCAGCATAATAATCAGAGAGTACGGGCTACCTTGAGCGGGTGCGCCTGCTGATGCCGCTGCTTCAGAAATAAAAAAACTCATTCAACTTTCCTCATTGTTATTGAAAGCAATTTCAAACTTACACTTTAACTAGTTCAAGTTACATAAAATACATCAAACCTTCATATAACTAGAACTAAAAACCATAATTTGCACTAAATAATTCTTTTGGCTGATGCCAATAACCACAATCAGCTGCAAGAACGAAGGGTACAGCCCGATATGCTACACAGTTCGGGCTAACTTCGCACTTTAAATTCACTCTCTATTTAATGAAGGCTGGGCTTTGCCAATCTTCTGATAGAAATCCGCAGCAAACTGCTCAAAATTACCCGCTTCAATTGCTTGGCGAATACCCGCCATTAAGCGTTGATAGTAACGTAAATTATGGATGGTATTGAGTCGCGCACCCAAAATTTCATTACAACGGTCAAGATGATGCAAATACGCACGGCTGTAATGACGACAAGTATAGCAGTCACACTCTGCATCAAGAGGTGATGTGTCTGACTTATACTTCGCATTACGGATTTTTACCACGCCGTTAGTAACAAATAAATGTCCGTTACGCGCATTTCGTGTCGGCATCACACAGTCAAACATATCGATACCACGACGTACGCCTTCCACTAAATCTTCCGGCTTACCAACGCCCATCAGGTAACGTGGTTTTTCTGCTGGAATTTGCGGACATACGTGCTCTAAAATACGGTGCATATCTTCTTTTGGTTCGCCGACTGCTAAGCCGCCTACAGCGTACCCATCAAAGCCAATTTCCACCAGCCCTTTCACGGAGATATCGCGTAAATCTTCGTAAACACTGCCTTGGATAATCCCGAACAGCGCATTTTTATTGTTCAATTCATCAAAGCGCTGACGGCTACGTGCTGCCCAACGTAATGACATTTCCATTGATGTTTTTGCGTAATCCCAATCAGCTGGATACGGCGTACATTCGTCGAAAATCATCACGATATCAGAACCGAGGTCGTACTGAATTTCCATCGATTTTTCGGGGCTTAAGAAGACTTTTTCACCATTAATTGGATTACGGAAATGAACACCTTCTTCTTTAATTTTACGCATTGCACCAAGACTAAAGACTTGGAAGCCGCCTGAATCCGTTAAGATCGGGCCTTGCCATTGCATAAAGTCGTGCAGGTCACCATGTAATTTCATGATTTCTTGACCCGGACGTAGCCATAAGTGGAAGGTGTTACCCAGTAAAATTTGAGCACCGGTTTCTTTCACTTCTTCAGGAGTCATTCCCTTAACCGTACCGTAAGTTCCTACTGGCATGAACGCCGGAGTTTCTACCACACCGCGTTCAAAAATCAGGCGACCACGACGCGCATTACCGTCGGTTGTCTGTAATTCATATTTCACGTTTTATCTCCTAGCATCAGAAAAACAGTCTGGTGCTATTGGTTACTGAATCTAAGCGAGCAGCTACGCCGCCACTTATTCTTGTTCTGCCGAGCCGACTTGCTCAAAACGAGCATTAGCATTTGGCGTAATAAACATGGCATCACCATAACTAAAGAAACGGTATTTTTGCTCAACGGCTTCTTTATAGGCTTGCATGGTGTTTTGAT
The DNA here is from genome assembly GCF_009706645.1 of Providencia sp. wls1914. Classification (NCBI taxonomy): domain Bacteria; kingdom Pseudomonadati; phylum Pseudomonadota; class Gammaproteobacteria; order Enterobacterales; family Morganellaceae; genus Providencia; species Providencia sp. wls1914. The sequence goes on from NZ_WLUN01000005.1 coordinate 63,287, forward strand.
ATCCCGCAAACGCAGAGACCAACATAATTAATGTGGATTCTGGTAAGTGGAAGTTAGTGATCAGGGCATCAATCACTTGATATTCATAACCCGGATAAATAAATATCTGGGTATCGTCAAAGAATGGAGCAATTAAAGCATCTTGGCTGGCTTTCGCGGCACTTTCCAGTGAACGAACAGACGTTGTTCCCACGGCAATCACACGATTTCCACGCGCTTTACACGCTAACACTGCATCGACCACCTCTTGCGGAACCTCTGCATATTCAGAGTGCATAATATGGTCTTCGATGGAATCAACACGCACCGGTTGGAACGTTCCCGCCCCGACATGCAATGTCACGAATGCCATTTCAACGCCTTTTTGGCGTAATGCTTCTAATAAAGGCTCATCAAAGTGTAAACCCGCTGTTGGTGCAGCAACCGCGCCCGGACGCTGGCTATACACGGTTTGATATAGCTCTTTATCAGACTCTTCATCTGGACGGTCGATATAAGGTGGTAATGGCATGTGCCCAATTTGGTTCAGAATGCTTAACACATCGCGCGCATCATCAAAGCGCAGCTCAAACAGTGCACCGTGACGAGCGACCATCGTCGCATTCACACTTTCATCTTCACCCAGTAGCAGCGCAGCACCCTCTTTTGGTGCTTTAGAGGCTCTAACATGAGCCAAAACACGATGTTCATCGAGCATACGCTCAATCAAAACCTCAATTTTACCGCCGCTCGCTTTACGACCGAACAATCTAGCAGGGATCACGCGAGTGTTGTTGAACACTAGCAAATCCCCCGGCTCCAATTTTTCAAGAATATCGGTAAACACACCATGCGTGAGCTGTCCCGTAGCACCATCAAGACCAAGTAAGCGACATGAACTACGCTCAGCTTGAGGATAGTGGGCAATAAGTTCTTCTGGTAATTCAAAAGTAAAATCGGATACACGCATTGTATTGACATCAATCTAAAAAAATAAGGCGACTAGTCTAGTGCTGCACTGCCTTTGGCGCAAGAAATAAGCGCCATTTTGTATAAAAAAGAACCAATATTATGCAAATATTTTCTGAAACAGCACGGAATGTGTCTGCACTCTTTTTTCTTTCATTTTTTCGTTTCTGATATTTTTCGTTTATAGTACCGCCATGAACTATCTTGCTCATCTTCACCTAGCCTATCTTGCCAAAAGCTCCCTATTGGGAAACATGATGGCGGACTACGTACGCGGTAACCCTGCGGGAGATTACTCACCGGATGTGGTTGCAGGGATCCGTATGCACAGAGCCGTAGATAGAATTACAGATACCCATCCGCTCGTGAAGCAAGCGCGCCAGCTATTTCGCGAAGAATACCGCCGAGTCGCGCCTATCACCTTAGATTTAGTCTGGGATCATTTTCTTTCTCTGCATTGGGAACGTCTCGTTCCCTCACATTCACTCTCTGATTTTGTGCTTTTTTCCAGGCAAACCATTGAACCGGATTTGTGTCATACCCCTGAAAAATTTCAGGAGTTAAATGAGTATCTCTGGCCTCAGCAATGGCTGACGCGATACGCAGAAAAAGCGTACATAGGTAAGTCACTTAATGGCATGGCAAGGCGCCGTCCAAAACTCGCGGCCCTTAGTGGCTCATTTGATGATTTTTTGCTTAATTATCTAGAACTTGAACATATTTTCTTTCAGTTTTATCCTCAAATGATTGAGACGGCAAAACAGCAACTTTTTGCCCAAGAGTTCACATTACGTGCATCCGAATAAATTAAAACTTGCACTTTAATGGAATAAAACTATCTTATTGATATTAATCTGCCAAATTGATACCATTGATAGGTAAAAGCTATCATATTGATTGGTTTTAATGTCTTTATTCTCCAAGGATAAAACCTTATCCTTAGGTTATATTTATCCGCATGCCCCATTTCGATTGCGGAGATAGAAACCCTTAAAACTCATAGGAGTACATTATGGTTCTGGTTACACGTCAAGCCCCTGACTTTACTGCTGCAGCTGTTCTTGGTAATGGTGAAATCGTTGAAAACTTCAACCTGAAAAAACACCTGAACGGTCGCCCAGCTGTGATCTTCTTCTGGCCAATGGACTTCACTTTTGTATGTCCTTCAGAACTGATTGCATTCGACCACCGCTATGAAGAGTTCAAAAAACGCGGCGTAGAAATCGTTGGTGTTTCTTTCGACTCAGAATTCGTTCATAACGCATGGCGTAAAACTCCTGTTGATAACGGCGGTATCGGTGAAGTTAAATACCCGATGGTTGCTGATATCAAACGCGACATCATGAAAGCTTACGGCATCGAGCACCCAGAAGCGGGCGTTGCTCTGCGTGGTTCTTTCTTAGTTGACAAAAACGGTGTTGTTCGTCACCAAGTGGTTAACGACCTGCCATTAGGCCGTAACATCGACGAAATGCTGCGTATGGTTGACGCGCTGCAATTCCACGAAGAGCACGGTGATGTTTGCCCAGCTCAGTGGGAAAAAGGTAAAGAAGGCATGAACGCATCTCCAAAAGGCGTTGCTGCTTACCTGACTAAGAACGCAACTGGTCTGTAATTTGACCTGTTAAGTTTCCAAGTGCCGGCTTAATGCCGGCATTTCTATATCTATGCCTATCTAAAATTTTTCCTACCGCGTTAACACTTTTTCACTTTTGTTATTCAGCCCTTCAAATCATTCATGCTATATCTTGGTGATACAAATATTTAACAAATTATTTATTTGTATTACATCTACGCGTTACTTCCTTCACTAAATCGGGAGATACCAATGATAAAAAATGCATGGCGCCCCTCTTTACTACTGATTTCGTTGCTAACTTCAAGTCAACTTTATGCCGCTTCCGAACCTGCCGTTGAAGCAACAAAAGGCATGGTTGTCTCCTCTCAACACCTCGCGTCACAAATTGGTGCTGACATTTTAAAAGCCGGAGGAAATGCGGTGGATGCAGCGGTAGCAGTCGGTTATGCCCAAGCCGTTGTTAACCCTTGCTGTGGCAATATTGGTGGCGGTGGTTTTATGACGCTGCACCTCGCGGATGGCAAAGATATCTTTATTAACTTCCGAGAAACAGCGCCGAAAGCTGCCAGCGCCGATATGTATTTAGATAAAGATGGCAAACTTATCAAAGATGCCAGCTTATATGGCTACCTCGCATCAGGTGTGCCGGGTACAGTGAAAGGCTTAGATTATGCCCTTGAAAAATACGGCACCATGAGCCGCCAGCAAGTCATGGCACCCGCCATTAAACTCGCTCGAGAAGGCTTTGTCCTAACCCGTGGCGATACTGACGTGCTTGACACCACGAATGAACGCTTCAAACAAGACCCCGAAGTTGCTCGGATTTTCTTAAAACCGGATGGAAGTGCTTACCAACCGGGAGACTTACTGGTACAAACCGATTTGGCAAACACACTGGAAAAAATCGCCAATAAAGGCCCTGTTGCATTCTATGAAGGAGATATCCCTAAAATCGTAGAAGCCGCATCGAAGAAAAATGGCGGGATCCTAACAGCTCAAGACTTTGCTGATTACTCCATTTCAGATACCACTCCTGTTAGCTGTACCTACCGTGGTTACAAATTTATCTCTGCGCCACCACCAAGTTCGGGTGGCGTAACTATCTGCGAAACCCTCAATATTTTAGAAGGTTATGATCTCAAAGAGATGGGCTTCAACTCCGCTGAATACATTCATACGCTAACAGAGGCGATGCGCCACGCTTATATGGATCGCAATACATTCTTAGGCGACCCTGCATTTGTGGATAATCCGACGGGTAAACTGCTCAGCAAACAGTACGCCGCTGATCTGCGCAAAGAGATTGTGCCAAATAAAGCGACACCATCCACTGAAGTCCAACCAGGAATAGGGCCTCACGAAAAACCGGAAACCACCCATTATTCTGTTGTGGATGACAAAGGTAATGCTGTTTCAACCACTTATACGATTAATGGTCGATTTGGCTCTGTCGTGATCCCACCGGGTACAGGTTTCTTCCTGAATGATGAAATGGATGATTTCACCACCAAAGTTGGCGAGAAAAATCTGTATGGATTAGTGCAAGGGGAAAGAAACTCTATCGCCCCCGGTAAGCGCCCACTATCATCAATGAGCCCGACAATTGTCACTAAAGACGGCAAAGTATTCTTAGTACTCGGTTCACCGGGAGGCTCAAGGATCATTTCGATTACCTTGCAAACCGCATTAAACATTATTGACCATGGCATGCCGCCACAAGAAGCAGTGAATGCCCCTCGCATTCACCATCAATGGCTGCCTGACGAGGTTTACTATGAGCAACGCGGTGTCTCTAAAGACAGTTTAGCGCTACTCGATAAGATGGGCTATAAGATGGTAGAGCAGACCCCATGGGGCGCTGCTGAGCTAATTATGATCGGTATTCCTGACGGTGCGGGTGTGAGTGCGAAATCTTCCGGCAACGACTCTGCTGTTTCTGGCAAAGTCCGTGAAGGCTTTATTTACGGCTCCAACGATGTTCGCCGCCCTGCAGGCAGTGCAGTGGGTGTGAATTAAAATTTATAATAAACAGACCCCGTCCATTGACGGGGTTTAATTAATCAACTAGATATGAATTGTTCGTAAAAAATTAATAATACCGGGCTGTTTTTCTAATAAAAACAACATCTTTAGTGCGATACCTGAAGGTATTCTACGTTTTTGTTCCCAGCTTCGAACTAAATCTACGCTAAGTCCAATTGCCTCAGCAAATTCCTGCTGTTTCATTCCTGCTTGTTTGCGAATCGCTTTTACATCCGGTAATTCATGCCGGTGAATATTTTCAGAAGAAGGAATTTTTTCGCCTTTTTCAATAGCGATCATTTCCTCCATACTACTGACCAGGTCATCAAATAGTGTTTTTTCCATCATCTTTCCTCATTTGTAGAGGTTTAACTCATCAGTTTTAATATTAGCTGAACTGTTTACTCAAGGTTCTTAGTATTAGTTTTTGCTGCTCACTCAAATCATCTTGTTCATTTTTAGGATAAATTAAGAGTAGGTATATCCGACCATTCATCGCCCGAACATAGTAGATAATCCTTAAACCACCACTCTTCCCCATACCTGTCCGGTTCCAGCGAATTTTTTTGCAACCACCTGTATGGCTTATCGATCGCCTAGTGCGTAGTTTTCTAGCAAAAAAGTTTGGAATGACTGAAATTCAGTATCATCCATCAGTAGTCTACGTCTTTTACTAAAAACCGTAGTTTCAACAAACTCTAAGTAATTCATAAGAGCCTCCATTCTCAAAGTCACATTGATTATATTGGTACAGTGTACTAATTAAAAGAAAAACTAGTACACAGTACCAATGGAGTCTTTCTGAATTTTAGATAGAAAAAAGGCCACAACAAATTGATGTGGCCTTTTCATTTACGTTAATTTGTAAAGATCAAGCGTGCTTATGATGCTCACTTGATGGCGCGATCAATCTGTCACACAGCGCAGCAACTACTAACACAACCAGCGATGGTAATAACCACGCTAAATCTTGCTGATATAGTGGAATAGACGTCATCCAGTCAGGGATATAAGTCTTCAAGTTATCAGAGGCTTTCACGGCACCAATCAAACCGACCACAAAGCTTGTTAACATCGTCGGAGCAATCACGATGGTTGGGTTACGCCACCACTTCAACGTAAAGCTCATCAAAATCAAAACGATACAAGGTGGATAAATCGAAACCAATACTGGTAATGAGAACGCAATCAGCTTACTCAGTCCGAGGTTTGAAATCACCATAGAGAACAAGCCTAAAATCAATACCAATTTACGGTAAGAGATTGGTACATAGCGACTGAAGAACTCAGCACATGCGCAGGTTAGCCCTACAGCAGTCACCATACAGGCAACAAAAATCAACACCGCTAAGAAGAAGCTACCGTAGTTACCGAACGTGTATTGAACATATTCGTGAAGAATATCAGCGCCATCAGCTGGATTTGGAATCAATGATCCACTATTTTCGCCCAGTTTAAACAGCGATAAATAGACCAGAGTTAATAACACCCCAGCAATTAATCCTGCCCACATGGTATAGCGAGTTAATAATGATGAGTTTTCAATACCGCGGGAACGCGCCGCATTCACAATGACAATACCAAAAACCATGGCACCTAATGTGTCCATCGTTAAATAGCCATTAATAAAACCATTGGAAAATGCCATATCTTGATATTCAGGGGTTGCCAGAATCGGTTGTCCAGCAGGCCACATAACCGCAGCAACACCTAAAATTGCCAGTGCCAACATTTTGACTGGCGCCAAAATGTGCCCAACGCTATCTAGCAATTTACCTGGGTATAACGAAATACCGATCACCAGTACAAAATAGATGGCGCTATAAACCAGCAGCGAGATTTCAGATTCGCCGCCCAGTAGTGGTGCGATACCCACTTTATAAGAAACGGTTGCCGTTCTTGGGGTTGCAAAAAGAGGCCCCACCGATAAATACGCAACGATAGCGAGTAACAGACCAGCAGTTTTACCAATTGGCGTGCTGAGCGCTTCAATACCGCCCCCTACTTTCGCCAATGCAACAACGGTAAGAACAGGAAGACCGACACCGGTGACTAAGAAGCCAAGTGCCGCAGTCCAAACTTGTTCACCGGCTTGTAAACCGACCATTGGCGGGAAAATGATATTTCCAGCCCCAACAAACAGCGCAAAGGTCATAAAACCTAAGGCGAGGATATCTCTGGATGATAAACGATGAGCCATATTATGTTAATTTTTAGTAAATTATGAAATAAAAACAGGTCACTTCATCGGTAACCTATTGGAACATATATGACGAAATAGAGTTCTGATTAACATTACATTAACAATACAAAATGCATGTCTTGGTTAGCTTTGCAATACTAAACATCAAAAAACAGTAAAAATCGCCAATAACTGGCGACAAGTAAAACTTTTATAGGGAAAAAAGGCAAGAGCAAACCCGAAAACAAGAACAATGCACCAAACTAAATTTAAGAACCAGTGATTACTGTCAGTAAAATTGCAATATCCCGTATATATTCAGGCTAAAAAATCATCAATAAAACATTTTTTAACCATACCGAAGAAATATTCACAGAATAAGATGAAGAAAATTGCAGGATAAAATTGAAAATATAGCGTAGTCGTTAGAAATAGTACCAATATAGGGTAAAGTACAAAACAAAAAACCTTGCTAATATGATGATTTCATTAGCAAGGTTTCGTTTTTTAGGTTATTTTGCGCTTAATGTATTCACTTTCTTGTCTGACACAATAAACACTGGTGGTAATGTGAATGAAAACTCACTGCCCTTGCCAACCTGACTGGTTACTGAGAGCTGGCTACTATGGTGTTGAACAGCATGCTTAACAATCGCTAAGCCCAACCCTGTTCCCCCACCACCTTGCCTTGAACGCGCTTTATCCACACGATAAAAACGCTCTGTTAAGCGAGGAAGGTGCTCGGCTGGAATTCCAGGACCATTGTCACTCACACTAAACTGCGCGCCATTACTGGTTCGCTGCCATTTCACCTTAATTTTCGTGCCGTCTGGCGTGTGGTTTATGGCGTTATACACTAAGTTAGCAACCGCACTTCGTAGCTGCTCTTCATTACCATGAACTCGAAGTTTTTCATCAATACTGAATTCAAACTCGTGCCGCCCTTGGCTTAAGCTAATCGCTTCTTGTTCAATCATCTTAAGAATGACCGGCATATTAATCTGTTCATCAAGATTAATTTGAGGGGCAACCTCAATACGGGATAATTGCAGTAATTGCTTCACCAGGTTATCCATTCGATGAGTTTGCTCTTGCATCACCGATAACGCTTTTTTATTCATCGGTGAAGTGCCCTCTTGATCATCCATGACTTCAAGATAACCTTGTATAACGGTTAATGGCGTTCGTAACTCATGGCTAACGTTAGCAAAAAAGTCTCTACGCGCTTTTTCTAGACGGCGTTTTTCAGTCACATCTCTAGCCACCATCAAGAGTTGATCACTCGCATATGGCAAGATACGAAACTCAACAATTTCGCCACTGTTAAGCTCAATCGTCAGCGCTTGGTCATAGTTTTTCACGGTGAAATAGCGGCTAAAATCAGGATAACGTAATAAGTTAAAAATATGCTGTCCGTTATCCTCAGGCCAGCGAAAACCAAGAAGCTGTTGAGCATGGCGGTTACACCAGAAAATATTGCCTTCGGTGGTCATGATTACTACGGCATCAGGCAAGGATTCAGCCCCGCTGCGAAAACGCTTAATCAGCTGCCCGAGCTCACGGCGACGCTTACGGTTACGCTGCTGCATCTGATAGATACCATAAAATATTGGCTCCCATCCCCCTTTGCCATCCGGCGGTAGCATACTTCTATCCAACCAGAGCCAGTCAGAGAGTTTTAACAGGTTATATCCGTGCCAAATGAGTGCTGCGAGTAGCGAGATCACTAGCAGCCACGAAAGATGTCCAATAAAAACAGACAGTATCAATGCGGGTAAAATAAATAAAAACAGCCCCCAAATCAGCTGTTTTAAGGATAAGCGTTCAAGCACCCATGTTTCTCCCTAATGGTTTCTCAATAGCGAACAGAGAAGCGGTAGCCAGTACCACGAACCGTTTGCACCATCTTATCATGTCCATCTAACTCTAACGCTTTTCTTAAACGACGAATATGGACATCCACCGTTCTGTCTTCCACATACACGTTGGCACCCCAAACATAGTTGAGTAACTGCTCACGGCTATAAACTCGCTCTGGATGGGTCATAAAGAAGTGGAGTAATTTATATTCGGTAGGCCCCATATCAATGGGAATTTCCTTGCTGGTAACGCGATGAGAAGTAGGGTCAAGCACTAACCCGTTCATCTCGATAATATCTTCTGTCGCCATTGGAGAAATACGTCGTAAAATAGCTTTAACACGGGCTATCAATTCTTTTGGTGAAAACGGTTTGATGAGATAGTCATCCGCTCCCACTTCTAATCCTTTCACGCGATCTTCTTCTTCGCCCCTTGCCGTTAGCATCATGACGGGGACATCGCGCGTAGCACTATCACGCTTCATATGTTTAATGACTTGGATACCGGAACCTCCGGGTATCATCCAATCCAATAACACTAAATCAGGAAGGGGATCAACCAATTGCGCTATCGCAGAATCATAATCATCAGCCTCTGTCGGCTGAAAACCATTCTGTTCCAATACAAAACAAACCATTTCTCGGATGGGCGCTTCATCTTCAACGACTAGAATGCGTCTTGCCATGATTGTTCCTGTAAATAAGAAGAGATTTTTAATGTGACCGCATTATGCGTCAGTTTTGTGACAGAATTATGAATATCTTAACGCGCATTCAAGATCTATCATTAGATTAACAGCTTAATGTCATGTAAGTGAAATATTAACACCACATCTGGCTATCATTGCGAAGCGCTTCGCAACTCTCTTATTTTTACTATTTAATTTTCCATACCTTTGCTTTCACTGAACCTATATACAGTATACTGTGACACAGCAAACCAAATGGTTTGAATATGAGTATAAAGCATCAGAATATTAATATAGTAAAAGCGTCATAATTATAGGAACCGCTAGCTCATGCGCATCATCCACACTTCAGACTGGCATTTAGGTCAGTATTTTTTCACTAAAAATCGATCTGCTGAACACCAACACTTTTTGCGTTGGTTAATAGAGCAAGTCAAACAGTACCAAGTGGATGCCCTGATTGTGGCTGGCGATGTCTTTGATACTGGTGCACCGCCAAGTTATGCGCGCGAACTCTACAACCAGTTTATTGTTGATTTGCAAAAAACAGGCTGCCAATTAGTTATCTTGAGTGGAAACCATGATTCTGTCTCTGTTTTGAATGAATCCAGCGCGTTATTACGTTATTTAAATACTCACGTCATCACATCAAACAGCGAATCCCCTGTCATCACATTGAAAGATAAGCAAGGGAACCCAAATGGGTTAGTGTGCGCAATCCCCTTTTTACGGCCACGAGATATCCAAGTCAGTATTGCGGGGCAAAGCAGTGAAGAAAAACAACTTTCATTACAAAATGCCATTCGTGAACACTACCAAAGCTGTTACCAAAAAGCCGTTGAGCAACGTACTGAGCAGGGCTTAGATATCCCGATTATTGCCACGGGGCATTTGACCGTCGTCGGTGCAGAACTGACAGATTCCGTGCGTGAAATTTATATCGGCACATTGGATGCCTTTCCTTCTGGTGCGTTCCCACCTGCTGATTATATTGCGCTCGGACATATCCATCGGCCTCAACTGATTGGTGGACAAGCACATATTCGCTACAGCGGCTCTCCGATTGCACTCAGTTTTGACGAATCACAACAACAAAAAAGTGTCTGCTTAGTGGAGTTTAATCAGCACCAATTTACCAATGTCACTTTGCTGCCAATTCCCGTTTTCCAGCCGCTATTGAGTTTAAAAGGCTCGTTGAAAGAACTGCAAAAACAATTAATGGACTTACCTGTCCAAGAAAATGAGCGCCCTATTTGGTTAGATATTGAAGTCGCCACCCAAGACTACCTTGGTGATATCCAGCAACGTATTGAGGCTCTCACCCAAGAACTCCCTGTCGAAGTTGTTCGCCTACGCCGAGCTCGACGGGCACAAACAGGTCAAAACCTCACTCCGCAGAATGAAACATTAAGTGAACTGACTGCCGAAGAAGTTTTTACCCGACGACTTACCGAAGAGTCACTGGAAGACAAAGCGTTAGAGCAGCGTTTATTGCAGCTGTTCAAGCAATCCTACGCCAACTTGCGCAATGAGCAGGGAGAATAACTTTGAAAATTTTAAGCTTACGCCTGAAAAACATTAACTCCCTAAAAGGTGAATGGAAGATTGATTTCACAGAAGAGCCTTTTGCCAGTAATGGATTATTTGCTATCACAGGCGCAACTGGCGCGGGGAAAACCACCTTATTGGATGCTATCTGCCTTGCGCTTTACCACCAGACTCCACGGTTAGGGGCAATATCAAAAAGCAAAAATGAGTTGATGACCCGCCATACTGGCGAATGTTTAGCTGAAGTGGAGTTTGAAGTTAAAGGCATCGCTTATCGCGCATTTTGGAGTCAACGCCGGGCAAACAATAAACCCGATGGTAACCTGCAAGATGCAAAAGCAGAGCTGGCAACCGTCGCTGATGGGCAGATCATTGCAGAAAAAATCAGTGAAGTGCGTGAAAAAATTGTGCAAATCACCGGGCTAGATTTTGGGCGTTTCACAAAATCCATTTTGCTCTCTCAAGGGGATTTTGCAGCCTTTTTAAATGCCACCGAAAAAGAGCGTGCCGATTTACTAGAAGAAATCACTGGCACCGAAATTTACAGCCAGATTTCGGTGTATATTTTTAACCAACATAAACAAGCTAAAACCGATCTCGATATTCTTCGAGCGCAAGCGGGCAGCATTAACTTACTTACTGAATCAGAGCATCAAGAACTCGTTGAAAAGCAGCAACAATATTTAGCGCAAGAACAGCAACTGAGCCAGAATAAAAACCGCCATCAACAAGCGCTAACATGGCACCAGCAACATCAACAATTAGTGCAAAATACCCAGCGATTACAGATTGCACAGCAGCAAGCTTTACAGCAATATCAAGCCTCAGAAGCCAGCTTACATAAGCTGGAACAAAGCGCCCCAGCAGAAGCGCTACGTCCTGATTGGCTGGCCGTGCAAAACTTGCAAACTCAACTCGATGAACAGACCCAAAAGCAGCAGCGCACCACATTACTTTTAGAAGACGCTCAAAAGCAGCGCTTGCCATTGGTCGCCCAATACACTCAAGCTCAGTCGGAACAAAATCAATATAAAGAGTGGGTACAAAAAACCACGGCAATGATCGATAACGAAGTGCGACCACTCGACAATTTACTCGCACAACTTAACCAGCAAAAAAACCAATTAGCCGAGCAAATAAATCAGCTAAATGGCGAATACTTGCAGAAAAAATCCAGTGTAGAAAGTACCCAGCAGAAAATTCTTCATGCCAATAATGAGTTGAATACAACCCAGTTATTTCTACAAAAACATCAAAATGATGCTCAGATTGTCGCGCAGCTCGGAAGCTGGCAACAGCAAGGGAAATTTATTTATGAACTTACAGAACGCCTAAACCAAAGCCAGAAAAAACAGCAAGTTATCAACCTTGAATGGCAAACCCTACAACAGGTTCAGCAGCAAAAATCCAAAGAATCTCAACAGGCTCAAAGCCATTTAGAAAGGCAGCATTCTCGCTTTAATCTGCTCGAAAAGCAGTTTCAGGAATATAAACAAAAGTACAATATCGAAGAAATTAAGGCTGCAATTTCACAGCGACAAGAGCATTTGCAGCATGTGAAAATATTACCTGTTTTACTGACTCAACATGAAGAAAAACAGCTGCAATTACAGTCACAAACACAGTTACAAAACCAACTCGGCGAATCTATCAACCGATTAGAGCAACAGGTTGCCATTACGCAAGATAGAGTGACTCAGCTCCTGCCTCAACGACAAATTTTAGAGCAAAAACTTCAGCTAGAACAAAAAATTGTCAGCTTAGAACATGAGCGCCAACTGCTCATTGAAGGAGATCCATGCCCGCTTTGTGGCTCGTTGGAGCACCCTGCTTTAGCATCATATCAAGCCGTTATGCCCAATGAGACTCAGCAACAACTGGCTACGCTGATGACTCAAATGGAGACCGAAAAACAAAAGCTCACTGAGCAGCAAGCCTTATTGCAAGCAGACAAACGCCGCCAGGAAGATAACGAATTGGCTCAAAAACAACTACAAGAGCAGTTCAATAACCTGAACAATCAATGGCTAAAGGCATGTGAGCAAGCACATATCCCTGAACTAGCCAAAACCGCGTCAGCGGTAGAGCAATCCCTCGTTGAATTACAAGAAGAGCTTACCGCTCAGCAAGCCATCATCAACGAATTTGCACAGTTAGAGCGTCAGTACCAAGAGGCTAAAAACCAATATTATGAACAGCAAACTCAAGCCAAACAGCTGTTTTCTGAGTTATCTCTCCTTGATGAGAAACTAAAGCATCACTCCCAACAATTAGAAGAAAACCAAGCTGAACAGCAATCTTTGCAGCAACGCTTTGAGCAACAAGCACAGCAGCTTACAGACTCGCTGGCTCCATTTAATCTCACCCTGCCAAGCCAAGCGCAATTTACCACTTGGCTACAAGAGATTGAACAACGCGGGCAATATTATGAAGCGCAAAAAGCAACCTTCCTGCAAATCACGAAAAATATTGAAGTTGATACGGCAACGCTCGCAGCTGAAACAGCGAATGCTCAGCAATTAGCTCAGCAGCTTTCTGCTCAGCATCAGCAATTAGAGCAATTAAATCAGCAAATTGAACAAAAAAATACGCAACGCCAGAATCTGTTAGAAGGCCAAACTGTTGCTATTTATGTTCAAAAAATGCAAGAAAAACAAGCTCAATACACACATCAAGTTGATACGCTTTCAGAGCAAATTAGCGCAATAGATAAAAATATTGCCGCACTCAATGGGAGTGCTCAAGAACTTGATCACCAATTGAAGCAACTAAGCCAACGACAGTTAGCCGCTCACGCTCAGTTTGTTGCTGCACTCAGTAGCAGCCCATTCTCGACTCAAGAGCAATTCCTTAATGCCTTACTACCTACCGAAGAGAAAATTGAGCTGGAGCAGCTTAAACAGCGAGTAACTCAACAGCGGCTGGAAGCGGAAACTCGCTACCAAGAAAGCCTGTCAGCAATGGCAAATCATGAGCAACAGCGTTTAGTGGAGTTTGCTGAGTTTTCAGTGGAACAAATTCAGCAAACCCTCGAACAATTAGAGAGCCAAATCAAGATATTGAACCAGCAACAAGGTCAAATCATTAACCAGCTTGAGCGAGATCAGCAACAGCGTCACCAACAGCGCGAGTTATTGAATAAAATTGAACAGAGCCAATTAAGCTACGATGATTGGAGTTATCTCAATACCTTAATTGGATCCGCTGAAGGGGATAAATTCCGTCGCTATGCTCAAGGGCTAACCCTAGACTGTTTAGTCTCGCTCGCGAACCAACAACTCGATAAATTGCATGGTCGCTACTTACTGCAACGCAGTCATTTAGCCAACCTCGAATTGCAGGTTATTGATGGTTGGCAAGGGGATAGCATTCGCGATACGAAAACCCTTTCAGGAGGGGAAAGTTTCTTAGTCAGTCTCGCGCTAGCCCTTGCACTCTCTGACATGGTGAGCCATCGCACGCAATTGGAATCACTCTTTTTAGATGAAGGTTTTGGTACGCTAGACGCTGAAACTTTAGACATCGCCCTAGATGCATTAGAAAGCCTAAATGCATCAGGAAAAACCATTGGTGTGATTAGCCATGTGGAAGCGATGAAAGAACGAATTCCTGTACAAATTGCGGTGAAAAAAACTAACGGACTCGGCTTTAGTGAACTTCCAAGTCACTATCGTGTTAGTTAACTGAATAGGGTTAAAAATTAAAATAACACAATGAATTTATTATACTTTTATAACAACATGCAAAAATTTGAACATTAAGGTTAAATTTTTTTTCTATGATTTGGTTGGGATACCTTTATAGTTATTCACATCGAAACAATTTACTTCGAAACAAGTTACGGCTTCTGAGGTTGTTCAATAAATTGCCGTGCTCTAAACAAAAGCAAGGGGACAAACATGTCTAACGCATTTATCGAAATGATTAAAAATCGTCGCACTATTTATAACTTAGGCGATTCATTACCAATCTCGGAAGAGAAAGTGGCTGGGCTTATCAAAGAAGCGGTTAAGCACTCCCCATCAGCATTTAACTCACAAACTTCACGTATTGTGGTGTTATTTGGTGCAGAACATAAAAAACTGTGGAATATCACCAAAGAAGCGTTACGCGCTATCGTTCCTGAAGCTGCTTTTGCTGGAACAGAACAAAAAATTAATAGCTTTGCAGCAGGTGCTGGTACCGTTCTTTTCTTTGAAGATAAAAATGTCGTCACTGGTTTACAAGAACAATTCCCACTCTATGCGGATAACTTCCCTATCTGGTCAGAACAAGCGAGCGGTATGGCGCAGCTGGCAGTATGGACAACATTATCTCAGGAAAATGTAGGTGCATCATTACAGCACTACAACCCATTAATTGATAATCAAGTTCAACAAGAGTGGGATATCCCAGCAAATTGGATTTTACGCGCTCAAATGGTATTTGGTTCAATTGAGCAACCTGCTGGTGATAAAGACTTTATGGACGACGACGTTCGTTTCAAAGTATTTAAATAATTCATCACTGAACGTTATTATCTTTATAGCCTCTGCAAATGTTTGCAGGGGCTTTATTTTATTTATTCACTCAAATCATTATATATTTAAATATATAACAAATCTGAATTTCATTAAATTCTTAACAATACAAAAATCTCTCCTATCACAAATTATCCCAGCATAAAACAGTCTCTTAATTATCATTCAAAATCGCCGACCACTTATTCAAAAATAATATTTCATTTTTATATATTGGTCGCAATTTTATAAAAAACAGCTTTTTTTAATCACTTATATAAAACTGAAAAATAACCTTAATTTGATTGACATCAATATGTTATATCCTCAGGGTAATAGTATTTACTTATAGACTAAACTTTTATTTTTGCATTATCGGTATTTGAACTACACTAAAAATAAGAGCACAGAAGCAGTATTGGATGGTGGTCAGTGTTATTAAGGGGGTGGACTATGAAACGTTTATCTTTATTAACTACTGTAGTGGCAATCTTCATTTCGAGTTGTTCTTTTGCAAGTAATATCAACCCATCTTCAGGAGGTACAGTTTCATTTGGTGGTTATATCTATGAGCCTCAGTGTGAAGTGGATATTTCACAAAAAACTCACGTAAATATTGATTGTTATCGTAATGGTAAAACAGTCACCGCTTCCGGTTCATTGCAAAATGGTAAAAAAGTGGAATCCGAGTATGTCAAAGTTGAATATGACAAATACAGTAAATTACCTATGTTAAACGTGACTTATGAATAAGTTAATTGAAGATGTAATAAGCATAATATTTCGGGGAGCTGCCATTTACTCTTAAGTTTAAACTCCCCGAATTTTATTTCTGTATTAATCCGCTTTTGCTGGCACATTGCCAATCAGCTATTTTCGATACCTCGGTACCTCGTTCCTTTATGACACTCTCCCTAATTATTTTTTCACATAAATGTCATCACACATACATTTCTTTCTATGAAAAAAAAGCCTGACACAAGTGGCAGGCTTTCGGTTATCAATATTTTATGACTGCTATTACTTAGCGGTTAAATCAACTTGGTAAATAGCAAAACCGATATCGTCAGTACCCACTTTTTTCATTGGATATTGAGCATGTTGCTGAATAAACTCGGCGGCTTTTTCACTTGGTGAAGTTTCAAACCGTACATCGAGTTTTTTATCGGTTTTAATTGGCGTGAAGGACCAGTTATTATCAGCCTTCGAAACCACTTCGCCTTTTTCTTTAGACACTTTAGCGATATACGCCGCTAAAATTGCACGGTTTTCATCTGGCGAAGCAAACGCAATATGTGCATCACCAGTACCTGCAAATTTACCGCCGTAACCACGATAGTTATTAGTCGCGATTAAGAATGCCGCTTTAGGATCGATTGGTTTGCCTTGGTAAGTCACATTTTTGATACGATTAGCATCTTTATTGACCACTTGGCAATCGGTGTCATATTTAGCTGGCTGAGTCAGGTCAATCTGGTAATTCACACCGCTAATGGTGTCAAAGTTATAGGTTCTGAAACCATCCCAGTTGATCAGGCTTTGTGGTTTAGTTGATTGTGCATCGATCTGGTTGAACATGCCCGCAGAGCACTCTAACCATTCAACCACATCCGCACCTGTTGCTTTTACTACCACTAAGGTATTTGGATAGAGATATAAGTCAGCCGCATTACGGAAAGTTAAATCTCCTTTTTCCACTTCAACAAACTCAGAAGGCGCATTTTTACGTCCACCGGCTTTGAATGGTGCCGCTGCCGCTAATACTGGTAGGTCAGCTAAGTCTGGGTCACCTTGGATAAAGTTACGGGTGTAATCCATCTGAGCATCATTCACAATCTGAACCGTTGGATCACTTTGAACTAATGCCAAGTAGCTATACATGTTTTCAGAAGCTTTACCAATCAGTTTACCCACGAAATCACGGGTACCTTGATGCTGCTCTTGGATGATTTTCACAAGCGATTCATCGCGCTCAACCAGTGCTTTCTTGTTGGCTTTATCATAAACAGGGCGGGCATGGGCTTGAGCTTCAACCACTTTCCAATCGCCGCTGTCATTGTTAACCACCAAATCAACCACGCCTAAATGGTCGCCCCATTGCCCAGGCATAACTGCTGGAATACCGTTGACGGTACCTTTTGCCACATCGACGCCTTTAATATCGGCAAATTCTTTGCTTGGGAACACACCGTGTGAGTGACCAAACATAATGGCGTTGATGCCCGGCACTTCGCTGAGATAGTAAACCGAGTTTTCTGCCATCGCTTTGTATGGCTCTTGTGAGAATCCTGAGTGAGGAATTGCCACAATCAGGTCAGCGCCCTCTTTTTTCATTTGTGGCACAAACTTTTTAGCAGTTTCAGTGATGTCATTCACCTTCACTTTGCCTTCTAAGTTTGGTTTATCCCAAATCATGATTTGTGGCGGAACAAAGCCGATATAACCGACTTTAATGGTGTGCGTTTTGCCATCACGGTCTTTTACCGGAGTATCAACGATGATGTACGGTTTGAAATAGTTTTCACCCGTTTTAGCATCAACGATATTGGCGTTGACGTAAGGGAATTTCGCGCCTGCAATGGCTTGTTTCAGGTAATCTAAACCAAAGTTGAACTCGTGGTTACCAAAGTTACCGACGGTGTAGCCCATGGTGTTCATTAAGCTGTGAGCAGGGTGAGATTCCCCTTCTTTCAAGCCTTTGTTGGCCATATAGTCAGCCAGTGGACTACCTTGGATTAAGTCACCGTTATCCACCAGGATAGCGTTGGTGGCTTCATTTTTCGCAGCTTTGATTAATGTCGCAGTACGTACCAGTCCAAATTGTTCAGTAGATTTGTCTTTGTAGTAGTCGAAGTCAATGAGGTTGCTGTGTACATCGGATGTTTCCATAACACGCAAGTCAACTGTGGCAGCGTTGGCATTAAATGCCACCAGCAGTGCCAAAGATGAAAGTTTTAGAGCCTTTTTCACGTTAAATCCCCTTTGTTGCCTTTTGAGAGAATGCCTCTCATAAAGTCCAGATTCATTTCATGGTTATTGGTCAAAAACCCAACCATACCCGAAATTGAGTCTGTCACTGTGTGTTGGATATCAAGTTTTAATGATAATGCCTGCAAACAGTAACCATTTTTTGTGACTAAATCACGGTTTTAGTCCATTTATGAATCCCGACTTTTATATAGCTCACAAAAATAGATTTATCCGATAAAAATCACCGCTATTATTTGAGTTATCGATAAAACCCGCTATTCCCCATATAACTCACCAACACTCACTTTATAAGTAGACAAATCCACCAGCTCACTTTCCTCTTTTGCTTTTTGTCTTTTGCCTTTTATTCTTTTATCTTTTTCACCCGTCCCCTCACCCATTGCTCTAAATAATTCGCGTTGTAGCAAGGCGGCAAGGGAGGCTAAGCCCTAGGAGCATACACGAGTATGTGACGAGGGTTAGCGAACGTAGCCAACGCAGCTACAGCGTGAAGTATGACGAGCATTAACCCTCAGAGCAGAGCCAGGCGGCCCCTCGCACCCCACTCGAATCCCCATGCTCCGCCTTCCGAATTGGCGTATCAAACTCTCTACCAAACACCCATTGGCGAATCTTTTCTGGCAGATTTTCATAGAGTTCATCGACATTGCTCATTCCACCCCCTAACACTATGACGTCTGGGTCTAGCATGTTGACGGCTTGTGCTAATGCTTTTGCTAGGCGATTTTGGTAATGTTCAAAGGCTTTTATCGCGTGTTTATTGCCATTTTTTGCTAATTGAATAATTTCGGTGCCTGTTTTAGATTCTCCAGCCAGTTTTTTATAATCCGCCATAAAACCGGTACCGGAAACAAATTGCTCAGTACAGCCAGTCAGTCCGCAATAACACTTTTCGTCTGCCAGAAATAGCCGGTCTTGGTCATCTTGCCATGGTAAAGGGTTATGTCCCCACTCACCTGCTACGCCATTTCCACCAGAATGAACTTGCCCATTGATGGCTATTCCCGCACCGCAACCCGTTCCGATGATCACGGCAAACACCACTTTGGCGCCTGCCCCTGCGCCATCGACGGCTTCTGAAACGGCAAGGCAATTGGCATCATTCGCCATTTTGATAGGGCGACCTAAACATTCAGCGAGATCTTTATCGAATGGTTGTCCGTTTAACCATGTGGAATTGGCATTTTTCACTTTTCCCGTCACTGGAGAAAGTGTTCCGGGTATCCCTAACCCCACACTCCCGACTTGCCCTGTTGCGGTTTCTGCCTCATCAACTAAATGCTTAATTGCATCAAGAGTGCCTTGATAATCGCCTCTCGGCGTTGGCATACGCTGACGAAATAGAATATTGCCGCCATCATCCAGCGCGACCACTTCAATTTTTGTACCGCCTAAATCAATCCCTATTCTCATAATGGCACTCGCTTATTATCGATTTTTCATTTAATTGCCTGCTTACATTATTAGACGACCTTTATAGAAAGTAAAACCCGCAAAATGGCGGGCATTTTTTTTCGCTTAATAACGGACAATTCGCTATCATGTCCGCCTTGCTAAACATGTTTTTAATGACAAAGGTAGGTTTTTCATGTGGTTCAAGAATATATTGGTCTATCGCCTGAATCGGGATTTGGCACTCTCCGCGGATGATCTGGAAAGACAACTTGCGCCGCTAGCTTATACCCCTTGTGGAAGCCAAGACATGATGAAAACTGGCTGGGTTCCGCCAATGCGTGGGGCAGATGCACTTACCCATGCTGCAAATAATCAAATTCTTATTTGTGCCAAGAAAGAAGATAAGATGCTGCCATCCCCCGTGATCAAGCAAGCATTACAAGAGAAAATTGAAAAATTAGAAGCAGACCAAGGTCGCCAACTGAAAAAAACGGAAAAAGCCTCGCTAAAAGATGAAGTGGTTCATGACTTACTTCCGCGCGCATTCAGTAAATTCAGTAAAACCTACATTTGGATTGATACCGTTAATCAACTGATTATAGTCGATGCTGCTAGTGCTAAACGCGCTGAAGATAATTTAGCGTTATTACGCAAAAGCTTAGGCTCGCTTCCTGTTGTTCCCTTGACCTTTAAAGACCCGATTGAATTAACGCTGACTGAATGGGTACGTTCTGGCGCATTACCTCAAGGTTTTGCTGCTATGGATGAAGCGGAGCTAAAAGCGATTTTAGAAGAAGGCGGGATCATCCGTTGTAAGAAACAAGACTTAATTTCTGATGAAATTGCCACCCATATTGAAGCTGGAAAATTAGTGACGAAATTATCGTTAGATTGGGAAGAGCGCGTTCAGTTTATGCTGTCAGATGACGGCTCCCTGAAGAAACTAAAATTCAGTGAAAAACTAAAAGAGCAAAATGACGATATCCCTAAAGAAGATTTCGCTCAGAAATTTGATGCTGATTATATTCTGATGACAGGCGAACTCAGCGCCTTAATCGCCCGCCTAATTGATGTTCTGGGCGGTGAAGCCGAACATTAATATTATTTAGCTTTTTATCCTGACTTCATGATGGCAACAGGCATTTACGCAAGTTGCCATTTTCTTTTTAGACCCCGCTTGCATAGCCACAATTAAGTCATTGACTGCCTACCCGATCTCTGGTTGATTAAATTACATCCATGTAACAAATCAGTAGCAATTTTGATTATTCAATAATAACAACTCAAGCAGCTTCCTCGTGAAGCTTTGGTCAATATTCGAGCGAAGGAATGGTTATGATAGAGTTCATCGAGCCAGAAGTGGATGAAAATTCCGTTGTCTCCTTGCAGAAGGTAACAGCTGAAAACTTTTCGGAAATCTGTTTGCTGAGCCATACACTCAGTGAAGCACAACGTAGCATGGTGGCAGATAATGCCTATTCCATGGTTGAGGCACAATTCTCTGACTGTGCTTGGTACCGAGGCATTTATGCGGATGATATCCCTGTAGGATTCATTATGCTGCATTCCGGGCTAGATGATGATGAGCTTGAATACGATGGCATTATGCTATGGCGATTTATGATAGCCGAGCCCTACCAAAAATTAGGATTTGGGCGTGAAGCATTAATTCAAGTGATCCGTTACTTGAAAAAGAAAGGTTACCCACGGCTGTATAATAGTTGTGGTGAAGGGGAAGAGAGCCCATTTGAGTTTTACCAAAAACTCGGCTTTATTCCAACTGGCGGTTATATCGATGACGAGTGTGAATTAGTGCTGGATCTTGCTAACTGGCAGGATGAGTAACCGAACTATCACCTATAACAATCAGTTGTAATTTCACGACTGATTGGTAGCTTTAATACGCTAAATAGTTTGTGCTGTCGCAAGGCGGCAAATGCGTTAGACCCTAGGAGCATACACAAGTATGTGACTAGGGCTAAACGCATGAAGCCAACACCGCGACAGTGCAAAATATGACGCGTATTTGTTATTTCTGAATTAAATAACGAATAGTCGGCCCATCCTGCTGAATATCCAACACTTTATAACCATAATTTTTTGCATCTAAAGGGATATTATTGATGGATTGAGGGCAATCGCTCACCACTTCTAATATCTCTCCAGGTTTTAACGATGGCATAGCTTCTAACGTCGCAACCGCTGGGTACGGGCAAGGTTCGCCCACCATATCTAATCGATAATCTGGTACTATTTCTTTATGGCTCATGCGGCCTCCATGGATGTATTCGCCAGTTTTTGGGCACGTTTACGGAAGAAATATTTTTCCCATACCAGCATCAAAATAAATGCAATAGCTAATAAAACATATGTGACGAGCAAGCCACCTTGCGGACCAAATGTCTCGAGCAAGTTCACTTTGTCAAAGTCTGTAGCTAACCATGGGCCTAAATCATCCCAGTAATACGCAAGGATAGTCGCACCGATAATATTACCGAAACCAACCCACCAGTAATGAACTTGACCTTCAACGGCACGGTACATCCAACCAGTTTCACAGCCACCAGCTAAGACAATACCAAATCCGAACAGTAACCCACCAATCACAGCATTTGGGCCTGCCCACATAATCTTAGGTGTCGCGCCCAATTGCACATAACTGAAAATACCAATCGCACTGACCGCCATACCAATGATAATCGCTTTCGCCATATGAGTACGACCCGTGATCCATAAATCACGAAACGCTGAAGTAAAACAAATTTGGGCGCGTTCAATCAGTAAACCAAAACCAATCCCACATAAGATAGCAAAGCCCATTACTGGTGCATCCAGTAATGTATAAAAGCCCCACGCAAGCGCGACAGCAAAGATAGCCATGCCTAACTTAAAGCGTTTTTTAGCTGTATTCGGATTTTGAGTTAATGGCGATGCTGTTGAGACTTTTTTCAATTTTACCGCGATACGGAACATCGGCAGCAGGGTGAATTTGGCACCAAAGTAGGAGCCGACGGCAGTCGCTACAGCAAAGAACCAAGCGTGTAACGAGAATTGAGGGATACCCGTAAAGAATGCGGCTAAGTTACATCCCATGGCGAGACGAGCGCCAAATCCAGCTATAATCCCGCCGAGGATGGCTTGAAAAATTCGAACCCGATGCTGCGGCATACGAATTTTCACATTATTTGCCCAAAGTGCTGCGGCAAAACAGCCAGCAAACATACCGATAATCATCACACCATCAATTCTATCTAATGGTGATCCTTGAAAACCAATAACTTTGAAATAGCCCCACTCTTCTGGATGCGCACCAAATAGCTGCATAATATGCCCACCCCAGCGGGTAAACTCACCGGTTACAGCCCAAAAAGTGCCCGTTAAACCAAAATAATAAGTCGATAAGATACCTGCCGCAATCACCGCAGGTAACGGTTTCCAAAAACCGATGAGATAGTGAGATTTAAACTCAGACCAAGTCATTTTTACTTCCAGAATGATTCAAGCCAGCACCTGGCAAAGAATTTCGCCGTTGTATGATGTGTTGCTACATGATGTATTGCTACATGATATATAGCTAAATGCCCCACAGCGAAGAGGTGCACATCATACTCTGATACTTTTTATCATTAAATAATAAATTATGAATATTCTCAGAAAGATTGATTTAACCACAGGCTTCATCACACAGCATGTGGCCTATTCTTTACATAAATTCTGATGGTACAGTTGATGATTAAAAGATAAATAAACATACAAAAAAAACGCCATCGTAATGATGGCGCATGGAAGTATAGTCTTATCTTATTTATAGAGGAGTATAATATGAAATATTTTTATTACATCATTTTGCTGTGTGTCGTCTAAAGTCAGCCCATTTGACTTCAGTAATAACATCCGAACTTACATCTAACAACTAAACATCGTACACTCGAGTATGATTGATTATATTTATTTTTAATATAAAGCCTAATCAAGTATCAACTAGTACTTTATTTATTCCCTAGCATTAGTAAATTGAAAAATAAAAAACTCGAGATGAAAAGTTATTAAAAAGTATTTCTAAATGTTATTGGCTGCATTATAGCGCTCATGAAATGTTGCGCAAGTGTTTTTTTATTTTATTTAAGGATTATTGATGAATGGTAAAAAATGCATTAAATAACAATAAATTAGACTTGAAATTACCAATAAAAGCATCAGTTTGGTATTTATAACAGTAATTACATATTTATATTTCATTATTCAAGTACATTTAAAATAATTTTATTAATAACACTTATATTAATAAAATTACCTAGCTTATTTACTCGCTTTTTTTATCATTTCAATTAGAGTTAAATGTATTAATAATTTTTATTATTCTCTCTTTTTGTCTGAACTTCATCTAACAGCTTAACTCTGCTGTTATTTTGAACGATGATATCACCTTTATTCATGATTATTCTAATAATCAGCAAGTTCCATAGTAACCCACACCAAATACTCCAAAAAGGATACCCTCAATTGGAGTATTCAATGAAATTACTCTGTATGTGAATAATCCCGTACAATATGGATGGTTTATTTTCAATTAACCTTATCAAGCCTTTTTTAAAAGTGATTTTATGTGAGCAGAATTTAAAATTACTCTAACTTAAATAAAATCAGAAGAAATTCCGAATAAAATTAAACCTTTTGTTTGTGAAACTATAAAGAGAGAGCATTTTTTTAGCAAAAATGTTGCAAGAATATGCAAAAGATATGATGGATGAAAATTGATAGGCATAAAAAAATGCGTTTTATCTCAAAGCATCAACGTGAAAATATCACCCGCGATACAGAGATAAAACGCATTATTACGTAAAACAACTTAGCTATTTAGCGTTAGCTGCTGTTGCTTCCATACCGACTAAACCAATCTTGAGATACCCCGATTGACGCAACGCATTCATTACATCCATCATCGTTTCATAATCCACACTTTTGTCCGCTTGGAAGAAAATTGTGGTTTCTTTATTGGTGTTTGTCGCTTGATCAAGAGTTGAACCTAATTGTTCTTTACTGACCGCTTGCTCGCCGATGAATAGCTGACTATCTGATTTCACAGTTAAGAATACTGGCTTTTCTGGTCGAGGCTGAGGCTTCGCAGTGGAAGCAGGTAAGTCGACTTTAATATCAACGGTAGCCAATGGCGCTGCAACCATAAAGATAATCAGCAGAACCAACATAACATCGATAAACGGTGTTACGTTGATCTCATGCATTTCACCGCTATCGTCTTGTTCGTCACCTAAACGCATTGCCATAATAATTACCTTGCTTTGCTGTTTGCCAGATCGAGGTCACGCCCCAGTAACAACGCTGCTTGTGCAGCAACATCACCCACTTGACCACGATAGTTGTTGATCATACGAGCAAAAATATTATAGATAACCACCGCAGGAATCGCGGCGATAAGACCGATTGCTGTTGCCAGCAACGCTTCGGCGATCCCTGGAGCAACAACCGCTAAGTTTGTGGTTTGTGAGTGAGCAATACCAATGAAGCTGTTCATGATCCCCCACACGGTACCGAATAGACCGACAAATGGAGAAATCGCACCAATTGTTGCTAAATAACCATTTCCACGTCCCATATAACGGCTGATTGCTGCAACCGCTCTTTCTAAGCGGAAACCTGTGCGGTCTTTAATACCAGCAAGATCTTGGCTGTTTGCCGAAAGCGCCCTTTCTGTTGTCGCTTCAGCTAATAACATGCGCGTAATACTACCCGCTTTAAACCCTTCCGCGATGGATACCGCTTCATCAAGAGATTTTACTTCTGCAATTGCTTTTGCTTCATCTTTTAAACGACGACGTGCAATTAAAATCTCACTTCCTTTGGATAAGAATAGCGCCCATGTAATCACAGATGCGAGTAACAGACCAATCATCACCGTTTTTACAACAACATCTGCGTTTTGGTACATACCCCAAACCGATAAATCCTGATCAAAACCGCCACCGTGAGCTTCAGTCGCAATCTCAACATTTTCAGTCACTACCGTATTTGTCACGACAGATTCCGGTGTTGCTGCTGGAGTTGTCGTTGCAGGAGTCGCAGTCACTTCCGTTGTGGAAGGTGTATTTGCAGGAGCTGCTGTTGAACCTTGGTTAGCTACTGGTGTAGTAGGTGTGACAGCGGGTGTTGTTTCTGCGGATGCCGTGCCCATTAAGCCGATCGCCAATAGAATAGAAGCTGTTAATTTACGCATCAGTTGGCCTTTACTCTCTTATTTTGTGTTGTATAAAAAAATTTATATCGATGATTGTGCCATTCATCGACTAACCATTAAAAGCGAAATTTGATTCACGCATTCATCTCTTTTCGTCAAGATGTCAGATAATATCAAACACACCACGAATTGATAGTAATTATCATTAGTATTCGCAATTTTTTGTCGCTCATCAATATTACCCTCATAATGTGATTGCAAGACAACACGATTTACGACTTGATAATGAAGAAAATTCAGCTAACCACTTTTGTTCTTGCTCTGGTAGACCAAAATCATTTAACGTCAGGTGATAACTTAGCCAATCATTTGATTTTCTATCGGTAAATAAGGGATAGCTCAATGGCAAACATAAAACCAGAAACCCAGCTCGTGCATCTTGGTAGAAACCCTAAATTCACTCAAAAAGGGGTAAACCCTGTCATTCAGCGCACCTCTTCCGTGATTTTTGATTCGGTAGAAGATAAAAAGCACGCGGTACGCAATCGTGCGAATGGCGTATTAATGTATGGTCGCCGAGGCACACAGACCCATTTTGCTTTCCAAGAAGCGATGACCGAATTGGAGTGTGGGGCTGGTTGTGTTCTTTATCCTTCAGGTGCCGCTGCAATCACTAATGCCATTATGTCGTTTATTAGCGCGGGGGATCATATTCTGGTCACAGGGTCTGCCTATGATCCGACACAAAACTTCTGCGACAAAATTCTCACTAATTTGAATGTTGAAACGAATTATTTCGACCCATTGATTGGTGCCAAAATTGCCGATTTAATTCGTCCAAATACGAAAATTGTCTTTTTGGAATCACCCGGTTCTATCACCATGGAAGTGCACGACCTGCCCACTATCGTAAAAGCCATTCGCCAAAAATCCCCAGAAATCATTATCATGATCGATAATACATGGGCTGCGGGAGTCTTACTTAAACCTCTTTTATTTGATGTGGATGTCTCTATTCAATCCGCGACAAAATACATTAATGGCCATTCGGATGGCATGTTAGGGGTCGCTGTTGCCAACCAACGCTGCATCGAAACCCTGCGAGAAAACTCCTATTTATTGGGGCAAACCGCCGATCCTGATACCGTTTACATGGCAGGTAGAGGACTTCACACCCTACCAACCCGCCTCAAACAGCATGAAGCAAACAGTTTAACCGTCGCAAACTGGTTAGCGGAGCACCCCGCTGTGGCACGTGTTTTTCACCCTGCACTTCCAAGCCACCCTGGGCATGAATTTTTTAAACGCGACTTTAGTGGCTGCAACGGTTTGTTTTCATTTCAATTAAATTCGCGGTTATCCCCTAAACAGTTCAGTGATTTTCTTGACCACTTTAGCCATTTTAAAATGGGGTATTCATGGGGCGGGTTTGAATCGCTGATTCTTGGTTATCAAACCGAAGATTTACTCAGTATGCGCCAATACGATTATCAACCTGATAATGGGTCATTTTTCCGTCTACATGTCGGTTTAGAGCATCCGCAAGATCTCATTGATGATTTACAACGCGCCTTCACTCGTATTTAAGCGCCAACATTTCTTCCTTACTATTAGGCAGTTAATCACTGCCTTTTAGATAATTACCCAAACAAATCAAACTAGGCTGAAATTTTTCCTGTAATATAGAGCCCAATAATTCGCTTTATGCAGATACAGGAACGATTATGGAAGTCATACGCGAAATCGTACTGGCACTTTGGCACCACGATTTTATGAAGCTCGCCAACCCAGAAGTTCTCTGGGTCATTTACACCGTACTCTTTGTGGTGATTGTATTAGAAAATGGCGTGCTCCCTGCCGCATTTTTACCCGGTGATACCCTTTTACTACTTTCTGGCGCACTGATTGCCAAGGGTGTTTTGCACTTTGTCCCCACAATCTTGCTGCTGGCGACGGCTGCGAGTTTAGGCTGCTGGCTTGGATTTGTTCAAGGGCGTTGGTTAAGCGAAACGAAGATAGTTAAACGCTGGCTTTCTCAACTCCCTGAGGAATATCATAAAAAAGCCAATGATATGTTTAACCGCCAAGGTTTATATGCATTATTAATCGGACGCTTTCTGGCATTCGTAAGAACACTACTGCCATTGTTAGCGGGATTATCCGATTTAAGCCATCGCCGTTTCCAGTTATTCAACTGGCTTAGCGGGTTATTGTGGGTCGGTATTATTGTGACTTTGGGCTATGCCGTTAACCAAATTCCTTTCGTTAAAGAGCATGAACAAGTCGTGATCACCGCACTGATGATCATCCCTGTTGTACTGTTGGTCAGTGGTTTGATTGGTTCCATTATTGTTTACTGGAAACACCGTAAAGCCTTAAAAGGCAGTAAAGAAAGCTAATTTTCTCTCAAAGCTAACGCGACCAATACACATTTACGTGCTTGGTCGCTGCGGCAAAATCGACATCTAACCTCTCAATATGCGCCCATTTCATCCCCATAAATAATAAAAAAAGCGCTTAATTACCTTGGAGTCACCATGCATAACACAGCTATGCCTATAGATGAGCGTACGCTCAATGTTCACCTTGTAAACTCATTTACTCGAAATAACACAGGCGGAAACCCTGCCGGAGTCGTACTCAATCCCCCGAAACTCAGTGATGCACAAAAAATTGCGATTGCTCGCCAAGTGGGATTTTCCGAAACGGCATTTGTCTATACCGGAGAAAGTGCGGGTGAAGAAACAGATTTTAAAGTGGATTTTTTCACCCCTGAAAGTGAAGTCGACTTTTGTGGGCACGCGACATTGGCTGTCTTTTTTACCCTATTTTCACTGAACCAGTTGAGCGCTGGTACCTACTCCCAAAAAACCAAAGCAGGTATTTTAAATGTTACGGTCAGTGCTGATGGGGTAATTATGCAACAAACTCTTCCCGTTAGCCGCCAAGGGCCTGATGTAAATGTCGTCGCCGCAGCATTAGGTATCCCAACTGAGACAATCACGGAAACAGGCTTACCCATTGAAATTATCTCCACTGGATTACCTGATATTTTAGTCCCCGTGCAACCCAATCAATTAGATAATTTAAAACCTAATTATGATGCTATCGCACAGCTGAGCCGTGAATTTGATTCGATTGGTTTCCATGTTTTTGAGTTAAGCCAGTCATCTTCTTTTACTGCTCATTGCCGAAATTTTGCTCCGCTCTACGGAATTAATGAAGAGTCTGCAACTGGTAGCTCGAGCGGTGCTCTTGGTTGTTATCTGGTGAAACATGTCTTCCCCACAGAGAACCATTTTCTGTTAGAGCAAGGGCAGGCAATGGGATGCTCCTCGCAAATTCAAGTAGAAATTTCTCATCAAGATCAGGCTATCAGCCGAGTTTGTGTGGGTGGACAAGCCGCAACAATGGGTATCCAAAACGTCCATTTTTAGCCTACTAGCGGCTAAAACAAAAAAGTCGCGGCATATTCTGTCGCGACTTTGATATCAGGAATGCTTAGCCAATAAGTAACTAATGGCAGAAAATAGATACTGCCCAATTTCTGGCGTCATCCAAGTTCCTTGAGAAATCACCGGATCTTCACGATAAATCGTGCGAATTTTTTCCTGTAATACGAGGTCGCCCCCAGTAAACTGGTTAAACATGGTTAACCACATCCCCGCCAACTTCTGCACATTCGGCGAATCTGGAGTATCTCCCGCTTTCAATGCATTATAAATTCCTGAAATAAATTCAGGCCACACTTTGCCAGATTCAAAATAATGTTGGCTAACAAAAGTAAATTGCTCTGCGGTTAAATGGGGTTTAAAACGCGATAATTGATACTCACTAAAGCCCCGAGCTACAAAGTCAATCATCGCTTCAGTGATCCCCGTCGAGAACATTAGCTCATTGTCGGTTAAGTGAATTTGATTTAAACGTGCAAAGAAATCAGGGTTTCCGCCCGTATCTCTTTCCAAGGCCGTCATCCACTCAACAGCGACAGCTTGTACTGTGGCCGATTTCGGTGATTTACCTTTTTCCATT
Organism: Providencia sp. wls1914; assembly: GCF_009706645.1. Lineage (NCBI taxonomy): Bacteria > Pseudomonadati > Pseudomonadota > Gammaproteobacteria > Enterobacterales > Morganellaceae > Providencia > Providencia sp. wls1914. The sequence goes on from NZ_WLUN01000005.1 coordinate 93,224, forward strand.
AACGATTTTACTGTGGCGACCCGCTGCTGCCACTCTTGATTTTTCAATGTATTCGCCGTGTATAACGGCAATTGCTCAAGCTCTTGAGGGGTAAAATATTTATCAAACATCGACATCATCTCCAATAAGGAAAACCAATCAGCCTGAGTGGGGTTATCTCCCTGTTGCATTTGCTGCTGTAACCGCTCGAGACGTGAACGCAGTTTTTCAATCTGCTTCATCTGCTCGGTTAACAGACTAATACGCTCTTGCAGCAAAAGAGAGATATCGCCACTGTGACCATTAAGTAACTCACCGATGTCTTTCAGTTTGACTCCCACCTGACGCAGCATCTGAATTTGCGTCAAACGTTCAATACATTGCATATTATAGAGTCGATAACCTGCATCGGTTCTGGCAGTCGGCAGTAATAAACCAATCTCTTCATAATGGTGAAGGGTACGAATAGTTAATCCTGTTTTCTCTGCGATCTCACCCACTTGAAATAGCATCTGCGCCTCCTGTCCTGAAATGCAGGTTAGTGCCTCACGTTACGTGAGGGTCAATCACTATTGTGCACTATTTTTCATTTATTTTAATTTATTCCATTTTTCGCTAACCATAAAAAAACCCCAGAGGCGATAACACCACTGGGGTTAATAATCATCGAATCAATGATTATTTAATTAATGCGTGCATCTCTTGTACAGAAATCACTTTATCCGTTGGGTCTGCACTCAGAGATAACGCCGTCGCAAAGCCACCGTTGAGGGTTGTATCATAGTGAACTTTGTAACGCAGTGCGCTGCCGCGAATGAGTTTTGAATCTTCAATTGCTTGGCGACCGGCCGTGGTATTCACGATGTAGTTATACTCACCATTCTTAATACGGTCTTGAATGTGTGGACGACCTTCATGCACTTTGTTAACTAAGCGAGGGTTGATGCCCGCTTCACCCAGTACAATCGCCGTTCCATGAGTCGCGTCTAACTCAAAACCGTGTTTCAGCAGTTTCGCCGCTAAATCAACAACTTTGGTTTTATCCCCTTCACGAACAGACAGCAGTGCACGACCGGATTTCTTCATGGTTGAGTTGCTGCCTAACATCGCTTTAGCAAATGCTTCAGCAAATGTGCGGCCAACACCCATCACTTCACCCGTTGAGCGCATTTCTGGCCCGAGGATTGGGTCAACACCTTGGAACTTGTTGAATGGCAGAACCACTTCTTTGACTGAGTAGTAAGGTGGAATGACTTCTTCAGTCACGCCTTGCTGAGTCAGTGTTTGACCCGCCATAACGCGCGCGGCCACTTTCGCTAAAGGCACACCCGTTGCTTTAGAAACGAATGGGACAGTTCGTGCTGCACGCGGGTTTACTTCAATCAGGTAAACTTCGTTGTTCTTCACCGCAAACTGGACGTTCATCAGACCGCGAACACGCAATTCGAATGCGAGGCTACGCACTTGTTCACGCATCACATCCTGAATTTCTTGGCTTAATGTATAAGCTGGCAGTGAACATGCTGAGTCACCGGAGTGAACACCCGCCTGTTCGATGTGCTCCATAATTCCGCCAATCAGCACCATTTCGCCGTCGCAGATAGCATCCACGTCCACTTCAATCGCATCATCAAGGAAGCGGTCTAACAGCACTGGCGCATCGTTAGAGACGCTCACCGCCGTTTGGAAGTAGCGGCGCAGGTCAACTTCGTCATAGACGATTTCCATCGCACGACCGCCCAGTACATAAGATGGACGAACCACCAGCGGATAGCCGATACCCGCTGCTTTTTCAACAGCTTGTTCGATAGTTGCAACAGTAGCGTTTTGTGGCTGTTTCAGGTTTAAGCGGTTAACCGCTTGTTGGAAACGCTCACGGTCTTCTGCACGGTCAATCGCATCTGGGCTAGTACCAATAACCGGCACACCCGCAGCTTCTAATGCACGCGCTAATTTCAGTGGTGTTTGACCACCGTACTGAACAATCACCCCTTTCGGCTGTTCGATGCGGACGATTTCTAACACATCTTCCAGTGTCACTGGTTCGAAATAGAGGCGGTCAGACGTGTCGTAGTCTGTTGAAACCGTTTCTGGGTTACAGTTGACCATGATGGTTTCATAACCATCTTCACGCAGTGCTAATGAAGCGTGTACGCAGCAGTAGTCGAATTCGATACCTTGTCCGATACGGTTTGGACCGCCACCTAATACCATGATTTTTGGCTTGTCGTTGTTCGGATTAGATTCGCATTCGTCTTCATAAGTGGAGTACATATATGCGGTATCGGTAGCAAACTCTGCCGCACAGGTATCTACACGCTTATAAACTGGATGTAAATCATAGCCTTGACGTAACTTACGTAATTCAGCTTCAGACACACCCACTAAACTTGCCAGACGTGCATCCGCAAAACCTTTGCGCTTCAGTTGGCGTAAGAAATCTTTAGTCAGACCGTTGATACCTAACTCTGCCACTTCGTTTTCTAAGCGCACCAGCTCTTCAATTTGCACTAAGAACCAGCGGTCGATATTGGTCAGGTTGAAGATACCATCGATAGATAAGCCTGCGCGGAATGCATCAGCGATGTACCAAATACGGTCAGAGCCAGCATCTTTCAGCTCACGGCGAATGCGAGTTAACGATTCTGGGTCGTCCTGGCTCACTTTCGGGTCGAAGCCAGTTGCGCCCACCTCCAGTCCACGCAGCGCTTTTTGCATAGATTCTTGGAATGTGCGACCGATAGCCATCACTTCACCCACGGATTTCATTTGGGTGGTCAGACGGTCATTGCTGCCTGCGAATTTTTCGAAGTTAAAGCGAGGAATTTTGGTTACAACGTAGTCGATAGACGGTTCAAATGACGCAGGAGTACGACCGCCTGTGATGTCATTCATCAGCTCATCGAGAGTGTAACCGACCGCTAATTTTGCAGCGATTTTAGCAATTGGGAAGCCTGTTGCTTTTGACGCGAGTGCGGATGAACGAGAAACACGCGGGTTCATCTCGATAACAATTAAGCGACCATCTTTCGGGTTAACGGCGAACTGAACGTTAGAACCACCAGTTTCAACACCGATTTCACGCAGTACTGCCATCGAGGCATCGCGCATGATTTGGTATTCTTTATCTGTCAGTGTTTGCGCAGGCGCGACGGTGATGGAGTCACCAGTGTGAATGCCCATTGCGTCGAAGTTTTCAATGGAGCAGACGATGATGCAGTTATCTTTCTTATCGCGTACCACTTCCATTTCGTACTCTTTCCAACCAATTAACGACTCATCGATTAACAGTTCGTTAGTTGGGGATAAATCTAAACCGCGAGTACAGATTTCTTCAAATTCTTCACGGTTATACGCGATACCACCACCGGAACCACCCATGGTGAAAGATGGACGAATGATACACGGGAAACCAACATCATCAGCGACGGCGTTAGCTTCTTCCATTGTGTGTGCAATACCTGAACGCGCTGTGCCTAAACCGATTTTTTTCATCGCTTTATCAAAGCGCTGGCGGTCTTCTGCTTTATCAATCGCGTCCGCAGTCGCACCAATCATGGTCACACCAAATTCAGCCAGTACACCTTGGCGTTCAAGCTCAAGAGCACAGTTCAGCGCAGTTTGTCCACCCATGGTTGGTAATACTGCATCTGGGCGCTCTTTTTCAATAATTTTACGTACCACTTCCCAGTGAATTGGCTCGATGTAAGTTGCATCCGCCATTTCTGGGTCAGTCATGATAGTCGCTGGGTTCGAGTTCACCAGAATAACGCGGTAGCCTTCTTCTCTCAGAGCTTTACACGCTTGCGCACCTGAATAGTCAAACTCACACGCTTGGCCGATAACAATCGGGCCCGCACCGAGGATCAGAATGCTTTTAATATCTGTACGTTTTGCCATTTTCTTGCTCCCGATTATTTTGCGTTTGAACGTGGTGTGTTTTGACGGTATTCGTTGATTAAATCAATGAAGTGGTCAAAAAGACCTGCGGCATCATGAGGACCAGAACTGGCTTCTGGGTGACCTTGGAAACTGAATGCCGGTTTATCTGTGCGATGGATGCCTTGTAAGGTGCAATCAAACAGCGATTTGTGTGTCACACGCAATGTGTCGGGTAGTGTGGATTCATCAACCGCAAAACCGTGGTTTTGAGCCGTGATCATCACCACGTCTTTGTCTAAATCTTTAACTGGGTGGTTAGCACCGTGGTGACCAAACTTCATCTTCACGGTATTCGCGCCGCTTGCTAATGCTAGCAATTGGTGACCTAAGCAGATGCCAAATACTGGGATTTCAGTTTTTAAGAATTCTTGGATAGCGTTGATAGCGTAGTCACAAGGGGCTGGGTCGCCAGGGCCGTTTGATAAGAAAATCCCATCTGGGTTCATCGCTAACACCGTTTCTGCTGGCGTTGTTGCTGGAACTACGGTTAAGCGGCATCCACGGTCAACTAACATACGCAGAATATTGCGCTTTGCACCAAAATCGTAAGCAACGACGTGTAATGGCAGCTCATCTTCTTTACTTGCAGCAGGTTGCCCTTCTTCTAAGTTCCAAGAGCGTTGAGTCCAGCTATAAATCTCTTTGGTGCAAACTTCTTTTGCTAAATCTAAACCATTTAAACCTGAGAAGCTGCGTGCTTTTTCTAAAGCCAGCGCCGCATCTGGGTTATCCCCTGCGATGATACAACCGTTTTGTGCGCCTTTTTCTCTTAACAGGCGGGTTAATTTGCGCGTGTCGATATCGGCGATAGCCACCACATTGTGGCGTTTCAGATATTCAGACAAGCCTTCCTGACCACGAAAGTTACTGTAGATTAATGGTAAGTCGCGAATGATAAGGCCTTGAGCGTGTACGTTAGGAGATTCTTCGTCATCAGCATTAGTGCCGACATTACCAATATGGGGATAAGTGAGAGTAACAATTTGGCGGGAATAGGAAGGGTCAGTAATTATTTCTTGATATCCGGTCATTGAAGTATTGAAAACGACTTCTCCAATAGCGGCCCCTTCAGCACCAATGGCACGCCCGTGGAATTGGGTTCCGTCTTCCAGAACCAATATAGCTGACTTTATCAAAACATCCTCCGGAGAATAATCAATCATATTTTTTGCATATTAATTCAGATTTTGCGATCTAAATCAATGCCAAAATGAGTTTTTAAGCAAATTTTTGGCAAATTGCGCGCATTCTAATGATGGGATAGAGTCTTGTCTAGAAAAAAATGCATTTTTTTCACTTTTAGCTTACTTTTTTGCATTCTTACCTATTTTTTCTATAGAAGGCTAATGAAATAACTATTCATGGGTAAAAAAGCAAACGGTTAATAGCGAAGAAAAGTGCAAAATGGATAATAGCGCAGACAAGGTAGGATCTAAAGTGCAATTTTTGAGTAAAAAAGAGATAAAACAACAGAAAGATAATGAAAAATAATAGTAATAATCATATTAAACAAACAAACAACAATAAATCAGAGGCTTCAAATGAAACCATCTGATTTTAAACAATAAATTATTTTATAAAAAACTACAAATTATCAAGATTAAGGACATCCTTCATATTGTATAGACCATATTTCTTAGCATTAACCCAAGATGACGCTCTTATCGCACCTTTAGCAAAGGTCATACGACTGGAAGCCTTGTGGCTTATTTCTACACGTTCGCCAATATCAGCAAACATCGCAGTGTGCTCACCAACAATATCGCCAGCACGTACCGTAGCAAAACCAATCGTGCCCGGTTCACGCTCTCCGGTATAGCCTTCACGTGCATACACCGCACACTCTTTCAGATCTTTTCCTAATGCATCCGCGATAGATTCCCCCATCGCCAGTGCAGTGCCAGAAGGGGCATCGACTTTATGACGATGATGCGCTTCGATAATTTCAATATCGGTGTAATCTCCCATCACTTTCGCTGCTTTTTCCAGTAATTTCAGCACCAAATTTACACCAACGCTAAAATTGGCAGCGAAGACAATTGGGATAGATTTTGCAGCTTCCGCAATCGCCAATTTTCCTTCTTCATCAAACCCTGTAGTTCCGATGACCATGCCTCTTTGGTGAGATTGACAGAATGCTAAGTACTGTAAGGTGCCTTCAGGGCGAGTGAAATCAATCAGTACATCAAAATCATTAACCACGGAATTTAGATCGCTAACGACTTTCACACCAATTAGCCCAATTCCCGCCAGTTCACCCGCATCTGTGCCAATAAGTGAAGAGCCTTCACGCTCAATGGCTGCGCCAAGTTGAATTCCGTTTTGTTCTTGTGCTGCTTGAATTAATTGGCGTCCCATGCGCCCACCCGCACCGACAATCGCAACGCGTACAGTTGAATCTGCCATTTTTGATCCTTTCGTAAATTTTTGAGGCGAAAACCAAAATAAAATCTTGGTTATACCTTAAAGAAACTTGAATCGGGACGCCAGCACTAATCTGGAGATATTAATAAAACCGTAGAGAGGGGGATGATTATCAGAAAAAATTGTATTGGGATGGAATAGAATGCTGAAAAACAGAAAAAAGCAGCGGCTACATCAGCCGCTACTATAATAATAAAATCAATGTATTAGTTAATCTCTTTAACGTCCACACGCAACTCTTTTGGCACTTCAAAAACGATATTCTCTTCTCGTCCTTGTAGCTCCACCACGGAGTCTGCACCCAGCTCTTTAAGTCTATCAATCACTTGGCGGACTAAAATATCCGGCGCGGATGCCCCCGCTGTCAATCCGATAATTTTCTTATCTTTTAACCACTCGGTTTGAATATCTTCTGCACCATCAATCAGAAATGCCGCTTTCCCCATTCGAGACGCTAATTCAGCTAAACGGTTTGAGTTGGACGAGTTTTTCGAACCGACGACTAACACAATATCGGCTTTCTCTGCTAACTCACGCGCGGCTTCTTGGCGATTCGTGGTTGCATAGCAAATATCGTCTTTACGAGGCCCCACAATATTTGGGAATCGACGGGTGAGCGCATCAATCACATCAGAGGTATCATCCACCGAAAGCGTCGTTTGCGTCATAAAACTCAGGTTGTTTTCATCTTTTACCTGTAGCTTCCAAACATCTTCTGGGCTTTCAACAAGATACATTCCCCCTTCAGGGTTATTGTATTGCCCCATTGTCCCTTCCACTTCAGGATGTCCTGCGTGACCGATTAAAATCGCCTCTTTGCCCTTACGGCTTGCACGAGCCACTTCCATATGCACTTTAGTCACTAATGGGCAGGTCGCATCAAATAACATGGTTAAATCGCGGGAACGGGCTTCTTGACGAATGGCTTGTGAAACGCCATGCGCTGAGAAAATCAGAATAGAGCCATCGGGAACTTCAGAGATTTCTTCAATGAAGATAGCGCCACGCTGACGTAAATCATCAACCACATAGCGGTTATGCACCACTTCATGGCGAACATAAATCGGTGCACCATAAATTTCTAAGGCGCGTTCAACAATACTGATTGCACGGTCAACACCCGCACAAAATCCACGAGGATTAGCCATTAATATTTGCATGGTGACTCTCCAATTGTGGGTCTATTTCTAGGACTTCAATTTCAAAGGTGATTTGCTGCTCAGCAAGAGGATGGTTAAAATCAACAGTAATTGATTCCCCTTCAATAGCTTTCACGACGCCCGGCATTTCGCTCCCATTCATGCCCGTAAACAGCATGATGGTACCAATTTCAGGGATCCCTGTTTCCATAAAATCACGCAATGAAAAGTATTGCACTAAGTCTGGATTATGTTTCCCGAATACCGTATCCCCTGCTAAGGAAAATGTTTTCTTTTCACCTTCAGATAGCCCAATCAGTTGCGCTTCTAATTCTGGCGACAGTGAATCATTTCCAAGAGCAAACAACGCAGGCTTTCCTTGTGCGTGAGAAGAATCCGCCGTGGAGCCATCCTCTAATTTCAGAGTGAAATGCAGTAAAACAGAACTCTGCGCCTGTATTTGAGTAGACATAATCTAAACCTGTTTTTTATCATAAAGTTCAGCCCGACTATCGTCGGGCTGAGATGATTAATATGCAATATTGGGTTTTATCAACCTATCGCGCTATCTGTTCTATTTAGCATCTTGCTGTTTGGGTTTATCCGGCAAAAAGCCTTCAAAAATCACCAACGCCGCACCGATACAAATGGCCATATCCGCCAAATTGAAGGTCGGCCAGTGCCAGTTGCCAACATAAAAATCAATGTAGTCAACCACAAAGCCATGCACTAAACGGTCAAATAAATTACCGATCGCACCACCAATTATTAACGCATAAGCAATATTGCTCAGGCGTTTTTTCACGCTTTGACGATACATCATCACCATTAACGTAATGGAGATGGCAATAGCTATTCCAGCAAAGAACCAGCGCTGCCAGCCGCCTTTATCCGCCAGAAAACTGAATGCCGCACCAAAGTTTTGAGCGTACATAAGGTTAAAGTACGGAATTAAAGGGTGTGGGTCGTACAGAGTTAGCTCTTTTAAGACCAATTGCTTAATTGCTAAATCTGCAACGATAATCACAACCGTCAGCCACAGCCAACGCAAACCAGTAGAACAAATAGGTGTCTTCATTAAGCAAACTTACGTAATTCACCGTTTCCGGCTACGTTAGTCACACAGCGACCACAGATTTCAGGTTGTTCTGCCGCTGCACCAATATCACTTGCATAATGCCAGCAACGAGGACATTTTTCCCCAGCCGCTTTACTGAAGGCAATTTTCAGGCCTTTCAGTTCACTGTCTTGTGCATCCGCAGGCGCCGTTGCAATATCAGCCACATTCGCTTGAGATGTTAACAGCGCAAAACGCAGTTCATCACCTAAGCTATTTAACTTAGCGGCTAATGTGCTATCTGCATATAACGTTACCGAGGCTTCTAACGAACCACCAATGTGCTTGTCTGTACGCGCTTGTTCCAGAACTTTGTTCACTTCACCACGTACGGCTAACAGTTCAGACCAGAAACCATCATTCATCGCTTCAGATTCGTCTAAACCAAATAAACCGTTATACCACTCTTCAGTGAGAACGAACTGAGCGCGTTTGCCCGGTAATTCGTTCCAGATTTCATCAGAGGTGAAGGACAGAACTGGTGCAATCCAACGAACCAATGCTTCCACGATATGGAACAGTGCAGTTTGGCAGCTACGGCGAGCAACACTATCACTTTTCGCGGTGTATTGACGGTCTTTGATAATATCCAGATAGAACGAGCCCATCTCGATAGAGCAGAAATGCATTAAGCGTTGGATAACACCTAAGAAATCATACTCATCGTACGCTTTCGTAATCTCTTTCTGTGCTTCTAATGCACGACCAACCGCCCAGCGATCTAACACCACCATATCTTCTGGTTTCACCATATCGGTTTCTGGATTGAAACCATTTAAGTTTGCCAGTAAGAAACGCGCGGTATTACGGATACGGCGATAAGAGTCTGCAGCACGTTTTAAAATTTCATCAGATACCGCGATTTCGCCTGTATAGTCGGTTGATGCCACCCACAGACGCAGGATATCTGCACCCAGTTTGTTCATCACATCTTGCGGACTAACCGTATTACCTAAAGATTTAGACATCTTACGGCCTTGACCATCAACGGTAAAACCGTGGGTCAGAACTTGACGGTAAGGGGCTTTGCCTTTCATCGCAGTAGACAGCATCAGAGAAGACATGAACCAACCACGGTGTTGGTCAGAACCTTCCAGATACATATCCGCAGAGTTGCCATGGAATTCAGGACGCGCGTCAACCACTGCAAAGTGGGTGGATCCTGAATCGAACCAAACGTCTAATGTGTCTGGCACTTTACGATAAGTTTCAGCATCAGCGCCGAGCAATTCAGCAGGGTCTAAATCCCACCATGCTTGGATACCATCAACTTCAACACGCTTAGCGACTTCTTCCATCAGCTCTAAAGTACGCGGATGCAGTTCTTCAGTCTCTTTGTGCACGAATAACGACATTGGGGTACCCCAAGTACGTTGACGTGAAATACACCAGTCAGGACGGTTTTCTACCATTGACTCGATACGTGCACGACCCCAACCTGGGATCCACTGAACAATATCGATCTCTTTCAGAGATTGTTCACGCAGACCGTTTTTATCCATGCCGATAAACCATTGTGGCGTCGCACGGAAAATAACTGGGGTTTTATGGCGCCAGCAGCATGGGTAGCTGTGAGAGATAGCTTTTTTATACATCAGTAAGCCTTTCTCATTCAGGATTTCCAGCACCACATCGTTAGCTTTGAAAATAAATAAACCGTCTAATGTTGGGTAGGTATTTGGTAAAAAGCAGCCATCTGGCCCTACTGGGTTCGCCGTTTCTAAACCATATTTTTGTCCAACAACGTAGTCTTCAGGACCATGGCCTGGGGCTGTATGTACCGCACCTGTACCCGCATCTAGCGTGACGTGGTCGCCTAAAATTGCAGGAACATCAAAGCCCATAAATGGATGAGCGAAACGCAGTAACTCTAATGCGCTACCTTCACACTCGCCTAATACTGTCCATGACTCAACACCGACAGTCTTCATGACTTCTTCAACTAAGTCAGTTGCCAGAATGACTAAATCGCCATTCGCATCCACCAGAGAGTATTTGAACTCTGGGTTTAGAGAGATTGCACGGTTAGCTGGTAACGTCCAAGGCGTTGTCGTCCAGATCACTAAAGATGGCGTTTTATCGCTAGAAACACCAAATTTTTCGCAAACGGCTTTGCTATCTACCGCAGGAAAGCGAACGTAGATAGATGGAGATGTTTTGTCGTAATATTCGACTTCCGCTTCAGCCAATGAAGAACCACATGCGGTACACCAGTGAACGGGTTTTGCCCCTTTCACTAAGTGGCCATTTGCAACGGTTTTCGCCAACGCACGGATGATGTTCGCTTCGGTTTTAAAATCCATGGTCAGGTAAGGTTTGTCCCACTCACCCAACACACCTAAGCGGATAAAATCAGCTTTTTGCCCTTCAATTTGCTCTTTAGCATATTCACGGCATTTTGCACGAAATTCAGCGGCGGAAACTTTTTCCCCAGGCTTACCTACGATTTGTTCAACTTTATGTTCAATAGGTAAGCCATGGCAATCCCAACCAGGGATGTATGGGGAATCAAAGCCCGCCAGCCCTTTGGATTTAATAATAATATCTTTGAGAATTTTGTTTACTGAGTGACCAATATGAATACTGCCGTTAGCATACGGAGGACCATCGTGCAGAATAAAGGTTTTCTTGCCCGATTTTGCTTTACGGATTGCCTGATACAAACCTTCTTTGTACCAGCGCTCTAACATCTGTGGTTCGCGTTTAGCGAGATCGCCACGCATTGGGAACCCTGTTTCTGGTAGATTCAGGGTATTTTTATAGTCACTCATCGATTCTCAGTTCCAATTTTCCGCTAAATTATCTGATTCCAATTGCTGCGAGATATTCTCTGGCTGCAACTACATCATTAGCAATTTGCTCCTTCAGCGCGTCCAACGAAGCAAACCGCTGTTCGTCACGTAATTTTTTACGTAACACAACATCAATATGACGCCCATATAAATCCATATGTGCATCAATCAGATGGACTTCTAACTGGGTACCTTTTCCAGATACCGTTGGACGTGTGCCAATGTTTGCCACGCCCGGTACAGGCTTATCGCCCAGACCATGAACTTCTACAGCATACACGCCAGTCACCGGTGTGACTAAACGTTTTAACGGTAGGTTTGCTGTCGGAAAACCTATCGTACGACCTAGCTGATTACCGTGAACCACACGCCCACTAATGCGGTATGTGTGACCTAATAAATTTTCAGCTAATGTCAGATCATTGTTTTGTATCGCTTTACGGATTGCAGTGCTGCTGACGCGCACACCTGAATCACAAAAGCTTTCGGTGTCTGCGACTTCAAAACCAAACTTTTGACCGGCTTGCTGTAAAAAAGAAAAATCACCCATCCGATTTTTTCCGAACCGGAAATCATCACCGATGGCAAGATATTTCACACCGAGTTTGTCAACTAACAAGTCAGACACAAAAGCATCGGGTGTTAATGAGGCAAAATGCTGGTTAAATTCCACACATAACAGATAATCGACCCCGCTATCAGCAAGGTACTTCACTTTATCTCTTAGGCGTGTCAAACGCGCAGGAGCCTTATCACCCGTAAAAAATTCAAGGGGTTGTGGTTCAAAGATCATCACAACAGTTGGTAAACCTAACTGTTTACCCTTGAGCTTCAAATTTTGAAGTAATACTTGGTGCCCACGATGAACACCATCAAAATTACCAATAGTCAGTACGCAACCATGATGGTACGACCGGATATTTTGTATACCGCGAATTAGCTCCATAACTGGCTCAATACCGAGGAAATTGCAGGATTATACCTTGTACGACGCATAAGGTTAACCTAAGTTCGTAAAAGCTTTCATTAAACCCTATTTTTTTGATCACTACACTATTTAATCAGATGATTTTACACTGCTAAGCATCTTTCTGCACGACACTGCGCTGCTGAATCTGATCATTGTCGATAGGTAAATCAAAAAAATTTGGATAACCAATAGATTATCAATACAACAAATTGACGCGGAGATCTCTAAAAATATTTAATTTTTATAGTTTACTTATCATCCATTTTGTATAACAAACCCAAGTGTATAAAAAACACTCTATTTATAATTCAATTTCATCTTGATGCACGTTTGATATCACTAAAAAAATTTTTTCTGAAAAATGATTTAAAATATCTTCTATCAATTATGCTTTTTTTCACGCGCAGATCTGTATTCTTCTGATATTTGCTGATAGAATCTTGCACCATTCACAACGCATTGACATCGAAGTACACGATGTTTATTTGCACAAATCCATTGACAAATGAAGGGCGAAAGGGCATATTCCTTGACCTTTAAATTGTCCTCAATAGAATACATTTGGGAGTTGGACCTTGGCTAATATCAAATCAGCTAAGAAACGTGCCGTTCAATCAGAGAAACGTCGCCAGCACAACGCTAGCCGTCGCTCTATGGTACGTACTTTTATTAAGAAAGTTTACCTTGCTATCGCTGCAGGCGATAAAGAAGCAGCTCAGAAAGCATTCAATGACATGCAACCTCTTGTTGATCGCCACGCTAGCAAAGGCCTGATCCACAAAAACAAAGCAGCACGTCATAAAGCTAACTTAGTTGCTCAAATCAAAGCAATGTAATTTCGCTTCTTGATTATAAAAAACCGGCTTAGGCCGGTTTTTTTGTCTGCTAATTTCTTGCCTTACACTTTCGTGCTCTAAACTTTCTGTTCTAAATTATCGAACGGCGCTGAAAATAACTCAGAAAAATCCTTGTTGCAGACACGTTGTACTGCTGGGTGCTGGATCATTCTTTCCGCAAAAATCACGTAATACTCTTCTTTAACGCTATCTAAGCGGCCAATTTCTTGCACTTCATTATCAGCAAAAATGTCTTTTGCATATAAAGATGGCGCCACAAAAATTGCATTGTGATACATCCCAAATGCTTTCATTAATGCTGCATCATCAAATTCACCAAGTACTTCAACTTGCAGGTTTTTATTGCGGATCCACGTTAATAAATGGCGGCCAAGCATCGAACGACGCCCCGGAATTAATAACCTGCGCTCTTCTAGACATTCAGGAAATGGTTTCTTCGGTACTGGCTGACGGCAGAAAAAACTGACGCTGCATTCGCCTAATTTAACGGAGAACAGGCCCTCTTGCTGTGAAGAGTCCACAGGGCAATCCGATAAAATCATATCCAGCTTGTGCTGGCTTAATTGCTCCAGTAACAGCTCATGAGTCGATTCAAAGCAACGTAAATGAATCTGCTCATGTTCGACAACTGCCGTTTCTAATACACGACTGACTAAACGTTTCGATAATGCATCAGCCACGCCTACATCAAACAGCAGGTTAGATTCTCGGCTGTAGTTGACGATATCCAGCATTTCTTGGCTGAGCATAAACATTTTGTCAGCATAACGAAAAATCAGTTGTCCCAGTTCAGAAGGCACTAGCCCTCGACCTTGGCGTTTAAATAATTTTCCACCTAACCGCTCTTCGAGTGCTTTAATTTGCCCAGTAATTGTCTGTGGAGTCAGGTAAAGAGCCTCAGCGGCACCGACAACAGAGCCTTCTTTGCAAACATGCCAGAAATAGTAAAGGTGGTTAAAATTAAGATGTGAAACCCGCATATCGATTCCTTTTGTATCGCCAATAATGACCGCAGTACTTAATGACCACAGTACATACTGACCATACGCTTTACCCGTACCCCGTAATCGGGAGTTATAAGTTAAAATACCCGCAGTATGCAACTCATACCGCGGGCATATCATAGAAGATTAACTCGAAAATTCTTACTAATAATTACGTCTATTATGTTTATTTTGCATCGCTGTGCGAAACTTTTGGTTTCGGTAACACTACCCTTAACATAAAGTACCCTAACAATGCTGCTGTTGTTGAACCGATTAAAATACCCAGTCTCGAGTAGGTACTATACACTTCATCAAGCCCTTCAAAAGCGAGGCCGGTGATAAAAATAGACATAGTAAAACCGATCCCACAAAGCACAGAAACAGCAAACACTTGCTTCAAGTTAATCGATGCTGGCAATTTAGCCAACCCTACTTTTACCGAAATCCAACTAAATAAGAAAATACCGACTGGTTTGCCCAGTATCAAACCCGCTGCAACACCAAGTGGTAATGGGCTCATTAAACCATCAAAGGTGACGCCATTGAGCTGTACGCCTGAATTTGCAAATGCAAAGATAGGCAATATGAGATAAACAACCCAAGGGTGCAGCACATGCTCTAATTCTTCCGACGGTTTAGTATTATTAGTCCCTCTTAATGGAATTAAGAAACCAACAATCACTCCAGCCAGAGTGGCATGAACACCTGATTTCAGAATACAGACCCACAAGATTAAGCCAATCACTAAGTAAGCTGCGGTGTTTTCAACTCGTCGCCAGTTCATTAGACACAGTATTGCCACACACAGTGCCGCTAAACTCAATGCAACGACAGAAACTGAGCTGGTATAGAAAAAGGCAATAATCACAATGACACCAAGGTCATCAATGATAGCTAATGCCAATAAAAATACTTTGAGCTCCGTAGGAACACGCTTACCTAATAACGCCATCACACCCAACGCGAACGCAATATCTGTTGCTGCAGGGATAGCCCACCCTTGACGAGTAATATCATCAGCACCATTAAACGCTAAGTAAACTAACGCCGGTGCAATCATTCCACCCACAGCTGCAATTGCCGGAAATATCGCTTTATCACGTCCTGCCAGGGATCCTTCCAATAACTCGCGCTTTACCTCTAAACCAACAACCAGGAAAAACACGGCCATTAAGAAATCATTAATCCATAGAATCAGAGGTTTATCTAATTCAAATGTTGAGATTTTAATAGCTACCGGAATATCTAAAAATTGCTGATAAGCTCCCTGTAATGGCGTATTAGCCATTATTAAAGCGACAATGGCAGCAATAATTAGGAGTAGCCCTCCTGCTGCTTCTAACTTTAAAAATTTACGAATAATTGCTGTCATATGAATAACCTCAAAAAATATTTTTGAATGTTAATATTATGATAATCATTAATTCGTAAAAAATCGTTTATTTATCCATTAATGATCGTAATTTCCGAACATTTAGCAATCGAGATCACGACGAATGATAATAAATCGTTAATTTAACTATAGGCAACTATTCTAAAAACCAACAATAAATTTACTCAGTAAAGCGCTTTAAAAATTCAACTTTTTTAGAGACTAATGAAAAATTATTTTTATGAAAAGTTCAAAAAATCATTTAATTTTTTATTTTCGAAGCCCTTCGCAAAAATAAAAGCCCTCTCCCTCTCTTTCTGTCGTGCCGCTTCATAAAAAAGACGCTTTATGTGATACTCGAGCCACCCTTAGGCAATCATTATCTCTCTATATTATGTCCCTATACGTTCTGCTTTCTGTGCTATTTGCCGCGTTTTGCCATGCCAGTTGGAATGCTCTGGTGAAATTTGGTAATGACCGCTTCTTTGGTTTGGTGATGATTGCCGTTTTTTCTGGGGTTTTAACTATTCCAGCCCTCTTTTGGTTTGGGCTACCGTCTCCTGATGCCGTCCCATGGTTAGCTTTGTCAGTACTATTTCACATCGGTTATATCTATTTTCTCAGCCAAGCATACAACCATGGTGATCTCAGCCAGATTTACCCTATTTCTCGCGGCTCAGCCCCTTTAATCACTGCGTTATTAAGTATTGTTTTATTTAATGAATCCTTACCATTTATGAGTTTTGTAGGGATTGTTTTTATTATTTCAGGGGTGGTAGCCATCGCGTTTGCAGGTCGAAAATTCTCTTTGAACATCAAAGGTAAAGCCCTTATCTTTGCACTGTGTACCGCCTTCTTTACCGCCTGTTATACCCTCTCGGATGGATATGGCGCGAGAGCCAGCCAAGATCCTGTTGTTTATACTCTATGGCTGTTTTTATTAAATGGCGCAGTACTCGCCATTCCCGGTGTGATGAAATACAAACGTTCGCTACTGCACGGATTTGGACAATATTGGCGCTCAGGTTTGCTTGGTGGGTTAATGCAGCTAATCAGTTACGGCATTGCAATCTGGGCAATGAGCCAAGCGCCAATCGTACT
The DNA here is from genome assembly GCF_009706645.1 of Providencia sp. wls1914. NCBI lineage: Bacteria > Pseudomonadati > Pseudomonadota > Gammaproteobacteria > Enterobacterales > Morganellaceae > Providencia > Providencia sp. wls1914. The sequence goes on from NZ_WLUN01000005.1 coordinate 109,903, forward strand.
CGTTGCTGCTATTCGCGAAACTAGCGTCCTTTTCGCTATGTTTCTTTCCATTGTATTTCTTAAAGAGAAATTTAATGGAATGCGAGTCCTCGCCTGTATTGTCATCTTACTTGGGGTGTTACTGGCGAAACTATCCAGTTAAGATAGTGGTGCTTAGAATATGAGTTTTACATCCTATATTTGATATCCATAATATTTGATACCCATAATTTTTGATACTAATAACCTTTTAGCCCTATTTTTCATTGAGTCATGAGGTAAGAATGACATTACTCCGATCTCTCGTTGCTATATCTATGATGGCAGCACCTATCGCGGCACTTGCCACCACTCCAGCGGATTTAATGATTGTTGATGGTACCGTTTTGACGATGGATGCCAATAATCAAGTTATTGAGAATGGAACCGTTGTTATTGATAAAAATAAAATTATCGCAGTCGGTGGCCCTGAGCTTGCCACGCAATATACCGCAAAAAAACAGCTAAATGTTGATGGCGATATTGTCATGCCCGGGTTAATCAACACCCATACTCACGCATCCATGACCGTATTTCGTTCCCTCGCCGATGATGTTCCCGACCGTTTACACCGTTATATTTTTCCATTAGAGAGCAAGATGGTTTCCCGTGAAATGGTGCGAGTAGGCGCTAACTTAGCCAACGTCGAAATGGTCAAAGGTGGGGTCACGACTTACGTGGATATGTACTATTTCGAAGATGAGGTGGCAAAAACCGTCGATAAAATTGGTATGCGTGCGATCCTTGGGGAATCTGTGATCAAATTCCCTGTTGCTGATGCTAAAAATGCAGATGAAGGTATCGCTTATGCCGTGAATTTTATCAACCAATACAAAGACCACCCTCGCATTACGCCAGCTTTTGCTCCTCACGCACCTTATACCAACACCACTGAGCATCTACAAAAAATCGCTAAGCTATCTCAAGAACTTAATGTTCCAGTGATGATCCACTTAGCAGAAACCGACAGAGAACAAGAAGAAATTTCCAAACGTACTGGCGGCAAAAGCCCGGTTCAATATATGGCAGATATCGGCGCCCTGAATAATAAAGTGATTGCCGCTCATGCCATTATGGTTGATGAAACCGATATCGACCTGCTCAAACAGTATGATGTCGGTGTGGCTCATAATGTCAGTGCGAATACCAAATCAGCTAAAGGTGTTGCTCCAGTGACTGCGATGTTAGCGAAAGGGGTTCGTGTAGGCTTAGGAACCGATGGCCCGATGTCCAGCAATACCTTAACGACCATGAACGAACTAAATTTGGTGGGTAAAATTCATAAGCTCGAAAATAAAGATAGAGCTGCAATGCCGCCCATTACCGTGGTTGAATTAGCGACCAAAGGCTCCGCGAAAGCCATTCACATGGAAGATAAGTTAGGCTCTTTAGAGGCAGGGAAATTGGCGGATATCATCGTTGTCGATACAAAATCACCAAATATGGTACCGATGTATAGCCCTTATGCCGCACTGGTTTATGGGGCGAATGCTTCCAATGTACGCCATACCATTGTGGACGGAAATCTATTAATGGAAGACCGCAAAGTGCTCACCGTTGATGAGAATGCGATTGTGAAAGAAGCCCTGCAATTTGCTGATCAAGTTCGTAAAACCGTGGTTGCTAGCGGTGAAACAGTGAAATAAAAAAATGGCTGATTCAGTATTTCACTGGATCAGCCATGATTCTTAACTTAGCGATCAACCATTATTTATTGGTTAAATCATCAAAGAATTTTTTCACGCCATCTAAGAAGCGTTTTGAACGTGGGCTATTTTTCTCGCCACCCGTACCGCCTAACGACTCACCAAACTCTCTGAGTAACTCTTTTTGTTTCTCATTCAGTTTGACTGGGGTTTCGACAACAATGTGACACATTAAGTCACCTTGCATACCACCACGTACTGATTTCACGCCCTTACCTTTCATACGGAATGTTTTGCCCGTTTGGGTTTCCGCAGGAATTTTCAGTTTAACGCGACCATCCAGGGTTGGGACTTCAATTTCGCCGCCCAGCGCTGCTGCTGCGAAGTTGATTGGCACTTCGCAATGTAAGTTATTACCATCACGCTCAAAAATATCGTGAGGTAAAACATGCATTTGAACGAATAAATCCCCTGCTGGTGCACCATTCGCACCGGCTTCACCTTCACCGGATAAACGAACGCGGTCACCTGTATCAACCCCTGCAGGGATCTTAACGGATAAGGTTTTGTATTTCTCAACGCGACCTTGACCATGACATTTGTTGCATGGGTCTTTGATGACTTTTCCGCGACCGTGACAGGTTGGACAAGGTTGTTGTACCGAGAAGAAACCTTGGCGCATGTGTACTTGGCCCATACCGTGACAGGTTTGGCACGTATCTGCACTAGTACCTGGTTTTGCACCGCTACCGTGGCACACGTCGCAGCTTTCAAGCGTTGGAATACGGATCTCTTTGGTCACTCCACGGACTGCTTCTTCAAGAGTCAGTTCCATGTTGTATTGCAGATCAGAACCACGGCTTGGGCGCTGTTGACGACGACCGCCACCAAAAATGTCACCGAAGATGTCACCAAAAATATCACTGTTGAAATCGCCGCCACCAAAGCCGCCGAATCCACCGCCGCCACCCATACCACCTTGCTCAAACGCAGCATGACCATATTGGTCGTAAGCGGCGCGTTTTTGCTCATCGGACAGGACTTCGTAAGCTTCTTTTATCTCTTTAAATTTCTCTTCAGATTCATCTTTGTTTTCCTGATTACGGTCAGGATGGTATTTCATTGCTAAGCGCTTGTACGCTCGCTTGATATCTTTCTCTGAAGCATTTTTTTCGAGGCCTAAAACCTCATAAAAATCTCTTTTCGCCATTTATTTTTCCCTTAACATGCAGACACGGGCGCAGAGTTCCCTCAACGCCCGTGTCCGGTATCAGTCACTATTTAACATTATTGCGATAGTCACTGCGCCCGCTAAGGGCCTTATTTTTTGTCTTTGTCGTTAACTTCTTCAAATTCAGCGTCAACAACATCGTCATCTTTCTTCGCTTCTGCACCTGCACCCGCAGCGCCCGCTTGAGCTTGTTGCTGTGCAATTTCCAGAAGTTTCGCAGATGCCGTTACCAGCGCTTGGATTTTCGCTTCGATTTCAGCTTTATCTTCACCTTTAGAAGCGACTTCTAATTCTGAAGTTGCTTTTTCGATGTTCGCTTTATCTTCAGCTGGTAATTTGTCGCCTGCTTCTTCGATTTGTTTACGAGTACCGTGAATCAGCTGGTCTGCTTGGTTGCGAACCTGTACTAACTCTTCAAATTTACGGTCTGCTTCAGCGTTAGCTTCTGCATCACGTACCATTTTTTCGATTTCCTCGTCATTCAGACCAGAAGATGCCTTAATGGTGATGTTTTGCTCGCGACCGCTGTTTTTGTCTTTCGCAGAAACATGCAGGATACCGTCCGCATCGATGTCAAAAGTCACTTCGATTTGCGGCATACCGCGTGGCGCTGCTTGAATACCATCTAAGTTAAACTGACCCAGTGATTTGTTATCACTCGCACGTTTACGCTCACCTTGCAGTACGTGAATGGTCACGGCTGCTTGGTTATCTTCTGCAGTAGAGAACACTTGGCTGTGTTTAGTTGGGATTGTGGTGTTCTTCGAGATTAACGAAGTCATCACGCCACCCATGGTTTCAATACCTAAAGACAGTGGAGTTACGTCAAGTAACAGAACGTCTTTAACATCACCCGCTAATACACCACCTTGTACTGCTGCACCCATTGCAACGGCTTCGTCTGGGTTAACGTCTTTACGTGGCTCTTTACCAAAGAAATCAGCAACAACTTTCTGAACCATTGGCATACGAGTCTGACCACCAACTAAGATAACGTCGTTGATGTCACCTACGCTTAAACCAGCGTCTTGCAGAGCAACTTTAACTGGCTCCATAGAACGTTTAACTAAATCTTCTACCAGTGACTCCAGTTTTGCACGAGTCACTTTGATGTTCATGTGTTTTGGACCTGTCGCATCTGCAGTGATGTATGGCAGGTTAACGTCAGTTTGTTGAGCAGAAGACAGCTCAATTTTTGCTTTTTCAGCAGACTCTTTCAGACGTTGCATTGCCAGTGGATCGTTACGCAGATCAACACCTTGTTCTTTCTTAAACTCATCAACTAAGTAGTTGATTAAACGAGTATCGAAGTCTTCACCACCTAAGTGAGTGTCACCGTTGGTTGCCAGAACTTCATAAGTTTTTTCGCCATCAACTTCATCGATTTCGATGATTGATAAGTCGAATGTACCACCACCTAAGTCGTAAACCGCGATAGTACGGTTGCCAACTTCTCTATCTAAACCGTAAGCCAGCGCTGCTGCTGTTGGTTCGTTGATGATACGTTTTACTTCTAAACCAGCGATACGACCCGCATCTTTGGTTGCTTGACGCTGAGCATCGTTAAAGTAAGCTGGAACAGTGATAACCGCTTCAGTCACTGGCTCACCCAGATAGTCTTCCGCAGTTTTTTTCATTTTTTTCAGCACTTCAGCAGAAACTTGTGGCGGTGCCATTTTTTGGCCTTTCACATCTAACCACGCATCACCGTTATCAGCCGCTACAATTTTGTATGGCATGATAGATACGTCGCGCTGAACTTCTTCGTCTTGGAAACGACGACCGATCAAACGTTTGATCGCAAATAATGTATTTTCTGGGTTAGTAACAGCCTGACGTTTTGCTGGCTGACCAACTAAAATTTCACCATCTTGTGTATACGCAATGATGGAAGGAGTAGTTCTATCACCCTCGCTGTTCTCAAGAACACGCGCAGTAGTGCCATCCATAATTGCAACGCATGAGTTAGTTGTACCTAAATCGATACCAATAATTTTACCCATTTAAAACGCCTCCAAAGGAATTCTTTTCATTTAATTTCGATATCAATCTATATAAGGCTCAATATTTCATTTTCAAGGGAGTTTTTACTTCAACCTTGATTTTTTTTGCAACCTTACATCTTTTGCAATTCGCAATAATTTAGATTGATAACTGTTGATGTCTTAAAGATGGGGTCACAAATTCATTCATCAAGGGGGAAAACTAAAAAAGTTTTACATTTAATGCAAAAAAACCCGTCTCTTGATCATTGTTTCGACAATTAAAACTGCGTATTATGCGCCTCCCCGTCCTATGGGGCTACAAATATTCATTGTATCTATTTGATTTTTAAATACTTTACCAGAGGTTATATGCAATCTAGTTCGCTTGCCAATCCAGGCCCACTCGGTTTATTGGGCTTTGGTATGACAACAATCCTGCTGAATATTCACAATGCAGGCTTTTTCCCTCTCTCATCTGTGATTTTAAGTATGGGAATTTTCTATGGTGGTATCGCGCAAGTGATTGCTGGGCTTATTGAATATAAGAAAGGCAATACATTCGGCGCGACTGCATTTACCTCTTACGGCTTCTTTTGGCTTGCGTTAGTCGGTCTGCTGTTTTTACCGACCATGGGATTAGCCGAAGCAACTGACCCTGCGTTTTTAGGGATGTTCCTGCTTTTATGGGGGATCTTTACTTTCTTTATGTTCTTAGGCACCTTCAAAGCAAATTTCGTGCTGCAATTTATTTTCGGCAGCTTAACCGTACTGTTTGCAATGTTAGCGGTGGGTAATTTGACCAACGATGCCACGCTACTTCAATATGCGGGCTATGAAGGAATTATCTGCGGAGCGAGCGCGTTCTATCTGGCTGTCGCTGAGATCTTAAATGAGCAATATGGCAGAACGATCCTGCCAATTGGTCAACGCAGCTAAATTTATATACGGCTAAGTTGATAGACTGTTAAGCTAAATAGGCAGAAAGAAAACTGTAACAAGAATTATCAGGCAGACATCATGCTCTGCCTGATATTTTAGAAGGGATTACTCGGCAGTACGAATCGCAGATTTTGGACGGAAAGCTTTAACGATGCTTTCGTCTGTTTCAATATAAGGGCCATCAAGTAATTGAATGCAGTATGGCACACTCGCAAAAATACCTGACACCAATACATTTCCCTCTTTATCTTTCAGCCCTTCTAAGGTTTCCGCGATCGCTTTTGGTTGCCCTGGTAAGTTTAAAATCAGTGACTGATTGCGGATCACGCCAACTTGGCGAGATAAAATCGCCGTTGGCACGAACTTTAGACTAATTTGGCGCATCTGCTCACCAAAGCCAGGCATTTCGCGATCGGCAACCGCAAGCGTTGCATCCGGAGTGACATCGCGGCGAGCAGGCCCCGTACCACCAGTGGTCAGGACTAAATGACATGAAAATTCATCCACCAGCTCACACAACGTTTGCTCTATCATGACTTGCTCATCAGGGATCAAACGAGTTTCTAAACGAAAAGGGGTGGTAATGGTTTTCGTTAGCCACTCCTCCAGTGCTGGGATCCCTTTATCTTCGTAGATACCGCCTGAAGCACGATCAGAAACCGACACCAGACCTATGCGCAACTCATTCATAAAAACCTCAAAAATTAATCATTTAAATTCGTTCATTTGGCAAGAAAATACTAACTTAATTAATACCAAGCCAATAATGATAAACATGGTGCATCATACCATGAGGTCGAATGCCTGACAGCGTCGTGTTTGTGTCGAAATGTGGAATTGAGAGTTTAATCAATGAAAAAACAGCATAAAAAAACCCAGCCAATTGACTGGGTTTTCTAAGAAAAAGGAAATTACAGCAGAGCTGCGATCATTTTTTCCAGTTTTTCTTGGTCTACAGCAAACTTACGGATACCGTCAGACAGTTTATCAACTGCCATTGGATCTTGGTTATGCTGCCAGTAGAACTCAGCTTCAGTCAGTTTAGCGCCTGGCTCTTGAGTTTTACCTTCATCTTTCAGTTTACAAACCAATTCACCTTGTGATTCAGACAGCTCTTTCAGCAGCGCTGGAGAGATAGTCAAACGGTCACAACCTGCCAGCTCAATGATTTCACCTACGTTACGGAAGCTTGCACCCATCACGACAGTTTTATAACCATGTGCTTTATAGAAGTTGTAGATTTCAGTTACAGAAACCACGCCTGGATCTTCATGTGCAGCAAACTCTTTTTTATCTGTGTTTGCTTTGTACCAGTCAAGGATACGACCTACGAATGGAGAGATCAGGTAAACACCCGCTTCCGCACAAGCACGTGCTTGAGCAAAAGAGAATAATAAAGTTAAGTTACAGTTGATGCCTTCTTTTTCCAGTTTTTCCGCCGCGCGGATACCCTGCCAAGTAGAGGCTAATTTGATCAAAATACGATCGTTGCTGATACCCGCTTCGTTGTACATTTTCATCAGACGGCGAGCTTTAGTAATACACGCTTCTTCATCATAAGAAAGACGCGCATCAACTTCTGTTGAAATACGACCTGGGACTAATTTCAGAATTTCTAAACCGATATTAACAGCCAGTTTGTCACATGCGTCAACAACTTGTTGTTCACGGTTATTGCTTTGCTTACGCGCCCACTCTACCGCTTCATCAATTAATTTACGGTACTCAGGAATTTGTGCAGCATTTAAAATCAGCGATGGGTTAGTCGTCGCATCTTGTGGTTTGTACAGCTTCATCGCTTCGATGTCGCCAGTGTCGGCAACAACAGTTGTCAGACTACGTAAGGAGGTTAGTTTGTCGGTCATTTCTTTAATCTCGTTGTTATACCCGTCATACTTCAAGTTGTAGGGGTGTTGGCTACATTCACTCACCCTTGCCATCTACCTGCAACTTAAACTACTTTGTGTATTATTAAGGAATTGAGGCTAGCGCCGCACCGTCCCATGATAATATCACGCATCTACGTTGCTGCAAGCGAGGAAATATCCTTGAAAGCAACTATTTGATCAGCAATCGTTTTCGCGGTATCACTAGGAACTGAATGCATTTAGCTAGGTAGAGTAATCTCATCAGTAAACCAGATAACCACCATAAGCGCGACTTATTACAGCGATTCGCCATTTCATCTGATTTTTTGTTAAAGTAGTGGGTAAATTTACTATCACAAGGGTTAAGTTATGCTGATTACTATTTCACCTGCCAAAACATTAGACTACGAAAGCCCGCTCGCCATCGACACGTTTACTCAACCCGAGCTCCTCGCTGAGTCTGAAAAACTGATTAAAACATGCCGAAAACTCACGCCAGCAGATATCGCAAGCTTAATGAAAATTAGCGATAAACTTGCAGGGCTGAATGCAGCACGCTTTGGTGAATGGCAGCCAAACTTTACCCCAGAAAATGCACGCCAAGCCATCCTCGCCTTCAAAGGGGACGTCTATACTGGCATGCAAGCCGAAACGTTTTCGCCCGCTGATTTTGAATTTGCTCAGCAACATTTACGTATGTTGTCCGGCCTGTATGGTGTGCTGCGTCCATTAGACTTAATGCAGCCTTATCGCTTGGAAATGGGAATTCGCCTTAAAAACAGCCGTGGTAAAGACTTATATGAATTCTGGGGAGATATCATCACTCAGCATTTAAATAAAGCACTGGCAGCGCAAGGGGATAATATCCTTGTTAATTTAGCATCTGATGAATATTTTAAGTCTGTGAATACCAAAAAATTGGACGCTGAAATTATTAAACCCGTTTTCTTAGATGAGAAAAATGGTAAATATAAAGTCATCAGTTTTTATGCAAAGAAAGCTCGCGGATTAATGAGCCGTTTTATTATTCAAAATAAACTGACTAAATCCGAACAGCTATCTGACTTTAATTTAGAAGGCTACCAATTTGATAAAGCGCAGTCGAAAGGTAATGAATTAGTCTTTACTCGCCCTGAACAAGCCTAATCATAGGCTCACTTTGTTGGCTTATGGGGAATGTATCACACCCTATAAGCCTCATACTCAACATGCGATATCTTATTTCAAATCCCCGTCACAATCTGGCGATAAAATAATCATTTCTTAAGCTGTATAGCATTCTTTCACCAGTGAGCTCGACAGAGTTATGCCAAAATTCGAGTAAATCTTTGCCATTTATTTTGGAGGTGAGCCATGCCATATTCTGCTGCGTCACATCGTTACACAGATATGGAATATCGTCAGTGCGGTCGGAGTGGATTAAAGCTCCCCCTTGTCTCTTTAGGACTCTGGCATAATTTTGGTGACAACAAGCCAATTGATAACTGCCGAGCCATGTTAAGGCATGCGTTTGATCATGGGATCACCCATTTTGATCTCGCCAATAATTACGGACCTCCTCCAGGCTCTGCTGAACAGCAATTTGGTCGCATCCTACAACAAGATTTTCGTCCTTATCGCGACGAAATGGTGATCTCCTCCAAAGCAGGTTACACCATGTGGGAAGGACCTTATGGTGATTGGGGCAGTAAAAAATATTTAGTTGCCAGCCTCAATCAAAGTTTAAAAAGAATCGGCGTCGATTATGTGGATATTTTCTATCACCACAGACCCGATCCTCAAACTCCGTTAGAAGAGACCATGGCAGCTCTTGATTTGATCGTTCGACAAGGTAAAGCGCTTTATGTGGGAATTTCGAACTATCCCGCAGAAACAGCGCAAGAAGCTATCCGTATACTTGATCAACTGGGCACCCCTTGCCTTATTCACCAACCTAAATACTCCATGCTAGAACGTACCCCTGAGGAAGGTCTCCTCGATTTGCTCGAAGAAGAAGGTGTCGGTTCGATTGCCTACTCCCCATTGGCCGGAGGGATTTTAACGGATCGCTATCTCAATGGTATTCCCGCTGATTCTCGTGCAGCAGGTAATCCATCATTACCGCCAGAAAGGCTCACATCCGCTATTTTAGCAAAAGTGAAAAAACTCAATGAATTAGCCTTAAATCGTAGGCAAAAATTGAGCCAAATGTCATTAGCTTGGTTGCTACGCCATGACCGTATTACTTCCGTGCTTATTGGCGCAAGCCGTATCAGCCAAATCGATGATGCTCTCGGCATGATGGAAAATCGTGATTTTAGCCAAGATGAGTTAAAAGCCATTGAGCTGATCCTCGAAGACGCAATCTAAGCCCTTCCCCTATCGCTATCTCTTAAAATATATTTAAGGGATAGCTTTCTATTTATTACCTTTAATTTAAATACAAACGAACGAATAAAATTACAGCTTATTATTTTATATTTACTCAAACCAAATTTGATCTATTAATTACCGAATAACATTCTTTAATTATTTAAGTGAGTCATTTAAGCTTTATTTGCAGTTTAATTAATTCACTTTATAACGAGGAATTTATATGCGTAAAATCTCTACTCTCTTAATCACCTTATTATTCCCTTTATCCGCTCTTTCTATGACTATACCGACCGACTCTCAGCAAACCGCCACCGAATATCTATGGAGTAACGGCGGTAATGGGGGTAATGGTGGACATGGCGGCAATGGTGGTAACGGGGGAAGTGGTGGTAGCGGCGGGCATGGAGGCAATGGTGGAAACGGCGGTAATGGAAATTAAATAAACCCGATTATTTAATTATTTCCCCCCTTCATTCATGAAGGGGGATGGAGGAAACAATGGTTAATCAATCTCTATTTCAATTTTTCTCTATTTTAATTTTCACAGCAATACCAATATTAAGTCACTCCAATAATCTTCATATTAATAAACCTCATTCATTCCATTTAAATAAATCCATTATTATCGATAATATTTCACAGTCATATTTTTGTATTCCTTTTTATTGCCGAAATTATTATTTTCATCATTCCGAGAATGGCGTTAATGGCACCCATGGACAACATGGTAGTGGCGGAAACGGTGGTAATGGCGGAGTTGGAGGCAATGGCGGCAGAGGAGGTAATGGTCAACATGGTGGAAATGGCGGCAACGGCGGCAGTCATGGTCATGGCAACCACGGAGGTCACGCAACTCCCAGCAGTAATGGAAATGGCGGAAATGGCGGAAATGGTGGTGTACATGGTGGTGACGGTGGACACGGAGGCAACGGAGATGGCCTAGGTAACGGGGGCAACGGCGGAAATGGATCCGTCAATGGTAGTGGTGGCAATGGCGGACACGGAGGAAGTCATGGTGGCCACGGTGGTAATGGAGGAGATGGTGACGGTAGTGGAAATGGTGGGAATGGTGGGAATGCAGGTATTGGGGGACAAGCAGGTAAAGGTGGCAAAGGTGGACCCGATGGCGGACAAGATGGCGCGGATGGTGTTAGTTATTAATTCCCTCATCAAAAAACGGAAGCCAATTCAGCTTCCGTTGTTAACATTTCCTTTAACAGTGAACTTCAATTACCGCTTCGGTGCTAACTTCATTAAAAATTCGCGTAATTGAACGAAATCAGATGGTAAGAAGTGAGAAAGCAGTGGTAAATCAGCACGTTCCGCCAACTCTTTTGGCAGTGAAATTTGTTTATTTAAGATAGCTTCCACGCTCTCTTTAAATTTCGCTGGATGAGCCGTTCCTAAGAACAGACCATATTCGCCATCTTGCAGTTGGTCACGCAGGACACGATAAGCAACCGCCGCATGAGGCTCGGATAAATAACCTTTTTTATCCAGTTCACGTACAGTCTCTTGAGTCACTTCATCACTCACTGCACCGTAACCCAGCTCTTTTAATGACCAACCTTTACGGCGGAATAATTCTTCAATACGCGGCCAGTTATTTGGCTGGCTGACATCCATTGCGTTAGATAGCGTCGCAACGGTTTGATGCGGCGCCCATTTTCCATCGACTAAATAACGCGGAACAGTGTCATTAACGTTAGTGGCAGCGATAAAGCGTTTCACTGGTAACCCCATAGATTTCGCCAGTAAGCCCGCTGTTAAATCCCCAAAGTTACCACTTGGCACAGAGATCACCAGTTGATCGCGTTTTTCTGCTGGGATCTGAGCAACCGCTTCAAAATAATAGCAAATTTGCGCTAACAGACGGCTAATATTGATGGAGTTCGCAGAGTTCAAATACAGGGCTTTTTTCAGTTCTTCATCATCAAAAGCGTGTTTAACCATCGCCTGACATGCATCGAAATCATCTTTGATAGCCACAGTATGGATATTTTTACCCAGCGTACAGAATAGCTTTTCTTGCAGTGGGCTGATTTTGCCTTCTGGGTATAAGATAACGACTTGAACATTATCCAAACCATAGAATGCATGGGCTACGGCTGCACCGGTATCACCAGACGTTGCGGTTAAGATAGTGACTGGCGCGCCGCCTGCCACTTGACCTAGCGCTTGTGCCATAAAACGGCCGCCAAAGTCTTTAAATGCCAGTGTTGGGCCGTGATACAGCTCTAACGTAGCCACATCATCTTCAACTTTGGAAACAGGTGCTGGGAATGCAAAAGCGGTTTTAACACGTTCAGCTAGCTGCTCAGCAGGGATTTCATCTCCAATAAACGCGCTTAAAATACGGCTACTACGAGTGACAAAATCCAACTTCAGTAATTCATCAATTTCACTGGCGCTAAACTCAGGTAAGTCTTGAGGGAAAAATAACCCTTGTTGCTTACCTAACCCTTGTTTCACGGCTTGCGCGAAGCTGACTTGTTCGTTGTTATCTTTTAAATTATACAGTTTCATCGTTTACCCTATTGTCCTTGCACCCGCCATATCTAAACGACAGATATGCACAAAGCCTTCATCATTTTGAATGTAATGTTGTTGTAGGTACTGCACCATTTCTTCTGCAATTCTTTTATCATCGCAAATGGTAAAAATTGTTGGTCCTGACCCCGAAATGCCACATGCCAGCGCACCAATTTGCTTCGCATGTTCACGCGCCTTCGCAAAACCCGGCAGCAACTGAGTACGGTATGGCTCTGCCACGACGTCTTTGATCATCGTGACAGCGAGCGTTGGCTGGTTAGTATGGCATGCATGGATAAAGCCCGATAAATAGCGTCCATGATTCACAATATCATGGCGAGAATAGCTATCGGGTAAAATAGCTCGCGCTTCCGCAGTGGAAACTTTAATCCCCGGATAAGCCATCACCCAATACCAGTTTTCAAAAGCTGGCACAGGTTGAGAAATAATGCCATTTTGCTCGATGATCAACTGTAAACCACCCAAATAGCAAGGCGCGACGTTATCATAGTGAATGCTGCCTGAAATACGTCCTTCCAGCTCGCCCATCATGCCAAGCAGTGCGGTTTGGTCAAATGGCTTATCCGCAAACTCATTCAGCGCCATCAGCGCAGCGACAACGGAGCAAGCACTTGAACCTAAACCCGAACCAATTGGCATATTCTTTTCAAGGGTCATCGCCACGTTCAGTTTTTTACCCAGACGCTCGCAAAACAGTTCCCAGCATTGGTAAACAATGTTGTGTTCCATTTTTTTCGGTAGCTTAGAAACAAATCGACCTTGGTTTTCTAATGAAAATGTCTCTGCCGCTTCAATACTGACACAGTCACCAAGCAGTGAACCATCAACCGGAGAGACTGCTGCGCCTAGCACATCAAATCCAACGCTCACATTACCAATTGAAGCGGGTGCATAAACTTTGATCACTTCTTAAACTCCCAATTTCCATGATAGGGTACGCAGCATATCCGCAAATACACCCGCCGCAGTTACATCATTACCAGCACCGTAACCTCTGAGAACTAAAGGAATTGGTTGATAGTAGCGCGTGTAGAATGCCAGTGCGTTTTCGCCATTTTTTACTTTAAACAGTGGGTCATTTCCGTCAACAGCAACCATTTTCACCTGACAGCGACCTTCTTCAATAAGACCCACATAGCGTAACACTTTTTCTTCTGCTTCTGCCGCTTTTATCCGCGCAGCAAACTGGGCATCAAGTTGTGGTAAACGCGCCATAAACTCGGCAACACTGCCTGAACTGTCGAAATCAGCAGGAAGTACAGATTCAATATTGATGTCGCTAAGTTCTAATTCATAACCCGCCTCACGAGCTAAAATCAGTAACTTACGCGCCACATCCATACCGGATAAGTCGTCGCGTGGGTCTGGCTCTGTGAAGCCTTTTTCCTTCGCTAACGTTGTCGCTTCTGATAAGGACATCCCTTCATCCAATTTACCGAAAATAAATGACAAGGAGCCTGACAAAATTCCACTGAAATGAACTAATTCGTCCCCAGCGTTCAGTAAGTTTTGTAGGTTTTCGATAACCGGTAAACCCGCCCCTACGTTGGTATCATAAAGGAATTTACGTTTCGAACTTTCAGCCGCGGCACGAAGTTGATGATAATAATCCATCGACAATGTGTTGGCTTTTTTGTTCGGCGTAACAACGTTAAAACCGTCTTTTAAGAAGCTAGCATATTGCTCAGCAATCTCTTGGTTAGACGTACAGTCGATGATCACTGGGTTTAAAAAGTGATATTCACGCTCTAAACGGATCAGGCGACTGAGGCTAAACGCTTCTTTGGCGTCGGCTAATTCTGCTTTCCAATTATCTAAATCAATGCCTTGCATATTGATCAGCATCGCTCTTGAGTTAGCGATCCCACAGACTCGTAGATCAATATGTTTTTGTTTCAGCCATTGCTGTTGGCGATGGATCTGTTCGATCAACGCATTACCTACGCCGCCTACACCGACTATAAAGGCTTCAATCACTTGCTCTGCATTAAACAGCATTTGGTGACATAAACGCACCGCTGAAGTGGCTGACTCATTGGCGATCACCGCAGAAATTGAACGCTCAGACGAGCCCTGTGCGATAGCAACGATGTTGATATTGCCGCGAGTTAATGCTGAGAAGAAACGTGCGGAGATGCCTTTTAATGTACGCATACCATCCCCAACAACGGAGATGATAGCCAGTTGCTCCATCACATCTAACGGGTCTAATACCCCATCTTTAAGCTCTAAATAAAACTCTTCTTCTAATGCCCCGCGAGCACGCTGTAGCTCATTTTGCGGCACACAGAAGCTGATACTGTACTCCGACGATGATTGCGTGATCAGCACCACAGAGATCCCTTTACGGGACATGACCGAGAAAATACGCGCGGCCATACCGACCATGCCTTTCATACCCGGACCTGAGACGTTGATCATCGCCATATTATTCAGGTTAGTGATCCCTTTCACTGGCGTGCTAGCATCCGTTTGACCATCACCAATCAGCGTACCCGGCGCACTTGGGTTAGTGGTGTTTTTGATCAGGCAAGGAATTTGGAACTGTGCAATTGGGGCGATAGTTCGAGGGTGTAGAACTTTCGCGCCAAAATAGGAAAGCTCCATCGCTTCTTGGTATGACATCCCTTTGAGTAAACGGGCATCAGGCACTAAACGCGGGTCACAAGTATAAACCCCATCAACATCTGTCCAAATTTCACAACAATCTGCACGTAAACATGCCGCTAATACCGCAGCCGAGTAGTCGGAACCATTACGGCCTAGCACCACCAGCTCACCCTTCTCATTTCCAGCTGTAAAGCCCGCCATCAATACGAAATGGTCTTTAGGAATGTTCAGCTCCGCAATGCGTTTAGTAGACTCATTGATATCGACGGTGGATTCAAGATAGTGACCTTTGGCCAGCAAGCTTTTCACCGGATCAATCACCGTGACTTTATGACCGCGAGCTTTTAATACAGATTCCATGATGGCGATAGAGAGCTTCTCACCACGGCAGATAATAGAGGCGTTGATGCTATCAGGACATTGTCCTAGAAGAGTAATACCATGCAGTACTTGTTTGATTTGCGCGAATTCGTGTTCAGTCAGCTTTTTCAGTTTGTCATATTCAAAGCCGGGCTGCTTTTCTTTTAAACCCTTTAAGAGATTAGCAAAAATCATTTCTGCATCACTCACATGCGTGATGACATCCTGACCTGCTGCCGTTTTTTCAATCATCGCCACCAAATGGTTAGTGATTTTCGCCGGTGCAGATAGCACCAACGCAACTTGCCCATCTGCCAACTTGCTTTCCGCGATATCAGCAACATTAAGTACCCGTTCGTCATTTGCGACTGAAGTACCGCCAAATTTAAGCACACGCATGGTATTTCTCTCCTGAATTAGCGCCAAAAAAAAGCCCACATCTTATTAGGATGCGGGCTTTTTCATTTTTATTTTTTGGATGCGTCAGCCCGCCCCGTTTCCTGTGGTCACGGTGGTGGTGGTAATAATCGTAGTCAGGCTGATTTTACGCATAAAATTTGTTTATCTCGTAGGGAACATTTAGGTTTCTCCCTATACGGTTAAAGTAATCACACAATAATGTCAAATTTATTTGCATTTACGCCCCCAAAATAAGCGGCAATTCAGCTCAGAGATCCACTACATTCGTCAAAAATATCTTCATAAAAAGAGAGCCAGCCTTGAAATACCAGTTGTAAAATTCATTCATTCTAAAATTAATAGATTTTAATTTTATTTAAAAAACAACTACACCACCTGCATAAAAAACAATCAAATCTCAAATTTGATGGTGATATTTTAACCGTATTTTTCAGCTGTAAATTTGAAATAAATTGCCATTGATGTCCTATCTATCTCTCTTTCATTAATCTTGATCAATATTCGCGCCAACCTTAAAAAATCCTACTTAGTTTCAGATCAAAATTGCACATAAGAAACTGAATAGCCATCTCGTTAATTATAAGCATGCAAATATTAATTCAGATATTTCTGAGGAGTCTTGTTATTTTTTTGTAAAACAAAATAGATTCACGCAAAGCGAGTAAGTGTAATCACCTAGTTTTTCTTATAAAAAACCAAAAATACTTTTTTTACGCGATTTTGATGTGCTAAACGAAATTTTACTCTCTGACAATTTTAAGGTGTTCTGGAGACGCAAAAACCACTTACGTGACTTAGCTTAAGTTAAATCCAAATATCTTGATCCCTATTCACATCTACCTTTCTTTACGGTATCACGATGAAAAACGTGCATTATCTCTCCTTTTTTCTCTTATTTTTATCGTCTATTCGATATCTCTATAACAAATAATTTTGGTATAATTATCTACCTAACAATCATTGTTAACGTGCTACAATTGATTTTGATATGTATCAACAAAAGTTAGTTTTTTAGGTGGTAAATGCAGTATTAGCTGTTATATTGCTGTTAACAGCCCAATATTGGGAAAGTGCTTAAGTTTTGGTGAGTTTTATGACCTTCAGCCTAATGGATAGGCAACGTTAAGTCACTGAAAAATGTAAAGACAAATTTATACTCATAGACGTGTTTTTCCAGATAACCATACCAACAACCACCTAACTGGAAACGGCCTATGGGTTCAGTATTTTTATTTTAATACTTTAGGTAGCAAATATGCAGACCCCACACATTTTGATCGTTGAAGACGAGATTGTCACACGTAATACGCTGAAAAGTATCTTTGAAGCGGAAGGTTATGTTGTTCACGAAGCCACCGATGGTGAAGAGATGAACAATGTTCTTTCGGAACATGACATCAACTTAGTGATCATGGATATTAACTTACCAGGCAAAAACGGCTTACTGCTGGCTCGTGAACTACGTGAGCAAGAAAGTATCGCATTAATGTTCTTAACTGGTCGTGATAACGAAGTTGATAAGATTCTTGGTCTTGAAATCGGTGCTGATGACTATATCACCAAACCATTCAACCCACGCGAATTGACTATCCGTGCACGAAACTTACTGTCCCGTACTATGAATTTAGCGGGTGGTACAGAAGAACGCCGTCTGGTTGAGAGCTATAAGTTCAATGGCTGGGAATTAGACATTAATAGCCGTTCATTAGTGAGCCCTGCTGGTGAGCACTACAAATTACCACGTAGTGAATTCCGTGCAATGCTTCACTTCTGTGAAAACCCAGGCAAAATCCAAACTCGTGCAGACTTACTGAAGAAAATGACTGGCCGTGAGTTAAAACCTCATGACAGAACAGTCGATGTGACTATCCGTCGCATTCGTAAACACTTCGAGTCGACACCAGATACCCCAGAAATCATTGCTACCATCCACGGTGAAGGCTACCGTTTCTGCGGTGATTTAGACGAGTGATTTTGTTCTGATTAATCTGATTAATAAAAAGCCGGCGCAAGCCGGTTTTTTTATTTAGATATAAAATATCAAAGACATCATTTCAGCGTTAAAAAATTAAAATTATTAGCCGATATATATCTATCTATAAATAAATGATTAATAGGTAGAATTTAATGAACGATTTTAGCCAATATAAAAACACACTAAGTAAACTAAAATTCTATGTGTATGCCCTATGTGAAGTTAGAGGTAATACCCGAATTCCCTTTTATATCGGGAAAGGCACTGGTTCTCGTTGCTTAAAACATATTACCGATGCATTCGCTGATCTTGATGGCTTAGAAGAAAACGACAATAAAAAATTTGAATTAATTCGTGAATTAAGTAAAGAAAACCTACTTGGTATTGATATTCTCTGTCACGGTTTAGATTCAGAAACTGCTTTTATGGTAGAAACAACCTGTATAGATTTAAAAGGGTTAGAAGGCTTAACTAATAAAATCAAAGGTAAAACAACGAGTAAAGATGAAGAGGTTTTAAAATTGGGGCGCCTGACTATTGAAGAAGCCGCTTCAATTTATTCTCAACAAGATACTGAAGTTTCAACTGAACATGCTGGCTTAGCTTTTATCTTAAATAAATTATATCGATTCAATATGAGCGAACTTGAGCTATTCGAAGCGACTCGTGGTGTATGGCATAATCCACCTCGTAAAGATCAATCGCTGAAATATGCATATGCTATTTACAACGATATCGTAAAAGAAGTCTATGAAATTCATTCTTGGGTAGAGGCTGGCACTCAGCAATATTTTACTCGAAATATCAATAAAGGAAGTGGGCGTTGGGAATTTATTGGTAGAAAAGCGAGCGATGACATCCGTAAACTTTATGTTGGCAAGCGAATAGATAGAGATAGAAGCTATGGTACTCCATTTGTAAAAGTTGGCGCTTAAATATCTTCAAAAATCGCCACTCATATTAAATATCATCAGTGGCGATTTTTATATCAAAACACACTTACCACGGCATAATCGGCACGGCGCTTAGCGCATTTTTAGGCGAGCCGTCGATCATCTTATCGGAATAGGTCAAATAGACAAGTGCGTTACGTTTAGGGTCGTAAAAACGAACCACTTGGAGCTTTTTAAATACCAAAGACGTTCTCTTTTGGAAAACTACCTGCCCTTTTTTCGGATTACGTTTCACTCGGTCATTTAACTCAATAGGACCCACTTGTTGGCAAGAAATGGCAGCATCCGAAGTATCTTCCGCTAATCCAAGCCCGCCTTTAATCCCGCCCGTTTTTGAACGGCTTAGGTAGCAAGTCACATTGTCCACATCTGGGTCATCAAAGGCTTCAACGACTATTTTATGGTCAGGGCCAAGCACCTTGAATACCGTATCCACCGAGCCGATTTCTTCTGCGACTGCCATAAAAGATAGTGTAGACAACATTGATCCTAAAATGAGGTTTTTCAGCGTATTACCTTTCGCAATACCTTTTTTAAATTTGGAAGAACGCATACAGTATTCCCTTTTCAGCTTAACATCTGAATTTTAAATAACCTAAACGGCAATAATTCTGTTTATTAACTAATTCTTAAATACAACTCATTTACTATAAACGAAAAAGGTAACTTGTTATAGAATAGCCACTCATTGATTACTCATATCGGTTCTATGAGTCGTATTGCCTGGGGATATCCATGGATCAAACAAATATTATTCGCGACCTTCTTCGTTGGATAGATGATAACCTTGATAAACCATTATCATTAGATAATGTTGCCGCAAGAGCGGGTTATTCAAAGTGGCATTTACAGAGAATGTTCAAGGATGTGACCGACCAAGCAATTGGTGCTTATATTCGCGCTAGACGCCTATCTCGTGCCGCGGTTGCACTGCGCTTAACGAGCCGTCCCATTCTTGATATTGCATTACAGTATCGATTTGATTCACAACAAACTTTCACTCGCGCTTTTAAAAAACAGTTCAATCTGACGCCGGCGTTTTATCGCCGTACGGAAGAGTGGTGCGCGACCGGTATCTGCCCGCCGATTGTATTAGATGAACATTCTCCATTAGATTATGAATTTGTCACGATGGTCGAGCAGCCGTTAGTCGGTTTGGAGCAAAGTTGTTCCTATGTGCTTGAAGAGTGGTCAACCGCTTGTTCTCAAATGCGTCAATCTTTCTGGCGCTATTATTTAGAGCACACCACCAAAGTGGCCTCTGAAGTCTTTGGCTTACATCATGCGATTCATAGTGCCGAGAAAGATGATGAGCAAACGGTGTTTTACACCACCGCGGTGAAACCGGAAGATGCGAGCTTTAGTAACACCGAATATAGCCATGTTACGATCCCCGCAGGCGAATATGTGAAATTTAATTATCGTGGCGAAACGACGAGAGAAAGAATGCAAGAGTTCCTTTACCATGTTTATGGGGTCTACTTGCCAAAACTAAATCTCACTCGCCGTCCAGGCTATGATGTAGAACACTACAAAATCAAGAATGTGACGCACAATGAGATAACGGATACAGATCCAAGAACTCATATTGAAGCATTCAGCTATTATGTTCCAATCAAAAAACCTGAAGCTAACTAAACAATCATAACCAATACCCAAAACAAAGGCGCTTCATACACTGAAACGCCTTTTTCTTTTTCGCTGCTTTACTTCTTAACCTTGCTGTTCATCAAGGGCAGGCTGAGAAAGGTGAGTGACTTCCCCCGCCGTTTCTACAATCCAACCATTGGCTAACCATGGGCTATTTTGATAATCAACACGAGATAGCGAACAGTTACGCAGGCGTAAACGACGTGGTGAGTTTGCTGGTACGCCTAAGATACGACTGAGTAATGTGCTGAGCGCCAAGCCATGGCTGACCAATAAAGGACGGCTTCCTTCTGGTAGTTCAAGGCAATGATTTAACGCCGCAAACATGCGCGTGAACAGTTCGTCCATCGATTCCCCTTCAGGAATTCGGCCGCCTTCAGCGCCATTTATCAGGCTTTGGCGCCACTGTTCTTCCTGTTCAGACAGTGAGCCAATTTCTCGTTGCTCCAAGACACCCATATTTAATTCACGCAGACGCGGTTCTGTGATAATTTCACACCCGCACACTTGTGCAATAATTTGTGCAGTTTCAAGTGTGCGTCCCATATCACTAGTGATAATATGGGTAATACCTTCGGATTTAACCCGTTGAGCGACCTGCATTGCCTGTTGACGACCTAAAGCAGTCAAAGGGCTATCAGATTGTCCCTGTATGCGACGAGCAACGTTCCATTCAGTTTCGCCATGGCGAACAAGATAAACCTGTAACATAGATGTGTTCCGTTATTACTGTACAAAGTATGTGTTCAAAGGAAAATAATTAATGTACCAAGTTATAGCTGCAACGACGAATCCCGCCAAAATTAAAGCGATTCAACTTGCCTTCGATGCCGTTTTTGGGCCAGGCAGTTATCAAATTGAAGATATTAATGTCGATAGCAGCGTTCCACAGCAACCTATCGGTAATAATGAAACCCGTACAGGAGCAAGACAACGTGTGATGGCATCACGCCAAGTACGCCCAGAAGCTGACTTTTGGGTAGGTATTGAGGCGGGTGTTGAAGATGACATGACATTTGCATGGATTGTGATTGAGCACCATCAAATCCGTGGAGAATCACGCTCTGCCAGTATTATGATCCCAGAAAAAGTCCTTGCGGGGATCCGTGAAGGCCGTGAGCTGGGTGATGAAATGGCTGACCTTACTGGTATTGATAATATCAAACAACAAGGCGGCGCGATTGGCTTTTTCACCAACGGCGTGTTGACGCGCACCAGCGTTTATCAGCAAGCGCTAATACTGGCTTTAGTTCCTATTAAACACGAAATTTATAAAGAGCTAAATCACATAGAAGACTAATTATACTCAAAACGATTTAAAATGCATGTGGGGCTCTTAGCAATAAGAGCCCCACATTTATTTTTCGAGAATAATCATTGGCTGCATTAAAAGACAATCAAAAATTACAGTAGCTTAGATTCTAGCCACTCTTTTACCGGAATAGGGGCTGACTTCAAACTGTTTGAGCCGCGAGTAATAGTGGCAATACCTACGCCGAGCTCATTTTTTAATTCACGCTGGCTCATTTCACCGCGCATTAATTCTTGAACAATCCTAACGCGAGTTCCTAAAGCCGTCCGTTCATCCGGTGTGAGTAATAGCTGAAGAATCGAATCCTGTATATTTTGCTCAAAGGCCATTTGCAGTAGTTCCACAAAGCGTTGCCAATCCGCATTTTCATCAGCGGTTAACGCCGGGTCTGGTTTATATTCTACAGTCATCATCTACCCTTCCATACTATTAAACTAGTACAAATAATAGCACAGAACACTATCTCGTATAGTTAAAAATACAGAACTCATCTTGGTGAAGGTAAACCAAACCGACCAACAAGATGAAATTCCATACAAATTAATACTTCATATTCCATTCGTTCGCGGATAACATATTGCCTTTTTCACCTAAGAAATGTTTATAAAACAAATCATAAGAGAGAACATTCTTCACATAACCACGGGTTTCTGCAAACGGAATACTTTCCACAAAAGCCACCGCATCGATACGCCCTGCACTGTTACCTAACCAGCGAGTCACTCGCGATGGACCGGCATTATACGCCGCACTGGCTAAAATACGGTTATTGCCAAATTGCTGATAAACATCGTCAAGATACGCGGTACCTAACTCAATGTTCATCACAGGGTTAGTCAGTTGCCCTGCATTCACATAACCAGTGATACCTTGCTTTTGCGCCGTATGTTTTGCTGTCGCTGGCATTAACTGCATTAAGCCTGTCGCACCAACTGTCGATTGCGCTTGCGGGTTCCATGCGCTTTCTTGACGAGCAATGGCCATCGCATAGCTTTTTTGGATCATTTTACTGCGAGTGTAATTATCAAACTGTTTTTCCCACGCTAGCGGGAAGCGCTCTTCAAGATGATCCCACAGTTTTGCGGTGATCGTGGCTTGAACGCTCAGATCTGCCCATTTATTATCGAAAGCATAACGGGCGAGCTGCTCTTGTTGATTAGGGGACATGGAAGAGACCAAATTTATCCACTCGGAGCGTGCCAGATTGTCCATCTCCCAATACATTAGCTCACGGATGCGCTGAATTTGCGGCATGCTGTGAATACTGGAGTCAGGTTTCACGGCTTTATTCACCATGACTGGGTAATCCATTTTTAGCTGCTGTGCGGCTACCATCGGGTAGAATCCACGCTTCGACGTTAACGCTCGCAGTATGCTTTCACCTTCAGCGCTTTTACCTTGGTCAATCAAGGTGATAGCTTGCCAATATTGCCACTCTTCCTTATTTTTTACGTCGTTCGGCAGTTGTCGCAACCATGAGGCTAATCCCGTTTTATCCCCTTCCCCCAGCGCTAAACGTACGCGGCGCTCTTTTAAAGCGGCAGAGTTAGTTTCACGGATCACTTCATCACGCCACATTGCCTGCTCAGGAGTGACATCAACTCCCATATATTGCCACGCAATGCTATCTTTCATTTGCTGGTTTTCTGCCATATTCATTTTCTGGGCAGAGCTGATCCCCGCTAACGCCGTGCGAGCGGCATCAGGGGATTGACGCGCATAGCGGCTAAACCCAGCTAATGTGGCTTGACGCGTAAAATCCGTCGGCGTCAATGTTTTCGCAAACGAGACAACCGAAGCGGGGTCATTTTGTAGTTTAACCAACGCATCAGAGATAGTTTTGTAGCTGCTTGGTAAGCGTTTCGCGAGGTAAGTTGCCGTTGACGTATTACCGTCTTTGATAGCTAGGTGAATACGCGCCAAAATCATATCCGTTGAAAGATATCCAGCTTTTTCCCATTCAGTAAACAGTTTGTCGCATGCTGCTGGCATGGAATTACCATTGAGCCACATTTTTTCAGCGCCTTGCCACGCGACCTGTTTATTTCCTGTCGCCCAATTCGCAAAATAGAAATTACATTGTGCTTCCGCAGGTTGTGGCGGCTCAGGGCTAAATGCCAATAACGATGTCCACTCTTGGCGACGCGCCAGCTCATTCACAAACCGGCTTTTGAGAGTTTTCGCCACAGGCAACGTTGGGTATGCATCGATAAACTCTTGCGCTTGTCTTGGCGAGATAATATCTAAATCTTGTGACAGCTCGCGGTATTCTAAATATGGATACAGCGGATAATCACGTAAGGTTGGCAATAAACGCTCGACTTCATCCATCTTATTGGCATCCCAAGCAAGCTTAATTGCTTGATAACGTTCACGTTGTGCCTGTAAAGAATCCGCCCAAACTGTTGTGGATACCAACAGCATAGTGACCGGAACTGCCGCTAACCAACCTTTCATATTTATTCGCTCCATCGCTTAAATCTTGTTAGAGATTGCGCTCAAACATACTCAAAGCATTCATTAGTTACATCAATAATGTTAATGCTACCTAAAGTTTTCAGCCAGCGACAGAGGAGATTTCTTGAAATGGTTGGGTTTACAATCTTTTACTTATTCGATTCGTTAACCCTGACAACACGGATAACCTAGACCAGCCTAGGGGCGATCGGGTATAGGCCTCTGCCGACTTCCCCTAAAATAAGATAATTATAATTAGATTTTCTGCCCTACTATTGCAAAAGTCATATTCAAGAAGCAGGTTTGACAGAAACTCAGATAGTGAATATTTAAAACTTGTTGAGCTTGGCATGTTAGAAAATTCAAAGTCGAAATATCTCAGTTAAAGTAGGGAGGCAGAGTTATTTATTATCTTTTCATTTTTATTGAACAAAATTAAATTTTGTAATGATAATCATTTTCATTTGTAGGTGTTATATGTAATATTTATTTATGTTTTTTCGACAAACTAAGAGTGGATTTGTATATGAATTTTAGTTGTAAGCCTAATGTATTAATGTTCAGTATTGTGCTAATTCCTTTCTTTACAAATGCATACTCGATGCATAAAGGAGATTCGTTTGGATTTATCCCTTCTATTGCGGTACAGGATGCCGCTACATCCGCATTAATGGAAAACATTACTGGTAAAAACATCTACGCAGCTTATGCAATTGGCTTAATAAAAAATAATAAAAACAACAAAGTATCTCAACACTTATGTAATGGACAGGATGAAGTTATAAATACGGCCTTAATTGGAGGGTGCTCGTTAGTTGAACCCGATTCATTTACTTTATTAGAGACTAAGCATTTCATAAATAAAAACGGTGAGATGGTAGAAATTGATGTTCATGATCCTAATACAATTATAACTCCCACAATGAGAGTAACAGTCAAATATATCACTGAACCAAATCCTCTAATTCGGAAAAACAATTGTAATGACTATCGCATCAATGACACACCAACCTCTTGTTTTGTTTTCAAAATAGCACCTTTTATTTTTGATAATTTACAACAAAGAGAATTAGTCATTAATGCCATGGAAAACCCTTGTGCATTTTTGACCTCAGTTGAAGATGCAAAAAAATTTACCAACTTAAAATATCCATACATTTCATACTTAGGCAGAACAGGAGGTGAGGCACGTTACATTCTAGATTGTGATACAAAAAATCCAGAAACTTACTCGTCGATTGTAGATGAAAAGATGCAATCAATATTACTTATTCGCAATAAAAAATAAGGATTTTTTTTATGGCTCAACCATATATCCGTATTAATCAGTTTGAGGCTAATTACTCTGATGTAGGCGTTAAATCTGCAACAGGGCATGTTAATTTTACTTTTATCGATGGTAATGGTGTTAATAAAGGAACTTTTGGTGCAAATCTAAAAAATAAAGATCGCCCATCAGGTGTATCTAATGAAGAAAGTGATAATCGACGTAAAATCGATGCAAAATCACCGCATCATTTCAGTTACGCAAAGTTGTCATCTAATGATTTTACGAACGCATTAAAATATGCCCAAAAAGCACATCATGAATCTAGTATTGGTAATATGAAATATGCGCTGGCTTGTGGCAATTGTGTTGACTTTGGAATGCAAGTATTTAATCAAACTACTTTAGGGCGTAGTCAATTGCCTAATTATTTACAACCAAATACTGCAGTGAGTATTTATGCAAACCTAAGTAATGCTCTTTGCTCTGGTGATAATTATCAAATTAAAGAAGCACGCAAAGTGGTATTAACCCCTAATAGATGGAGACCTGAACAGTTACCTAATTGGGCTCAACCGTGTATAGATGCTGTTGTGCCAACTACAATTTCAGGGGGGAAATGGCTTGACACTAAATCAACGGATGCATGGGATGTTGCCAAGCATTTTACTATGGAACAGGGAACTTGCGAACTAGAAGTTCAGGAATTTGTTGTTAAGAACCTCACAGTTGCTTCACCGATTGTTATTAATCTAGACGGCTGTGGCATAAAAACGACCTCAATTTTTGATCAATCCGTTCAGTTTGATTTATTAGGAATTGGCCATAACGTTACCTCCGCGTGGATTATGCCAACTTCTGGTTTTTTAGTTTACAACAAACAAGGCATTGACAACGTAACTAGCGTTAATGATCTGTTTGGTGGCTCTGAGCGCATGGAAGGTTTCTTTAAACTTGTTGATTTGGACAAAGACAAAAAAGGATATATCGACAAAAATGATGAAATTTACGCTTCATTGCGCATATGGGTAAATCATCAAATGGACGGCATATCTCATGCAGGTGAAATATATACGTTACAAGAATTAGGTGTTGAGCGAATTAATACAGATTTCGACATTGTTGATTTTATTGATGAAAATAGTAACCTTATTGGCGAACGTTCTACAGCTATTATAAATGGTATCGAATGTGAAATGTCTGAGGTTTACTTCACTTATCTTTAATACCATTACTTCATATATTGGGGTCTAGCCGTTTGCAGTTCAGATCCCATCAATTATCATCCCCGCCCTACTCAACACCTATTTCGAGCCTTTTGTTATATGTAATAATCGACATCAATAATGAATTAATATTGATTGCATGATGAGGTGATAGCCCCCTGAATTGTCATCACTTGCATGGGAAGTTATTGACATAAAGACAGGAACAATTACAGTTAGACGCAATTACTTTTGAGTGGCTCGTTTTACACACTTTCGCTTTTGGAATCTCACTATTCGCCTTGAATTTATGAGTTCTTACAAAGTGAAGAACCGAGCGATGCAATTAAAAATTATGTTATAAAACAAAAGGTAAATAAATTGGCTCAATACGTTTACAGTATGTATCGAGTGGGAAAAGTGGTTCCACCGAAACGTCATATTTTAAAGAACATCTCTCTGAGCTTCTTCCCTGGGGCGAAAATTGGTGTTTTAGGTCTCAACGGTGCAGGTAAATCAACATTACTGCGCATCATGGCTGGCATTGATACTGAGATTGAAGGGGAAGCACGCCCTCAACCGGGTATTAAAATCGGTTATCTGCCACAAGAACCAAAACTGAATTTGGAACATACCGTTCGTGAAGCCGTTGAAGAAGCGGTTAGCGAAGTTAAGAACGCCTTAACTCGCTTAGACGAAGTGTATGCGCAATACGCCGATCCTGACGCTGACTTTGACAAGCTGGCGAAAATCCAAGGCGAGCTAGAAGCGATTATTGCCGCACAAGATGGCCATAATTTAGATAACCAACTGGAACGTGCTGCTGATGCACTGCGCCTGCCAGCTTGGGATGCGATTATCGGAAACCTCTCTGGGGGTGAACGCCGCCGTGTGGCTATCTGCCGCCTTCTGCTGGAAAAACCAGACATGCTGCTGCTCGACGAACCAACCAACCACTTGGATGCTGAATCCGTTGCTTGGTTAGAGCGCTTCCTGCACGACTACGAAGGCACCGTTGTGGCGATCACCCATGACCGTTACTTCCTCGATAACGTCGCTGGCTGGATCCTTGAACTTGACCGTGGTGAAGGTATTCCATGGGAGGGTAACTACTCTTCTTGGTTGGAACAAAAAGATGAGCGTCTGGCGCAAGAAGCGTCAACAGAAGCGGCTCG
The DNA here is from genome assembly GCF_009706645.1 of Providencia sp. wls1914. Lineage (NCBI taxonomy): Bacteria > Pseudomonadati > Pseudomonadota > Gammaproteobacteria > Enterobacterales > Morganellaceae > Providencia > Providencia sp. wls1914. The sequence goes on from NZ_WLUN01000005.1 coordinate 137,882, forward strand.
TCGTAAATCCATCGAGAAAGAATTGGAGTGGATCCGTCAAAATCCAAAAGGTCGCCAATCCAAAGGCAAAGCGCGTCTGGCTCGCTTTGAAGAGCTTAACAGCGTGGAATATCAAAAACGTAACGAAACCAGCGAATTGTTTATCCCACCTGGACCGCGTTTAGGTGACAAAGTTATCGAAGTAGAAAACCTGAGCAAGTCTTATGGTGATCGCGTTCTGATCGACAACCTGAATTTCTCGATCCCGAAAGGGGCGATTGTCGGGATCATCGGTCCAAACGGTGCGGGTAAATCTACCCTGTTCCGTATGATTTCCGGTCAAGAGCAACCAGATTCTGGTTCAATCACCTTGGGTGATACCGTGAAAATTGCCTCTGTGGATCAGTTCCGTGATGCAATGGATGATAGCAAAACAGTGTGGGAAGAGATTTCCAACGGTCAAGATATCATGCGTATCGGTAACTTTGAGATCCCAAGCCGTGCTTACGTCGGTCGCTTTAACTTTAAAGGCGTTGACCAAGGTAAACGCGTGGGTGAATTATCTGGTGGTGAGCGTGGTCGTTTACATCTGGCAAAACTGCTGCAAGTTGGCGGCAACGTACTACTGCTCGATGAACCAACCAACGACCTCGACGTTGAAACTTTACGCGCACTGGAAAACGCCCTGTTAGAATTCCCGGGCTGTGCAATGGTTATTTCCCATGACCGTTGGTTCCTTGACCGTATCGCAACCCACATTATCGACTACCAAGATGAAGGCAATATCACCTTCTTCGAAGGTAACTTCTCTGAGTACGAAGATTACAAGAAACGTACTTTAGGTGCAGATGCGCTGCAACCACACCGCATCAAGTACAAAAAGATGACCAAATAATTCGTTTATTACGATCGAAAACGGCCCCCTTAGGGGCCGTTTTTTTATGCAGAAAGTGAGTCATCCAGCATCAATAATTGCTGAACCAAAGAAACGCACTCTAAGAAACGCGAATCGTAGTCCGACGACTCCACATGCACAAATTCAATATTATTTTTCTTCAGCATTTCAATCAGTAATGTTTGAAACTCCATTCTGTCTTTATCACTGCCTAAGCTGCGCAGACCATCCGCTACCCATGGAGTATTATTTTCTAACAAGATAACGAGATCAAAACGGTACTCATCAATCAGCGCCTGAACAAACGGGTGTTCTCGCCCTTCATAACGCAAACAGAATGCTTGCGTGGTGACAAAATCCGTATCAATAAATGCCACTTTATTCGCATATTTAATCGCAAAATCAATATATTGAGCATGCCCTAACGCGATCTTATCGTAGTCAGAATATTGCAGCGCCATCTCATCACCGCCAAGGTGGCTAAACACATAATCGCGCCCATATTCCCACGCACTGGTGGTATTGAAGATATTGGCCAACTTATTGACGAGGGTGGATTTACCGCTTGATTCGCCGCCTAACACCGCCACTTTACGCACAAAGAATGGTTTCACTTCAGTTGGAATATATTCCCAATAGCGGAATGGCGCTTGGCGAATTTGGTTGCCGCTAATATTCATAAATGTGCGCTCAGGATCGATAAGCAGGGTTTCGATCCCAAGGTATTTTTTATAGCGATGCACATCGTGAGGCTCGCCGGAATAAATAAAGCTAGGGTTGATATTATGCTTTTTCATAAAGCCTTTCATCCCATCGCTCCACACTTCCCAACCGTGAGGGTATGGCTCTATCCCTTGCTCATCAAAGGAGTGAATATGGATATTTTTCTGATACTTAAAGGTTTGTAATAACCAGCGCAGGCGGTCACTGACGGTTGGCTGTTGTGACATGGAGCTGTTCACAAACAGCTCTTTATCACGAGGCTCGTCGTGGCAGAGGATCACATGCAGTTCATCCACTTGGCTACAAGCCCGTTGAATCAAATAGATATGCCCCGTATGGAGTGGATAAAATTTCCCAAAAACGACGCCGATAGTTTTCTGTTGAAGCGGGTACTCCAATCCTAAAAAACGATGAAGCGCCGCGATTTTGTGGGCGCTGGGGCTTTTAATTTTGTCGTTAATTAACTGGCTGAGATAGCCTTTGGTCATCTCTGTCGCATCAGCCACTTGCTGCAAGGTGTAACCTGCACCTTTGATGGCACTCTTTAGATAGTCAAATTCAGCCATATTATTTGTCCTTTCGCTTTTATTCCCTTTTTAACAGAGAATCTTTTCTCTCACTATCTCATCATTATCTAAATGATCCGTGTTGTCGCTAGACGCTAAGTGGCGCTAATCCCTAGGAGCATACACAAAGTATGTGACTAGGGTTAGCAAACGCAAGCAACAACGCGACAGCGCAGAGCATGAACCTGCTATCTACCCCATAATTATCTAAATGATCCGCGTTGTCGCTAGGCGCTAAGTGGCGCTAATCCCTAGGAGCATACACAAAGTATGTGACTAGGGTTAGCAAACGCAAGCAACAACGCGACAGCGTGGAGCATGAACCTTCTCTATCCCATAATTATCTAAATGATCCGTGTTGTCGCTAGGCGCTAAGTGGCGCTAATCCCTAGGAGCATACACAAAGTATGTGACTAGGGTTAGCAAACGCAAGCAACAACGCGACAGCGCGGAGCATGACGATAATTTAGAACTCATCGAGAATACTGAGTGCATCCGCCAACTTCTTCACCCCATACACCTTCATATCAGCCGGTAATTTCTTCGGCATATTAGCATGAGGCACGATAGCGCGCTTGAAACCATGTTTTGCGGCTTCGGAAATACGTTCTTGTCCGCTTGGGACTGGGCGAATTTCTCCTGCTAGCCCCACTTCACCGAATACCACAAGGTCACGAGGTAATGGGCGATCACGAAAACTAGAAACTAACGATAATAGCAGCGCGAGGTCGGCACTGGTTTCCGTCACTTTTACCCCGCCCACGACGTTCACAAACACATCTTGGTCGGACATTTGTAATCCACCATGGCGATGCAGTACCGCCAGCAAAATCGCTAAACGGTTCTGTTCCAGTCCCACCGCTACACGGCGTGGATTGGACATCATGGAGTGGTCGACAAGGGCTTGGATCTCCACCAGCAATGGTCGCGTACCTTCCCACACCACCATCACGGAACTACCAGACGTAACTTCATCTCCACGACTTAAGAAGATGGCGGACGGGTTACTGACCTCTTTCAAGCCTTGCTCCGTCATAGCAAATACGCCCAGCTCGTTGACGGCACCAAAGCGGTTTTTGTGGCTACGTAAGGTACGAAAACGGTTGTCGGCGTCCCCATCGAGCATAATGGAGCAGTCAATACAGTGCTCAAGCACTTTTGGCCCCGCCAGCGAGCCATCTTTAGTGACGTGACCCACCATAATAATCGCCACGCCGCGCGTTTTCGCAAATCGAGTCAGATATGCCGCGGTTTCACGCACTTGCGCCACACTGCCCGGCGAGGATTGAATATCCGCCATGTGCATCACTTGGATGGAGTCTATGACCATCAGCTTAGGCTGCTCTTGCTCTGCGGTCAGGCAAATTTGTTCAATACTGGTTTCCGACAGCATATTGAGTGAGTCAGTCGGTAGCCCTAGGCGATGAGCGCGCATGGCGACTTGCTGTAAGGATTCTTCCCCTGTGACATACAGGGTTTTCATCTCCCGCGAGAGTAAGCACATGGTTTGTAACAGCAAGGTACTTTTCCCCGCTCCGGGATTCCCCCCGATCAGGATGGCACTACCCGGCACAACCCCACCACCCAGCACGCGGTCAAATTCTTTAAATCCGGTGGTAAAACGTGGTAGCTCTTCGAGGCTAATTTCAGAGAGTTTTTGGACTTTACTGACGCCCGCCGCATTACCGGCATAACCCGTCAGCCTATCCGTACGCGCCGCTGCCGTCGATGCCAAACGCACTTCCGTAATGGTATTCCATGCATTACAGGCACTACACTGCCCCTGCCAGCGCGGATAATCCGCCCCACACTCATTACACACAAATGCCCTTTTCGCACCTTTCGCCACAGCCACTCCTTAATCACCCAATAAAAATGTTTAACGCTTTTTTTAAACCTTTAATTCTTTGCTTTTTTCAATTCTTTGACTTTAACTTCCACCAATTTTCTAAATAGTTCGGCGTTGTAGGTAGGCGGCAATTGAGGATATTCCTAGGAGCATACACAAGTATGTGACTAGGATAGCCGAAAGAAGCCAACACCCCTACAACCCGAAATATGACGAAAATTTTAGCGTTCCTCGTGCTTGAGCCCCCCGCTCAGGACACATAGAACCCCCATCAGATCCGCATGCTTAATCCCCACTTTCGCCCTGGCAAACACTTTGGGTTTCGCGTGATACGCTATTCCCAGCCCTGCCTTTCTGAGCATTTTCAGGTCGTTTGCCCCGTCACCGATGGCAACGGTTTGCTCCATTGGGATATTCAGTTTTTCCGCCAGTTTAACGAGGGTTTGCGCTTTGTATTTTGCATCGACAATAGCCCCTTTGACTTTGCCTGTCAGTTTGCCATTTTTGACTTCGAGGTGGTTGGCAACAGCCGCGACCAGTTTTAATCGCTGGCGTAGATTATCGGCAAAGAACGTGAATCCGCCGGAAGCAATAGCAATATGCCAATCCATCGCTTGTAACTTACGAACTAAGCTGGTTAACCCCGGCATTAACGGCAAGGTTTCAAGAACTTGGTCAAGTATAGCCGCATCAGCACCTTCGAGTAGTGCCACACGAGCACGTAGACTTTCCGTGAAATCGAGCTCACCTTGCATGGCGCGTTCAGTCACTTCAGAAACTTGATCACCGACCCCAGCTAGACGGGCAATTTCATCGATGCACTCGATTTGGATCGCGGTAGAATCCATGTCCATGAGTAAGATCCCTGGGGAACGTAAGCGTGGAATTTTTCCGAGTGGCACCACATCCAATTGGCTTTCATCCGCCAGTTTTTTGATGCGGGGGGTAATGCTGCCCGCGATGCGGACAACTTGGTAATCATCAATGCGCCAAGAGGAGACAATCACAATCGCTATCCCTAAACGCTGCTGGAAATCACTGATTCGCGCTTTATCTAAACCGCGACCATATAACAACCACCCAGTGTCCCCTGCACGATAATCCAATGGCATCACTTCTTCACCACTTAGCGATAAGGGTAAACCCGGCCATTTTTGAATTTCATCAGGCAGATAACAGTAGGTCAAACTCGTTGGCATGAAAATTAGCTCCTGTTGTGGATACAACTTTTTTATAATGTATACCCTGCATAAAATTACTATACTTAAATTTTCCAGCAAGTTAACGCTTCATGACTTTGCTAATTGCGATAAAACAGACAAAGAGCACGATTATTCCTATGAAACTCCCATTTAGGCTGCACAAAACCGTTATTATCATTGTTTGCGTTGCGCTGATAACCTTCTTAATGCACGGGGTTTCATACTTGGGATATAGCCAAAGTCAAAGCCGGCTGGAACAATTTAAGCAACTAACTCAAGTATTAGCTGAGCAAGTGGCATTTAGCTTATCCGATTATATGGTTCCCGGCAGCAAAGATTTTAATTTAGAACGAATTAATGCCAATTTAAATCATCTAGCGAAAGATCACTATATTTTGGATGCCAGCTTATATACGGCGGCGGGCGCATTAGTCACCCAAATTGGTGAACCTGCCAGCGTTAAAGAGCGACTTTCTCTTGATGGAAAATCAGAGCTACAAAATTTTCATTATCAATTAGTGATACCTGTGCAGGGCGCACAAGAACCCAAAGGGTATTTACGCCTAACCATCGATACGGAATCACTGACCACCGATCTTCAGCAAGCCGACAACACAGCAAATATCATGCGCGTATTTATTTTATTATCTTTATGTATTGGCTTTATTTTGGCGAATACCTTAATGCGCCTGAAGAAAAAGAAAGGTCAGCAGCAATTGATCGTCGAACCTGACGAAAACACAGAAGAGAGTGAAGATAAGCTCAAAGTACAGAGCAATGGGTCAAAAGGGGCACATATGCATGGCCCCTTAAAATCACCACGCGCCAAACGCCGTAAAGAGCCAAGCCCACATCGACCAAGACGGGTAGCGCGCAAGTTGTCAGAAAAGCAATAATAGCCAATTCCGTCTAGATTGACGTCGTATCAAACACGATCGGCGCAATTAGCTCCACTTTTCCGTTAGCTAACAAAGACTCAGGTGGCATCGGGAACGGTGCTGCGCGTTCGATAGTCGCTAGCGCTTCTTTATCGAGTAGCTTGGTGCCTGACGAGTTAATCAAGCTGGCACTCACTAACTGCCCTTGCTTATCCACAATAATTTTGACTTGAGAAACGCCCGTTGAACGAAAACGCAATGCGGCGCGTGGGTATCGCTTTGCTTTCGCTAATCGTTGATGAATTTCACTTTCCCAGCCATGATGACCACTGACTGGTGCGGCGGCACTACTCGCAAAATTCGCACTGCTATTCGAAGCGCTGCCAGAGGTTGGTACCGAAGTCACTTCCGATTCTTGGGTTGAAACGGGGGCTTCTTCCACCACTTTTTTCTCTTGAACTGGCTTTTTCTTTGGCGGACGCTTTTTCTCGGTAACGCGCGTTAATGTTCCATTATCAACTAGCGGTGTTTGTGGCAGTTTTTCTGCTTTTTCAACGACTTCAGGCTCAATTTCTTCTCGTGTTGCCATCTGCTGTTTAGGCGCATTATTAACTTCAGGCTCCTGCTGCTGTTCCAGTTGATAAAGCCCTAATTGTAAAGAGATTGCGGGGGGTAAAACCCCAGTTTTTGGTAGGTTTGCTGTAAACCATCCAATAAAAATCATTGCCAGTATTCCATGGAAAACAAGACTTCCACATAAACCGCCCAGAGGACGAAAAATTGGGCTTCCCAGCTGCCCCACACTGCTGTTCATATTTTGCCTCACATCTTTATTTTTCGCTGATTATAGGCATAATACAAATCAAAATGATATTCATTATTATTAATAAAATAACAATAGTAACTACAAGGTATTGATTTAATTTATAAAGTCAATTTGAGCTAATTATTAAACTATTTTCACTTTTGACACCAGAAAATGACTATCGATAAATCCCTTGCCCGCAAAATCAGCGGAGCATATCAATCAACCTATGGTCAGCTTGTGCGATTTTTCCGCAGTCGACTAGGTAATAGTAACGATGCGGATGATTTATCACAGGATGTGTTTACACTATGGCTAAACCGTAAAGCGCAGGATCCTGTGAAGGAGAACCGTGCTTATCTGTTTAAAATCGCTAGCAATGTGTTAATTGACCATTGGCGACGGAATCATCAACAGAGTCAGTCCCATACCTCGATTGATGACGTGGTGCATGAGCAAAGTTTTGAGCAAACCACCGCCGATCCTAGCGAAATTTTAGAGCACCAACAGCGAATTGCGCGACTTGGCGAGGCGATTGATCTTTTGCCTCCTCGGCGCAGAGAAGCCTTTTTGCTGTATCGCTTTGATGGCTTATCTCAAAGTGAGATTGCAGAGCGTATGGAAATTTCGATCAGTATGGTGGAAAAACATATTGCAGCGGCATTAGTGCATTGTAAAAAATATTTAGACGATCAGAGCAATCATCCGTAATGGAAAATAACCAAACCCAGCAGCCAGAAAATACCTCGTCAGTCGAGCAACAACGCATCGACGAAGACGCGGCGCTGTGGTTTACCCGCGTGCATAGCCAGCAGCTCAGTGACCAGCAATCTCAAGAGTTTAAAATCTGGTTACGTGCATCCAAAGCCCATGCAGATGCCTATGAAGCGATAGCCGGAATTTGGCAAGATATTGAAAAAGTTCCGCGCCCAGCACCTATCAAACAAACAGCTTCAAAATTCGGTTTTTCATCGTTTTGGAAGCCTCTCGGTCATCTGGTTGCCGCCTGTTTTATCGCTGCCGTTTTGTTTTTGCCATACAGTCAGCTTCCCTCCATGTTGCTCAATAACATGACGCTAGTTTCCACTGACTCCACCAAAGAGGTGACGCTGTCAGATGGCTCTCAGCTGTTTCTCAATCGCGATACCCGTATTCGAGTCGCTTATGAAACACCAATCCGCCAGCTCTATTTAGACCAAGGTTCCGCTTACTTTAAAGTGAAATCCAACCCGTATCGCCCGTTTGTGATCAACGTGGATCAGCGACGTATTCAAGTGGTGGGAACGGAATTTGAAGTGAATAAAAAAGGCGAGCAAGTCGCGGTCAATGTTAGCCAAGGCATTGTGAGCTTTCAAAGCGTCAACAGCCCAAAACCCGTATTACTGCTTGCTGGACAAGGGGCGCTGAGCCCGAGTATTAATGGCAAAATCGCACTCAATTCAGTCACCCCGCAAGAGGTGGCAAGATGGCGTTTTGGTGAGCTCAGCTTTGTGGATAAGCCTCTTGGCGAAGTTCTGTCTGAATTAAAAACCTATTCCGACTTTCAGGTTGAACTCTCTCCGAGCAATTTAGCCAACCGGAAAATATCTGGACGCATCAACCTTCAACAGCCAGATACCTTTTTTCAGGCACTTCCCTCACTCCTTCCTGTGCAAGTCGTGTATCAGGATAAAAATAACCTTTTGATTATCCAAAACAAAAAAAATAAATAAAAAATATTTTCATTTGCAGGTGAGGATAATTCTCATTTCACCCTCTTCTTAAGTAGCTTCATTTTTATTGAATACTTTTTAGCACATTTTTCGTGCAGCTTAAGAATAAGGGATATCCATGGCAATTCAATTCACACTCGGTCGATTCAAGCCGATTGCGCTGTCACTGGCGGTCACCAGTGCGTTAGTCAGCCAATCTGCTATCGCCCAAGAAATCACTTTCTCGTTACCCGAACAAGGTCTTGCGAGCGCTATTGATCAAATCAGTCGCCAAGGTCAGGTTTCACTGCTGTATGATAAAAGCCAGCTCAGCGGGCTGCGCGCGCCCGCCCTTTCTGGCCGCTATACCCCACAAACCGCATTACAAAAAATTCTTATTGGTAGCGGGTTAGAGCTAGTCAACGAAAACGGCATGCTGGTTATTCGTCCTCAAAACTTAAACCAAGGCACGCTAGTTTTACCGGAAACTCAAGTGTCGGGAGTGGTACAAAATCACCCTGCCATGGATGTCATGTCTGCGCCGCAATACGTCACCTCAGAAGAGATCAGCCAAAAAAATACCGGTGACGGCAATATTACCGATTTAATGAAAACTAACCCTGCCGTGCAGTTTGCGAATAACGATAGCAACTCCATGAATCAAGGGGAAATTAAGCCTTCTCGTATTTCTATTCATGGTTCCAGTAGCTACCAGAACGCCTATCGCCTTGATGGCGTGAGCTTCAACAATGACTTTGACCCTGCCGACAGTGGCTTAGGTGAAACCTCCACGCGACTGAGCAGCAGCGACCAAGGGATTTACATCGACAGCCGCTTGATTGATAGCATGGCCGTTTATGATAACAACATCCCAGTGGAGTTTGGTGGATTTACGGGAGGAACCGTTGAGGTCAACAGCCGTCGTTGGCAAGGTGAAAATAGCGCCCACGCGTATTATCGCTTAACTCGTTCTGGCTGGAATAATCTGTTCCACGATTCGACTCAATCTATCGATACCACCAAGAACGATACCGCTAACCCAGCTCGCTTCCAGAATCGCTACGATAAAAATGATTTTGGTGGCTGGTTTGAGTTGGGCGTGACAGAAAATTCAGGCGTGGTGTTCTCCGCATCTCGCCGTAGCTCGACGATTCCGATGACGGTGACGGGTGGCGAAGCCTTTGTTTTAGAGAATAATACAATTGAGCCTATCTACTCAGACTCGGGTAAAAAAAATCAGCGCCGTACCTCCGATAACTACTTCTTGAAGTATTCGATGAATTTATCAGAGAAGAGCTCATTAGATTTATCAGCCAATTACGCCTCTTATGATAGTCGCTTATTTTCTTCATCAATCAGTAATTCTGGCTATGACTCAACCCATGATGGGTTAGGCTTGACCGCTGTCTTCAAACATCAATTCGATTTAGGTCAATTTGAAGCGACCGCCAATACTCAAAGCTTGAAAGATGATCGTAAAAACGATCAAAAATATTCGTTAATGGTTCGAGCAATCGAATTCGATGATGACTACAACTACCTTGGCACCACGGAACGTAATAGTGGAGGACTAGGGGATTTAGAGTCGAAACAAAATACCCATAGCCTGAAAACGGTCATGCGTTTTAATCCGCAAGAAGATAGCTTAGGGTTAACTCACCAACCAACCGCAGGGGCTGAAGTCAATTACACCAAAGGGACTTATGTCCGTGACCATGATTATTTCCAATATACCTACTCTGGAAATCTTATGGGGGATGACTACTCTGGGACCCTAACGAATATCAGCCGCTTCAAAAAAGGCAGCTACTCCGCGGACTACACCAATTACGCCATCTTCCTTGATGACAATATTCAATACGGAAAATTAACCTTACGTCCCGGCGTTCGTCTTGATCGCGATGACTTTGTTAATCGCACCAACGTTGCCCCTCGAATTTCAGGTACCTACGACTTATTTGGTGATAAGAAAACACTGTTGATTGCCGGTGCAAACCGCTATTACGGCCGTTCAATGCTCACTTATGCTCTGTATGGAGCACAAAATGGTGGCATGCAAACCTGTGCAGGATATTTCGACCCATGTTCACTTATCCCTGAAAATAATAAGTGGGACAACAAAAAAGACTACGAAGGGATCGATTCTCTTAAAACCCCTTATAACGATGAGTTAACCCTCGCGCTGCAACAAGAAATCTTATCGACCACTTGGCGCTTACAGTATGTTCACCGTGAAGGTTATGACGAAGTTCGTACCCGCACCAAATACGACAGCCGCGATGAAGATAAACGTAGCATCCGTATGTACGACAACGGTGGGCGCAGTTCTCACGATACCGTGACATTATCCGTTAACAATAGCCAACCGTGGGAATGGGCAGAGGCATCTCATGTTATGACCGCCTCGTTCACATGGCAGCAAAGCGAAAGTAATACACCAAAAGACTCTGGCTATAACTCATTCGATCCGGGTAACAAAGTTAACCTCAACAAAGTGTGGTACGACGGCAAAGTGATTGATTCATCAAAACTGCCATCCACCAGCTTTAACTCGCCGATTAAGCTTAACCTAGAGATGACCAGTGTTTGGGATGAGTATGACGTCACATGGTACAACCGCCTGCAATGGTGGGGTTCTCGTGACCAAGCGGTTCGTTATGACAACGCTTACTACACCGATCCTGAATATGGTCAGTTACGCAAATACACCAAGCAAAACTTCGCGAGCAAATACACATGGGATACCCGCCTAGGCTGGAAACCTGACTTTGCTTATGGCTTTGGATTCTCGGTTGAAGTGAATAACGTACTGAATAACAAAAATATTGCAGACCGCTTTATGTTCAATGACCGCACTATCAAATCTTACGATCCGGGTCGTCAGTTCTGGCTGCAAGTGAATTACGATCTCTAAATGATAGCCGTGAGCAATGTCAAACACATAACCAAGAAATCGAGTCATGAAGACCATTAAACAATTTCTCTATTTAGTTAAACCTTTTTGGGGGCAGCGTGCTGCCTTTTTGTGCTGGGTGCTGCTGTTTGCCTCATTAGGGCTTACCCTTTCTTCCGTCTGGTTCAATGTCAAAATGAATATGTGGAACGGGGATTTCTATAACGCCCTGCAAAAGCTGGACGGACAAGCACTGTATGGTCTGCTGCAATATTTTGTGATTTTAGTCAGTGGGCTGATTTTTGTGGTGGTGATGGGGACCTACCTCAAGCAAATGCTGATTATCCGTTGGCGCAAAGGCATGACTGAGCAAGTACTTGGTCGCTGGCTTTCCGGCAACAGCAAACACTATATGCTGAGGCTCGCATCCCAAGAGCCCGATAACCCCGACCAACGTATTGCGGAAGATATTCGCTTACTGATTGAATCAACGCTGAATCTGTTAGTGACTTTCCTGCATTCAATGCTGACATTGATTTCATTTGCCGCGATTTTGTGGACGCTTTCAGGAAGCCTTTCATTTAATTTCGCCGACAGCGATTGGACCATTCCGGGCTATATGTTCTGGGCCTGTATTATTTACACTATCATCGGGATCGCGCTAACCCAACTGATTGGTTTCCCACTGCGCCGCCTGCATATGGATAAACAGCGCCGTGAAGCGGATTACCGTAGCTCGTTAATCAATTGCCGCCAACACGGGGATGCCATCGCAGGGCAACGGGGTGAACCACAAGACCGTAAAGAGCTGATGACCCGCTTTAGCGAAATTATCCGTAACTGGAACCAGTTGATCCGCTGTGAACGTAATTTATCGTTTTATACCGTCGGCTATCAGCAAGTGACCGCCCTTGCCCCTGTGTTGCTGGCATTACCTAAGTTTTTAGCGGGTGAGATTATGCTGGGCGGATTAATGCAGTTACGCCAAGCCTTCACCAGTGTAGCGACTTCATTGGGCTGGTTTATTTTTGCCTATAAAGAGATTGCGGCATGGCAAGCCACTGTCGCGCGTCTGTATAACTTTGTGGTGTTATTAGAAAACGATAAAACCCCAGAAGCCACTATCAACGAAGATAGCCTACCGTTAACAGCAAATGTAAGCTTGTTTACGGCAGATCATCGCCCACTACTGAGCACCGTTGATCTTAGCATCAATAGCGGTGAGCTGATGTTGATCTCCGGTCGTTCTGGTATTGGTAAATCCACGTTACTGCGCACATTAAGCGGTCATTGGCCATTCTTTGACGGCAAAATTACACGCACGGATAACGTCATGTGGATCCCGCAGCGACTCTATTTGCCAATAAGCCGTTTAGATAACTTACTGGCTTACCCACAAGATGCCAGCCAATTTACAGCCTCGGATCTGAAATATGCGCTAACCCTTGTTGGGTTGGAAAAACTTCATTCACAACTGGCTTTGGAAACCGATTGGAATAACCGACTTTCGGGTGGTGAACAGCAACGCATTATGTTTGCGCGACTGCTTCTGAATCGACCGAAGTTAATGCTACTGGATGAAATGACCTCCGCTCTTGATGAGCCGAGTGCACTCGCTTTACTGAACATGCTAAAAGCCCAGCTCCCCGCCAGTAGCATCATTTTGGTTAGCCACCAAGGCTTTATTGACCAATTAGCTGACAAGCATCTGCGTTTATCTGAAACAACGCAAAATACGCCATTTATGACAGGAGCCCCAGAATATGCTTCGTAAAATTACATTAGCCGCCGTCGTTGCAGCCCTTTTAGGAGGCTGTGTTAACAGCACGCCTCGACAATCTGGCGAGCAAACACTGCTGCCAGTACGCCAAGATCTGCAACATTATCAACTCGATAATGGGCTGCAAGTATACTTGCTTCAGCGCAACCAACCAGGCGTTGAGCTGCGCTTATTGGTCAATGCGGGTTCATTGCAAGAGACTGAGCAACAGCTCGGTTTAGCTCACTTTACTGAGCATATGGCTTTTAAGGGCACCCAACATTTTCCGGGTACCACCGGCTTTAAACAGTTAGAACAGCAAGGACTGAAACTCGGTAGCCACGTTAATGCGATCACCAGCATCAACAGCACTCTATATAAATTATCATTGCCAAATGCCACGCCAGCGCAAATCAGCACAGGATTACAAGTAATGGCGGATTGGGCGGCAAATATGACCTTCGATACCGAGGCATTTGAAAAAGAGCGCCCCGTCATTATTGAAGAGTGGCGCTTGCGTCAGGGCATGGGCTATCGCATCAATGACAGCCTCGAAAAATTGCGTTACCACGGTAGCCGCTACGCAGAGCGTAACCCTATTGGCTCCCTTGATGTGGTTCGCCAAGCTCCTATTGAACAAGCCAAGGCCTACTACAAGACGTGGTATCAGCCTCAGCGTATGAGCTTATTGATTATTGGGGACTTCAGCGCATCAACCGTACGTGATGAAGTAAAAACGTTATTTGCGTTACCGAAGCCGGAAAAAATTTCCCAAGATTCTCCAGAATGGAAGCGCTTTGCCGATTCCAACAATATGCTTGTTCAAGGGGTATTTGATAAAGAACAAGGTGCACGCTACGTGCAGTTTTCACTGCAAAAAAATGTCTCCGCACCGCTGAATACTCGCCAAGGTCAAACCGACGATCTGATGGATAATTTATGGTTAACCATCTTGAATCAACGTTTTTCCGTGATGGTGGATAATGGTATTTTGCCGTCCATTAGTATTAATGAACAAGGGGCAATGCTAGATAACCAACGCCTTCAGCAGCTAATGATTATCCATCCAAAAGGTAATGATTATGCGGGCGCGACCGAAATTCTGTTTACCGAACTGCAACGTCTAGCGACCGAACCTGTGACGCAGCAAGAGCTGGATAGCGCTAAACAAGGCATGCTGAAGAAACTGAGCCAACAAGCGGGTTCCGAGCAACGTTACAGTAATGAATACTTAGCAGGACAACTGACCACCGCACTCGAATATGAGATGCCGATGTGGAACAAACGCCAGCAGTTGGATAATAGCTACCAATTAACCCAAAATATCCAGCCTCAAGATTTACAGCGTCATGTGGCTAGCCTTTTACAGGTCGCATCCCCACGCTTAGCGCTGATTGGCCCTGATACCGATGAAAAGGCGGTGAACAAACAAACCTTCAATGAACAGTGGCAACGTATTCGCCAAACACAGCCGGGGCCATTCACGCTGCGTTCTCAAGCCATTAGCCTGAAATTACCCGTTGTAGCAAAAGGCACAATTACCGAACAAACGTCACTTCCTATCGAAAAAACGGAACAGTGGACACTCAGTAATGGCATCAAAGTGATTGTTAAAACGGATAAAAATCTCAAAGATGATATTCAGTTTAACTTACAGCTACCGGGTGGTCGTTCCCTTGAAACCCTGCAAACCGCAGGCTTGACCGATTGGGCAATGAAGCTGCCAGAAAGTAGCGGTTATGGCAATTACAGCGCCCGTGATTTGGCGTTATTAGCCAAACAAAATCAGGTTAGCGTTCGCCCTTATAGCGAGCTGCTCAACCACGGTTATCGAGGTAAAACTCCCGTTGATAATCTCGAAACCGCGTTGCAGTTACTGAATTTAAAACTGACCGCACCGCAATTTAGTGGAGAGAAACTCGAGCAGCAGAAGCAGGCTTTCGCACTGAACTTATCGAAAATGCCCGTAGAGCGTACATTCCTCGACCATATTAATCAGCAAAGTTACCAACATGGCGAGCTGTTAGTGATCTCCCCTGAAGGAGCTTGGAAAACCTTTACCGCTCAGCAGCTTCAACAAGCCAACCGTCAATTACTCACCTCCACATCAGATATGACATTGGTGATCACCGGCGCGATGAATGCCCGCGAGCTAAAACCACTACTGGAGCAGTGGGTTGCGACGTTGCCTGCCCATGATGGCAAACTGGCATGGCGCAACCAAGGGATCATGCCGAATATGACGAGCTTTAATCAGCAATATCCGATCAGTAGCAGCGATAAGAGCATGATAAGCATTCAGTTCGCTGCACCAGCGCAGTGGTCTCAGCAAGATCAGCTGGCTCTGCAACTGATTGATACCATTGTTAGCCAACGTCTGCGTAGTGAATTGCGTGAAAAAGCCAGCGGCATCTATGCCCTAAGCTTCTCGCAAATGTTAGCGAAAAAACCACAGCCGTATTACACCGGACGCTTAAATTTCACCACCGCGCCAGAACGTGCTTCAGAAATGGTAACTTTAGCGCACAATACTGTTGCGCAGCTGCGCCAAACGGGTGTGACGGAAAAAGAGTTAACGGAAGCCAAAAATATTTGGCTCACTGAAAATGCCCAAGTAACTGATAGTTCAAGCTATTGGACTGAAGCTCTCGCACAAGTTGCGGCGGATGATGGGCAATATCAACGTCTGACCCAGGAACGAGCAGTGATTGAGTCTCTAACACTTCCGCAGATAAATCAGTTAGCTGGTAAATACTTAGGGCAAAATCAAAAAGTATTTATGATGACGCCATAACTGCCGTAGCATGACATAGAAGAAACCAACAGCTTTATTTATCAAGCTGTTGGTTTCCGTAGCAACATTAACTACGCCCTTATTTAAAGGATTGCTTTACGTTATAGAAAAAATTTAACACTCGATTATTTAAGTCATTAAATAATGAAAATACGCGCTCTTTAAATGATGGTTTTTTAGATTTCGCTATTTCAATCTCTGATAGTAATTTATCCGTTGAAATATTCAGATAGTATTCAATATCGTTAGCGATTTTATTAATCTTGATTCTCTTACACTGAAGCATGTTGATAACTAAATCAATTTTAGAGGAGAAAATGTCTATCTTAGTGCTACTTCTTTTTTTCTGAATGATGTTAATCACTGAGTCTACAATGCTTTTACGTATTGATTTCATTACTAGCATTGATTTAATTCTATTAATCCCAGTATCTATAACCTCATTTTTTTCTTTAATATACTTATCATATACGATTTTTTCTTCAGCGTGTTTAGCATCACATTCAGATTGTAATGATTCAATGTCTGAATTCATTTCCTCTTTGATAAATTCAATAATGCGCCCATCTTTTACATCATGACTCAATGTGGTTAAACGCGCGCCTTTTTCACCTGTAAATTCATTATCAGAAAGAATTTTTTTAATCAGCGTAGTTTTTTTCACACTATCAATCGAGTTAAAAGCATCAAATCCAGAAGTACTTTTTATCTCTTTGATATTTCTTATAGAAGCCATGTAATTGACCTTATCAGATTGAAGCTTATCTAAGTTTTCATTTGAATAGGTCATAATATGTTTTTTGATTTCCGCTGTAATTTCCTTAGGGAAATGATGCTTCTCAAGCAGAGATAAGATAGAGTAAGACATTGTCCGATAATAGGATTTATATATTGATAAAAATCGCTGCTCTTGAAAAAGGTTAAGAACCGTTTTTTTATCAAAATCATGGTGTAATGCGCCAATAATACCCATGAAAAAATTTTCCATTTCTGTTCTTACCTGATCCTTCCCATCAATGGATTTTTTCGTTCTAATATAGCTCATTAAAACCTTTATATAACTCAAATCTTGTTCGGATAAGCTCGCTCCACTTTTCAAGTTATCTATTAATTCATCAAAACTACCGTAACAGTTTTTTTTCACCTCTAAACTAGCCTCACTTTTATGTATTTCTTTTATCTTAATTAAGTCCAATTTACTTTTTATTTCTGATTTTACATCTGATTTAAACTGAGTAAGTTTGCTCTCAATTTTTTCCATCATACGATGTGGCTTTGTTTTTTTTTCGTCTGAAGAAGGGGCTTCGGCAAGTTTATTTGATAAAATTTCGCTTTTCGGTTCTGATTTTACACCCACTTTTAAATATTCATTTTCCGTGCCATTCACAACCTTCAAGGCTTCTTTAAAATACTTATCAATTTTTCTTTTCGCTTCTCCGTTTGCAACAATCCCCCATGCTTTAGTTATTTCTTCCCAGCCATCCTTGCCATTGTTTTTGGCTGCTTTAATCTTATCGATGATAATATCGCTTTTACCTTCAAAAACCTTGGGATTTTTGGTTATTGCCATGACCATACCATTCAATGAAGAGTCCATTAACGTAGCAGCTTGAGATTGATTTTGAAAAAGTTTCATCTACATTCCTTTTTGTATAAATTAGTTTAGATTTAAAAAAAGAGCTTATTCTTGATATTAATTAAGAAATAAGCCCTATTGGAAATAGTTAAATTGTTTTATTTAAATGAATGTTTATTAACTTTATAAGCATCGCGTAAACTCAATTCATTTTCTCTATTTTTAAATTCCATTTTTAACTTAGAAAGTGCTTCAGTTATTTCCTCTGTATCCTTTTTTAAACTTAAAAAGCTATTTTCATTATCTTCTTCCATATCAACTTCCTCTATCTTTGGAAGAATATAGCTATCTTTATTAATTCGATTCTCTTTTTTTTCCATCAATATCATTTGGTGATTTTTTACGGAGTTTAAAAACTCAACATGGTCCATATCTGAATTTACAGTTCTATGTAAAACTTGTACATCAGTAAAATTTTTTTCGGGTTTTACCATAGAAGAAGATTTTTCTTCACTACGATAAATATCAATACCAAATTTACGATCAAGCATCGCACTAATTTTCTCACGTACGGGTTCATTAGCACTTTTCGTTTTAGATTTAATCGCCTCTTTAATATCCACACTATCTAAGAAAGAATTATTCTTATTAATCTCTATAATTTTACGTTCGATTTTTCTTAGTGATTTTTTTGAAACATCATTATTTGCTGATTTAAGATCAATGGCTTCAACAACTGAATGGCAGCTTCTAATGATTTTTTTTCGGCATACCATTTCATTGATTGAATCAAGCTTATTTTGAACAGATGAAATAAAGCATCCAATCGTTAAATTCAATGTATTCTTGAATCCAGATTTTTTCTGAACATCATTATTTATGAACATATTATTGTTCTTTTCAACTGAACCCATTTTAATAATAGACATACTCGCTTCCTTAATTTAAATGAAATGAAAATAATAATATATCCTTCAATTTATCTACGATATCAAATATCGCCACTTATATATTTCCAATATAAAATTTGATATTTTCCATATTAATCTATGGAGATAAGCTATTTACTTCGTTGACATACATTGCTTTTAATGTGATTAATATTCTTCTAAAAAACGATAATAAAAGGAAAATTTTGTGAACAACGTAATAATACGTAGAGCCACCTTGGACGATGTCCACGCTATCACACAAATGCACGCTGATTACTCCGCTTATGCCAACACTTTGCAGCTGCCCTATCCCACAGAGAAAACGTGGGAAGCCAGACTGGGGGCCAATGATCCGCTGGTGACTCAATTTGTCGCCACACTTGATGATGCCGTGGTCGGGCTACTTGTCGTACATCAACCAGCTCAAATACGCCGCCGACATGTGGCGAGTTTCGGCATTACAGTTAGTCAGGCTTATCAAGGCAAAGGAATTGGTTCGGAATTAATGCAAGTTATGGTGGATTACTGTGACAATTGGCTAAATGTTCACCGCATTGAATTAGAAGTCTTTGCCTCTAATGGTAGCGGCTTAGGTCTGTATGAAAAATTTGGTTTCAAGCAAGAGGGGATTTTGCGCGATTATGCTTTTCGTGATGGTGAGTATGTGGATGCGATCGTGATGAGCAGAATTAAATCGAAAATTTAAGCAGATTTATAAATCAAAAATGCCACTCGAAAGTGGCATTTTTAAGTCCATTAAACACCGACTAAGCTGCGTAATGGGATCCCAAATTGGCAATGTAATCGCCGGATCATTGGTAGAGTTAACTTTCGCTTTCTATTTAAAATCTCGTAAACTCGATTAGACTTTCCAATCGCAGCTTCTAAATCTTTAACGGTTAAGCCTTGCTGCTCCATTCGGAATTTAATCGCTTCAATAGGATCAGGCGCTTCAATGGGATAGTGTCTCTTTTCATACTCTTCAATCAAGAGGCACATCACTTCAAAATAGTCCCCTTCAGGAGTATTTAGCTCAGGTTCGTTATCAAACATTGGAGAGACCACTTTTAATGCCGCCTCATAGTCTTGTTCCGTTCTGATGGGTTTAATTTGCATAATCATGACAGTAACTCCACCGTTTCTGCGTCAATTTCATCATATTGTTCATGAGTTCCTATGAACTTCACAAATATCCATCCACGCTGATATGCAATCGCTACGATCAATCGGTAACAGTTTCCTTTTATATTAAAAACCACACGCTTATTTTTTAAAATACTGGCGTTTCGGTACATTCCTTTTATATCAGCAGGTGTTTTCCATGCAGCTTTTACCGCTTCATCAACCCAAGCTTTCAGTGGCTGCTCCGTTTCAGGGTATTTAACCCAAAAATCTTTCAGAGTTTTAATGGATATGATTTTCATACCTGCATTTATAGTCCCATATTGGGATAATGTCAAATCAATATCCTATTTTGGGACTAACAATAAATCACCATCTCATTACCAAAAAAAATGCCACTCGAAAGTGGCATTTTTATATTCAGACTAGAGTTCTAATCAACGATTATTTATCGCCTAACAGAACTGAATCCAGTGCGATTTCAATCATTTCATTGAACGTGGTTTGACGCTCTTCTGACGTAGTTTGTTCGCCAGTTTTGATATGATCAGAAACAGTACAGATAGTCAGTGCGCGAGCACCAAACTCAGCAGCAACACCGTAGATACCTGCGGCTTCCATTTCCACGCCGAGGATGCCGTATTTTTCCATCACTTTAAACATGTCCGGGTCTGGAGAATAGAACAGATCCGCAGAGAACAGGTTACCAACACGAACGTTTACGTTACGTGCTTTTGCCGCTTCAACCGCGTTATGCACTAAGTCATAATCTGCAATTGCTGCAAAGTCATGGTCTTTAAAACGCTGACGGTTCACTTTAGAATCAGTACATGCGCCCATACCGATAACCACGTCACGCAGTTTCACGTCATCCATTACTGCACCACATGAACCAACACGGATCAGCGTTTTAACGCCAAAATCAGTGATCAGCTCTTTTGCATAGATGGAGCATGAAGGAATACCCATTCCATGACCCATAACGGAAATTTTACGACCTTTATAAGTTCCTGTGAAACCTAACATACCGCGTACATTATTCACTTGGCGAACATCTTGAAGGAAAGTTTCTGCAATGTACTTCGCGCGCAGTGGATCACCCGGCATCAGTACGACGTCTGCGAAATCACCCATTTCTGCATTAATATGTGGAGTAGCCATTCGTATTCCCTTTTAATCATTAAAATTGTGCACAATAAATAAGGCAGTTTCCTGCCTTATTTTCAAATCACCTTGTCGCAAGCTTAAAACATCGGCTTACCGTATTCCATTGGTGATAAATCAAAATAGTTCGCGACTGTCTGGCCAATATCCGCGAACGTTTCACGGTGACCTAAAGAACCTGGTTTAACTTTTGGTCCGTACACCAGCACTGGGATATGTTCACGAGTGTGGTCTGTACCCGGCCAAGTTGGGTCGCAACCGTGGTCAGCGGTTAAGATCAGAATGTCATCTTCTTTAACCAGTTTCAGCATTTCAGGTAAGCGGCTATCGAATAACTCTAATGCAGCGGCATAACCGGCAACATCACGACGGTGACCGTATGCTGAGTCAAAATCGACAAAGTTAGTGAAAACGATAGTGTCGTCACCCGCAATTTTCATCTCTTCTAAGGTTGCGTCAAACAGCGCGTTGATGCCCGTTGCTTTGATTTTTTTGGTAATACCAACGTGAGCGTAGATATCGGCAATCTTACCGATAGACACCACTTCACCTTGTTTTTCTTCCACTAATTTTTGCAGTACGGTTGGCGCCGGTGGCTCAACGGCTAAGTCATGGCGGTTACCCGTACGCTCAAAGTTACCCGCTTTGTCGCCAACAAATGGACGCGCAA
This sequence comes from Providencia sp. wls1914, assembly GCF_009706645.1. Classification (NCBI taxonomy): domain Bacteria; kingdom Pseudomonadati; phylum Pseudomonadota; class Gammaproteobacteria; order Enterobacterales; family Morganellaceae; genus Providencia; species Providencia sp. wls1914. Next base: position 159,380 of record NZ_WLUN01000005.1, read on the forward strand.
TCACACGGCCGATGTTGTAACCGCCTTTGGTTAACTCTTCACGGGCAATTTCACACAGCTCATACAATTTGTCTAAGCCGTAAGTCTCTTCATGGCACGCGATTTGGAATACAGAGTCCGCAGAGGTGTAGAAAATTGGTTTGCCCGTTTTCATGTGCTCTTCACCCAGTTGGTCCAGAATGACCGTACCCGATGAATGGCAGTTACCTAAGTAACCCGGTAAGTTGGCTTTTTCTACCAGTGTATCCAGCAATTCTTGTGGGAAACTATTTTCGTGTTTTTCGAAATAGCCCCAATCGAATAGAACAGGAACGCCCGCAATTTCCCAGTGACCAGACGGCGTGTCTTTACCTGAAGATAACTCGCTCGCATAACCATATGCACCGATAATTTCTGCATTTGGATCCAGACCCGCAGGGAATTTTCCGCTTGATTCTTCCCCTGCTTTTCCTAAACCTAATTTTGTTAAGTTAGGCAGGTGTAATGGACCTTTACGGCCTTTGTCTGCTTCCCCGCGAGCACAAGCGTCTGCGATATGACCCAGAGTGTTCGAACCTTCGTCGCCGAATTTGTGGGCATCACCTGCAGCGCCGATCCCGAAGGAATCCAGTACCATGATAAATGTGCGTTTCATATTTATTCTCCTGCGATACAGCTTATCTGTTCATCGCGTCATCTAACCCGCACCCTTCTGTGAAAAATGCGGATATCGGTTTATTCACTAATTTGACGATAGACCATTGGTGTCGCTTCTGGGGCTTTATCCCCAATAATCATAGCAGCGCGAACTTCTTTCGCCGCCTCTTCCCATGATTTTTCGCTATTGGCATGAATGATCGCAAGTGGAGTTTGGGTATCAACTTTGCTACCTAATGCTGCGATATCACTTAAACCAACACTGTAATCGATAGGATCAGTAGCTTTACGACGACCACCCCCTAACGTTACCACAGACATACCCAGTGCTCGTGTGTCCATTTGTGTGATAATGCCCGCTTGTGGTGCGTAAACGGCTTTGCTGAGGACGGCAGTTGGCAGATATTTGCTGTAATTTTCAACAAAATCTTTCGGCCCTTTTTGTGCAGCGACCATACGACCAAACACTTCAGCCGCTTTACCGTTATCCAGCACCGCTTGTAATTTCTGACGTGCATCGTCACGATCCGACGCCAATTTACCTGAAACAAGCATTTCCACACACAGCGCCATGGTGACTTCGAACAAACGTGGGTTACGGTATTCGCCCGTCAGGAACTGTACAGCTTCACGAACTTCAACAGCATTACCTGCACTGGATGCTAGTACTTCGTTCATATCAGTTAACAGCGCGGTAGTATTGCAGCCTGCACCATTGGCAACTTGCACGATGGACTCAGCCAGTTGCTCTGATTTTTCGTAGGTTGGCATAAATGCACCCGAACCTACTTTAACGTCCATCACTAACGCATCTAACCCTTCGGCTAATTTTTTGCCTAAGATAGAAGCGGTGATAAGCGGAATAGAATCCACGGTTGCCGTGATATCACGAGTCGCATAGAAACGCTTGTCAGCCGGCGCTAGTGAGTTGGTTTGACCAATAATCGCCACGCCGACATTTTTGATAATGTCGCGGAAACGTTCATCATCAGGGAAAATATCAAACCCAGGGATAGCTTCGAGCTTATCAAGGGTTCCACCGGTGTGACCTAAGCCGCGACCGGAAATCATCGGAACATAGCCACCACATGCAGCAACCATAGGCCCTAACATAAGTGAAGTCACATCCCCCACACCGCCTGTGGAGTGTTTATCCACGAGTGGACCATTAAGATTCAGTGATTTCCAATTTAATACGGTACCTGAATCACGCATCGCTAGCGTTAGCGCGACACGCTCTGGGGTTGTCATATCATTGAAATAGATGGTCATTGCTAGGGCTGCAATCTGACCTTCAGAAACCGTGTTATCACGCACCCCATTGATGAAGAAGCGGATCTCTTCTTCGCTTAATGGTTTGCCGTCACGTTTTTTACGAATAATTTCTTGAGCGAGAAACACAATAGGCTCCTTAATTCACATCGAATTCTTCGGCTAAATAGTCACGGCTGTTGCCCAAGTCAGGTAGGGCAACAGTCTGATGTCACTAATAATTGCGATTATTAATAGCTGCTAGAGGATTTTTTAACGTCAAATCCCAGTGTATTTAATAAATTCGCTAATAAGCTAGATGCACCAAAACGGAAATGGCGAGCATCAGCCCAGTTATCGCCTAAGATTTTGCTTGCTAAGGCTAAATATTGTGCTGCTTCTTCAGCGGTACGAACGCCGCCAGCAGGTTTGAAACCAACACTTTTCGCAACGCCCATATCATGGATGACTTGCATCATGATTTCTGCGCTTTCTAAAGTGGCATTCACAGGCACTTTACCCGTGGATGTCTTAATAAAATCAGCACCTGCATTGATTGAAATTTCAGACGCTTTACGAATTAATGCGGCATCTTTTAGTTCGCCAGTTTCAATGATCACTTTCAGTAATACATTTGCGGCTGCGCAAGCGTCTTTGCACGCTTTCACTAAATCGAAACCGATTTTTTCATTACCAGCCATCAGTGCACGGTATGGGAATACAACGTCAACTTCATCCGCACCATAAGCAATGGCAGCTTTAGTTTCAGCTAAAGCAATCTCAATATCATCATTACCATGTGGGAAGTTGGTGACGGTCGCAATGCGGATATCTGGTGTTCCTTGGTCACGTAAGGTTTTACGTGCAATAGGAATAAAACGAGGATAAATACAGATAGCAGCGGTATGACCTGCTGGGCTTTTTGCCTGATGACATAAGGCGATCACTTTTGCGTCAGTGTCGTCGTCATTTAACGTGGTTAAATCCATCAGGGTCAGTGCGCGTTGCGCTGCTGCTTTTAAATCAGTCATATAACTCTCCAACGATGTTAATTCTTTCAGAACGATACGTTCTTTGTTGGCGAGCGGGCTTGTTCCATAAAGATGCTAGTTAGGTTTTCCAAACTCAGCAGCTGAGATCCATCTCACCGCACGATGCCCTAGAGCCAGTTGACTCTATGAACTATCAGTTCCGTGGCAACTTACTGTTACCTATTTGACCACGTAACTGGGGTATTTTATGCGCTACAAATCACATTTATCGACTGAACGTTACATTATTAAATATATATTCGTGAACGATATCACAATTTCACAAGCAATTGCTCACTCTTTATCAGCCATTATACAGGCTGCAACCTTCTCGTCTTAAATTGATTACGTTAAGAATAGTTGAAAAAGTAAGAGTTACGATAAAAACCAGAAAAAGAATATCGCAGAAGAAAATGACAGCGGAAAGACAAATCGCCTTTCCGCTGCAAACAGGGGGATTACATTGCGGTCATTGCGGCTAATGTTAAGAAGAAGCCAGCAATCGTTGCACTCATTAAGTTAGAGAGTGTACCCGCCATAACGGCTTTCATACCTAAACGAGCTACATCACTACGGCGATTTGGTGCCATTCCACCTAAGCCACCCAGCAAAATTGCCACAGAAGATAAGTTCGCGAAACCACACAGTGCGAAGGAAATAATTGCTTTAGTATGATCAGACAGAACTTGTTTGCCCGCCGCAATCACATCCGCATCTGCTTTCATATATTCACCGAAGTTCATGAAAGCAACGAATTCGTTCACAACCACTTTTTGACCGATGAAAGAGCCAGCAATTGTTGCTTCGCTCCACGGCACACCGATCAGGTATGCGATTGGGGCAAATACCCAACCTAGTAGTAATTCAAGGGATAATTGCGGATAGTCAAACCAGCCACCCACACCACTTAAAATACCGTTAATTAACGCAATTAATGCGATGAATGCCAGTAACATTGCACCTACGTTCAGAGCCAGTTGCATACCGGATGCTGCGCCAGATGCGGCTGCATCGATGATGTTAGCTGGGCGATCTTCTTCTGCCACTAAATCTTTAGCATCAACATTATCTTTAGCAACTTCAGTTTCAGGAACCATTAGCTTAGCAAATAGTAATCCACCCGGCGCCGCCATGAAGGATGCCGCAATCAGATATTCCATTGGAACACCCATTTGCGCATAACCCGCTAATACTGAACCCGCTACAGACGCTAAACCACCACACATGATGGCAAACAGTTCAGAGTTAGTCATGGTAGAAATATAAGGGCGAACAACCAGAGGCGCTTCCGTTTGACCAACGAAAATGTTTGCGGTTGCAGACAGTGATTCGGTTCTTGAAGTTCCCAGTACTTTTTGCAGACCACCACCTAGAATTTTGATGACCAGTTGCATGATGCCGAGGTAATACAGAACGGCAATCAGAGATGAGAAGAAGACGATGATAGGTAATACACGGAAAGCAAAGATAAAACCGCCGCCGCCAAATAATTCAAACATTTTATCGGAAACTAGACCACCGAAGATGAAGCTCATCCCGTCTTGACCGTAACCGATAACTTTAGAAACGCCGTCAGACATGCCTTGTAAAACGCTACGTCCCGCAGGGGAGTAAAGAACGAATGCGCCGATAGCGACTTGGATTAAAAAAGCACCGCCGACTGTACGAAGTCTAATTGCGCGACGATTGCTGGAGAAGAGAACGGCTATCGCAATAAGCACCGCCATCCCAACAATACTCAAAATGAGTTGCATGGAAGTATCCCTGTTCACTTAATTCTAGGTTAATGTATAAAGAAACTCGCAAGATTCCACGAATCTTAGTTCGATGATTATAACCAGTCATCATTAATAACCCCCAACATTCATCACAAATCCAAAGTGCAATAAGTAACATAAATTCAAATATTGTGACGAGAATCACAATAGAGGATCGGTTTCGTCTGGAAAGGCACTAATGCGATAGTCGAAGAGATAAAAAGCTGAATGGATTTACTCGGATAAATACATAAAATACTTAAGAAATAATTATTAATCGGCTAATTATAATCTAAATTAGATTAAATAACGTCCGGCTATTGTTGTAAAGTTGTTGTGCTATTTCATCCGGAGATTCGTGGCGCAGCTCACACAAAGACTGAAATACCCACTGAATACGCTCTGGTCGATTAGGTTCACCTTGAAAACCGGATACAGGCATATCCGGTGCATCTGTTTCAAACACAAGACAACTTAGCGGGAGTTGAGCCATCACTTGGCGAGTTTTATTCGCGCGCTCATAAGTAATTGTCCCTCCGACGCCAATGTAATACCCCAGTTTCACAAAACTTTCGGCTTGAGAAAGGCTGCCAGCAAAACCATGCACTACACCACGTGCAGGGACTTCGTAGCGACGTAACATCGCAACCAATTGGTCATGAGTTTTTCGTGAATGCAAAATAACGGGTAAGTCAAACTGCTTAGCTAACTTCAACTGGCGCTGAAGCAATATTTGCTGCCTTTCAAATTGAGGATCTTCCATATAGAGATCAAGCCCAATCTCCCCTACCGCCACGCATTTCTGGCTTTTTCGCATCAGAAAACCCGTCAATTTTTCAAAATGTGATTCTTGAAACTGGCTTAAATATAGAGGGTGAAATCCCATTGCTGCGTGGAGTTGAGAATACTCATGGGCTAAATTCCAGATGCGCTGAAAGTTATCCTGACTCACCGCAGGAATAATAATATCCGTAATTCCACCTTGCTTCGCGGTTTCTAGGCTTTCTGTAAGTGCCTCACTGAACGGGGGAAAATCAAAATGACAGTGAGTATCGATAAATTGAATATTATCACTCATGAGCAGGATTGCCTTGCAGGGCGCTAGCACTTGCTGCCTCGGCCGTCTTTCCTGCTAATAAAGACTCTCGCAAATCTTCCCTATGCATCAATTCTAATGAATTGGTGTTCTTAGAAAATCGACTGAAATCAGCATCATTACTCGCAAACTGTTGAGCTAATGCCGCAATAAAGTAACGCCCACAGCGTCGTCCGACATGGTAATCTTGATTTAAGGCACTAATTTTACTGCCTAAAGCACTGCTTTTCAGTGGTGTCGGTGGGTATATTTCAAAAATCTGCACGCCATCGGGTGGATTTTCGATGAATTCCTGCGTTTTTCGATAACTCTTCAAGTGAACTTTTAGCATGGCTGCCATGCGTTGCAGCGCCGAATTATCACCTTCAAGCCAGCGGGTCATGCGTTTTACCCATTCAGGCGTAAAGTACATTTGAGAAGGTACAGTGCGGATCACAACAATTGTATCCGCTCCGCGCCGATAAGCTTCCTCAACAGGAATCGCGGCGCTTATCCCTCCATCGTGGTATCGCACGCCGCTATATTCTACGCCAGTTCGATAGAATCCTGGAATGGCGCTGGAAGCACGAATGATATCCAACCAAGAATCCGCATCTGGCTGCAAAAATGCAGCGGAAAAATCATCGCTACGACTGGCTCCCATATAGAATTCACGGCCAGAATCTAACAATTCAAGCCCTGCATCCATATTAAGTGGAAACTCTTTCGCCGTCGTTTCAATCAACCAATCAAGGTCAATTAAGTTCCCGCCACGAATAAATCGCAGTGGGTTAAAAAAATTAAGATTCGTGGTATAGCGAGTAATCACTCGGCGGGCATATCCGGCTTGACCACAAATATAAGCGGATAAATTTTGGGCGCCCGCAGACGTCCCTATCATCAAATCAAAAGGGTTAAAGTTTTCTATCAGAAATTCATCCAATACACCGGCCGTAAAAATACCACGCTGACCGCCACCTTCGCAGATAAGGGCAGTTTTTCTTCCGTTAATTTCATCAGAAAACGCGAGTGGCTCAATCGTGCCTAAAGTGACTGGAACATGCTTTCCCATAGTAACCCTTTCTCTATATTGACGTGTTTCTAAACAATCTCACAATAAATCAGATTAAAACAAATGATTCTCATTAAACTGTTTTTCTCAGGAAGAGCAAATAGCAAAATGAGCTTTCGGCTGAAAGCTCATTTAAAAGAAATTATTTGTTCGTCAGAACTAAACCATTCTGTACTGATTTTACCCCTTTCGCGGTCGATGCAATCTGCACAACTTGATTTATCTGCTCGCTAGATTTGAGAAAACCAGAGAGGTAAACCACACCTTGAACGGTTTTTACTGACACGCTATTACTTGGGAGCCCACTGGTACCTAAGAGTTTGCTTTTAATATCCGCAGTAATGGAAGAATCATCGATATAGGTATCGGTACTTTTCACACCACTTGAGATGGCATTACCTGTATCTTTGCCTGCCATTTCAACAGTTTTAGCTGCGCTGTCCCAAGTTTCTGAAGCTTGTTTTTTCAAGGCGCTATCAGATGATGAACTACAAGCAAAAAGTGCCCAGCTCAACCCAATGACACCTAAAGAACGTAAAACGGCGATCTTTTTCATTGGAACCTTCCTCTTGGTATGATTAATAAACTAACAATGTCATAGCCTAAGTAAAAAGTAGATAAAAATAAAGTCAAATAACTCATCTTCAAGAGTATGACTCAAGGTAATTTTCACTTTTGAGATAAATACTCTTAATTGGATGATTTAAATAAGAAATTAAGAAATAACTGTCTAATATCTCTCAATGAAAAAAACAGAAAAAGGGTGCCTGTATCATCTAACCCACAATCAGAGAGAAATGTGGGGGATCGCTCCCCCACCAGACTACTCACCGCATAACAGAGTAGCTTGAACCATTGTGTTTCCACTCACCACGTTAACCGAACAAAGTCGGTCTCGCAGCAACAGTGAAAGACACAACACCGTGGCGCACACGGTCATTAGCCCGATAAGAGCAAACTTGGTCATTCCTCTTGACTCCTGTATAAAAAGGAGACAGAATCCAATTGTTGGGTTGGAGACTGCCTCGAGTTACTATTAATGGAACTCGGGGCTTTCGTCTTTTTGGTCTCACAACTTATTGTTCACTTAAACCAATTGTTTATTTAAACCAATAATTTGCTTGAACCAAAATGATCCAAGCACCCACCGCCATCATAGCAGCATGCTCATCGCGAAAAAATATCGATTCAATTAGTTATTACATTGAAAATATTGATAATTAATAGGATAAATAACAAAAATGGCCAACTCAGTTGACCATTTCGATATATCTATATACTAATTAGGGATAATAATTAGTGTTCGCGCGTTTTGCGGAATCTCACTTCAGGATAACGTTCGCTGGTTAAGTTCAAATTAACCATTGTCGGCGCAATGTAAGATAAATTGTCACCGCCATCTAAAGCTAAGTTCTGCTCATTTTTGCGCTTAAATTCTTCGAATTTCTTCACATCATCGCATTCAACCCAGCGAGCGGTAGAAACGTTAACCGCTTCATAAATTGCTTCAACGTTATATTCACTCTTCAAGCGAGAAACGACCACGTCAAACTGGAGCACCCCTACCGCCCCCACAATCAAGTCATTATTGATTAATGGACGGAAAACCTGCACAGCCCCTTCTTCGGATAACTGCACCAAGCCTTTCAGTAGCTGCTTCTGCTTCAGCGGATCACGCAGACGAATACGACGGAATAATTCAGGCGCAAAGTTCGGGATCCCTGTAAATTTCAGCTCTTCACCTTGGGTAAAAGTATCCCCAATCTGGATAGTTCCGTGGTTATGCAGACCGATGATATCCCCTGCATAGGCATTCTCAACTTGAGAACGGTCACCCGCCATAAAGGTCAGTGCATCAGAAATCACCACGTCTTTCTTAATGCGAACTTGGCGCAGTTTCATCCCTTTTTCATAGGTACCCGAGACGATACGCATAAAGGCAACACGGTCACGGTGTTTTGGATCCATGTTCGCCTGAATTTTGAACACAAAGCCTGTAAATTTCTCTTCAGTCGCTTCCACTTCACGCACATCTGTTTTACGTGCTTGCGGTGCAGGCGCCCACTCAACGAGACCATCAAGCATATGATCCACACCGAAGTTACCCAATGCAGTACCGAAGAATACAGGGGTCAGTTCACCCGCTAAGAATGCATCGTGGTCAAATTCATGGGAAGCCCCTTGAACTAACTCCAGTTCTTCGCGAAGCTGAGAAGCTAATTCATCACCAACGGCCGCGTCTAATTCAGGGTTATTTAACCCTTTAACGATGCGGACTTCTTGAATTGTATGACCTTGACCTGTTTGATACAAAATGGTTTCGTCACGCAGTAAGTGGTAAACACCTTTGAATAACTTACCGCAGCCAATTGGCCATGTGATTGGGCAACAAGCAATTTTCAGCTCATTTTCCACTTCATCTAACAGCTCCATTGGGTCGCGAATATCACGGTCCAATTTGTTCATAAAGGTCAGAATTGGCGTATCGCGTAGGCGAGTAACTTCCATCAGCTTACGGGTACGATCCTCAACCCCTTTACCGGAGTCGATAACCATTAAGCAGCAGTCAACGGCGGTTAATGTACGATAAGTATCTTCCGAGAAGTCTTCGTGCCCTGGGGTATCTAACAGGTTCACTAAGCAATCATTATAGGGAAATTGCATCACAGAGGTGGTGATTGAGATACCACGCTGCTTTTCCATTTCCATCCAGTCTGATTTGGCATGCTGGTTAGAACCGCGACCTTTTACCGTTCCCGCACGTTGAATTGCGTGTCCGAAAAGTAATACTTTTTCAGTGATCGTGGTTTTACCGGCATCGGGGTGAGAAATGATAGCAAACGTTCTACGGGTGCTAACTTCATGGAGAAAATTCTGATCTGTCATTTAACCGTTCTTTTCGTCTATATCCAGATTTGTATGGGCATCAGGAAGAGGCTCGAGGTGGCTCTAAGCGCAGCAAATCCGTATTGTTAATCGTAATTGGCGGTTATTTTCGCAGATCTTGGGGTTATAAACAATCAGAGCCTGAAATGTTAGGCGCTCCACCCACAGGATGGAGCCCAATAAACTTACACCGACGCAGCCACTAACTGAGCAATTTCCAGCCCCAATTCTTGTGTGCTGGCGTTTCCGCCCATATCGCGAGTCAAGTGACGACGTTCTCGAATCGTCGTTTCAACCGCTGACATAATCGTATCGTGCATTTCTTGGCAACCGAGATGCTGCATCATCATCGCGGCCGCCCAGATAGTTCCAATTGGGTTGGCAATATTTTTCCCAGCAATATCCGGTGCGGAACCATGCACAGGTTCAAACATCGATGGGAACTGTTTTTCAGGGTTGATATTCGCGGACGGTGCAATTGCAATCGTCCCCGTACATGCGGGCCCAAGATCTGACAAAATATCCCCAAATAAGTTTGATCCCACAATCACATCATAAAATTCCGGCATTCTCACTAAGTTAGCCGCAAAAATATCAATGTGGAATTGGTCAACTTTCACATCTGGATACTGTTTTGCCATTTCAGTCACACGGCTATCCCAATACGGCATTGAGTGAAATAATCCATTGGATTTCGTGGCTGAACTTAAATGTTTTTTATCGCGAGAGCGGGCAAGTTCGAAAGCATATTTTAAAATTCGGTCAGTCCCTTTACGGGTAAAAATACTTTGCTGGGACACCATTTCTTCTTCCGTCCCTTCATACTGAATTCCGCCAATTGCAGAATATTCGCCCTCTACGTTTTCACGCACTACATAAAAATCAATATCACCCGGTTTTTTATCCGCCAGCGGGCATTTAATCCCTTCAAATAAACGAACCGGGCGCAGATTCACATATTGATTAAATGCACGGCGAATTGGTAGTAACAAACCCCATAAGGAAATATGGTCGGGAACTCCAGGAAACCCAACTGCACCTAAGAAAATAGCATCAAATTTTTTCAGTTGTTCTAAACCATCTTCCGGCATCATGCGCCCTGTACGGTGATAGGTTTCACACGACCAGTCAAAGTGTGTAAAGTTAAGCTTTACACCGTGCTTTTGTGCTGCTGCCTCTAAAACACGTAATCCTTCAGGGATCACTTCCGTTCCGATTCCATCACCCGGAATGACTGCTATATTGAATTGTGCCATTTTCAACGCCCTTATTATTATCTATGCATGTTCTCCAGTTTATGGCTTGCTGTGATAAAGTATAGGCATGAACTGTAATCCCTAGGTTTACAAACTATGAACAAGCTACCTTTGCTTGAAGATATCCGTGTATTTGTCACGGTCGCCCGATTGATGAGCTTCTCCCAAGCGGCTGAACAACTATTGGTATCTCCAGCCTATATATCGAAACGCATTAAATTACTAGAAGAAAACTTAGGGCAAACGCTGTTTTTCCGTAGTGCTCGCGCTATTCAATTGACGCCAGAAGGGAGAATTGTTCTGCGTAGCAGTGAGTTGTTACTGGAAGAATTGGAGCGCATGCAGGGAGAATTACAAGCTTGTCGCGAAGAGATCCGAGGAGAACTGCGCATCAGTTGCAGTACAGGCTTTGGTAGCACCTACCTGAATCCCTTTATACTGGCATTACGTGCCGATTACCCGCTTTTAGGTATTGATCTGACATTAACAGATCGATCAGTCGATATCATCAGTGAGAATATCGATCTTGATATCTGCATTGGCGGCACTATTTCGGATCAATTTATTGCACGTCGGTTAGCCCGCAATAACCGAGTGCTTTGCGCCTCTCCCGCGTATATTCAAAAATATGGACAGCCTTCTTTACCCCAAGAGCTCGAACAGAAACATTTGTGTATTGCCATCAAAGAGCGCAATCAAGCTCCCGCAATCTGGAAATTAGAGCACCAACAAGAAAGCATGACCATCACGCCGAACAGTAAATTAATGGTCAATAACGGCGAAGTCGCCAAACAATGGTGCCTCAGCGGTGAAGGGATTTTATTACGTTCACTTTGGAGTGTACTCCCTGAACTTCAGTCAGGAAAACTAGTGCGCGTTCTACCGCAATGGCATCAAGGTGCTGACGTTTTTGCTGTTTATTCACGTAGTTTACGTAATAGTGCTAGTCTTAGAGTTTTCATTGAAAATCTTGAAAAGTATCTCGCCACCCATTTACCACCCATCTTTGGGGATGAATATAACCAATTGGATGCCCATTAATGACCGAACCAGAGACTTTTAAAGAGCGCTTACTCAAGCTATTGAAACAGAAAAAAATGAGCCAGTTAAAAGTTGGGGAACAACTTGGCGTTTCCCGTACTGCTGTCAATAAGTGGACAAAAGGCGGCATGATTGACGAAGATAATCTCAATAAGCTGGCTGATTTACTCGATGTCGATAAGATTTGGCTCAAGTATGGTGAATACACGCAATCCCAACATTCGCTATCTGGAGTAGGCGGCACGCGCAATATCAATGAAGTGCATTTACAAGAATCGGCGGAGATCGTTACTTGGGAATGGGATTTATTGACTGGTGAGCTGAATTATTCCGATAACGTTGAAGCGGTGTATGGCATAAAAATTACCACCAACGAAGATTTCTGGGCGTTAATGGATCCGGCATCCAAAGATAAGCTGGTCAATGGTTACTCCAAAATTATTAAAGAAGGCGGCGCCCATGAAATGGATTTTAAAATCAACTGGGAAGGTGACTACCGCTGGATCACATCCAGAGCTGCTGGCGTCAAAGGCCCTAACGGCAAAGTCACAAAATTAGTTGGGATCAGCTTGGATAATACTGAGCGTAAAAACAATGAATTACGTCTACGAAAAATCAAATGCTACTTTGATGTGTTACTGACTCACTTCCAACATTTGGTTGCCTTTACCGATACAGCCGGAGAAATCCTTGCCAGTAATCTTAAAAGCCAATCAACAGATATTGATTATTTAGCCTTACAGCGCCTTCTTTATCAATTAGCCATTAATCATAAAACGTGGCTCGACGATGTTATCCAAACAGGCCGTGGGCAAATTGTGTTTCAAGACAAACAGATCACCGCCTATCATCATCTTAATGATGAGCATCAATCCTTCTTAATGTTTGAATTAAAACCATCATAAATAACAGTAAAAACCCCAGTGATTAAGCTGGGGTTTCGCGGCGATAAACCTAAGAAATCGTGATTATAAATCTAACACCAGCCGTTTTCCTTTCGCCCGAGACACACACAGCATCATGGTTTTTTGCTCAGCTTTTTCATCGTCATCAAGATACAAATCACGATGGTCGGCCTCCCCTTCCAAAATTGCCGTTTCACAGGTTCCACAAACGCCATTACGGCACATACATTCCACCTTTATGCGCTTATCCGCTTCGATAACCTGCAAAATAGATTGGTCTTCCGCAACCTGTAAACTGAATCCTGAACGCTGAAAATGCACTTCAAAAGAGTCTCCCTCACTCGCCACTTCGCCAAAATTTTCAAAATGCACTTGTGCGCTGCCAAGGTGTTGATTGCCGCGTTCAATGACTTCATTAATCAGTCTTTCAGGCCCACAGACATACACATGGCTATTTTTAGGTTGGGATTGAATTAATGTGGTAACGGACATCCGTTGGCCTTGGGATTTATCATAGGTGAATAAACGAGCACCAATACGCGCCTGCAATTCATCAACAAACGCCGCCGTCGCTTTATCACTGAACCCGTAATGAAGCTCAAAATCCATTCCTGAGTGCTCAAGCTCATACAAGTAGGATAAAAATGGCGTGATCCCAATCCCTCCTGCGATCAAAATATGTTTGCTGTCCTGCTCTTGCGCTAATGCGAAAAAATTTTGCGCAGGGGATAAATAGAGTACATCCCCCTGCGCAATGTTATCGTGCATGAAAACAGAACCCCCTTTCGAGTTCTGGTCACGCAAAACAGAGATACAGTAACGATCGTACTGCTGAGGGTCGCTTATTAATGAATAAGCACGTTGTAGTCCAGCTTGTTCATCCATGTGAACCGTGACATGGCTCCCCGCGCTAAATGGGCTAAGTTGTCCTTCTTGCGCCACGAATTCGAACATTTTAATGGTTGGGCTGACCTGTTCAATTCGGCTAACATTCACCGCTATTTTTTGTTGGCTCATCACAGTTCCTTTTTCCGTTACGCGATATCAAGGCACAGATATTTGATACTTAAATAATCATCGATACCATAATGGGAGCCTTCTTTACCTAACCCCGACTGTTTAACCCCACCAAACGGAGCCACTTCGTTAGAAATCAAACCGGTATTGATCCCAACCATGCCGCTTTGCAGCTTTTCAGCCACTCGGTAAATACGGTTTACATCCCGAGAAAAGAAATAAGCGGCTAAACCATATATGGTGTTATTGGCACGGCGAAGCACTTCATCTTCATCACTAAATCGAATCAATGTGGCAATCGGGCCAAAAATCTCTTCATGGACGATATCCATTGAATCATCGACATCCACCAGCACTTTCGGGTTGATAAAGTGACCGTGCTCCTCAATTTCAGAACCTAATGTCACTCGGCGTGCGCCTTTAGCAAGAGCATCCTCAAGAAGTTGATTCATTCCATCAATCGCTTTCGTGGTGATCATCGGTCCAATATCGACCCCGGCATCCACACCATTGCCGACTTTTAACTTGGCAACTTGCGCCACAAACTTGCGTTCGAATTCATCAAAAATGGCATCATGAAGATAAAAACGGTTAACGCAGACACAGGTTTGCCCACCATTGCGGAATTTGGCTTGGATAGCGCTAGTGACCGCTTTATCGATATCCGCATCGTCGAAAACAATAAATGGTGCGTTTCCACCTAATTCAAGCGACGTTTTCTTGATAGTCGATGCGCACTGCTCCGCTAATACACGCCCCACTTGTGTTGACCCTGTAAAAGAAAACTTGCTGATCAACGCATGTTTGGTCAGTCTTTCCCCCAGAATACGAGATTCCCCAGTGACCACATTAAAAATACCCGCAGGGATCCCCGCTTCATCAGCAAGTTGAGCCAATGCTAATGCGGTAAATGGCGTTTCGGTGGCCGGCTTGATGATGATACTGCACCCTGCTGCAAGTGCCGGCGCCGCTTTACGCGTGATCATCGCCGCAGGGAAATTCCAAGGCGTAATCGCGCTGCACACGCCAATGGGTTGCTTGATCGTAGAAAGGCGATTTGTTCCAACGGTTTGTGGAATCGTTTCCCCATAAACACGCTTACCTTCCTCTGCAAACCACTCAATAAAAGAGGCTGCATAACGAATTTCGCCTTTTGCTTCATGCAGCGGCTTACCTTGCTCAAGGGTCATCAGCAACCCAAGATCATCAATATTTTCCTCAATCAACTCAAACCAACGGCGCAAAATAATTGAGCGCGCTTTTGCCGTTAATTGGCTCCATCCTGCCATCGCGGTATGGGCTTGCTCAATGGCTTCATCAACCTGTGTCGCTGTTAGGCTGGGGATGGTCCCCAGCACTGTTTGAGACGCCGGATTGGTCACGGGAATTTTGTTCTCCGTTTCTACCCAGCGACCATTGATATAGCAGGCTTGGCGAAATAGCACGGCATGTTTTAACCTGTTCATCGTCACGTCTCCCATCCCTTGCGATTATTCTGTGTGAGCGCCAGCCACAATTTTGTGGAAGTGGGCAACACCGTGCTCGCTGATCCCACTACGTTGTCTATCGGCCATAATGCGTCCTTGACCACGATATCCACGGGAACGCAGGCCTTTTTGTACACTTTCCACCAAACGTAAATCTTCAGGACGGAATACCGTGCGGTACCATTCCACTAAATTTTTCTGATATTCCGTCAGTTCTTCATTCAAGAAATAGATATCGTAATGCTGCAATGTCTCGCCCGCATTCACCGGGAATTCATAAATCACGGTCATAAAATCGCCGCCAGGAGGCATATTGAACATGGTGCTTGGCCAAATCCAAAAACCAAAGAAACGCGGGTCTAATACTGACTCATCGAACTGATAAGAGGATTCAGAGGGCTTGGCTTTACCGATTTGTACCGTCCAATTATCTTTAAGCAGATGCTCATACACATTCACATCCACAGAGCTGGCAAAGCTAACGTGGTTAGTCGGGCAGTGATAGCATTCAATGTAGTTATCAACGATGGTTTTCCAGTTAGCCGGAGTATGGCTAACAAAACGCGCTGCTAATTTCAGGTCATTGATAACCGCGCACGCTTCTTCCATTTTTTCGGCTAAACCGGGTAACTGCTCTTCAATTGGTTGAGGCACACCGTCCGTCAAGTTTACATAGATAAAGCCTGCGTGCTCAGTCACATGGAAAGAACTTAATGACATCGCATCCGCTTCAAAGTTATTCACGTTTTCACAGTTAGTTGCATGTGCCAACTGCCCATCCAACTTGAATGCCCAAGCATGATAAGGGCAGGTAATCACGTTTTTCATTTTCCCGCCATCACCGCTGATCAACTGATGACCACGATGAGGGCAAACGTTATAAAAGCCGCGCAAAACATCATCACGACCACGAACAATCACAAGGCTTTCACCAATTAATTGGCGAGTAATATAGGCATTTTTTTCTTTTACTTCACTCACATGACCAACACAAACCCATGAGTTAGCAAAGATTTTTTCTTTTTCAAAATCAAAAATGTCTTCGGATGTGTAATAACGTGCAGGGATAGTCCATGCATTATCTATATCAAGGTGATCATTAATCGAAATGACTTTAGCTGCATTGCTCATAATTGCCCTCTCCTTTTGTAAACTTATAGTTAACATCTTTTAGGCAGATGTTAACGAAGATCGCAATAATGATCAAACAAAATCTCAGTAGGTTTTATAAATAAAATCATTTATGATTTAATTCAATGCATTGCATCATAATTTAATAATTACAATGTTAATGTTTAGTTAATTAGTTGTTGACTGAGCAATCTTTGCATGGCTATCCTTTGTAAACCCAAAGTAAGCATCACCTGCAAAATAACGACTCAACAAAAGCGATAATAAAGAAGTGAGCAACTGGAGAAGAGGTATGATGAATCATAAAAGGTCTGTATTTTACGTATCCCTCGCCTTTAGCCTGATCCTTATAGGCTTAGGGGCTTTTATTCCCGACAAACTGGAAACATTTTCACACTCGGCCCTGAGCTTTATCTATAACAACTTAGGTTGGTTTATTCTCGGCGCCGTTTTCATTTTTTTTAGCTTCTGTATGTACCTGGGATTTTCGAAGTTTGGTCATATTCGCTTAGGCGATGATAATGACAAACCGGAATACAACACGGCCACTTGGGTCGGTATGCTGTTTAGCGCATCGATTGGGATCAGTTTGGTATTTTGGGGCGTAGCCGAACCCGTTTCTTACTATATTAGCCCGCCAATGGGACCAGGAATGACGGAGCAATCCGCAAAAACAGCGATGCAATATGTCTATCTGCATTGGGGCGTTTCGGCTTGGGCTTGCTATGCCTTAGTCGGAGTTTCTTTAGCCTTTTTCCAGTTCAGAAAAAAATTGCCCTCTTCATTAAGTTCCGTGTTTTATCCATTAATTGGCGATCGTATCAAAGGGTCAATTGGAAAATGGGTGGATGTACTAGTCGTGTTATCCATAGTGATTGGTATCGCTACATCCCTCGGGTTTGGTACGTTACAAGTCAACAGCGGAATGCATTATCTGTGGGATTTGCCTGTTAGTATTTATATTCAAATCACGATTATTGCCGTTGTGACTGTTATTTATATCGCCTCGACCATTTCAGGATTACAGGGCGCCATTAAGCACCTTTCGAACCTCAACATGTTGCTTGCCTTCGCATTAATGGGGTTTATTCTGTTTGCTGGCCCAACACAAACTATCTTGAAAGTACTGTTCCAAGGTATCGGGGATTACATGCAAAATTTCGTCAGCATGTCATTCCGTACTGAGCCTTATAATGATGGTTCGTGGATTGCTAACTGGACACTGTTTTATTTCGGCTGGTGGATTGCATGGGCACCATTAGTGGGTAGCTTCGTCGCGCGTATTTCCAAAGGTCGTACAATCAAAGAGTTTATGATTGGTGCCGTATTTATTCCGGTGTTAGGTTCATTTGCTTGGTTTGCGGTGATGGGCGGCTCAGCCATCCATATCATCCAAAATCTCGGTGAAGTGGCCTTAGCGGATGCAGTTAAAACCGATGTCACGTCTGCACTGTTTAAATTCTTAGATTATTTCCCAGCACCAACGTTAATCAGTATCTTAGCCATGGTCTTGGTGATGGTGTTCTTTATTACGTCAGCAAACTCAGCGGTATTCGTCTTAGGTATGGTCAGTGAGAATGGTAATCCAAATCCAAGCCATGTGACCAAAACTATCTGGGGAGTGGTCATTGCGGCAATTGCTATCGTGCTTATCATGACGGGAGGACTCACTGGTTTACAGTCCGCACTTGTCGCCACCGCAATCCCACTTTCGGTGTTAATGTTGATTATGTGCTACTCAACCTATAAAGGTCTGAATGAAGAAGTCAAAGCGACGACCAAAGTCAAAAGGAGCCTGAAAGAAAAAGTTGGGCGCTTGAGAAAACCTATCTTCACGGAAACAGAAAAATCGTAAATGATAGGCTCGTGAAGGTTATAAAAAACCACGGTGGCTGCTGGGCTATCGTGGTTTTTCTTTAGAAAAATGGATTACGCTTTTTGACTAAACATATCTTCACTGAACAAGGTTAATGCCAGTACTAACGCATCTTCTCGGCCTGTTTTCGTTGGATAATAATCTTTACGCACAGTCGCCTGTTGAAAACCAAGTTTGTCATACAGATGAATAGCAGAAGCGTTCGATTCTCGCACTTCCAGCCATAGCGTTGAAATCCCTCGATTAACAAGGTCGTTAATTAATCTTTCTAATAACATACGCCCATAGCCACGCCCTTGAAAATCAGGGTGAATAGCTATGTTGAACAGCGTTGCTTCATCTAAAACATATTGCGTTATTGCATACCCAACAATTTGATTATTAACTGATATTTTTAGGTTATGGTACTTTTCACCTTGGTTTCCATAAAAAACTCGCTCAGTCCACGGAAAATCATGGCTTAACTTTTCAATTAAGAAGGCTGTGGCGAGATCAGATTGCTTGAGTGTTGAAATTTTCATCATATTGATAAATTTGTTTCCATAGTGCCTGTTTAGCATTGCTGCTTGCTATCAGTTCAGACAAAACAGGAGAAATAAATGTGACTTTTGAACCCTCGGGATGAATGCCATCCCCTATCACCCAACAAGGTATTGTTATTGGTGTTGGAATGAGTTTGAGCTGATCAGAATTAATGCATACAACGTCAATCTCATCGATCTTCATTGTGAGAAAAATATCTTTTAGCAGCTGGCTGTTTAAATCAAGGTTCTCATCAGTGATAATAATAAGCTTAGTCGACTCAGGAATGCGTACACCACGTTCACCACGTAACACAGTCGGATTTCTCACCATCCATTGAGTGATCCCCATTTGTTCTAAAAGTCTGTCACGTCGTGTCATTGCTTTACCCAGTCGTTAGTTAACAACCACATCTTATCAAAGGGGATTAATAGCGCCAACAGAGCAATGCTATTTATCTTTTTTCTGGTAAGGTAGTCCGCGTGGTTATATTCATTTTAGGAGATAGACAGAATATGTCATTACTGACACCCGCCAGCGAAGTTATTCAACGCCATTTAGAGCACTTTACCGATCGTCATGTTCTTTTGGCAGGCGATATTCAGGATGAACTGGGCGCAATTTTAGAAGCCGCCAGCGTGCGCGTGCTCACTAACCAGTACCATCGCTGGAAAAACTTACAGCCGGCATTGGGTGAAAATGTTCTGTTTGCTTCAACAGCAACCGCGGAATTCGTTAAACCTTGCGACACCTTAATTTACTTTTGGTCTAAGAACAAACAAGAAGCCGCGTTCCAACTTGATGACTTATGTACCCATCTTGCTGCTGGCAGCCAAATTTTTATCGTCGGCGAAAATCGCAGTGGCGTAAAAAGTGCCGAAGCGATTATGGATGGGATTGCAACACTGCAAAAAATTGACTCGGCACGCCGTTGTGGGCTCTATTATGGTGAACTCGAGCAACCAACCGAATTTGATATTAAACGCTGGTGGCGTAACTATCAGGTTGATAGCGTGAAAATTCATGCGCTTCCTGGTGTATTCAGCCATAACGAGTTAGATATCGGCAGTGATTTACTGCTATCCACATTAACTGAGCCAATGAGTGGTAATGTGCTTGATCTGGCTTGTGGTAACGGCGTACTCGCTGCGGTTATCGGCTCACAAAATCCGGATGTCACCTTAACTCTGAGTGATGTCAGCGCATCCGCGATTGATTCCGCTACAGCAACATTAGCAGCCAACAACCTTACCGGAAAAGTGATCCCAAGCGACGTCTATTCCGATGTTGATGATAAATTTGATTGGATCATTTCAAATCCACCGTTCCATGATGGGATCAACACCAGTTATAACGCGGTAGAAACACTGATTTTCCAAGCACCTAAGCACCTGAAAAAAGGCGGACGCTTACGGATCGTGGCGAACGCATTTTTACCATATCCTGATCTGCTGGATAAAGCGTTTGGCGGCCATGTGGTTCTGGCTAAGACAGGTAAATTCAAAGTTTACGAAGCCATTAAGCGCTAAAACGACGGAATTATCCCATTGTCGATTTTGTGTCTAACGGTCAACTTTATAAGTTGGCCGTTTTTTCATCAAACAAGATAGCGTTGATAAAAATTTATTGACGTCTGCGCAAATTAGCCTAAAATCCGCACCGTACTATTGATGCATGAGCAATTATGCAAAAGAGTTAGTATTGCGAGGGTGGCGGAATTGGTAGACGCGCTAGCTTCAGGTGTTAGTGTCCTTTGGACGTGGGGGTTCAAGTCCCCCCTTTCGCACCACTTACTCTTCATAATTTCAATTATCTATGCGTTGACTGCTCTTCGCTATTCGTATCACATAGTTATCTATGCTCAACGGAATAGCGGCGTTTGTCGCCTTTATCTAATTGAAATTCTTTTGAGTAAGAAAGCTCATATCATAATTTCAATTATCTATGCGTTGAGCATGATATAGACAAGTATCAATAGAAAGAATTTTGACAGTATTTGCGAGGGTGGCGGAATTGGTA
Organism: Providencia sp. wls1914; assembly: GCF_009706645.1. Classification (NCBI taxonomy): domain Bacteria; kingdom Pseudomonadati; phylum Pseudomonadota; class Gammaproteobacteria; order Enterobacterales; family Morganellaceae; genus Providencia; species Providencia sp. wls1914. The sequence goes on from NZ_WLUN01000005.1 coordinate 180,342, forward strand.
GACGCGCTAGCTTCAGGTGTTAGTGTCCTATGGACGTGGGGGTTCAAGTCCCCCCTTTCGCACCACTGTTAATGATTCGTAGCCTTAATCTTGAAAAATTCAATCTTCAGATATTCAATTCTCAATAGCCATTCACGCAATATTCCTAACCGAGATATCGCTTAGATAATCTTAGCTTCGCATAATAAAAATCAGCAAAAAACAGCCTAAAGACATCACTGCTGGAATAATTAATAAGCGGCGAGAACCTCGATTAAACAGCATGCCTGCCGTCGCAATCATCAAGGTGATCATCGCCACTTTCAGTGGATCAAACCCCATATTGCTTAGCAAATACATAATACTCAGTAACACCACCGCGAAGACGCCCCACAAACCAGCACCAATACGCCGCAACCCTGTCGCTTTTGATACGCTAGTTCCCATAACGCCTCCCATTTATAGCTAACGAGTTTTTAGCTAACTCTTAATTAGCCTATAATTTTGCTAAAGATGATAATGATTATCAATAATATCTGCGTTTCTATAAAAATCAATCAAATTTTTGTGGGGAAAAATATCTCCCCACGGTGAAAACATCACTCAAAAATACAAACAAAGTGAATATCCTCAGGCTCTAGCGCAAACAGTTCAGGATCTGGCTTTTCGAGCAGTTCACAGCCCATATATTGATAAAAATGCACCGTATTTTCGGAAGGGGTTGCAGAAATATACAACCCACCAGCGCCTTTCTCCAACGCCCTCTGCTGACAAAGTTTGAAAAGCTGGCTACCCAGCCCTTCACCACGATATTGGTGACTAACATGAAGGAAAGAAAGTTGTAACAGATCCTGATTTTCTCCTCGCCATACGTTATCTAAACTCGCCGCCGCAATCAGTTTTTCGTCATCAAAAATACCAAAGAAAACGGCACCATTATCATAACTTTTCAGTAAATGTGGGGTGTATGCATCGGTTTCACCTTCCGGCCAACCTTTCATATCAAAACGCTGAGCGGAAAGAACTAATTTTCCTTGTTGGTGAAGATAAAGGTGTTCAATCAATTCAGTTCTATCAATCGACCACACATTTAGGATTTCATCCCGCGTGAGTTCACGTACTTCTCTCATTATTATTGTTCTCTTTGTTAGGATATAAATATTATATAAATCGGATACATAGAGAGCATACAGACTACACAATAAAAAAGAAATCAGGGCATGAATAAGGAAACTTAATGAGGATTTATTGGACTTTATAAACAAAAAAGTTCTCTGCAGCATCCTGCCACAGAGAACTTTTAACTACAGGGGTTGGTTTATTGCTTCAATCCCATCGCATCACGCATGGTAAAGAACAAATCGGTTTGGTCGGTCAGACCCATCACGTTCGCGGCATGTGGACCATAAGCTGCAACACGTAGCTGAGCACCTGTATGCTCCTGTGAATCTTCTTCTTCGGAGTTACCGTAGTTCACGGTCATCACGGTACCATCTTTAGTAATCAGCGCTTGAGTTAAGCCTGATGACTTAGTTCCGTCTGGAATAATTTGACTAGAATGCGAGTGGTCAGCCGTCACGATAACCAACGTATCACCGTGCTTCTTAGCGAAATCTAATCCCACTTGTACCGCTTGGTCCAGTGAGACAGTCTCACCGATTTGACCACATGGATTCGCTTTATGATCCTGTTTATCGATAGATGCGCTTTCAACCTGTAAGAAGAAGCCATTCGGATTTACTTTCAGTAAATCAATCGCTTTTTCCGTCATTTGCGCTAATGTCGGTGCATTCGGGTCTAACTTAGAATTCGGTTTACACTCTAAAGCTGCATTATTTAAGTTGCCGTGATAAGTGGCTTTTGGACCTTCCCACGCCACGGTCATATTGCCATCATGGAACAGGCCTAACACTGGCTTATCTTGGTTAGCTTCTTTGATTGCATCGAGTGACTTAGCATCACGAACGATAGTGAATCCACGCTCTTCCGCTTGTTTTTCCAAGGTTTTTCCTTTGTAATCACCCGCTTTAGCTTCCTGCTTAAAGCTTTTTGCACCACCACCTAATGTGACATCGGCGCGGGTGATCATTAACTGTTCAGAGATAGAACCACGACCGCCATTTTCTAATGCATTAGTTGCACATTTTTCACTGGTTTCTTCTGGACCGTAACATTTACGCCCCGTCACGTGAGCAAATTGAGCCGCTGGCGTTGCATCTTGGATTTCCGATGTCGTCACGTTGCCCGTTGCTTTGCCATTACGTTTTGCAATTTCAATCAATGTGTCATGGTCGTTACCAAACACATCAATCCCTAAAGCGCCGTTATAGGTTTTCACACCGGAAGACCATGCAGTTGCAGATGCCGCAGAATCAGTTACATAGTCTGGTTTTTGTGTTTTCCTGTCTAATGCGTAATGGGTGTATTGCCCAGTGATTGGCAGTGCATCGATTCCTTTAAAGAAACCGCCAGCGCCTTCTGCATAGTTACGTGCGACGGTAATTTCAGAATCACCCATACCATCGCCGATAAATAAAATGACGTTCTTTGCTTGACCATTATGCAGTGCTGCTTTCATGATATCCGTCTGTTCAGTCGATAAACGGCGAGCACCACCAAATTTAGTGATATCCCCTTTTGCAGCGCGACTTTCTGAAACTGCATCATTTTTATCCGCAGCATAAGTTGGGATTGCAGTTCCTAGAATTAACGTACTTACGGCGACGGCTAACATAGATTTCATAAAATGACCTGTCATAAGTTTTATCCTTGCCAATCAATAAGAAGAGTAAATAAGTATGCTTCGAATAGTTGACCAGCATGCTAGAGCAGCTAGATGACAGTTGAATGACGATTTTATGTCGATATAAAGATGATTGTCATAAATGCGAAACGCCCGATTTGGGCGTTATGGATGAGAAATAGCTTGGCTCATGAGCTGTGAAATCAGTTGCAGTGCACTCAATAAACGGTGACGCTGCTGCTCAGTCAAACGTAAATAACGCCGAGCAGCTGGGATCCGACTAACCATTTCCGATGCGGTATAAGGCTCAATGTCACACCGCCAAACCCCATTTTTGACAGCAATATGACAATGAGTGAAGTCTAGCTCTTCGAAAGTTTGGCGGATCACAGGGTACTGCTCCAAACTTTCGACCAAACGTTTCCCATCCGTTTGTTGTGTCGTGAACTGAACGTGTTTTTTCCGCGCAGATCCTGCGGTTTTCACATCAATCTGTGCCACCAGCGCACTATCACATTTACCTGAAACTGCAAAACGGCTATGCACAATAAACGCCATAAACAAGGTTTTTACACGCTCAGTCACTTCCACTTTAATGCCTTGAGGTAATTGGATGAGGAGCATTCCAGGTGCCCCCCATTCACAAACATAAGGGGCGATATCTTTCTCTATCCGATTTAACGTTAACCCCGCTTGATACCCTGTCGGGAGGCGCTTTTGGGTTAACTTTTTCCACCATGGTGACTTAGGCAAGGTTACGTAAAGGCTCAAGTTCCACCTCCTCTGCATTGTCATCTTCAAATGAGTTGGATAATACTTGTTCAACCGGAACAGGTTTAAATGGATTCACTTTCTGCACTAACACGGTCCAACCTAATGCATAACTCGCGGTTAATCCCAACATAATGGCAAATGGGATATACACATCCGCTTTATTCATGCCTGGCGGCGTGATGTAAACAATCGCAAGGATGATCCCCACACTCGAAATAATTTGTGGGATAGGGAAGAATGGTGAGCGATAAGCACGATGTAAATCAGGTCGACGAATACGCAATAGCACCACAGAAATCGTCACCAATAAGTACGCCGTTCCCCACGAACACACAGCCGCCAGCACCAACGGGATAATTCTGTCTAAATCCCCTTGGATAGCAAATGCGTGTAAACATGGGATCATCACCGCCACTAAAATACCGAACACTGGCGTTTTAAAACGAGGGTGTAAATAAGCGAATACCTTTGGTAATGCACCATCTAACGCCATACCGTAAAGAATACGCGGAACCGCTGCCATTAAGGTGTTGATGGTCGCCCCACCCGCCAGCAACAATGCAATCCCAATCCAGTATTTACCGAAGTCACCCATAATTTGTCCAGCAAACGCAGGAATAGCCATTGGCGTTTCTAATAGACTCACACCATTTTGCGGATCGACAATCACGTTTTCGACTTGGTTAGTCAGTGCTGCACCAAACAAGAACATACAGAATGCTACGCCACATAAACCAATCGCCATCGCACGCGGGATCACTTTGGCTGAGTTTTTAATTTCAGGCGCCATCGGTGTCACTAACTCACAGCCGACAAACATAAACATCGCCATTCCCACAAAGCTAAGAACAATGGTCGGGTCAGAAATATTCAGCCCTTGACCAAACCAGCCTTCTGCGGAAACGTGAAATGGCATCAGCAAACCGCAAATACTGAAAATCACTAGCGTGCTCCACATAGCAAATGTCAGCACAACTTCCACTTTACCAAAAGCTTCGATACCAAATGCATTCAGTAAGCCGAATGCCACGACTAAACCAACACCCACCATCCAAGAGGAGTTGTTGGTTTCCAGCACTGTATTCAGGCTTTCAAAGTTCACTAATGCCATAATACCGGACAGAATGGTCTCTGCGGTGCCAGCAAAAACGTGAACAATCAGATACGCAGACAGCGCCCCTGTAATCGCCCAAAAACGGCCCATACCGCAGGAGATATAGTCGTAAACAGAACCGGAGGTTGGTAAAATTGCCGCCGCTTCAGAAAATGTGGTTAATTGAGCCTGCATCATGATAAAGCTCAGTAAAACAGCTAAGGCAAAAGTATCACCGCCGATCCCAAAACCACTGGTTACAGTGAGGATCACAGGGCTTGCCATAATCACGCCAACCGAACTGGCGAGCGTTGTTGGAAAGCCGACCTTACCTTTTTCAATATGTGATGTTAATTTTGAGGATAAATTCATTTTGCTTCCCTCTCTCTGCTCACAGCCCGAATTGTGAATTTTTTGTAAAAATGAAGTGACTGTATTCTCACTATAGAAATAAGCACAAACATGTCGCCATCGTCCTTTAGAACGATACCCAGAGAGAGGGGCGCGCGCAGAGTCCAAGACGAAAAGTACCCTTTTAAAATTCAAATAATATAATAATCATTGAAATATCAATGGTTAGTTGAAAATTACCTCATTAATATATTAACAAACACACTACGAAAGATACCCAAAGGCAGCAAACTCCCTCTAAGTGATAAAAAACAAGTTTTGAATAGTGTAATCAAGCTCACGTTATTAACATGTTTACTTTATGTTAATTGAATTAAATTGCATGATAGTAAACTGTATATTTTGATGGGGTATGATGATGGTTCAACCGCTATTTAGTAAGAGTCAACAGGGCTTAATCGACTGCTGCCTAAATACAATTGCCCATATCATTCCAATTTCTGCGGCGGTTTATTATCTGGTGAATGAACACTGGCAGCCAGAAAACCATGTACTGTATGGGATTTCCGCACGTATGCATGAAGAGTATCTCTCGGCCTTTTCCCAGCACGATCCCTTACATCCCGACCATTTTCGCGGTGAGGATCTCCGTTTAGTGAAGATGCCGATGGAAATGCGTCAGCACGATCAAACCTTCTTCCATGATTTTATGCAGCCGAACCATATCGCGGATATGGCAGAGATTTTTATTCGCCGTAAAAATAAGATTGTGGCGGGAATTTCCGTGCTACGCGATACGCCATTTACGCCAGAAGAGGTGATTAGGCTCAATGCAATCTTACCGATTGCGGAGCTTATGACATTTGATGTGCGACCTGATTCTCTGGTTTCCTATACCCCGAAAGAGCAGGAAATTATTCACTTAGTGCGAGAAGGCGCCAGTAATAAACGTATTGCGTTGCTATTGGGCGTTTCGCTTTCCACCGTGAAAACCCACCTTCGTAATATTTTTACCAAAGCCAATGTAAGCAACCGGACTGAATTAGTTTCATCTGGATTTATTATCCGCCAAGATAAAATTCTATAAAAAATCCCGGCACATTGGCCGGGAAAACTGTTGCTTTACAGAAAAAACAAAACCACTAACGCTCTAATAACGCACCATGACGGACTTTAATTCAGTGTAGTGTTCGATAAATGCACTACCAAATTCACGACCAATTCCAGACGACTTAATGCCACCGAAAGGCACTGCTGGGTCGAGGAAAGTGTGCATATTCACCCAAACGGTTCCTGCTTCAATTTGTGAAACCATGCGCATTGCTTTACTAAGATCATTCGTCCACACGCTCGCCGCTAAACCAAATGGCGTGCTATTCATCATCGTAACCAGCTCTTCTTCATCATCATAAGCTAAGAAGGTACCGATAGGACCAAATGTCTCTTCTTTCATTAACACATCATCTGGGCCATTTGCGCGAATAATCGTAGGCGGTACAAAGTAACCCGCTCCAGCAATTGGCTGCCCGCCATAGACAATTTCGCTACCATCTTGGCGTGCTTTTTCAAATAGGCTTAAGATCTTATCGTAATGGGCTTTATTGGCTAATGGCCCCATTTCTGTGGTTTCATCTAATGGAGAACCAATCTTTATTGCCGATAAACGCGCTTTTAGTTCGTCCAGAACCGCATCCATCAATTTAGATGGAATATAGAAACGCTCCGCGGCTGCACAAATTTGCCCTTGGTTTAAATAACCTGCTTCAATGATGCCGCTCACAATCTTATCCACGGATAAATCCGCTAAGAATGCTGCACCATTTTTACCGCCCAATTCTAATGTGACGCGAGTCAGTTTGCCTTCCATCGCTGAGCGCCCTACCGCCAATCCAGTCGGAACAGAGCCTGTAAAGGTCACTTTCGAACAAAGTTCATGGCTGATTAAAGCAGCTCCCACTTCGCGACCGCCACCATTAACGATGTTAATCACGCCATCGGGAATACCCGCTTCTTTAGCGAGTTCAGCCACGCGTAACATGGTCAAAGGGGTAAACTCACTTGGCTTCAGTACAATCGTGCAGCCACATGTCAATGCGGCTGCTAATTTCCAAATGGAAATCATAATGGAGAAGTTCCATGGAATAATCCCCGCAACCACCCCGACAGGCTCACGCTGGGTGAATGCCGAGTATTTTTCGCCATTAAATGATGGCAAAGAAACATTCAAGGTTTCACCGCTAATTTTGGTTGCCCAGCCCGCAAAATAACGTAAAAACTGCGCCGCTGATCCTACTTCCAGAAAACGTGATAACTGAATGGTTTTCCCAGAACTTAAGGTTTCTAATTGCGCTAATTCTTCTAAGTGTTTTTCGAGCAAATCCGCTAAACGATTCAAACAGTTGCCTCGTTCCATCGGTGTGGTATTTGCCCATGAGCCTTTAAATGCGGCATATGCCGCATTCATCGCTGTATCAACTTCTTCGCGAGTCCCTTCTTTCACTTTCGCAATCACTTGCTCGGTGGCTGGATCCACGACTTCAAAATAAGCATCTCCCTTGCCAGAAACAGGCAATCCATTAATAAAATGGCCGTGTTGACGGTTCAAGAATTCTCTAACTTCTGGTAACAGGGTTAACTCACTCATCGTTATCTCCACCTCGTTAATTTATCGAATTACGCATTCACGCAGGCTAAATAGTGTTTTACAAAACGTGGTGTGCTGATTTCCCAAAGTACTTCAGTGCCTTTGGCTGCAAACCAAGTGTCGCCTTTGTGGTATTCCACGGTGACACCTGTTTTCACGTCAGTTAATTTCACCGAGCCTTCATGGACAGTTGCCATTTCATCAAATGGGTAAACCATCTTAAATTTACCTGTTGTACACGCAAAAATACCGCAAGTCAGATTATCTGTTGGCTCGCCGTGGATCATCGCCACGCTTGCCTGTGGGTCGCCTTCAACAACCACAGAACCTAAATTGCTCACGCTACCAATGTTCAGTAATTCAGGAAGTGCTTTGTTTAACAGTAATGGGCTGATCATCTTTCTTACCTTCTCTTATGTAATAAAATCAAAAATGGACATTAAATTTAGGAAAACTTAGCGGCGACCTTGCCAATATCCTGATAACTGATGCCAACACTTGGCAAGTGACACAATGGCATTGCGCATGCTGTCTTTCCCCATAATGTCAGCATGAGGAATCGAGCTCATCAGATCATAACGGCTGGAGCCTTCAACCATCCCCTCAGCAAGCACCTTGCACACTATCTGGCTCGGCGTAACACCAAAGCCCGAGTAGCCTTGCACGTAGAACACGTTTTTATGACCTGGGATCGTGCCAATTTGCGGGAACAGGTTGGCACTGCACGCCATTGGGCCACCCCATGCCAGCTCGATTTTGACGTCTTTCAGGTATGGGAAAACATTCAGCATCAATTTACGGTTCCACTCTTTCAAGTCAGATGGAATGTATTCTAAAAAGTACGTCGAGCTACCAAATAGCAGGCGATTTTCATTGGTCACACGGTAGTAATCGATGACTGGGCGAATATCGCTGTATGCCCCACGAATTGGGCTAATACGTTCAATCAGTTCATCAGAAAGCTCTTCTGTCATTAACTGATAGGCATAGGTGTTAATTGTTTTTGGGTATAACGTTGGCTCAAGACCATTCAAGAAACCATCACACGCCCACAACATTTTTTTCGCTTTTACGGAGCCCATCGCGGTACGAACCGTTACCGTATCGCCATACTCAACATTTAATACTTGGCTGTTTTCAAAAATTTTTGCGCCATATTCACTCACTGCTTTCGCTTCCCCCAGTAACAGGTTAAGTGAGTGAACATGCCCGCCGCCCATGTGTTTGATCCCACATGTATAAGCGTCAGATCCGATGATCTGCTTTAAATCTGAACCTGCATAAAATTCAATTTCTTCATCTGGCGCGACGGCCTTAAAATCCGCCAGCCAACTGCGCAGGGTTTTCTCTTGGCGCTTATTGCTACCTAAATAGGCGTAACCATGGCAAAAATCCGCATCAATATTGTATTTGGCGATACGGTCACGCATGATCCCCGCGCCCATGTTACTCAGTTTAAAAATCGTTTCTAAACCTTCAGAACCAACATGCTTTTTAATCGCGTCTAGGTCATGACCAATACCGGCCATCACTTGCCCACCATTGCGCCCTGTGCCACCATAACCAAGATGACGACCTTCCAAGATAGCAATGTTGGTAATGCCCTTTTCACACAATTCCAATGCTGTATTAATTCCTGAGAATCCCCCCCCGATGATCACGATATCTACATCAATGTCTTCTTTCAAGGTTGGGAATCGCAGGTCATATTTTTTGGTTGCTGAGTAATAAGTTAATGATTCTACTTGGTTATTCATAATGGATACCCTATCTAGTATCTTGCAATAACCTTGATTATCTTAACCTATCATTAACAGTTACATAGCCCTTTAGGGATATTCGAAACATAAAGTTAACATTTGTGACGTGGATACAATATTTACTTATAAACAAAATTAAATCAATTTAAATCTTTTATGTTTAAATTCAAAAAGATAAATATTTATTATTATATTAATAGAAAATATTACATATTCTGATAAAGAGAGAAGACAAGGAGTGTTTTACTACTGAAAGTAAATTGTAATTGATTGAAAAATAAAACTTATTTTAACGCCTTAGTTTAACCATCTGATATATACCAGAAATAAACTAACCCCACTCAATTACTGTTTTATTGGAGTCATTAACAAATTAAACAATTCAACTTGAGAGTTGATCTCTAATTTTTGATAGATATTCTTACGGTGATTTTTGACAGTACCCAAGCTAATAAACAGCGCTTCGGCAATTTGCGGGGAACCTTTACCTTCCAAAATTAATTCAACAACCTCACACTCTCTTGGCGTCAAACCAAAGCAAGTCTGTAAGTCAGTATTGCGGTAATGGCTAGAAACTGAATTAGGGACTACTTCCTTATGTAATCGAGCAATACTTCGAATAATATCAAAAGCTTCTTTTAATGAGGCTTGTTTATTTTCGTCTGAAAGAAAAGGTTGATCTTCATTACCGAAGAAAATACCTAATTGCTTATCGGCTGATAGCTCCAGCAATAAACCCGCCTCATCACACCACCCCGTCTTACGATAAAAATTAAGATAATAATCAGTATGATAAAATCCTTTCGGTGCCACGTCTTTCAATGTTAGCACCTTAGAGCTGCCACCCTTTTGTAGCTCTTGATAGAAAGGATCCATCAAATAGGCGCCACGCTGATAAATACGATTGATACTGTCGCTATTACGCTTTTCAACTTTTGACAGAAAGCGCGGTGCACCTTCTTTTTCGAAGGCATAGATAATGGCGTTATCAAAAGCCACAAAAGAGGACAGCCATGACAACAAATTAGGGTAAAACTGGTTGGTTGCCACGGAGTCAATAAGGTCAGGTAATTTATGCAGATAATGATCCATTCAGCCCTCGCTCATTAACTTATTAATAATTTATCACCGTGTATATTCAGGCGAACTATAGCCCTATAAAGACCATATTCTGAGAGGAAGCTCAATTTTTTTGTTATTAATATGTTAATTAACTCACATTATATGCTATAAACATTAATAATATTTTATCAATTATTTAATAAGTTGAAGGCGAGTTCTAAGGGAGTACAGGAAGGGTAAAATAGAGCAGCCCCGAAAGGCTGCTAGAAAACTATTTATTAATAATGGCTTTCAGTTTGCTGTAACGACGGATCAAACGCCATTTTAATTTCAGCGTTGTGGCATGCTTCCAAACAATATCCCAGTAACCTTTATCAAAAAACAGCTGGACCATCTGCTTTTGCGTTTCCGGTGATTTGATGGCTAATAGCGCTAAAACAACCCCTAAACCTTCTTTCCCTACTTGCCATAGACAGGCAGGAGCTTGTTTCACTTCCTCAGGATGACGTTTATAGATATCCATCAACATATCCAAGATCTTCAGGTAGGTATTGATCTTACGTACTGAGCGCTCATCTCCGGTTAAAGAGTGAGAAACAGATTGGTTATGGATCAGATATTCATAATATTGTTCATTGATAAACTGCACGCGTTTGGCAACCAGCAGCATTTCGGTAGTCCAAGGAATATCTTGATGGTGCAATCTAGGTTCAAAGGTAAAATTGTGTTCTCGAATTAATGACAAACGATACAGATTCAACCATGTTACATGGAGAAATTTACGGGAGCTCAAGCCAATTTGTAGCCATTGAGGACCCGTAATCACGCCAGTAGAAGGCACTTTATTCGGCGGGAAAATAGCCTTCGGAGCATCTCCATTAGTGTAAACATAAGTACCATTACACGTAGCTACGTCCAGATCACCCGCTAAGGCAATCTCTAATAAGCGGCCATACATTCTGGCATCAATTTCATCATCAATATCAGGGAAAGTGATGTATTTCCCTGTTGCGACAGCCATTCCAGTATTACGCGCAACGGAAACACCACCATTTTCCTGAGTGAGTACTTTGAAATTCTCAAACTTATCTTCGTATTGACGGATCACGGATTCGCTATCATCTTTTGAACCATCGTTCACAACGATCAGTTCCCAGTTTTCGAGTTTTTGGGCAATTAAGCTGTCAAAAAAATGGGGTAAAAACTTTTCGCCGTTATAAACCGCAACAACGATACTCAATACAGGCTGAAGGGACATGTTTAACCTTACGCTCATTAAAAATGAATGATAATGACAAAATATATTCTAGTTTTTATGAAAAATTCATAATTCAATCAAAACTGTTATGATAACGGCAACTTTACCTAATTCTATTATTACTCAAATTATCAAATCGCTGTGAACTAATTTTGGCTTCTCTTACCTAAGAGATGTCAATTATACCTCACCTTAACAAAAGGATCCTCCTGTGGCTGGAAGTAGCTTACTTGCCTTATTAGATGATATCGCAGCAGTTCTAGATGATGTGTCAGTGATGACAAAAATGGCAGCAAAAAAAACGTCCGGTGTTCTGGGGGATGACCTCGCTTTAAATGCTCAACAAGTCACTGGCGTTCGTGCCGAAAGAGAGATCCCTGTTGTCTGGGCTGTCGCAAAGGGCTCCTTCATCAACAAACTCATTTTAGTCCCACTCGCATTATTGATTAGCGCTTTCATTCCGTGGGCAGTCACACCATTATTAATGATTGGAGGCGCATATCTCTGCTTTGAAGGCGCTGAAAAACTTGCCCATAAATATCTACATAAACATGAGACTTCACCGTCAGAAGCTGCACGAGAAGCGCAGCCCTCAGAACAAGAAATAGCGGCATTTGAAAAACAAAAAATTAAAGGTGCAATCCGTACTGATTTTGTTTTATCTGCGGAAATTATCGCTATTACCTTAGGTATCGTTTCTTCAACAACTCTCCTGAACCAATTTGCAGTTTTATCAATTATTGCCATTGTCATGACTGTCGGGGTGTATGGGTTAGTTGCTGGTATAGTCAAGCTAGATGACTTAGGCTTCTATCTACAGAAAAAAGCATCTACTTTGCTACGTAAATGCGGTAATGGGTTAATTTATGTAACCCCTTATTTAATGAAAACATTATCCGTTGTAGGGACGGCAGCCATGTTTATGGTCGGAGGTGGGATACTCACTCACGGAATTACCTATCTACACTTATGGATCGAAAAAATAGCAGAAAAGACAGGTAATATCGGTGTTATTGGTAATACACTACAATTTTTAACTCCTTCCATTCTTAATTTAATTTTTGGCCTAGCTATCGGTTTACTTATTGTTTTCATTATTAACTTTTTTGCTCGATTTAAAAAAACAAAATAAAGCTAAAAACTGACTAATATCCTTAGATACATTATGGTAATAGTCAGTTTATTTTGTATCAGGATAAAGGAAGAATGCCAACACTTTACCGACGATTTTCGATCATCAACCAAGTTATTGGGTTAATGCTGCTTATTGCTGTTTTGGGCATTATCGGTATGACGATTTCCAACCGCATGATCATCAGTGTACAAGGCAACGCGCATGCCATTAACACATCAGGTTCCTTGCGCATGCAAAGTTACCGCCTACTTTCTTTAACGCCCATAAACCAACATAACCAAAATTACCTTGATGAGTTAGAGAAAGACTTACTCAGCCCCGAGCTCACCCAAGTGGTTAAAATTGAAAATCTCACACCTGAATTTAATAAAATACATGAATTTTGGCTGAACACTTTAAGACCCGCACTCACTAAGGCATCTTCGCCTGATGATGCCCGCTATGAAGTTATTACTTTTGTTAATATGCTCAATGAGTTAGTTCATAACATTGATGATAAAACTGAGAAAAAAATCGCTTACGTTGCGATGACTCAGTTGATTTTTATTAGCTTAGTCTTTTTGCTATTGATGGGGACAATCTGGCATTTGAGACGAAAAATTTATTACCCATGGATGAAGCTACTTTCTATGGTTAATGCCATTGGGCGTAAAGATTTTACTCAGCGCTATCCCATGAAAAATAATAAGCAAGATGAACTCAATGCCCTAGGTGAAACCCTTAATCATATGTCTGATGAGCTGGCGCAAAGTTATCACCAACTCGAAGAACGTGTAGCAGAAAAGACCGCAGACTTACTCGCTAAAAACCGTGTTTTGTCATATCTTTATCAATCAAATCAAATATTACACTCATCGGAAACGCTTTATTCAAGATTACAAAAAGTTCTCGCGGAGCTGAAAAACATTACACAGTTAGAAAACTTGCGACTCAAATTATATGAAGATAGCAATGAACAATATTTCCATGAAATCTCTTATGCCACAACCAATCTCGAAATAGATAAAGCAAAGCTACCTTCTACTAATCAGCATCCATTAAACTATGATCAATTAAACAATGCTCCAGCAAAAGAATATCAAACGTTACAGTGGGATCTCTCTGATAACATGCACCGATATGGTGTAATTATCGGTGAAATTGAGCAAAAACAACCATTTTCTGATGAAAAAAACAGATTGGTTCTTATGCTCGCGAAGCAAATTTCAGGTATGCTCACCATGGAGCAACAGATAGAGCAACAACAACAGCTGCTGATTATGGATGAACGTGCCGCGATTGCCAGAGAGCTTCATGATTCTATCGCGCAATCACTCTCATGTTTAAAAATGCAAATTAGCTATCTGCAAATGCAACCAGAACCATTACCAGAAACAACTCTACATTTGCTCAATGAGATGCGTACAGAAATTAATACTGCATACAGTCAGTTACGGGAATTATTGACGACTTTCCGCTTGAAACTCACAGAATCAGGATTATTACCTTCACTCAAAAGCACTTTAGGTGAATTTAGTGGGCGTATTGGCTTTAATATTCAACTTAATTATGAAATTCCAGCGAAAAGTATCTCGCCACACCAATCTATCCACATAATACAAATTATTCGCGAAGCACTAAGTAATATTCTGAAGCATGCCAATGCAACTTGGGCTAAAGTTTCATTAAGCCAACATAGAGGCACCGTCATCATTACAATTGATGATAATGGCAATGGTATCGATGACAATCCAAATAAACTTAATCATTATGGCCTCATAATTATGAGAGAAAGAGCACTTAGCCTGAATGGCGAGTGTTACATTACTCAACGTACAGAAGGGGGAACCGAAGTGAAAGTTACATTCCCTTTATCTGATATTTAAAACATCTGACATTTAGAACATTTGATATTTAAAACACCGGATCAAATCATTCATGGAGACTAAAAATATAATGACCGAAAAATCAACGATCCTACTTATTGATGATCACCCAATGCTCCGAAATGGTGTAAAACAGCTGATTAGCTTAGAGCCTTCACTTCAAGTTATTGGTGAAGCTGGTGATGGCAAAACGGGTATTCAGATAGCAGAAGAACAAGATCCTGACCTGATCCTTTTAGATCTCAATATGCCCGGAATGAATGGTTTTGAAACCCTAGATGAGCTCAGAAAACGCGAACTGTCAGGTAGAATTATTCTCTTTACCGTATCGAATTATAGTGACGATTTGATCAGTGCGCTTAAGCGAGGTGCGGATGGTTATTTACTAAAAGATATGGAACCTGAAGAACTCATTATCGCACTCAAAGAAGCTGCAAGTGGAAAAATGGTGGTTAGCCCAACATTAACTTCTGTTCTTGCGGAATCATTAAGAGAAAATCAATCACAAAATGAAAGCGATGCTGCCGCACTAACGCCAAGAGAATCTGACATTTTAGAGCTTATAGCTCAAGGATTATCAAATAAAATGATCGCGAGAAATTTAGACATCGCAGAGAGCACCGTAAAAGTACATGTAAAACATTTACTTAAAAAACTAAATCTAAAATCTAGAGTCGAAGCCGCTGTCTGGGTACTCCAACAAAAATAATATTTTTTTATCATACCGTCTTCATTCATAGCTAAATGATCGATTCATCTAGCTATGAATGCACTTTATCAATCTCCCATTGCAAATTAGCAAAGGCTATTAATAGCTCTAATCTACAAGTCATTTTTTTCCAGTTATAATAAGCTTGTTTTTGACTCTTACTGATACAGATGACCACTATGATAGAAGAACAGCTTATTTTAGTTAATGAACAAGACACGCCGATTGGTAGCATGCCAAAATTACTAGCTCATCAGCAAGGCTGCCTGCATCGTGCATTTTCTATCTTCATTTTTAATCGTAAGAACGAATTACTCATTCAACAACGCGCCTTTCATAAATATCATTCTGCTGGACAGTGGGCCAATTCCTGCTGTAGCCATCCAAGGGCACAAGAAGATACTCATGATGCAGCTTTACGTCGCTTAGCTGAAGAACTCGGTTTTTCAACTTCATTAACTCATGTTGGTGAGTTTATTTATAAAGCGGATGTTAATGGTGGGCTAATTGAGCATGAGTATGACCACCTATTTGTGGGGTACTATGATAATCAAGTCATTCCTAATCCTGAAGAAGTCGGAGCTACCCGCTGGGTTAGCCTTGAAACCTTAGCCCAAGAAATCAGTGCTCATCCTGAAAAATTCACTCCATGGTTCAAAAAAATCTGGGAAAAATACCCGTTACTGCATTTTTCTTCCTAATCCTTCTTCTATATTGCGTCAACTGCATACATTCATTTTCTATCTGCCACAGAGAGTCTTTTAATAAGCATTAGAGACTGTAATCGATAGTCTTTAGTCTTAATTAGATCAATGGAAGGATCTTAATGTCTGTTTGAGATCTGATTCTGGCGTTAAGTGACCACATCACACGAGAAATTTTTCTGTCGAAATAATCTGTTATTAGCGAGACTTGGTTATTAACCTTGAGATGATGGTATTGCTTTTTTTGTTGGATAACTACAGTGATGCCCCACAGATGGTGATACTCCAAAAGCAAGAAACGTAGAGTTTAGGGAGCTTTCGAGATTCGGCGATAACTTTCTCGATCATCACGCCTCAGAGGATGACAATCTGGCCTTTTATCGCCTATTTTTCATGCCCTAAACGCAAAAAAACCACCCAATGGGTGGCTTCTCGGCTAAATTAATGTCTGGCAGTTCCCTACTCTCACATGGGGAGACCCCACACTACCATCGGCGCTACGGCGTTTCACTACTGAGTTCGGCATGGGGTCAGGTGGGACCACCGCGCTATTGCCGCCAGACAAATTCTGTTTATTCCCGTTTAGCCTTTAATCACTAAACCAGAATATCAATCCTGAACAAGCTGTTGTGTCCACCTTTCGGCGTCCCACTTCATTGAATCAACTTTAATCTTTGTCTCTCATCCCTAAAACACCTTCGGTGTTGTCAGGTTAAGCCTCACGGTTCATTAGTATTGGTTAGCTCAACGTATCGCTACGCTTACACACCCAACCTATCAACGTCTTAGTCTTAAACGTTCCTTTAGGACCCTTAAAGAGTCAGGGAAGACTCATCTCAAGGCAAGTTTCCCGCTTAGATGCTTTCAGCGGTTATCTCTTCCGCACTTAGCTACCGGGCAATGCCATTGGCATGACAACCCGAACACCAGTGGTGCGTCCACTCCGGTCCTCTCGTACTAGGAGCAGCCCCTTTCAATCTTCCAACGCCCACGGCAGATAGGGACCGAACTGTCTCACGACGTTCTAAACCCAGCTCGCGTACCACTTTAAACGGCGAACAGCCGTACCCTTGGGACCTACTTCAGCCCCAGGATGTGATGAGCCGACATCGAGGTGCCAAACACCGCCGTCGATATGAACTCTTGGGCGGTATCAGCCTGTTATCCCCGGAGTACCTTTTATCCGTTGAGCGATGGCCCTTCCATACAGAACCACCGGATCACTAAGACCTACTTTCGTACCTGCTCGAGCCGTCACTCTCGCAGTCAAGCTGGCTTATGCCTTTGCACTAACCGCATGATGTCCGACCATGCTTAGCCAACCTTCGTGCTCCTCCGTTACTCTTTGGGAGGAGACCGCCCCAGTCAAACTACCCACCAGACACTGTCCGCACCCCAGATAATGGGGCTACGTTAGAACATCAAACATTAAAGGGTGGTATTTCAAGGTTGGCTCCACGCAGACTGGCGTCCACGCTTCAAAGCCTCCCACCTATCCTACACATCAAGGCTCAATGTTCAGTGTCAAGCTATAGTAAAGGTTCACGGGGTCTTTCCGTCTTGCCGCGGGTACACTGCATCTTCACAGCGAGTTCAATTTCACTGAGTCTCGGGTGGAGACAGCCTGGCCATCATTACGCCATTCGTGCAGGTCGGAACTTACCCGACAAGGAATTTCGCTACCTTAGGACCGTTATAGTTACGGCCGCCGTTTACTGGGGCTTCGATCAAGAGCTTCTCCTTACGGATAACCCCATCAATTAACCTTCCAGCACCGGGCAGGCGTCACACCGTATACGTCCACTTTCGTGTTTGCACAGTGCTGTGTTTTTAATAAACAGTTGCAGCCAGCTGGTATCTGCGACTGGCTTCAGCTCCATGGGTAAACCACTTCACCTAATGCCAGCGTGCCTTCTCCCGAAGTTACGGCACCATTTTGCCTAGTTCCTTCACCCGAGTTCTCTCAAGCGCCTGAGTATTCTCTACCTGACCACCTGTGTCGGTTTGGGGTACGATTAATGATAATCTAGAGCTTAGAGGCTTTTCCTGGAAGCGGGGTATAAGCTACTTCGCCACCGTAGTGACTCGTCATCAGACCTCAGCATATAGTGAACCGGATTTGCCTAATTCACCTGCCTACATCCTTAAACCGGGACAACCGTCGCCCGGCCAGCCTAACCTTCTCCGTCCCCCCATCGCAATTATCACCAGTACGGGAATATTAACCCGTTTCCCATCGACTACGCATTTCTGCCTCGCCTTAGGGGTCGACTCACCCTGCCCCGATTAACGTTGGACAGGAACCCTTGGTCTTCCGGCGTGCGGG